>DIQZ01000048.1:0-2739 GCA_002424305.1 Firmicutes bacterium UBA5449
CATCCCCTTAAGGCCTGTGCGGCCAGCCGACATGAGGTTGGCGTGAGGACAAATTTGCACCTAAAGTCAAGGGGGGTATCTTGGTGAATCTCACTGCTATTGACTTCGAAACAGCCAATGGCAAACGCACTAGCGCATGTTCTCTGGGAATAGCAGTTGTCAAGGATTCGCAAATCGTTGAAACAAAATACTGGCTAATACGTCCACAACCTTTTGAGTTTAACTATTTTAATGTATTGCTTAACGGGCTTACCGAGAAGCAATTGCGGGATAAGCCTTTGTTTTCTGAATGTTGGAATGAAATACAACCCTATCTCGAGAATCAGATCGTCGTTGCCCATAATGCTTCCTTCGACATATCAGTATTGGTCAGAACCTTAGATTACTACGACCTACCATTTCCCAATTTGGATTACATATGTTCATATAGAGCCAGCCAGAAAGTTTTCAAGAACGTCATCAATTATAGACTTGATACCCTTGCGCACTGTCTTGGAATTCATTTTAACCATCACAATGCTTTGGAAGATGCTAAAGCTACAGCAAAGATCCTGATCTACATGGTCGAATCTTTGGGACATGATTGTATTAAAGATTTTGCAGAGTCAATTAATCTGAGGTTAGGGAGACTATCTAACCACGATCATACTTCTTGTGCTTACATGAGAAATCACCCTGTAAACCAACCTCGTACCAAGTCATTACCATTGTCCAAAAGGATTGCTGCTGCAACAACAAACTTCGACGAGGATAACGAATTTTATGGAAAGACGGTAGCTCTTACTGGGGCTTTAAACGGCTTGAGCCGAGCTCAAGCCTATCAAGTCATCGCCAACTTAGGCGGATGCCCTGCCGATAATGTCACTATGAAAACTGACTATCTAGTGTTGGGAGTTCAGGACTACAGACTTCTAAACGGCCATAAACAAAGTGCTAAGACTCGAAAAGCCATTAGATACGCGAAAAAAGGAACCGGCATACAAATCATTTCCGAAGAGAACTTTTACAATGTGATTGGGGGCATAGATAGTGAGTAAAGATATCGAAAATACTATAGCGAGTGAGATAGTTGCCCTGATTAAATCTAGCAAGGAAGACTCGGCGGAACACATTGAAATACTCCCTCTGGAAGTAGGTGTTTCTATTCGGATTTTCAAAATGCCAGTCATGAGAATAGTCTATGGGAAGAGAAAACAGTACATTTCAGTAAACCCTATCTGTAAACGAGCCTTAAATGACTTTACCCCTATCAAGACAGAGACTATAAAATCCGACCGGTGGATTAGAGTGTTGTTTAATTCTCAAGATGAGCTAGAGCAAATGCACCAACTGTTTTCGAGAATTTATGACGAAGCTTATTTTATGCTTTCTGTTGAGCCCTTTGGATGCTGCTATAGATATGAGGAATGTTCTGATGAGAAAAAATGCATTCATCCCGATCAATTGATAGCCAGGGGCTGTGCGTATAGAGCACATTTAGAAGATGGTAGAATATTCTACGGCAAGAACAAGACTATCTGAAAAAAGGAAGATGCTACGTTATTTTGCTCGCCGCCTCGAATTCGGCCCTGAGAGCGATACCCTCATAGCCTACCTCTCCGCTGAACCCACCGCAGCATCCATATGACAATCAAATGGTGCCCGGGACGAGACTTGAACTCGTATGGGGGTTACCCACACGCCCCTCAAACGTGCGCGTCTGCCAATTCCGCCACCCGGGCACTAATAATGAAATGCAATTATTGTGTTATTCGGTCTAAACAAAATTATAAGGGCTCAGTGAGCTGTTGTCAAATTAATTATGGACCCATATTAGGCCACCGATGGTGCATTGAACTCGCCATGCACCTGCAGAGGCCGAAACTGACTAATCCCAACCCAATCAAGTATTCTGCTAGAAGTAGAGTAGCATTAGCAAAGCAGTCACCACCCACTTGACTATCACGTTACGTAATAGTCTATAGTATGAGTTGAAGGGGCGGTAATTGCTATGGCTATGAAAGTAAAGGAAGTAGCGGACTTGGTCGGTGTCAGCGTGCGCACACTGCATCATTATGACGAAATAGAATTGTTAACCCCAGATGCGACAACTGAATCCGGCTATCGCCTTTACTCTGATGACAATCTGGATACGCTTCAGCAGATCTTATTTTTCAGAGAACTTGGGTTCTCCTTGAAAGAAATCAAGAAGATCATTGGCAGCCCTTCATTCAACCGACAAGAAGCGTTACTTCTGCATCGGAAGATGTTGCTCGAAAAACGTACTCGACTCGACAAAATGCTGGAGACCATTGATAAGACAATCCGACACCTGAAAGGAGAACTTGAGATGACTGACAAAGAGAAATTCCGAGGTTTCGACTTTAGTCATAACCCATATGAGAAAGAGGCGCGCAAGCGTTGGGGAGACGAAACAGTTGATGACTCCAAGACTAAGCTGGCCGGCATGTCCAAGGAGGCCCTAATGGCACTGTCCGGCGAGATTGAGGCAATCTACACGAAACTTGCAACCCTTCGTCACGGTTCACCGGAATCACTAGAAGCACAAGCAGCTATCAAAGCTTGGTATGATCTCCTAAACGCCAACTTTAGCGCTTATTCACCTGAGACATTCAAGGCATTGGGTCAAATGTACGTAGATGATGAGCGCTTCATTGAGAGCATCGACAGATTCGGCGAAGGCTTGGCCATCTTCATGCGTGACGCCATGGCGGTCTTTGCAGATAAGAACAGCGACTA
>DIQZ01000048.1:2910-16592 GCA_002424305.1 Firmicutes bacterium UBA5449
TAAGAACAGCGACTAGAAAAACCGCAAGGAGGCGGGAACTCTTCCGCCTCCTCTTCTTAACCCACTGAGCTAGCTTTTGTAACCTGCTATAACTCTAAAGGCTGCTTCCAGCGCAACTGTCGGCCAACCAAATAAGCCGGCTTCTTTCAATCTGCCCCTTTGCTTACTTCGTTAACCCTTTACTAACTCAAGCTTATCATTTCGAATAATACCTGGGATTCTGCCTCTCTTTGCAATAGGCTTCCCGCCGACTTCCTTAAGATCCAAGGTCATATCAATAGGAGACGCTTGGGATATGTAACTCCCAACCCCGAAGGAATACGCTCCTGCCTGGGACAGAGTCTGGATCTTTTCAGGATACAGCCCCCCTGATACAAAGATTTTGACATGGCTATACCCAGCTTGGTCAAGCCTTGCCCTTACCTCTGTCACCAGATCCGGAGTCACTCCGCCTCGCTCCCCGGGAGTGTCAAGCCTGATTCCTGCGAGCCTCTCACCGAGCGCTTCAGCTACCCTTAGAGATTCTTCGGCCTCATCCTTAAACGTATCTACCAATATGATTCTGGGGGCGTCCTCAGGCATAAACTTATCGTAAGCCTCTGCAACCTTCACGCTGTCCCCGACAATCAAAAACGCAGCATGTGGGACAGTCCCGGAAGGCTCTCTGCCAAGCAACTTCGCAGCAAGGATACAGCTTGCTCCGTCAGCCCCACCAATAACGGCAGCACGCTCCATGACCGGGGCTACAGCAGGATGGACATGTCTTGCACCAAAGCAGATGACTGTTTTGTCCTCTGCTGCCTTCTTCGCAGCTCTCGCAGCAGTCGCCCACCCGCTGGAACTTGCAAGAAAACCGAGGATCGTGGTTTCAAGCATCCCAAACTCATCATACGAACCTTCAATACGCATTATAACTTCTTTTGGGTCAAACTCTTCCCCTTCAGGAACTGCCCATATCTTAACCTGCTTGTCCTTAAGAAGGTGAAGAACCTCATCTACCCCTGCTAAGACTCCGGGTTTACGCGAGAAGATCTCAGCAACAACCGATGTTTTTGCAAGTCCCAGCTTGTCCAAGATTTCTCGTGTCCTGACAAAGTATATGTCTGTAGTAAGACCGCAGCGAATCTCGTCGTGCTCAGCTGAATAGAACCTGGTCTTCGCATCTGCCGTAACTGCCTTAGCATCAGCAAGATTCCGGATCTCATCAGAACACGGACAAGATGCGCGCTCGTCCCCTGTCATGGAAAACGCCCCTTTCAGAATTGAAACTTACGACATATTAGATGACATATGGAAAATCAACCGCCAATTTCGTGGAATATAGCTCTGGATCAAGCATGATTATACCACATTCTGCAAGGACTTACACTATATCCGATTATGCCTCCCAGCGTCCTCTGTAGACCTTTCGATACGTGTCGTAGAGACGAAGCACTTTCTTCACATATTCCCTGGTTTCGGGAAACGGGATACAGTTGATGTCTTCCTCCCGCCCGGTCCAGCGCTGCTCTTCAATCCACTTGCTGACATTACCTCGACCCGCGTTATAAGCAGCAAGAGTAAGTGCAAGATCTCCACCATACTCCCGTTTAAGGAGTGCTAAATACCACGTGCCGACCTTCAAGTTAGTTGTGGGATCGTACAGCATCTCAGGATCGAAATCTTCAATCCCCAATTCTCCTGCGATCCACTGACCGGTGTCAGGCATTACTTGCATCAATCCCCTGGCACCCTTAGCAGAGACTGCCTGAGGATGGAATCTACTCTCTACGCGAATCACTGCAACAACTAGAAATGGATCTACATCATTCTCGAGTGAGTATTGCGTGATTATATCCCTATGATGTATTGGATACACTCGCTCCAGATACCATCTGGAGTTAAAGAAGAGATATACCAGCAGCAGAATACCTAGAAACGCCAGTATCTGTCTTGCTACACGCCTAAGATTCACAACAAACACACAACCACCGCCCTCTGCCCAGGGGCTGCTTCTCTTACTCTAATACCCATATACATTAGGATCTTGACCTATTCATAGTAGGAGTAAATGCTATCCGCTGTCTTGGCCCGATATGTCAATGCCAAGGACGTACAGGACGTCTACGAGCTTCTTTCGTAAGGCTCGAGGCGTGCTCGAGTTATCTATGACAAGGTCCGCTCGGCGCTTGGCGATATCGTCAAGATCACCCTGCCCCATTATGCGCGCCTTAGCTTCCTCGTATGAAAGCTGGTTCCTTTCAATGATCCTTGATATGCGTAACTCTTTCCCGGCAGTCACCGCTACGACCTTATCTGTGAGCTTGTCCAAACCTGCCTCGTAAAGGATAGCAGCATCCACCACAACTAAGTCATATTGCCCGGACACTTCATTTAGTCTTTCCTTTGCAGCGTCCACGAGCTTTGGAAACATAATCCTATTCAAACGACTAAGGGCCTCGGGATTGGAGAATACAAGTCTTCCCAAGGCCCCTCGATCTAAGGCTCCTTGCTCTGAGATGTATTCCGGGCCAAACTCCTTGCGTATCTCAGCAAGCGCAGGCATTCCCGGCTCCACCAACTCGCGCGCGATAATATCCACATCTATGATATATGCCCCGGAAACGGCAAGTTCAGAAGCAACAAGGCTCTTGCCACTTGCAATTGGTCCGGTCACGCCTATAACCACTCCGCAATTCACTACCATTCCTAAGTATTGACTGCCAAAAGAAACTATGACGGCTTTTCCTAAATGATGAGCTATGGGTCTAGAACTTCGTGATCACTTCCTCAAATCCTTCCTCTAACTGCTATTTCAATCTCATGGCCCCAAGAAATATGAGTATTCCCCCCGGTGCATTTTCCAACATTTGGACAGGGATTACTCCCCGCATTTTTCTTCCCAGCGCAAGGCCGAGGCCTACGAATATGCATTGCGTAACGCCTGCCACGACCGGAGTAAGCGCGCTTGATATGCCTGCCATACCTGCCCCGAATCCTACACCGAGTGCGTCAATGGCAAGTGCTATCCCAAGGAGAAATCCTTCATCAGGAGTGAGTGTGCCGGATGAATCCAGGTCTGCAGTAGCCGGCTCGGTTAGGAAATTAGGAATCATCTGAAGCATCCTAACGATCTTGGACATGACTGTCTCGCGTTCATACGTGTTAACTGCAGCGCTTTCATCCGTGCTTTCGCCTTTGTTAGGGGAACCTTCTATAGCTATCTTAGCATCCGCAATGTCGACATTGCCAATATCGTCACCGCTGCTGCTACCACTCATAGCATCTTGACGGCTGCATCTCGATAACGGTTTGAGCATAAGCCCTCCCAGAGCAATTAAGATGCCGCTTCCAATGAGCTTCGCAAGTACCGGATCTAATCGGTCGGCAAAATACTTTCCACTACTGAGTGACAAGAAGACGACTACTGCGGACACTACATTGATCACGATAAGAGTGGACACGGGCACTCTTATCCCACGCATTCCTTCTGCAATCCCCACAAGAAACCCATCGACACTAATCGCAACTGCAAACAACACAACAGCTAGCACTAACCTTCCGCTCCTTTACCTGCTCCTTCCTACCCCCATCACGATATTACAGGTAAGGACAATTAGTGCCTGTACGTTATGTTGTCGGGTCTTGCCTAAATATCATATCAAGACATGCACCATTGATTCTAGAACATACACTATAGACTCTGTATGCTTTTCGAGGACAATAGCGGAAATTTCTAGTGCAGGGATATTACACTCGTGATTTTGCGCCGTCTTTCTTTACAATGTTGCTGCAGGCAAGTCCAAGGGCACCCGCAAGTCCACGGGTCCTCAGAGATCTATGACAAAAACTAATACGTCACCTTGATGCGTCAAATAGCAACAAGGATTCGCGATAGCCTGGTCAAATGTGAGAAGCGAATGTCTAAAACGGTACTGTAATCGTTAAGGTCTAGAATGGCACTGTAATTGTTAATGTAAAGAGCTTAGGCTTAGGCTCTATTTCGGCTAAACACAGCCATGCCCACGGCTTTCCTGTGTGCCCTGTGGCAGTGCATTCGTCACGAAGTCCGGTCTTGCCATAGCCCAACTCAAACCTGGCATTACCTATCGTAACAGTGCATAACACATCAACAGTGCATCTATTTTCTTTGAAAGTATATCCTAGGGCGAGAGTGGTATTACTTGACATCTTGTATCCAAACCTGTTGTAAACAGTTGTTCCGTAGTGGGATGTAGCTTTTGATTCTCGTGCAAATAGCAGGACGGTCTTGTTGCTGAGCCGTTCATGAATGGCAACATCTACTTCTCCGTACGCAACAAGCGCAGTCTCCGGTGTTTTTGACTTTCTTTGCGAGTACTTGGCTATGCCGGCAAGTAGGATATCTACTTGGTCCACCTCGTCAGGCATGAAGGTACGTTCCAGTTCGCCGTAGATTTCTCCGTAGAGTTTTGTCGTGTATTTTCCAACACTCGTGTAACTCGGAAACGTAAGTGCACCTTGCTCATACCCGGCCTTGCCTTCTACTTTCCCATTACTTAATGACTTAACCTTCACACCGCCCTCAAGCTTGTGTGCAGTACCTTCATCCTTCTTGTGTTCCTTTTCGACACGCCAAAGCCTACCCCATACTTCGTTCGCGTCCGGTGACTCACAAGACATTTTTGCCCTGGTCCGTATCGTGTAATCGTCTTTGTAGTCTCCTGTGTCGGCCAGAGTCTTGTCAATGTATCTGTCAACTATCACTGTGACATCGGGAGACAGGTTAAACTCTGCTTCGCCGGATACCTTATGTTTAGATGACCCTTTCTCGTGGTCGAAGCTGCCGTCAGAATTCACCGTGCGTTCATAGGAAAGAGCCGTCTTCACATCGTAACCGAATATGTCAAAGACAGTCTTGCCCTCCCCACGTAGATAGCGCTTACCCTCATAGTCAAATACATCACTTGACTCCTTCTTGTGTGCTACAGCAATAAATTCGGGTTCTACTGCTATGAAATCCCCTGCAAATGTGATATTCCCAAGTTCAAGTTTCCTGACCTTGAATAGAAGCGCCTTTTTGACCCCGTAGGCATTTCTGTCTTCTGAGCCTCTGTTTATAGCAAGCGCACCTTGTAACGTAGCCTTTTTCGATATGGGAATCGGAACATTCAAATCTATACTGATGTTTCTATCTACGTTATCTATGTTATTGCCAAGTTTCCGATGAATTCCCCATGTAATACCTAAGCGCAAGTCTTGAGGCAGTTTATAGGAAGCTCTCGCAGCCCCGTACCTGGATTCTGAGGCTTTGCCCTTCTTGTCAGTGAACACTGCAGATACCAGATAACCTAAGACATCTATTCCCCAAGGTTCACCTGTCAGCTTGAAGACTGTCATATCGTCAGTATCAATTTCCCTGACGAGCCCGAGAGGGTCTTTCAGGCTAACGAACGCATAATCACCTTCAACAGCGTCAGTAAGACTAAGAGTGAATTGATCGCCTCTATGGACAAGAAGATACTCATCATCAGGATTCGAAGCAATTACAGGTTCGCTCTTTTCTACATCTTTGAACAAGATAAGCGGGAAGTGAGCTTCGAGAAGGCTTTCCTCGGTAAAATCAAGATTCAGATAAAGCGCGGACATCCCGAAACAATCAATGCCTTCCGTGGTCCCACCGGGATTTATGGAAATAACGGAGTCAGCCGAACCAGCTACCTCGCCGTCATACATGAGACTCCCGACGTACTTTCCGCCTACGTCGAGCATAGCCCCGCAAGCAGGTGCAGATAGTGCTGCTACTAAAATAAGAGCAATACTTACTACAAGGCTTTTACGCATTACCCATCCCCCTTGTCAGGCCTTGAACTCTGTCATCGTGCCCACGAATGAAACCCAAGGCATAGATATCGCCTTAATGGCTTATACCAATATTTTACATAATGTCGGGCCAATTGTCAAATTATGCCTGTCGAGGACTCTTTCAATCCATCGCATAGAGAGTATGACTGTAAAAAGCAGGAGAGCCAGGGCAAGGCCGGCTCTCCTGCTCTAAGGAAGGTAGGCAGGCAAAACTTCATTGTGTTGTGTAAATACACCACCGCAAGGGCATCACCCCCGGAGAGGTGCATAGCGCTGAAGTAATGAATCGATCTTCTCGATGAAGTTGTATCCCACTGGAATGAGTTCCTCAACAACCTCATTGGTATTGCTCCAGTCTGTCCCGGGCAACCTGTACATCTGATAGATACTGTACCATCTATGATTCATAACTTTAACCCAGCTTCTTAACCCCTCTTTCGTGAGCCTTTCATCCCCGATACCATCGCCTGACGAGCATTCCAAAGCCTGGGCAATTTCTTCAGCTGTGCCTGATAGAATGGTACATAATTCCTTGCGTCGTGTTGAACGTTTATGATCCAGATCTACCACGAATGCAAATCGAAAACCATCTCGAATCTTGTTGGAGAAATAGAGGTTGAAGTAATCATCGCCCCTCCACTGCAATAGCAACCGATCTTTCGATTCACGGCTATGCTGGAAATAGATACCGGGAAGTTCATCTTGCATGCGTGCACACAGCGTGTGGAGAACAGTCAACCTGGCGTCTTTCATCTCAGGCGAAATGTTGCTTGACCGTCCTCGCCCATTACTCTTCTGCAACTCGTTCTCCCATTCAGGTTTGATGGCAAGCAGAGACGTACGGTCTATCTTCCTGAACTCAAATCCTCGCTTCCTCAGCAAATCAGGAATTCCAGGCCTGGCCTCAAGCGCTACAAGGATAAATCGGCTTGTGTCATCGGTTCCTCTCACTGCTTCGTATTGCTCGACTTGAATCACGGCTCTCCTGCCTGCGGTCCACTTCACTTCTACGTATACTTTCCTGCCACCGAGGTCTTCACACAAGAGGTCACATCGCAAACCCTCTCCGATAGGAGTCTCGTACTCAAGAAACCGTAAGCCAGGTTCGATCAACTCAGGATGGGCACCTAAGACCTGATGCAATTCACTTTCATGCATGGTCTCTACCTCCTTGACAAGGAATTTGGTTACTCATCGAGAATCACTACCATCTGTCTTGTCATCATGAATATCCTGAAAATTCGGAGCAAGAGGACCGAACCGAAACCATTTCACTGCTTCTTTTAGTCTTGCCTCGTCCTCATATTCAAGGATGTATGATATGAGAACTCTCCTCAAGAGACGCAGGTCATTTGTGTCCGGCTCCTTTCCGAAGATATCCTTATAAGTGTGTTTTATAGATGCCACAGGTGCTCTAAACCAGTCTACGTCAAACGCCAGCATCAGAAGACGGGTTCTAATCATAGGAGGCATCTCAAATGCATTACTATAGAACATTCGATTGCCTGTTCTCTCAAGTTCGCGCAAGTTTGGACTTATTAATCCAATATCCTCAAGACAATGATCCAGAGCAGAAACAGGCCAGAGTTCAAGACATGCAGTTGCGTTATCCGGGATACCAAGCTCTTCGAATAGAGACGACACTGTCGTAAGGTTCACTAGCTCTTTGTCGGACACAAATTTGTAGGCAATCAGAGGGCTAATTTTCGGAGTATCAGCCCAAGCCAATATTATCCCCATTGGAACGTAGTCCGCTGCCTTATCTTCATGAGACTCATTGTACATATACCTGGCAATGGCATCTGCCGGAACGTACCAACGTCGACCAAACTTTCTTGCAAATATTTTACCCTCTCGAATGTACTGACGGACAGTTATCGGGCTCAAGCGTAATCCCTTTGCTACATCCTCTACCTGATAGTGATCTTGATATTCTACCGTTGGGCCTCCGAGTTCTTCCCAACCCTCAAGACTGTCTTGCTGTTCAGGCGTGAGAGACTTGAACCATTCTGCGTATTTCATGGCTTCCTGCGATCACACCTCCCCAGGCACATAACGCATCATTGTGCCATCGCTATCATCATATCATCGTAAATATCGTAACATTGTCATGCAGTGAAGTCAATATCTATTTTGGACATGTGCTGGATTCTTCCGAATGTGCGTAAGTATTAGCAGGGCGACTAGGGGGACTGCTCGATAGCATTAAGAAAGCCCCTGGGACTATTCCCAGGGGCTTCTTTGGTTTATTAGTATAGGTTAGTTTCTACTTAGAACGGAACTGTGATCTTCAGTGTGAAGAGATACGGTTTCGTCTCTTCTGTAGAAGCGTCGCAAAGCCATGCCCATGGCTTACCATCGTCGTCATCTGCATCGCATGGATCCTCTGCAAGCCCGGTCTTACCGTAACCTATCTCAAGGGTGCTCTCGCCGATCTTGACTGTATAGTCAGCATCAACTGCTAACTTGTCTTCTCTATAAGTGCAACCTACTCCCAGAGCGCTGTTATCTGAGATGTTGTAGGTGAGCTTGTTGTAGAGCGTAACAGGATAATGAGCCTCATCAGAGCCTACAACCAGAGCAACCTTATCGCTGAACTGGTCGTTGATAGTGACGTCAGCATGGCCATAGCCTACGAACTTTGTCGCTGCTTTGTCTCCTCCTATGTCCTCACCCTTTGCAAGGGCAGCAGCAACAACGTCCACCTTCTCGACCATTTCGACCATCAATGTCTGCTCCGCAACAGCATACAGACTGGCATCCAGGCAGTTTGCTTCAAGCGCCGGCTCACCTTCGTTGAAGTCATAGTCCTTAAACTGGTAAGCAGCTTCACCTGATACGGTAACTCCTTCGAGAGGTGTGGCGTCGAATCCGCCGTCGATTCTGAACCCATAGCCCTTGAAGCTGGCAAGCGCTTCAGCATCGTACGCCCTACCCATACCCCAGGTGCCACGGCCCCAGAGCTCCAGCATGTCGTTGAACACGTATGTACCCTTACCATAGACCTGAGTATCAAAGTCATCAGCGTAATCTGCCTCGTCCAGACACTTGTTGAAGTACCCGCCAACGTCAACCGTAAGCGGCTCAAGCGGCTGGAACTCAACATTCGCGCCGATTTCATTGTAGGAGTTTGCGTCTTTGCTGGTATCTGCGTTTATCAGGAACTCATCATATGCCTTGAGATCGAAATCCATGTCCAGTAAGTTGAACGTAGTAAGCGCCTCACCATAAAGATGAAGATTACCATTGTATGCCACAATGTCGCTCTTAGTCTTCTTTCTCGTATCCGGAGCTACAGCGACGAAACCCTCATCTATGAGGTGCATATCAGCGTTGAATACTATTCCTTCAAACGCCATGTCGTTCAGATTGATCTCAAGCGCCTTTGCCAGGTCGCTCCACTCGCCGGCTGCTACTCGATTGTTACCCAGCGCAAGCGCTGCTGTAAAGGTAGCTTCCTCGGATACTGGTAGAGGACCGGTTACGTCAACACTGAGGTTACGTGCTAAATCATACTCAGTAGCGTCAAGACCGCAGTCCATAAGCTTACTCTCACGGTTGTTTTCTTTCTCTTTGTTATAGCACTCGTAATCGTACTTGGCTAAGTGTTTTACTCCAGCAGTCAATCCAAGAGCATAGCCGTCTGCCAAGTTATATGTAGCCCTACCTAGTGCGTAACGAATATCCTTATCGGAGAACTCATAGTCCTCATCGTCAACAGCACCTTCAGCGGCTTTTTCACCAATCTGCTCTTTGGTATAGACAACGTATGCATTGGTATCAACGTCATAAGGCTGGCCTGCAATCTTCAGAACAGCATACTCGTCATCCAGAGCAACTATGCGATCACCCAATCCCAGCGGATCGCCGAGGCTGCTGAATGCATAGTCTCCCTTGGTCTGGTTGCTCAGGCTAATTGTAAACGGATAGCCTCTATAGACTGCCCAGAAGGAATCGTCAGGATCTGCATCGACTACAAATCCATCTTTGTGGTCCTTATATAGCAGAAATGGAATATGACCTTCTACGGTTTCTCCTTCAGCAAAATCCAATGTCAGATACAGGGTGGACATTCCCAGCAAATCGATACCGGGAGTTTTTCCACCGGCATTGATGGAATTTACCTTTGTTTCGTCGTACTCGATCTCACCGACGTACTTGCCGCTTACGCTCAGCTCGGCACCTAATGCCGGAACAGCTAACACTGCAACAAGTGCGAGGGTAAGAACTGTGATTAAATTCTTTCTCATTTCTTTTCCCCCTTAAGGTTATTGGTAGTTTGTTGTTGTGACCCTTGGGGGTATCGTCATCGTGAGTTGCCTTGTTTCCTCACAATTTCCCAACCACCCGTAGAGTCAAGGCTGCACTTAGTCTTTCATAGTTTTCTGCGACTTGAGTGCGATGTATGCCCGTATTTATGCGATTAGCCTCGTAGCTAACCTGTGGGTTGCACCCCCCTTCCTGCTACGTGGCTAAAATTAATGCATGAAACATAATTTAAGCACTTATTGTAAGATGATACCATAGGTCGGCAGAAATGCCAACAGAAACCTTTAGATCCATCTAGCGACTACTATTCTACGCAATTCCATGTTTTCCTGCTATATTCGACAAGAAACCCTAGGAATTGTCAAGCAAGTTTCGTCAGTTCAAGCCAGTTGGGGCCTGCCTTGACATCAACCTTCAGAGGCACATCAAGAACCATAGCGCTTTCCATGGTTTCCCGAACCAAGTCTGCTACTTCCGTCAATTCATCCTTGGGCACATCAAAAACAAGTTCGTCATGAACCTGGAGGAGCATTCGTGCCTTGAGTCCTCTCGTATCAAGTTCCCTCGCCACATCAACCATGGCAAGCTTTATTATGTCTGCAGCAGTCCCTTGAATCGGCGTGTTCATGGCGGTCCTCTCCGCGAATTTTCTTCGCGGGATATTCTTGTTACGCAGCTCAGGCAAGTAACGCCTCCTATTTAAGAGAGTTGTTACATATCCGTCCTCCTTCGCCTTGGCGACCACCTCATCTAGAAATTTCTTTACCCCCTTGTAATGGTGAAAGTAATTCTCGATGAACCTGGACGCCTCTGACCTGGTGATCTTTATGCCCTTCGCCAGCCCAAAATCGCTTATGCCATATATTATGCCGAAGTTAACGGCTTTGGCCTTTGTCCTCATTTCAGGAGTTACGTCTCGAAGAGCCACCCCAAATACCCTGGCTGCGGTCCGCGCATGGACATCCTCACCCTTTTGGAAGGATTCTACGAGAATCTCGTCTTTTGAGAAGTGGGCAAGTACTCGAAGTTCGACTTGCGAGTAATCGGCACTCATTATGACGCTGTGTTCGTCACCGGGAATAAAAACTCCCCGAATTTTGCGGCCTTCCTCTGTCCGGACAGGGATATTTTGCAGATTTGGATCACTGCTGGACAGGCGACCGGTGGAAGTCACAGCTTGGTTAAATGTAGTATGGATACGCCCTGTCGCAGGATTTATCAACGCGCCAAGCGCGTCAGAATAAGTGCCTTTTATCTTAGTCAGCTCTCGATATTCCAGGATTTTGTCAGCAATATCATGACTAAACGAGAGAGCCTCCAAAACCTCCGCATCAGTGGAATATCCGGTCTTAGTCTTTTTGACAGGCGGAAGGCCTAGTTTCTCAAATAGGATGAAGCTTAGCTGTTTAGGGGAGTTTATGTTAAATTCCTCTCCTGCCAGCTCAAAGATTTCCTTCTCCAATTCGGCCAGCCTTTGACCCAGGTCACGGGAGAGCTCTCGTAGACCATGAGGATCCACCTTAATCCCTGTCATCTCCATGTCAGCAAGGATCCTAACAAGGGGCATTTCCACATCCACAAACAGTCTGTCCATACCCAGTTCGGAGAGTTTTTGACTCAGGGCATCCCTAAGCTGCGGAAGTCTTGCCAGGCTACCGCATACTACATCGCGGACACTGTCTGCTTCTGCTTCCCCAATCGTCCTTGGAAGCCCTCCTTTGCCTGAGCGAGAAACCAAATCCGAGAACACAGATACCTCATCACCCAGGTAGTCCCTGATAAGGTCGTCCACACCGGTTTTCTGATCCGGATTTGTCAGGTAAGAAGCGATCATCGTGTCAAAAACAGGACCGGACAGTGTGACTCCGCGACGCTTTAAATGGATGATTTTCGTTTTGGCGTCATGACATGCTTTTTGCACATGCGTATCCTCGAAAAGAGGCTTCAGCACCCGGATAGTCTCAGCCTCAGGAAGGCGAGGCGCACCAAGACGCGTATGGGCAAAAGGCAAGTAAAACCCTTGTCCGTCAGGATGTGCAATTGCGATACCGACAAGTCCTGCGCGCATCGGATTCTCACTGTCAGGGATTGTCGCAAATGCAAACTCGCCTGCAGCGGTCAATTCCCCCGCAATAGTCTGAACTTGCTGTAAATCCTCTAATGTTGTGCACTTACCCGGCTGCTTTCGGGCTTCATCGGCTTCTCCTGACGCCTCATCTGCACTCTCTTGTGCAAAAAGATCCAACGTAGCGGAAGATATAGCATCCCCCTTATTTTGAAGTTTGTCCTCAAAGCGCTTCATCAGTCTTTTGAACTCAAGACGTTTAAGAAGACTCACAAGAGCAGGCCAATCAGGCTCTTCTACATGGCATTCTTCAAGACTGAACTCAATTGGCACTTCCCGGTCAATTGTGGCGAGGCGCTTCGAAAGCCTTGCTTGTTCTGCATGTTCCTTTAGAAGGCGTCTTGTGCGTTCTGATTTGATACTGTCTACCTTATCAAGAATATCCTCGAGATAGCCCAAGGCCTGTATAAGCTTGACTGCGGTTTTCTCGCCGATTCCAGGCACTCCCGGGATATTATCGGATGCATCTCCTGCCAGTCCTTTGACATCAGTTACATATTGAGGGCCTACTCCGAAGCGCTCTTTTACCGCTTCTTCATCATAAGTCTCCATCTGACTTATGCCTCTCTTGGTAAGCATAGCTCGCGTAAGATCAGACACAAGCTGCAAGGCATCTCTGTCGCCTGTTACGATAAGACACTCATGCCCAGCGTCTTCTGACTTCTTGGCTACTGTGCCGATGATGTCGTCTGCCTCATATCCGGCAATCTCAAGCACAGGAATGCGAAACGTGGCAAGCAGCTCTTTTATCAGAGGCATCTGCGAACTAAGCTCATCAGGCATTCCCTTCCTGGTAGCTTTGTATTCATCGTACTCCAGGTGTCTGAATGTAGGCCCGGATTTGTCAAATGCCACAGCCAGCAAGTCAGGCTTTTCTTCATCCATCAAACGAACGAGCATATTGGCAAAGCCATGCACGGCATTAGTAGGCTCACCATCCTTTGTGGTGAGCTCTGCTTGAATCGCGTAGAAGGCGCGGTTCGCAAGGCTATTTCCATCAATAATCACAAGTTTCTTTCTCTTCATATCCTGCCTCCGCATTTCAGCGTTAGTATACACACACACTGTTCATATCATCATACATCATCAAAGTCTTCCTCATTTGCCTCTTGATTCCTGCAATATCGTGCATCATATCCAAAGGTCTCAGAAGAACGTCTTCATATTGACTAGACCTTTAAGCCTCATTCATCTGGACCAAGAAACCCTAATCAACCTAAGCAACTCTATGTACATGTCAGTAAATGTAAGCCGGCGGAAGTAGGCGTAAGCAATCCTGACCAACACCAAACAACACCAAATAGCACCAAATGACCACAAATAACCACAAATTGAGTGACCCCAAGCGGCAAGTAAGGCGCCCAATAAGGGCGCCTCGTTCCACATGAATTGATCTATCTCCTTAATATAGAAGGTTTTCAGGTGCTTCATATCTGGAAGCCTGGAGGTTGAGCAGCTACGAATC
>DIQZ01000048.1:16779-26982 GCA_002424305.1 Firmicutes bacterium UBA5449
TTAAGCAACTGCATGAGAACATACTGGGCTACTTCAATCTGGCCATAGGCTTTTGCTTGTTCCCAGTCAGAGTCAAGCAGTGCCATGATAAGGTCTGTTGATACCCCTAACTCGTCAGACAAAGCACCTGCCACACGCTGTTTCGCAAGCTCTCCGAGCTCAGCCCAGTTCTGCTTAAGAATAGACGTTGCCTCTTCTTCCGTAAGTCCCCTCTCTATCAGGTTCTGAACAAGCTTTGGTTCAAGACCTTCTTTGACAGAACCCCAATCGGATCTTGCCAAAGCTTCAACATCCTCAGGCTCCAAAGTTCCTTTTGAAAGAATGCTGATCTTGGTTGTGACGTCGTCCTTTGTAACAAGGCCACGGGCCTTTACAAACCTCGGCTCACCAAAGGCATCGGATACTACATAGACTTCGTCACCACGCAGCAACCTGTCGAGATCGGCCTCTACATTGTTTCTGTAAACCGCTGTGTCAAAAGCCATGGTTAGCTGTTGCTCAGTTCCACCGAGAGTAGTGACTGTGAGTGTCCCCTCATGATTGTCGACTTTTGCGAGCTTCCCCTCGTAGATGCGGAGATCTATGAGGGATTTTATCATATGGGCAGTCTCAGCTCGTGTCGCAGGAAGCTCCGGATCAAAAACCACACCAAAATGAACCGGGAGCACACCGAGGGTGTTCGCAATCTCGATGCTGCGAGATGCCCAGTGTTCATCGCCGACATCTATAAAGCTCGGTTCCGGCTGATCCAATGAGTCCATCTTATCCCCGAGCTTGATTGTACGCATCAGTATTGTGGTCATCTCTGCCCTGCTTATATCCTTTGAAGGACGAAAAGTTCCATCAGGAAAGCCTGAAACTATCCCTGCCTCGCTCAGAGCAGCGATGTACGCCTTAGCCCAATTATCCTTAATATCACTGAATGTGGGTTCACCTGCAGCACGGACTGCGAAAGCCCTAGCCACCATCTTTGAGAACTCAGCCCTTGTCACCGAGTCTTCCGGTTTGAAGGTTCCATCGGGGTAACCTGCAATTATCCCTTCATCAACTAAGGTTAAAATGGCATCTTCAGCCCAGCAATCCTCAATATCAGTTGGTGTCGGCGCAGCGTGAACCTGCAGGGTCAATGCAAATGTTGCGACCATGCTGACGGTTAAGAGCGCTGTAATAACAACCTTGGTAAATGTGGATCCCGAAATAAATGTGGATCCGAAAAACTTTTGATCTTGCGCTTTTTCGTGCGCCATGCGATATGTGCTCATACGTTCCAAGTCCCCCTTTGCCGTGCTCTAGCCCAGCTTGATGGGGCTTTATCCCATCAATTAGGCAAATTCCACACGTAAGAGGCTATACCTTTATGTAAGTTGTGGACATGCGGGGGACATATGGTGAGTTTTCTATCTTATACCTACATTTGCTGTGTTGTTTTAGTAGCTTGCCGCATTCCTTGCTCTTCCTTGCCGACGATTCTTCCTTCTACCAATCAACGTAAAGCGGTTCGGCCGGTAAAAACGGAGCTATTCTTAAGGTCAATGTTTGCGGATCCCAAGCGATTACAGCATCTTCCAGCAAGTATTGAAGTTCATCGGGAGTCACATAGAATCTGCCTTCCCTCACGACTCCCTCTGCCACCCTTTGATCGACAGTCGCAACCTGAAATCCTGTATCCCAGCCTACCTTATGGCCAAAAGCCTCAGCAATCGGTCTTAACGCCACCAGAACCCGGTCACCCTCAATGCGAGCAATATCCATTTCAATGCAGGCAAGGTCCACGCTGGTACAGGCAATATCCGGAGTGCAGAAGACCAGGCCAAGAGCAGCGCACGTACTAAGGTCTGTCATTACACACCCACTGTATGCGGGATCTTGACTATCTTCTGCCAGATTCAAAGACTCAGCTATCGCACACAGCTCCACCCGTACCTTCCAAGGGACAGGTTCGGGTTTTCCTCCGGCGGCTTTTACCAAGGTAGCTAATGCCTGTCGGTCTATGTCAGGTATCGCATCAGACATCATATCAGGCGTTGTGCCGGACACTACTTGAGATAAAGAGGTTCTTATGGAATCCATGACACGTTCAACTGTATTTGTTCCTAGCTGATATAAGTCTCGATACACGGTAAGTCGCATCGACATAGGTTCCGGTGCCTTCGAGCTCACCTCCACAGTCTCGTAGGTAAACTCCACCTTCGTGCCTACAGGGACAATATCGAAAAGCTCCATAACATCCTTATCAAGCATTCTGATGCAGCCCAGAGTAACCGATCTTCCAACGGATGCCGGGTTGTTCGTTCCGTGGATACCATAGCCTGCCCAACTCAAACCCAGCCACCTACAAGAGATGGGATTGTCAGGGCCGGGCGGCACCGGGGGCCTGCCGTCGGGAGGATACCAAGTAGGATACTTAGCCTTGTTGATTACTACGCAAGTCCCGATACGGCTGGGTGAGGCCCCTTTGCCTACTGCTATCGGATACTCCTTTATAGGGGACTCGCCTGAGAAAAGAGTCAGTTTGAATGCAGGAATATTGATCCTAATCCAATAAGGTTCGGATTTCCCATGAGGCTCAGTAGATTCATGAAAATCGGCGGAGATAACACCAATCGAAATGGCTGCAGATGCAACTAAAGACACAGAAGAAACCAGGATTAACTCTACACAAAGAAAAAGCGCAGATATCAGCGCAACACAGCCAAAGCGCTTCCCCCTTCGCACTCAGCTTCCCTCCCGCTCCACTAACCATATCTTGCTTGCACTAATATATTCCCGAAGCGAAATGGATATACCGAAGACAAGCTGGGCATATATATAAAAAGGAGCGTGGCGTAACCGCGCTCCCTAGATCTAGCATCCTCCCGGCCAACTAGCATGGGCCGGGCTTCCTTATTAGAGACTACATACATTTCATAACGAGTCTATAGAATCTACAGAATTGCCTCATCCAGCTTTGCCTCGAGTATTGCGACGAAAAGCTTTACCGCGTTCTCCATATCGTTGATATCCGCCATTTCTGACGGTGTGTGGATGTACCTTGTGGGAACAGAAATCGCACCTGATGGAACGCCTTCCCTCGTAAGGTGGATAGGCCCTGTATCTGTCCCGCCACGCTCTAAGATCTCGAGTTGGTAAGGAATTCCTTTATTCTTAGCAACTTCCATCATGAACTGCCTGACACGAGGATGGGTAAGTACAACTGAATCTTTCACCTTAATCGTCGGGCCTTCGCCTAGTTTCACCGCCATAGTGGGTGCCTCAGGTGTATCACCTGTCCCTGTCACGTCCACAGCAAATCCAACGTCAGGATTAACTCCGTAAGCAGCAGTTTTCGCGCCGCGAAGACCGAGTTCTTCCTGGACGGTGAATACTGCATAGACCTGATTGGGGATTTCCCGGCCGGCAAGTTCCTTCAGAGTCTTGACTAAGACTGCACAGCCTGCCCTATTGTCCAGAGATTTGGCGATGACTCTGTCCCCCTGGAAATTCGCCTGCCTGTAAAATGCGCCGATATCACCTATTGTCACCTTTTCCTTAGCAGACTTCTCGTCCTTTGCTCCGATGTCTATAAACATCTTGTTAAGTTTCAAGTCTTTTATGTCATCAAGCTTCTCTGCCCCAAAGGCGCCCACGGTTCCATTGGCAAAAACCACCCTTTGGCCTATCAGCATAAACGGTGAAATCCCGCCGATATTCGAAAATCTCAAGAAGCCTTTCTCATCAATATGGGTCACAATTACACCAATCTCATCCATGTGAGCAGCAATCATGACTCTTGGTCCTGAGCCTTTTCTAATGGCAATGAGGTTCCCTAATGCATCAACTTTCACCTCATCGACGAGACCCTCAACTTCCGTCCGGAGGATTTCTCTGATTGGGCCCTCATTTCCCGCAGGGCCAAAAGCTTCAACCAAATTCTTCAATAGATCCTTCAAAAGGGTAGCCCCCTCTCTTCAATACTGTCCAGAAAAGCTGCCATAAGCTTTATGGCATTCTCAAAGTCGTTCTTATCTATGATTGACACAGGAGAGTGGATATATCTCGTCGGAACAGAGACGAGACCTGCCGGGATACCTTCCCTCGAAAGATGGATTCTGCCTGCATCTGTACCACCGGTGGTAAGCTCCCTCATCTGATAAGGAATACCTTTTGCCTCGGCGACCTCCATAAGTCGCCTGACAAGCCTTGGATCTGCAACAAAAGAGGCATCCGCATGGGTCAGGGCAGGACCCTTCCCCAGAGAAGTTGAATACAGATGCTCTTTCGACCCCGGGACATCAGATGCGGTTGTCCCTTCGAATGCGATAGCAATATCCGGTTCCAGGGCATAAGATGCTACCTGTGCTCCGCGTCCGCCTACCTCTTCCTGAGCTGTAAAAACACCTTGGATTGTAAAATCCCACCGCTTTTCCATCATTAGGAGCCTGGCAAGGACAGCACATCCAATCCTGTCGTCAAAGGCTTTGGCTTTTGCGCGGGTGTTGCCGATATCCTCGTACTTTGTGGCAAATATGATGCCGTCACCCAGATTTACGAGTCTCTCCGCCTCATCCTTGTCTTTTGCGCCGATATCTATGAACAGACCATCCAGGTCAAAAGGCTTGTCAGCTTCTTCCCTCTTCTGCAAGTGAATGGGTTTTGCGCCGATTACCCCGGGAATACGATTCCTTCCTACATATACTGATTTAGATACCAGCACTCTCGGGTCAACACCGCCAATGGACTTAAATCGCAAAGTCCCTGATTTCTCAATATACATGACCATGAGTCCAATCTCGTCCATATGGGCGGTCAGCATGACTTTGGGGCTTCCTTTGCTGCCACTCTTTATAGCGATGACATTCCTTAAGGCATCTGTTTCTACCTTGTCACAGTGGGGACTGACATGCTCCCGCAAGATACCTGCGACTTCCTGTTCCTGTCCTGAAACACCGAAGGCTTCTGTGAGGGTTTTTAGAAGCATTTCAATCCCTCCACAAACTTCTTATCGATTCGAACTATGAATTCCGCCAGTAGCCTACCGGCGCGTTCAATGTCAGTTAGACATACAGTCTCAACTGCAGTATGCATATAACGCAAGGGTATGGATATTAGCGCTGTCGGGATCCCGGCCCGTGCAATCTGTATAGCAAAAGCATCTGTGCCGCCGGGGTGAGGGCTTGGATCCACTTGAACCGAAATCTCCAACTCACCTGCAACGCTTTTCAGTCGCTCATGTATTGCAGGATGAACCGCAGGCCCAATGGAAATCCCGGGACCTTTGTCCATAGAAATGGACTGATACTCCGGAACAGAAGCCTGGTCGCCAAATCCTACATCAATAGCAATACCCACATCCGGGACTATGCCGTATGTACTGGTGGTCGCTCCTCTTACACCTACTTCTTCCTGGACAGTAGCGACACAATAGACGTCAGCATGGTGACGCATGGTCTTTAGGGCTCGGAGACATTCATACAAAACCCCTACGCCGGCTCGGTCATCCATAGTTTTTCCTGCCATGAACTGTCCTTGCAACTTAATAGGAGTCTGGGCGAAAGTTATCGTATCGCCTATTTGGACCAATTCGCGAGCCTCATCACCCGCAAGACCTATATCAACATATAGGTCTTCCCACTTCACAGATTTTTCACGCTCTCCACGCTCCTGAACGTGTGGAGGCTTTGCCCCTACAACACCGGGCAACTTCTTGCGTCCGTGCACTATCACCTCAAGCCCGGGTAAAATCCGCCTATCAATACCACCGATCTGAGTTACCCTGAGACAACCCTGATCCTCAATTTTCGTAACCATGAGTCCGATTTCATCCATGTGCGCCGCCAGCATGACACGTGGATGAGGCGCACGCCCAATTCCTCGCTTGAGCACAATGAGATTGCCGAGGGCATCAGTTCGGGCTTCATCAAATAGCCCGGACATTCCTTTCTGCACAACGGCAGCAACCTTGTCCTCGTGGCCGGATACGCCGGCTTCTGAAATTATATTACCCAAAAACTCGGCGAGTCCTACTGTTGCCATATCCATCCCTCCATTCACCGGAACTTCAAAGAAAAAATGCAGCTTCTACCAAGCACTTAATCTTCGTCGGCAAACACTCTAATTCCTGCTGAAGATGCATAAGTTTCGATAACGATCTAGCGGATCCTAGCTCTGGGTTCTACGACTTATCCTGCACACTCTGACAAGATAGGGTTCCTTGAATGTCTTGCGACCAAGATCACGAGCGTAAAGCCTGTTTTCCACTAAAATGATCGTACCCTTCAAGAAGGAGGTTCCGTTTGACATCATTACTGTCTATCAGAACGATACCTTCTGTCATAGGTGTAATATGCCCAACTACATACATAGATCCACCGATACCGGACAAGGCATTTCGGATTGTGTCAGTGGATTCTGGCGGAAACGTGAACACCAGCTCGAAATCCTCCCCTCCTGATAATGCCCACTCAAGGGGATCACATTCTAACGATTCGGCAGCAATCAGGGTAGACTCTGATATCGGAATAGCGTCTTCTCTGAGCACAACGCCAACTTTGCTTTCTCCGGCAATATGATGGGCTTCACCTGCCAGTCCGTCGCTGATATCCATCATGGCGCTTATCACACCGGTTGCGGCAAGCGCGCGTCCTTCATGAATTCTGGGCATAGGCTCCAGATGGGCCTTTATCAGTTCATCGATCCAAGCAATTTCACCTTTCATGTCCTGCGATGCAGTCTTTTGCTCGTGGCTCATTTTCTGTAGATAAGCCAGGCCTGCAGCGGAACGGCCAAGATATCCGGTAACAGCCACGAGATGGCCGGGACAGGCACCTGATCTGGTCACAGGCGAGTTAGCCGAGCCAAGGATGGTTATGTTGACCACTGTAGTTTGAGGAGATCTCACAGTATCTCCTCCCACCAGCTCTACACCAAACCGCTCTGCAATATCTAACATGCCCCTGTAGATACCTTCTACATAAGCGTCATCTACCCAGTCAGCAAGCCCCATAGATACGAGAGCAAATAGAGGAACTCCACCCATAGCTGCAATATCACTGATATTTACCGCAAGAGCCTTCCAACCGAGTTGCCAAGGGCTGATGTATTCCTTCTCGAAATGCACTCCCTCAACCAGCATGTCACAGGCTGCAAGAAGCTTACCGGGCGGAGGCAGAAGGACTGCTGCGTCATCACCTATTCCCAAGGCAACGCCCTTACCGTCGGCTCCAATCCATTGTCTGATACGGTCAATGAATCCAAACTCACCGCCGTTGATTATCATTTACGATTTCTACCAGCCTTTCTCCTTGGTGTCACAACTTTGGCACTTGTCAGGCGGACGATGGGGAGAGAACCTGAGTCATCAAAGCACGCCCAGCACTGCTCCTTGCAATCACCCTGACACATAATACATCGCAGCTAGTATGCGGCATTAACCACTCGGTTCAGTCGGCAGGCAGCCGCTGAAACTACTGATGTCCATATTAACGCTATCCCCATCGCAAGAGCTGTCGCCATACCAACATCGCTCCTTGTATAGCCATGCCCAGCCATGCCACGCATCGCCATAATCCTGCATCACACGAAGGATTTTATCTTTTTCACAAAATGTTTCCCAACTTCAAGGCATTGAACTGGATTTAGCAAGCTGGTAAACTCTACTCAGCAAATGTCTATTCTAGGGGGTTGGAAAAATAAGAAAGGGAAATGTGTGGTCTAAGGATTTCACTCTAATCACCATAGGTACGATCATATCTGCTATAGCCGGTCAAACCATTAGCCTTCCCATGAGCCTCATGGTCTTTGATGAAACCGGCTCTACTCTATTGTCTGCGTTGTTATTCATTGCCGGAATGATTCCCAGTGTAGTATTACCCATATTAATTGCTCCACTCATAGACAGATATCCAAAGAAAAGAATCATAGTGGGATTGGATTATCTTATGGGAATTCTATTCTTGTTTATTGCTTATGTCGTTAGTATCACAGGATTCAAATATTCCCTCTATCTGTTTTTTAGTTTGATAACGGGCATTATTGGTACTATCTATAGATTAACATATCAAGCTTGGTTTCCGGATTTAATACCTGTTGGTTTTGAACAACAAGGTTATGCAGTTTCTTCTTCTATATATCCTACTGTCATGGTTATTATGTCACCTATTGCAGCCTATTTATATGAAATTCTTTCAATAAGTACATTGTTTATGATTGTAGGCATACTTACAATTCTAGCAGCAACTTCTGAAGTTTTAATAACCAATATACATAATCATCAAACAGATGGTAAATTTGATTTTGAGCAGTATAAGGCTGATATCCTAGGGGGATTTAGTTTCTTAAAAGAAGAAAAAGGAATCAGAAATATTTATACGCATATGAGTATAACAAATGGAGTTGCATTTGGATTCCAATTAATTGTGCAGGCCTATTTTCAGACGGTAAGTTTCTTGACAGTTACTATGCTTGCATTCTTAAGAAGCGCAGAAACAGTTGGTAGAATTATTGGCGGAGCAGTTCAATATAAAGTAGATGTACCACCCAAGAGGCGGTATGGGATCACTAAATTTGTGTATATTTTTTATGAGATTATGGATATTATTTTGCTATTTACTCCTTATCCCTTGATGGTTGTAAACCGCTTCTTATGCGGATTTTTAGGTATGACATCAGCCACATTGCGTGAAACCAGCGTTCAATCCTATTTGCCAAGTAATATGAGAGCCAAAGTGAATGCTGTATTCAATGTTTCTATGGCCTTATCTATGATCTTGTTTCAAATCATAACTGGATTCTTGGGAGATCAGATTGGTTACAGGAAGGTCGTAGTTGTAATGGCTGGGATTTCTTTGCTATCCATATTCATTTTTATAGTGATTCCTTCTGATGAAAATAGAAAAGTATATGAGGCAGCAAGAGCTGAGAACTAGCAATCATGTTCGTGCCCCCCTTGCCTGCGCTTGCAGCGTGTTGTATAATTAGCATGCAAATTGATCATATTCTTTGAATTTGTGCCGGAGTGGCGGAATCGGCAGACGCACGCGACTCAAAATCGCGCGGAGCTTACCCTCCTTGGGGGTTCAAGTCCCCCCTCCGGCACCAACTATGTACAAAGCCCTGTTCAAGGGAATCCTCCGCCTAGCCTAGTTTGACCGCTGATGGTATAATTATCACACAAACCAGCTAAACCTAGTTCTCTGAGTGAGCCTGAGTAAAGCCAAGAGAGGTTCCAGGCACTCTACAGAAGAGTCTGTGGAATCTGCTGAGTTCGGTTGGTGAGATTTACGTATCTGTTTCGCCGATGAGATTAGCTACTGTTTCGGATCCGACAAGTTACTGACAAGAAGGTGAACCTATGGGCATTTTCGATATAATAGGTCCCATCATGATTGGTCCTTCGTCCTCACATACCGCAGGCGCTGTCCGTCTGGGCCTTGCCGCCCGTGCCATCATCGGCGGGCAGCCATCTCGTGCCGACATAACCTTACATGGCTCTTTCGCAAGAACATACCGCGGCCATGGCACTGATGTTGCGCTCGTGGCAGGCCTCCTAGGGATGAATCCTGACGATGAACGCATTCCTAACGCGAGGGAGATTTGTGAAAGCGAAGGTCTTAAGGTTACATTCCACACCGCAAGCCTGGGAGACGTTCACCCGAATACGGCTCAGATAGAGTTAGTGTCACCGGATGGCACGCAAAGAACTATAAGAGGCGCCTCCGTCGGTGGCGGCAATATCCTAGTCAACAAGATTGACAAGTTTGTGGTGGACTTCACAGGTGAACACCATGCACTCGTGGTGTCATACAAGGATCAACCGGGGATTATTGCCAAAATCACGTCACTCCTTGCAGCCGAAAACGTGAACATCGCAGCAATGCGCGTATCCCGGGAAGCCAAATATTCAAAAGCCTTAGCCATTATTGAAATGGATCAACCCGCTCCCACAAAGTCCAAAGAAATGATCTCTCGAATTCCCAGCGTGGATACGGTTGTAGTTCTGCCTCCAGTATCAGCATAAGAGGTGGTATAATCTGTGAAAACAGCATCTATCGCTACTCTTGTTGAAACAGCATCATCCCGCGGTCTGACAATCGGCGTCATAGCACGGGAACTCGAAGCAAAGGAGACCGGACTCTCCATTGCTGAACTGAACAATAAGATGAATGATCGCCTTGAAGTGATGCGCAGCTCAATAGCTGCCGGACTTCGAGGGGTGCGCTCAAAGAG
>DIQZ01000055.1 GCA_002424305.1 Firmicutes bacterium UBA5449
GGAATTGACAACAAGAGATGCTCCCACCAACTTGCATTATCACCCGTCCATACACAGGCAAGGCGCTGAATACCGGAATATCCTGCACGAGTAATTACGAAAGGCCTTGTCCCGGGCAATAGGGTTCTAAAAGCTTCATGAGTAGCCTCGTTCATGAAATTGGCATAAGCATTATGGACTGCAGCATGCTTAACTTCCATGCCGGGCTCACCATGGAGCGCGTTAAGGTCCATGGTTTTTGATGCAGTATCGAAACAGGACGGCTCATTCATATCATTCCAGATTCCGCGGACTCCGGCACGAAACAATGTCTTATGATTGCTTGCCCACCAGGTTCTGACCTTCTCTTTGAGGAAATCAGGGAACACTACACGGCCGGGCCAGACCTCTGCTTCAAATAGCTTGCCGGTAGGTAATCTGACGAAGCAGTCCTTTTTCAAGCCGTCTTTATAGACCTTGTACTTAGGATCAATCTTTACTCCCGGATCTATTATAGTGACCACCTTAAAACCCATATCCGTAAGATGATCAATAAGGCCTGAAGGATCAGGAAACGTGTCTTGATCGAATGTGAAAACGCGATAACCGTCCATATAATGGATGTCAAGGTATATGACATCGCAGGGGATGTCGTGTTCCCTGAAGTTTCTTGCCACTTCTTCCACATCATCTTGAGGACAGTAGCTGTACCGCGACTGGTGATATCCCAGCGCCCAGAGGGGAGGTAGTTCCATCGTTCCGGTAAGCCCTGCATATTGCTGCACGACATCCTTAATCTCAGGTCCGGCGAAGAAATAATAATCTAATTTCTCGCCTGCCGTCGCGAACATATACTCGTCAGGTGAGGTTTTACCCATATCGAAAGTGCACTTCCCCGGGCTATCAAGGAACAGTCCATAGGCATGACCTTGATTGAATCCGATGAAAAACGGAATAGACACGTAAAGAGAGTCGGTGGAAGGGGTATGAAGAGTGGTATCTGTATTCCAGAGCGTCATGGCTGTTCCGCGTTTATCTAAGTAGCCTGTTCGTTCACCGAATCCGTAAAACCGGGTGCCGGCCGGAAGAGTCTTGAAGCACGCTGCGCCGTCTTCCGTCCAACCCATCCCTGAGTTGGGAGTATCCGGGCAAATCAGGGTGCCATCCGGACGATAGAATCCCACCCTAATAGGAGATTTGCTGATACGCACGTGGAGTTTTGTGGTGATAAGACTGATATCAGTAGGACTTTCCTTGATTTCTACGCTGACGCCTGGCCACTCATGTCTTATTACAGCACATGATGGGAGCTCAGCACCGGATTGAGCCTGCTTTCTCATGGTTACCCGTACCACATTTTCTGCAAGGACTGTCACTTGTAAGTCCTCGGTCGGGGTTTTGAGAGAGATGCCGGTAGCGGTTCGGGCTAGTTGTTTGGCAGTGCCTATGGATTCAAATTGATTTCTCATTATTTTGGGAGCTCCTTCATATGCTTTTTGGGCTACTCATACTCTTGGATAAAGAGTTCGGGTTTGCGGGCAGAGATTCCTTCTCAATACAGCCGGCATGTACTAATTCAACTGTTAGCATGTAGTTCCTTAAGCTTCAGTGGCGAGCTGTGGCCCGTGTTATTTTTTGGAGCAGGAGATCTGGTTTTAATGGAGAATAATGAAAAATCTTGTATTTGTCGAAACAGATAATATATTGCGCCTTTTAGAGAAACCCTTCGCACACGTCGGCAGTCTGTGCTGCCTAAGACCCCAATCAAATTCTACTTTGGCAAATTGTTAAGGTGTCGAGAGCCTGATGGATGTCAACAATGGGAAGGTTAGTGCTGGAATCGGTAGGGATTTACTGGAAGGGTGGATTGGTGCATATGCGTGGGACACTTGAAATCTTATTCCTTCTCGCGACGGTCGGCTACTTCCTCGGTGGTATAAAGATAAAAGGCATCCATCTTGGGACATCCGGGGTGCTGCTTGCTGCACTCTACTTCGGTCATCTTGGTTATGAAATCCCGTCACTCATTCGGGATCTGGGGCTTGCACTTTTTGTGGGCGCGGTGGGTCTCACTGCCGGATCCAGGTTTTTCAGAAATCTCAAACGGAATGCCATGTCTTACGGAGCTATTGCCATAGCTATTGTGGGCTCAAGTGCTCTTACTGTAGCTCTATTTGCGAAAGTTCTTTCCATCCCCGGGGCTTTGTCAGCAGGTATATATACAGGAGCTTTGACCACAACGCCGGGACTTGCTGCTGCGCTGGAGGTCACACAGGATAGCGCGGTGTCCATAGGGTACGGAATAGCGTACCCCTTCGGGGTCGTAGGAGTCGTGCTGTTTGTCCAGGCCATTCCACGGCTTCTTGGGAAGGATCTCAAAAGTGAGATGGAAATAATGTCTCACACAGCAGAAGGGCCGGTACAGACGAATCTTATCGTAAAGGATTTTGTCATATCAGAACCTGCTGTATATCGTAGAACCTTATCAGAACTTGATATAGCAGCCTCCACCGGGGCGGTGATTTCCCGGGTTCGAAAGGGTAATCAGGTTTTTCCTGCGTTTAGTGAAATTGTCTTACTGGAAGGGGATGTGATACGAGCGGTCGGTACCGAGGAGGCCCTTATGAGACTTGAGGAAATGGTGGGGCCTTGCACTTCAGCACCAATGAATCAACCCGGTCTGGAAGTGCGAGATTTTGTCTTGGAGTGTCCTACTCTGGTTGGAAAGACACCTTCAAGCCTGGCCCTTCATGAGCAGTATGGAGTAATGCTGACAAGGATAAGAAG
>DIQZ01000056.1 GCA_002424305.1 Firmicutes bacterium UBA5449
CTTGTAAACTTCTGGCCAAACATGGAGCTGGATGAGTATATCAACCTCGAGGCCCATGTCTCAGGTCGCATGGTTCTACTTGATATCTCTGCGACAGGTGAAGAAAATATCATCGAGTATTCAGACTCCGCCCAGATGAACGATCTAGAATACCGCAGGCGTCAATTGGAGCAACTTCAAGAAGAGGCTGTTAGCATTGAAGACTTACATAACGGCATCACCATAACAGACTTAACCCTAAATGACTTCCGCATGGACCTAGCTGAATACGTGAAGGAAAATGATCCATGTTTAGAGCACATGCCACCCGGTGTATTCGCCATCACTCAAGCAGATGACTTAATTGCCGATGAAGCACTAGAACCTGGCGTCATCTTCTGCCTTCGCAGTGAAACTGACAAGTTGACGATTGACAGCAGCTACGCGCCGGCGCCGTACTACCTTGTGTATGTCTCTGATTCCGGAGAAGTAAAGATGAACTTCACGCATGCTAAAAAGATCTTAGATGCTCTAAAGAAAGTCTCTCTCGGCCGTTCGTATCGAGACGAGAATAGTATCGCACGGTTTGATTCTATCACTAACAGTAGCAAAGATATGAGTCACTACCAACATCTACTTTCAAAAGCGGTTACTGCCATCACAGGCAAAGCAGAAGAGAGCGGTGTCGAGAGCCTATTTCAACGCGGAGGAACTGTCATCAATCAAGATCTATTTCGAGGCGTTGATGACTTTGAGGTAATCGCTTACCTTGTCATTCTTGGAGATTCGTAATACGATTGTAGGGGTGCGACATGGTTGCGGTTCTGTATCATAAAATGGCACTCCCAAATGCCTGTCACCTGGGCAAGAGAGTTCATAAGAAGCTTTTTTATGAGAATGCCCAACTCAACGTTACAGACAGGCGAGCTTTTGCTGAAAATATTGATTCTATCATCTGGCAATATACACTTAAACCTAGCACAATCCCAATTCAACCGTACGAGGACAGTCAGCGAGAGTACGTGGAAATTCAGGTCTTGCAGGTAAATCTAAGGACTCTTAGATTCACCAAACGCATAGCAGAAGTGATCCATCGGGCCATTCCCTACCCCCTCATGATTGCCTTTGTATATCAGACACTAAGTGACGAAGGTATATTGGCGGAATGCCTTTGCTCTTTGAGTTTGGCTCCAAAGCGACTTAGCCAAGCCGAGCATGGAACAATTGTAGTTGAGGAGTTCTTGAGCACTGACTGGATTGACCTGACAAGCCTATCAGCTGTTGAGGTAGAATTCCTTGACAATCTGGCTTTGACGTATCTGCCACACACACATCTTTATGCCTTTTATACAGCCCTTCTAGACCGAGTTGTTGCGCTAGGATACGCGAAGTTGACAGGGCGGTATCGCGTAGAGTCGGCTGTCGAAGAGGGCCACGCGAGAAAAGACCGTCTGGCTGCTAGTCACAACTTGGAGTTACAGATTAGTGAGCATAGGGAGGCATTAGCTAAGGAAACTCAGTTCAACCGCAAAGTCGAGTTGAACATGAAGATAAAGAAACTAAAACAGCAGCTTCAAAAGCTGCTAGATACCTTATAAACCAGGAGGTGGAAGTATGAGCAAACTCAGTCCCAAGACTGATGGGGCGTCATTAGACATCGTCGAGCAAAACATTGTCAAACTTAAGAAGATCTTCCCAGACGCTTTCACTGAAGGGAAGATAGATTTTGACGCCCTACGTGAAATACTAGGAAATTACATTGATGATAGAGAAGAACGTTACAGCTTCACATGGAACGGTAAAAGCCGCGCACGTCGACTTGCCCAGACACCCTCTACTGGCACACTTCGGCCCTGTCCGGAGGAATCAGTTAACTGGGATACCACCCAGAATCTCTTTATCGAAGGGGATAATCTGGAGGTACTCAAGTTATTACAGAAGTCATACCACAAGAAGGTCAAGATGATATACATTGATCCCCCGTATAACACGGGGAATGACTTTGTATACCCTGATGACTTCCGAGATAATATCGCACACTACCTTGAATTTACAGGTCAGACCGACGAAGAAGGACGTAAGCTATCCACCAACTCCGAAACGTCTGGTCGCTATCATACAGACTGGCTTAACATGATGTATCCAAGACTGAAGCTTGCACGGAACCTCCTTAGAGATGACGGTGTCATTTTCATCTCAATTGATGATAACGAATCGGCGAATCTCCGAAAACTATGCGATGAGATTTTTGGTGAAGAAAACTTCATAGCGAACATTGTCTGGCAAAAAAAGCAATCCCCTCAAAATGATGCTACCTATCTTTCGGACATGCACGATCACGTATTAGTATACGCAAAGATCGCAAGGACAGATAGGAATGACAGCGTAGGATGGGAGCGAAAGCTTCTTCCAAGAAGTGAACAGCAAAATAGTCGGTACCTTAATCCTGACAATGATCCACGCGGGCCCTGGGCTTCAGTTGATTGCACATGCAACAAGAATTCAGTAGAACGACCGAACTTGTACTATCCCATTAGAAACCCAATAACCGAAACTATGGTCTATCCTTCCAAACAAAGAGTTTGGCGTTATGATCAGTCTACGATGGCAAAACTATTGAAGGAAGACCGTATTTGGTGGGGTCCAGACGGAACCAATTTTCCAAGGCAAAAGAGGTTTCTGTCAGAAGTTAGGTCCGGAATCGTCCCTACAACATGGTGGTCAAGGGGATTTGCCGGCGATAATCAGGCTGCACGAAGAGAACTACGCAGTATCTTCAACGATGATGAAGCAGACTTTAGCACACCAAAACCAACAGCCTTGATCAAGAGGATGCTCCAAATAGCCGTAGATTCCGATGCTCTTGTGCTTGATTTCTTTGCCGGGTCTTGCTCAACTGCTCACGCTGTTCTTGACTTTAACAGCACAAACACACGGAACATGAGATTCATCATGGTTCAACTTCCAGAACCCTGCAATGAGAAATCTGAAGCATACAAGGCTGGCTTCAAAACCATCGCTGACATAGGCAAAGAGCGCATCCGCCGCGTCATCAAAAACATCCGAGCTGAACAAGCAGAAAAAGCCAAGGAGTCAAAAGGGAAACTACCCGGTATGGCCGAAACAGCTCTAGAGCTCGACCTGGGCTTCAAAGTCTTCAAGCTAGACAGTAGCAACATCAAGCCATGGGATGCCGGGTTCGACAACCTTGAAGAATCTCTCTTTGATGCAATAGAGAACATTAAGTCCGATCGTACTGAGGCAGATGTCCTCTATGAA
>DIQZ01000014.1:0-32493 GCA_002424305.1 Firmicutes bacterium UBA5449
GAAGTCTCCTGCTACCGATTTCCCCGCATACCTGCTAACCCCATGACCCAGGTCTTAAGACGAACAGCAGGTCGCACACGAACGTGTGACTGCTCAGCAAGCCTCCTCTCCCATGCTCCAAAAAGCACAGTAAACACTGTTGTTAAAACAAGATACAGAATCCCTGCTGCAAAGAACACCTCAAGTGGGCGAAATGTACTGGCAATCATTTGCTGGGCTGACCGCATAAGATCCACCATTGCAATAGTAGAGACCAAAGATGAATCCTTAAGCCTTGCAACAGCTTCATTGCCAAGGGGTGGTATTATTCTAGGAAGAGTCTGGGGAAATATTACCCATCTCATCGACTGCATATAAGTCATTCCCAGGGACTTGGCAGCCTCCATTTGGCCTTTATCTATTGACAAGATGCCTCCGCGAAGGATCTCCGCGATGTAAGCTGACGCATTTAAGGTCATGCCTATGACGGCAGCAGGAAACGGGTCGAAAGTTATGCCGACCTGGGGTAGCCCATAGTAGATCAAGAAGAGCTGCATCAAAAGAGGAGTCCCTCTCATGCACCAGGTGTAGAGTGAAGCCGGAATACTTAATAACGGACTTCCGGATATGCGTGCCAGTGCTAACCCAAGCCCCAGAGTCATTCCAAACAGCATAGATAGACATGTGAGTTCCATGGTCATAGCTGCACCTTTCAGAAGCACGGGTAGGAGCCCTATCATAAATTTCATATCCATGGTCTACTATCTCCTCATGAAAACCTAGTGAAACGGCTGAATTGACTCAAATGCGTCTGACTATGACTCAGAGCTGCCGATGTCACCGCTTGTATTACGCCGATCCCGAATTACTTCCGACGGCAGCATTAGACCTTTGCGTATCGCAGAACACCGGCAGCTGACTTTCAATACCCACTCAGGGACATGGGACAAGCCTATTGGTGGGTTACTTATCGTTTGGATACGTCCACTCCGAACCACTTACGAGAGATCTTCCCGTATGTGTCGTCTTCCTTAATTGAATCAATGGCTGCGCATACCCCTTCTTGAAAAGCGTTATCGCCCTTCCGAAAACCGATTCCTATAGACTCTTCAGCCAACCTTTCCTCGAGCACACGATAAGCCCCTGCCTGTTTTGTCATGTAGTACCTGCCGACAAACTCATCCACAACTAAAGCCTGGATCCTACCTATCGCAAGGTCTGTAAATGCCTCAGGATATGTGGCATAGAGCTTCAGATCTTTGAACCCTCCAAACTTCTTCGCAGCTACCTCTCCTGTGCTACCCAGTTGTGTGCCTACTACCTTACCCTTGAGGTCAGAAAGAGTATTGATGCCCTTGGTTTCCTGCTTAACCACGATTATCTGCGCACCATAGATGTACGGTGGGCTAAAATCGATTTTCTCTGCTCGCTCATTAGTAATAGTAAGTGTGGACAGAATCATGTCGAATTTTCCGGCCTGAAGTCCGAGGATTACTCCGTCCCATGCAGTGGGAACCCACAGAATATCAATCCCGAGCCGCTTACCTATTTCATCAGCCAGATCCACGTCAAAACCAATGAGGTTGCCCTTCTCATCCCTGTATTCCATTGGAGGAAACGCGTCATCCACGCCTATTCTGATAGCACCTGCTGCCTTTATCTTCTCGAAGGAACCATCATCTGAAGCACCAAAAACCACACTACTCAGTGTCAACACGCTGACAATTAGAGAAATGAGCGCTACTTGAAACAGTCTTCTTGTGTTCAATTTTCTTGTGCTGATAAACATAACCATTGCCTCCTCACTTCTTTACCTTCTCTGGCTCTTTACTTTGCTTTCCATAAGATCAAAATAGACAAAAAAATACCCCTCGCCCCATAAAAGGACGAGAGGTGACTCCCGTGGTCCCACCTTAATTGGTTACCCATTTCTAAAGATTGGGCAACCCACTCATTATCAGGTACGGCACGCAGCCTTCATAGGCTCATCGTGCTTATACCCCCCCGCAGTAACGGGCGGGACCCGTCAAATCCTACTCCCGTAATACAGCCACAACACAACTTGCACATGCAGCTCGGTTTTGGTTTGCACTCCGAGGTGTGTTTCAACCGATACTTCGTGCCAGGCTTTCACTATCTCCGGCTCGCTTCGACTCTGTATTCGGCCTACTTATCCCCGTCATGGCTTTTCCCTATTAAACATCTTCCGTCTTAGAGCTCTTCATCCTGTAGACTCTTTACCTGCGCAGGCTTCGTTCCCAGGATGTACCGATTTACAGATACTCTAGCACGGACTGGCAAACCTGTCAAGGCTTTTTTGGTTTTTGATGGTTTTTTGGGTACATGCTCCATCAATCCGGTTAAGAACCGCCTACCAACACACGCGCTTCACAGGCACCCAAATTGTGAATCTGCAATCGCCCGCCGGAAATCTCATGTGCCTGCCCTGTTAAAGCATCCACAAAGACCGTGCCATCAGCAACATCATCTAACACGAGGTCCACCGATACGTGAGTATCTCCTGCGCATACCGCAACCACTGCAACTTCTGCATCATAGACACGGGCAAAAGCGAAGGTTCTTGTAGGATCATCTACCATTAACCAGCGCATATCTCCTCGTCTCAACGCACCACTGTTCTTTCGTAGGCGGATTAAGTCTTGATACAGCTTGTGAAGTTCTCGATCCTGTCTGGCTTCGTCCCAAATCATTGTCCCGCGGCATCCGGGATCCTTAGTTCCCTTCATCCCGATTTCATCCCCGTAATAGACTATAGGCGTGCCAGGGTAGGTCATCTGAAACACGATTGCAGGTATCATCCACTTCTTGTTCCCACGAAAAGCGGTAAGCACACGCTCTGTGTCATGGCTGCCCAGCAGACTCAGAAGGGTTAGTGACGCAGCGTTGGGATAATCTGCCCTTGTAGACTCAAGCCTCTTCACAAAAGCTGATGCCTCGCAGCTTCTCCTCGCGAAGAAGTCTAAAACAGCGTCACGAAACACATAGTTCATAACCGCATCAAACTGGTCTCCTTGAAGCCAGGGCGCCCCGTTATGCCAGATTTCTCCGACAATATACGCCTCAGGATTGATCCCCTTAACATGATCGCGAAATTCCCTCCAGAAGAAGTGCCCGATCTCATTGGGGACGTCCAAGCGCCATCCGTCAACCCCCAATTCCATCCAGTATTGCACCACGCCCAGGATGTAACGACGCACCTCAGGGTTTTCCATATTAAGCTTAGGCAAGTGGGGCAACCCCCACCATGACTCATAATTTGGTTTTGGAGATTTACGTATCGGGAAATCGTGAATATAGTACCAATCCACGTAACGAGAATTTCTCCCCTTTTCGACAACATCCTGAAACGCCCAGAAGTTGTCCCCTGTATGATTGAAAACCCCATCCAGAACAATCTTGATCCCTGAAGCGTGAAGAGCGGAAACCATTTCTTTAAACTTATCCAGGCTCCCAAAACTCGGGTCAATCTTCATGTAATCAGATGTATCATACTTGTGATTTGAAGGCGCCTCAAAAATCGGATTAAACCAGATTGCAGTAATTCCAAGATCCTCAAGGTAGGGAATATTGTCGATGACTCCTTGAAAATCGCCGCCGAAGAAGTTCCCTGCTGTGGGCACTCCACCCCAGATAAGAGTGGCAAATGGATCATTGCTCGGATCGCCGTTTGCGAATCTGTCAGGGAAGATCTGATAAAACACAGCATCTTTCACCCATGCCGGGGTATAAAAAACAGGGAGCTCGGTAAGATCCAGCTCAAATTGATCATCTGCGCCAGGCACATCCCGGCGTGCCCCTAAAGGGGTATACCAAACCTTGGCATCACCGTCTGTTAATGAGAATCGATAACGCAAAAGCCCGTCCGAAGCCGAGATCTCCGTTCGATAATACGTAAAGCCTCCGACGGTTGCATAAGGTTCCATAGGAGCATTTCCGCAGGCGCTGTCGGCTACCGACTTGTCAGAACTATCGGCAAAACCATCCCGGCCGGTTGGGCTTAACATATACTCCATCCGGATCTCTTCAACATCAGATGTCCTGGCCCGCAGTCTGATGGCAACGGTTTCACGATCTTCCCGTTCAACGTAAGGGGACGTTTGCTCATGCAGGAGCGCTTCAGTCACTATCTGACCGTCTCCCATGCTACACGGAGCTTCTAGCAACTCCAGGTCACCCACTACGATGACTGAGTTCTTTCCCCCGTAGCCGTCATCACGGAATTCCTTTGCTTTCATGTCTGTCACCCACACCGTCCCATCCACGACAAACTTGTATTGATGCTCGCCTTGAGGCAGCCCAAGTACTACCTGCCATACCCCATCACCATCAACATCCTCCATGGGTGTTGATGTCGCGCTCCAATTATTGAATGTGCCGGCCAGGGTAACTGTTCCTACAGGACGTCCCGGGGCAAACGTAAATTCCACCTGGAATGTCCTGCTTTCCACCGACAAACCCAAAGATAAGACGATGATTATTAGTATACTATATACGAGCAGTTTTCGCATGACACGCCTGCACATAGATTTTACCTCCGCCCTGTCACATGGTGCACATTCCCCATGCTAACCCGGGGGTCTCCACGCCTCAAGACCACCTGTCCCTTACCCTTAACCCCCGGGAATTACAGCATGAGGGAAACCTGGACTCACCTAAAACAGAATGGATGCCTTACTACTCTAAACCATACACCATAGGCACTTCAGCCGGCTTACCGGTGTTTACGTCATAAGCTCCCAGAATTTCTTCTTGCGTCATTCCTCGAGGAGCCAAAAGATCCAACACATTAGGATTTACGCTTGAATCGTGTCCGCCTCCAAGCCTCCATTCTTGCGCAGTCTCTTGCACTTCCCTTACCCTGAGGTTGCCGGTTGCAGCATAACCTTCCTGACTCAGTATGAAGACCTGATACCCCCAATATGGCTCAGGCTTACCCAGGACAGACTTGGGCACGTGGATGGAAATAACGTTGTTTAAGGTATCCACGCTCACTCTTACCGCCCCGTCAAGTTCTCTTCCGTCAGATGTGAATATTCGCTGCATCCAGCCTTCCATCCAAATAGCGTACTCCCATGCGCATTCCGGTGAAAACACCACATTCCGCCCACCCAAGGCTTCAGTCTCTCCTGAACCAAGCTTGCCATCAGTATCAATGTAAATGTCAATGGTTTGCAGGGACACTCCAATCGGCGAGTTCCATGGGTTTGTGATTTCACCTTCAAACTCAACTTGGAAGACAATATCATCTTCTACGTCAAGTACTTCGAAAGCCAACATGTCAAAGACTCCCGGTGTAAACACAGGGCTCAGCGGATATGTATATGAGCCGGGACCATAGTCATCACCCTTCGGATCATCCCATCTCAAGAGAGTGGTTCCTACAACAACCTCAGGCACCCTCAACGCACAAGGTCCCTCACAAGGAATCATATCTATATTCTTTCCCTCTCGAGACGCGACTGCAGCAAGGCTTACGACATCTCCCGGTTTGAGATTCATGTCTGTAAACGGAAGCTTGATTTCGATAGTCTGATCCACGCCTGATGTGACCACCTGTCTCGCCTCAACCCACGCTTCATTGCCGTCAGCAAACGCTAGCTGCGCTTTTGCAGTACCGGGCTCCGTCACTTTCTGAAAATCTACAAGAAGTTCAGTACCGAGGGAAAATCCGACCACTGTTGCATCAGGACCTTCCTCACTCCACCTTGGCACACTGTTGACTTCCATCCGTCTGGGATTCGCAAGATACAAAGCCACTGCTAAGTCACTATCATAAATGCCCTTCAGGCCACCTCTTACATCTACACGAATATAGAGGTTCTCTGCGTCAACTCCCAGCCATAGGGCGCGCAGAATGTTTTCACTTTCCCCACCGGGGAGCGTAGCCGCCTCCTCCTTGAAGTAAAGAGAAGCCTGGTTCCACTCACCTGGCCGGATTATGCCGTCAGCCTCAGCGTCCCTCATGAAATCCTTCATCTTCTCATTGGGACGTGCAGGCTCTTTCGCAATAATCGGCATGTATAAGTATCCCGGCACAGGCTGACCTATGTATGAGTAGACATTCTGCAGGTGAACCCTGAAAAGCTCGTCAAAGGCATGATCTTGCCCGGAATCCTGATCATCTCCGTACCACCAGAACCAGTCACTGCCTTCCGCTGCATAAAACTCATCCCACGCCTTTTCGATCATATTCATCTCGCTCGCACCTGCCTCTTGTGCAGTTGCTTCCTGAGTATGCTCAGCCAAGACGCGCCTGGCTTTCGCAAGGTAATCCCAGGCTCTGTTCTCTTCAGTCTCGCCTATCCAAGTGTCAAGATTACTGTCTATCCATGACCCTGTAAAAAGCTTAGGAATCTTTGTGGTCGCGGGATGCTCTTCCAGAAATTCACTTACAGTCACAGTCTTGAATCCCGGATCGTCATTGAGCATCTTATAGAGGGTATGGAGGAACTCCTTGCCGTCGTTTTCGTAATATTCCCAGCAGTTCTCTCCGTCAAGAGCAATAGCCATAATGTGCGGGCCGGGCTTTCCTGATAAGTCGCGTTTCACTTTCTTCAAATAGTTCATGAAATCCAGCGCAGCGGCTGTACCATTCATTCCCGTGTAACTGAACCCAACCTTGTCCGACAGCACAATATCACGAAACAAAATCGTGACTTCCTTGCCATTCTCCTCAACAATATAAGGCTTATACAGAAGATCCGGACGAGTCACGTTGCCTGCACCGTCCCACAAACTTATCCCCAGAGAGCGGGCAAGCACTCCTTCACTGGATACCATCCACCGGAATCCGGCATCATGGATAATGCCCACAATATCCTGGCCTACAGCCTGCTCAGACGGCCAAAGGCCTCCGGGCTTCCTTCCGAAATGATCCTCATATGACTCAATTCCCATCCGAAGCTGTGCTTTGACATCTTCAGGATATGCAAAACCTTCTTTCGGAAGCTCCAGATTGGGACTTCCAATCCGCGCAAGCCTGACATCGTAAAGCAATGGCATGATTGGATGATAAAAGGGAGTGGTAGTCACTTCAATCTGTCCTGAATCCTGCATCTCCCTATAAAGGGGAATAACCTTCCGCACAATGTCGATGTGTTTCTCCAGGACTTTCTGTTTATCTTCTTCAGTAAAACCTTTTCCCTTTTCTACAAGCCCGTGCATAACAGGGTCTTCCTCTATGAAGTCCGGATCTAACCAGGCTAGATTGAACCAAACCTGAAGATCTCTGAAATCTTCTTCCGTAAACCTTTCAATTGCTTCGGCAATAGATCTGTCTGAGACAGTCTCTCCACGCTTCTGAAGAAGCTGCCAGTACCTTGGGTACTTCTTAATCATTTGCTCCCAATTCGCATCAAAAAACCTTCTCAATATGAAGTCCTTATCTTCCGTTGTCAGACCGGATGCCGGCGTTTCACTGAGAATCAGTTGAATATCTTTTGCGCCTGTAGCATATTCATCCAACTGAAAGATTAATGAAGGAACAAGATTGAATGTGGCATGCACATTCGGGTAATCTTTTAGAATCGCAGCCATATCATAGTAATCCTTTGCAGCGTGCATTCTAACCCAAGGCATCATATACAATCCAGTCGAGGTGTTTTTGTAAAACGGTTGGTGATTATGCCAGATAAGAGCCACGTATAACGGCTCATCCTGAGCTGTCGCCGATCCGGGTGCCAGCCCTAACACGACCGCCACAAGTACCACAACTGCCAGGGCTCTTAGAATCCACCGTTCCATACCTAACATTACCCCCTTGCAATCTGTAAAACAAAGCTACCATATGAACGAAACCTCTGAACGGAAAAGTGCAAGTATAGTAGGCTATAACGTTGTAGTTTCACATAAATATTATCCCATTTCCAGACCATGTCTGTCAATGATAAATATCCCAATGCGTGATTCATATGAGCTGACCTACTGATATATGCAAGAAACATGAGAACGCAGTTTATGAAGATTACCATGCATAATACTTCTAAATGTACCAGCCATGTCTCACTCCCGGGCCCGATTGGGTCTGCATCCCTCTTTCGAGCCCGGGCACATATTATGCTCTGCTTGCGCCACCTGTATCTGTCCGGCTACTTCGTAACTATCCTTCCTTCAACACCCACAGAGACCTTACCCATCTGCTTAATATATCTGGCAAACACATCGCGCAGCATCTCACCGGATGAGAAAATCATCTTGGCTTCCTTAAACACGTCATATCCGTCGCCGCCTGCAGCAATGAAGTCATTAGTTGCGACTGTATATGTCTTCTTCTCATCCAACGGGTTATTGTCTACTTTTACTGATACCACACGCTCCCCGGGAGCTTTCGCGGGATCAAACTCAAACGAGAGACCGGATACATGAAGGAATGCCCCTAACTGATTTGGATACTCACTTACCGACCTTTCTAAAGCAGTCTTAATATCGGCCCCGCTCGCCTCTAGTACTACAAGAGTGTTGTCAAACGGTAACACGTTGAATATGTCTCCTACTGTAATAGGCCCTTGCTTGATGGACGCTCGAAGCCCACCGCCGTTCGTCAATGCAAAATCAGCGGATCCGGCATCACGCATAACGTCAGCCACAAGATTCCCGAGATTAGTCTCCTTCGTTCTCACGTTGGCCCGCTCCCCGTCAAGGGCTATAACTGACTCACCGACTACCTCAGAGAGTTTCTCCTCAAGCTCCTTGTTATACGTCCGAATAATCTCCGCAATACCGGCGTCATCTACAACTTCGGATGCACAAGGAACGAGAGCACCGGCGTAGTCTGTGACCTTACCGTCCTCACAGCTCACTTCAAGCCTACCCAAGGCTTGAGCCCATTCACCGGATTGGACTATTATGGTGCTTGCAACCTTCTCAGGCTGATCCAGTCTTGTGTGGCTATGTCCGCCAACAATAATGTCAATGCCCGGAACCTTACTGGCAAGTAATCTGTCATCATCGTACCCTATGTGAGTAAGCCCAATCACAAGGTCAACCTTTTCCTGGTCTCGAAGGTATGTAACCATCCAACCGGAAACTCTAAAAGGATCTAAGAATTCCAAGCCTTCCACATTCTTGGGATGGGTTACTGTAGGCGTGTCAACCGGGGTTAACCCGAAAATTCCTATCCTCTTTCCCCCTACAGGTAGGATTATTGCACCGGGGAACAGCGTACGTCTACTATTTGAATCAACTGTGTTTGCTGAGAGAAATGCAAACTTAGCCTCGTCAGCCCTCTTGAGCAATGCAGCCTGACCATAGTTGAATTCGTGGTTTCCTATGGCCATAGCGTCAGTACCAATGGATTCCAAAGCCTCAACCATGGGTCTCCCTTCAAATAAGTTGACAATATTAGTCCCATGGAGTGAATCTCCTGCATTCAGAACAATCACATTGTCAGCGTTTTCTCCGACAATATCTTCTATGAGTGTCGCTAGTTTAATCAAGCCACCAAGAGGCACTTCCGCATCCTGTGGTTTGAAAGACTCCAGCCTGCCGTGGATGTCATTCATGTAAAGAATGACAACATCGTTTCCTGCCGAAGCTGCGAAAGATATACATGTAGTACACACGATAACCATTGCAACCACAAGAATCGGTAAGCGAAGACCCTTTTTCTTTGATATCCTTAACATATACGACCCTCCCTGTACAGATTCTGAGCAACTCATTTCTAGTATTCTCTAAAAACCATGTTTTCCCTGCCTAGGTTTGTCTCCCCAGTGGTTTGAATTTACCCATACACATGTTGATCCAACCCCATTCCCTAACTAATACACAAGCAAGCATCTTTAAGTATCCACTGAGTACAGGGATAATCGGATCCACCAAAACCGCAGAAGAAGGCTCTGACAGACCTCGACTAATGATTATTTGCAGATTAGTAAAGATATAGGAATGCTGTATGCGCTGTATAAAGATATCGATTCTTAAGGGTTTGGGAAAAGAGGGTAGCTCAGATGAAATCCTGATATATCAATGGTCGGGGCGAGAGGATTCGAACCTCCGACTTCCTGCTCCCAAAGCAGGCGCGCTAGCCAAGCTGCGCCACGCCCCGAATATCTTATCAACGGTCAGTCCCGTCTTTAATTGACAACGATAGTATACGCGAAGGTCGACTCCATGTCAAACCTGGTTTTGCTGTTTTTTTCTCTCTCTTGCTTCTGCTGCGACGTGCTGCTTTTCGCAAATCAAACTTTGTACCGGCGAGAGATAACAAATTAGCCCCGCATGCCTTGATTGCACTGTCCGAGACTCCTATAATGAAACTATGTATACAACGGGTCCCTATTTATGGAACAACTCCTCAATAAGAGGTAGAACAGCTTTCAGTGCTCCTGCCCTATGGCTCATGCTGTTTTTCGTCTCCTGAGGCAACTCTGCAAAGCTCTTGCTATGCCCATTCGGAATAAAAACCGGATCGTATCCAAACCCGCCGTATCCCCTTGGTGCAGATGCGATCTTGCCTTCGCACACCCCATGAGCCAGCCTTACTCTACCGTCAGGGGTCGCGATAGCCACAACACACCTGAACCTTGCAGTCCTTCCGGCGTCTTCCACACCCTCCAGTAAGGATAGAAGTTTCTCATAGTTAGCCCTATCCCGTTCCCTGCCACGAGGGATGCCTTCCCCGGCGAACCTTGCAGAATGAACACCCGGCGCCCCATGAAGCGCATCTACCTCAAGCCCGCTATCGTCTGCAAGGGCTACCTCGCCTGTAGCCTTTGCCACACCCAAGGCTTTGGAAGTGGCGTTATCTTCAAAAGTCTCGCCGTCTTCCACAATTTCGGGAATATCTTTATATGCCGAACATGCCACAATTTCCACAGGAAGATTTCTTATTAGCTCTTTGATTTCCAGAATCTTGCCTGAATTCTTTGTCGCAAGGACCAGGCGTGACATTTACCGCCCCACCTTTCCGGCAAGACCACCCAAGACTTCTTTTTGGACATCAATGAGATATGCGATACCGTCCCCCGCAACCTGAAGCATCGCGTCCAGCTGTGTCTTTGTAAAGGGGTTCCCCTCAGCTGTGCCTTGGACCTCCACAAATCGTCCGTCTCCTGTCATAACCACGTTCATATCTACACTTGCCCGTGAATCTTCCTCATACGCCAAGTCAAGGACAACCTTGCTGTCAACTATTCCTGCACTCGTCGCAGCAATAAAGTCAGTAACAGGAAAAGGCCTGTGATTTCCCGACTTTCCATGAGGGAATGCACTATTTACAGCATCAACCAATGCCACAAATGCCCCTGTTATCGCACAAGTACGTGTGCCTCCGTCAGCTTGTATCACGTCACAATCTATCCAAATAGTCCGTTCGCTGAGAGACTCAAGATTCACAACGGATCTCAGTGCCCGTCCTACCAGTCTTTGAATTTCATATGTCCGTCCTGATCTGCCTTTTGTGGCCTCCCGTGGATTTCGCTCACCGGTTGCACGCGGAAGCATACCATATTCCGCAGTAACCCAACCTTTGTCCTGACCTTTCAGAAACTGAGGCACCCGATCCTCAATTGAAGCTGTGCATACCACTTTAGTATCACCGACTTCAATCAAGACAGAGCCTTCTGCATATTTGATAAATCCCCTGGTAATCTTCACAGGTCTCATTTCCCTGTCAGCTCTTCCGTCATACCGTGTCATGCCAACCACACCTCCGCCATCAGCCCATCATCCCCAGTCTAAAACAGTCCAAACCCAAATGAATGCAACAAACAAAGAGACTTCAACAAGACAGCTTGATTCCGTCGCCTGATAAGCTCAATTGACTGACGTGAGTTAGGCAATCACCCAGCAATCTTCTTCCTACAGTAGCAAACAGGGAAGGATCACCGCTTACAGTGAATTCATGTGGCCCTGTTTTCTCCTGACTTCCCAAACCTGACTCTTGAAATGTGGCCGCTACTGCTGTGACAGTCTCTTCCGCCGGATCCACAATCTTGACGCAAGGCCCGGTAATACGTTTAATGTGCTCAATAAGATAAGGATAGTGAGTACATCCTAAGACAAGAACATCTATGTTTTTCTCCATCAAAGGAACGAGGTAATCCTGTAGCGCGTGAACAGTCTCCTCTGAGCCGATATCTCCTTTCTCAATGAGTGGCACAAGCGCCGGGCAAGCCACACTAAACACCTGTGCTTCCGGCACATATTCCTTTATAGTTTTCACGTACGCACCGCTTCGAATGGTGCCGACTGTTGCGATGACACCGATTCTTCCTGTTTCCGTAGCCTTTGATGCAGCATACGCTCCTGGACGCGAAACACCGATAATGGGAATATCAAACTCTTTCTTCACATCATCCAGCACCTGCGATGATGTGGTGTTGCATGCAGCAATGATAAACTTGGAACCTTGTTCTATCAAGAAAGATATGATTTCGCGCGAAAATCCAAGGAGTTCTTGGGCTGTTTTCTCTCCATACGGCACCCTGGCAGTATCTCCAAAATAGATAACACGTTCCCAGGGGAGCTTTTCAGATATTTCTTGGACAACTGTAAGCCCTCCCACTCCTGAGTCATAAACACCAATAGGTCTTGAATTCATCAGCTTGGCCTCCAACAACTAATGCTACGATGGTTATTATATGTCATACTTCGGTCTACGCCTCAAAAAAAAGATGAATAGATCCTTTAATTCTACAACCTTTGCTTTAGTATCTCCTGATTAAGCCTCTCACTCTGCAGGCTGAGTTGCAGTGCCACTCGGTTATTCCTCAACTGCGGCAGCCGGAGCATCAGTGCTTTCAGATTGCTCATCCTTTGCTTCCCCGGGCTCGGTTTCAGGCTCCGTCATTGCATCTATTGGCACCGTCTCCATTGACGCAGACATTTCCTCCCCAGGCTTGCCAGGCATCTGTGATTGCGGATCTTTGCGCCATCTGAAGTATGACACTATACCATTTACAATGCCTTTAGCAGCTTTCTGTCGAAAAGCAGGGTCAAGAAGGAGCAGTTCCTCTGTGAGATTGGACATGAAAACCACTTCCACAAGACATGCCGGACACTTTGCCTCCCTAAGTACCATTAGGTCATTTCTCTCACGCGCCCCTCGGTCAAACTGTCCGATCTGACTTACGAGAGCGGTCTGGATATACTCAGCCAAAACCTTACTCATGGCCGTCTTATTCGCATACAAGGTCTCAGTTCCGGTAGGCCCACCACTTCTTGAAGCATTAGCGTGTATACTGATGAACGCGTCACCATGGGCGTTTGAAGCAGCGCTCACACGCTTCGGCAGACTGATACTGACATCATCTGACCGTGTTAGAGCAACCTTCGCCCCCATGGCCTCCAACTGCGCTGCAACTCTTTTTGCAATATCAAGGACCACAGATTTCTCGTAAAGACCCGTAGAACCTACGGCCCCCGGGTCTGTGCCTCCATGGCCTGGGTCCAGGACTATCGTTTTCTTATATATAGGCGACTTGAATACTCCCACTGCTGTCCCTCTTATAGGCTCACTGTCACATAAAGCATGTCCCACATAATAATTCAGATCCAACACTGCCCGGACAGTCATAGGCCCATATTGAGCCAGGCGAATCCTCTCTACCACATCGTCCCCAACGGAGATGACTTTCTCTGTTGTGTCCAAAGTCGAATTCTCAAAATCCAAAACAATTCTATGAGGAGCAGTGAGCACACTGAGTTTGACCTCAGGGTTGCCACTGGAAACCACGGAAACTTCAGTTGATTTCGCATCCGACGTGAAGCTCGCTCCAAGGATTCGGTAGCCCAGATCAACAACCACTTCCCCGGGCCTGTCTGACGACGTGACAACTGAGTAGGTCGTTGCTCTTTCAAGATCTAATACTACCCGGACTGTGTCAAGCGTAAACTGGCTAACACGAACCTGAGTCACCTGCGGATGAGAAACGGGAATGCATAAAACATCTGACGTCAGCACGGTTCCGGGTAAATCCACCACAATCCTGGGAGGGCCCGAAAGGCTTGAGGTCTCGTATTCCAGATTGCCTGTTCCTCGTATGACAGCTTCCCCGCGTCCGTCCCTATTGAAGAACTCTACGCCTGTTATCCGCTTAGGAAAAGAAATCTCAATTATGTCAGGATTATCTTCAGCTTGAACTACAGTATACGATGTGGTCCTCGATAGGTCAAAGACTACCCTCACTACCGAAGGATTAAATTGCGCTATTCTTACTCGCTCAACTACACCGTCACTGATAAGTATGGGGTCAGGTCGCGACCGAAGAATAGCGTGTTCCATATCTACTACCAGCCTCAGCGGATCTGACAGGACGAACGAATTACACGATGTCCTGCCACTGAGGGAGATTTCAACTGTGGTACAACCGTCTTTCTCTGATGATACAACTTGAAGCACAGTGACAGGTTCTGCGATAACAGGTTCTAAAGGCAATGCTGCGAGTGTGGCAGGCTGTGAAAAAGCATGTTCTGCTCCCGCTGCAACAACTTGGCAGGACCATGCACAAATTGTGAACACTATGATCCCAAGAAGGGCTTTCCTGCTTACCCTGGAAATCAAGAATTGCAAAGATTTACCTCCCTGCTTCATGTAACTGCTAAATCCTGTTTCGACTCTGTTCTCCAATTTCCTCTTCAAATTAGCAGGAAAGGTTCTGTAATTCCTAATTTCACACTAAATTCCTATTTTATCCAGCTCAGAGGTGTTTATTGGCAATCGGGAACGTGTGCTCAGCGCCAATATTTATGTGGCTACTACGCGCTGTGAGCTTCTTCACTTGCAAGTGGTAGGCTTGTAAGATTTACTAAGAGGTGGTAATTGTGGGTGACAGCTTCGCCTCTGCAGGCGAGCGAATTAGGATATTACGGCAACACAAACATCTCACCCAGGAGCAACTTGGAGAGCTCGCGGGACTGAATCCAAGTTATGTTGGACAGGTGGAAAGGGGTCAGCGCACCCCATCGGTAAACGTGATCCATGCTATCGCACATGCACTTGGAGTTGATCCCGGTTTTCTCCTGCTATCATCCGGTAAGACTAATTCTCCCATCGGCAATCTAATGGCCCTCATTGCACTGGCCACGCCTGAGCAAGTTGAACTCATTACGAAGATCGCAGAAACTGTAGTGTCCTCAGGTTATCAGATCGGCCAAGACCATACGGATAAGTAATGGGAACTCCCCACCGGCAGACTCCTCACGGGTAATTTGACAATCCAATGAAATAAGCCGTGTCCTGTTTTTGAGCACAAGTTTAGATTCAGGTGATCGAAAACAGGACAGTACCTTAGAAGTTCTATGATCTTACTATCGGTCTATAGGCATACATGTACTTCATCTTGCATTTGCTTGAAGAGAAGACTAAGTATCTCTCCGGCTCAACCAACCATAAGCTCCTCATACAGCTTAAGAGTCTGCCCTGCAATAGAATCCCAGCTGAAGAATTGCTCGACCCGCTGTCTCCCTGCCTTTCCCATGTCGTCGGCGAGATCCCGGTCATGAAGGAGTCTACAGAGAGCATCAGCAAGCTCGCGCGAGTCTCCGGGCTTCACCAGAAACCCTGTTTCCTGATCTACCACAACTTCGGTGATCCCTCCAACCGCAGACGCCACCACAGGAGTCTCACACGCCATGGCCTCAAGGTTAATGATGCCGAAAGGCTCATATATGGACGGACAGCAAAACACTCGCGCGTGGGAGTAAAGCTCGATAATCTTGTTCTTAGGCACCATTTCCCTGATGAGTCTCACGTTTGGCCATTTCGCAGCCTCCTCCACAAGTTCACGCTCAACCTCTTCTGTGTCAGGGGCACCTGCACAAAGAACTACCTGGACATCCTCAGGGAGGTTCTTGACCGCATCCATTAAGTGGAATATACCCTTCTGCTTACTCATTCTACCTACAAACAAAATGTAGTCTTCCCAGATTCCATACTCGTGCCTTGCTATGTCAGTCTCCACACGCCTGTACTCATCAAGATCAATTCCGTTATGTATCACACGTACCTTCTCTTCAGCAATATCGTAACACTTCAAGATATCCTTTTTCATTTCCTTAGACACTGCTATTACCCTATCAGATGCTTCCACACCTGTCCGCTCCATCCAGCTGCTCAACCTATATGCATTTCCAAGCTGCTCTTCCTTCCATGGACGCAAGGGTTCCAGGCTATGAATGGTTGTCACAAGGGGTTGTCCATAGAGTTGCTTTGCGAGAAAACCGGCCATAAACGTATACCATGTATGACAGTGTACAATATCAGAGGTTATCCCATCTTTCATCATTGCCAAACTGACTGAAAGAGGAGACAGAGCTTTAGCAAAACGCCTATCGTCTGCCTCACCCACCATATCCCATGGTTCATATGCCCTTATCTTTATCCCTTCCTGCCCAGGCCTGTCCTTGCCGAAACACCTTATCTCTACATTCATTATCTTCGCAAGAGATCGAGATAGGTAGTCCACGTGAACCCCGGCTCCCCCGTAGATATCCGGTGGGTATTCGTTGGTCATGAGTGTTACGCCCGACTTCTTTTGCTTTGACCTTAATACCATTAGCTCATCACGCTCCACAATGTAAACTTGACCGAATTTCATCTATACTGTCAAGAGTCCCTTGGATTGCAATATTGACCCATCTGGGTCTATTACGGAGTTCATACCTTATTTCGTAAAGAGCCTTTTCCAATTTGAAACACAACAAGAGCAATTGAAAATCACGGGGATTCTTTGGCAGGAGAAAACTGTGAGATCCGTGTATAGCCTCGAGGTACCCCTCAAGGAATTTTTGCCCTGCCTGCCTACCCCACTCCCTGGCAATTTCCATCAAATGTCTCTTTTCATCAGGGGAGTCGTCCATGCGAAAAGCCGCAGAATAACCTGAATAGTCAAAGGATCTTAGCATCCCTGCAACATCTCTCAGAGGGCTTGACTTTCGCAGTCTCTCACAGACAGGACGCAAGGGCTCTCCTTCAAAGTCAATGACAACGAAATCATAGGATTCGTTCCTTCTAACTTGAAGGAATTGGCCGAGATGAAGGTCACCGTGAATTCGGATCTTCATTCCAAGCCCTTGGGAACTCGCCAACACTTCTTCTGCCTGACGCAGACACGCAAGAATTGTCTTTTTCTCTTTCCACACTTCATGCCTGTTGAAGTTTTTTTCGAGGAGATCCGAACGCCGGCTTGCTCGTCTCAATTCCTCCATCGTTATAGGAATAGCGCAAAATATATTATTAATCAGGCCGGCTACATCTTCACTCCCCATAATCTCAGGAGTGAATCTCTCCTCGTCTACACCGGAGGATGCAGAATGCAATCCAGCCGTGACCACACCAAGACGGCTCTCACGGGAATCGAAGGCCTTCCCACAACTGTCGACAGAGGCTGCGCCACGATCATCTCCTTGAGATGAGAGTTCCTCTACTCGCCTCTTAAGAAACCGTAGAGCATCTTCACACAATATGTCCCAGGCATCTCCTTCATTCTCTATGAACTCTTGAATAAAGAAAGCAGGACATGTCACTCCCTGTCCCTCAGAATAGACGCCATAACCTAAGGGACGTGGAAAATTCTGAAAGCCCGCCCCATCCAAGCCTTTACTTATCTCTATGTCCGGGGATAAGCCTGGCTGTAATCTTCGGTATACCTTTATTACCTGAGACGAATCCACCATTGTAATGGTGTTTGTCGTATCCCTGTCCTCAGTTACAGCAGTGCGTACCTGTGAATCGGGAAGACCCGGCCCTGCAGAATTAAACCCAAAATAGCCACGCTTCGAATAAAGTCTCTTCCCTGCCTTGACAGCACCAAACAACGCAGCCGCGAAAGCCCGGGTACCTGTAGCATCATAGACATATCCGCTGAAATCCCGCCCAATGATACCAACAATGGGTTCGCTTTGAATCGAATTCCCTGACTTAGTTATCAGGAGCGGAATGTTGTACAAATGACTTTCGACCTGCGTTCCGGCGTCGGATTCAGCTTGCGCTTCTGATGCGCGTCCACCCTTAAAGTCGATTGCAACAACAGCAATACCGACAACAGTTTCACTGCCTTGAGATAACGTAGCCCAATCATACAAAGTCACTTCACCAATAGAGACATCCTTTCTCTGAAGCCACCTTGCATCCGTAAACCATTGTGAGCCAATTTTCGGAACAATGAAAGCAAGATCATGAATGACTTCGTCAAAAGGACGCTCTGTCAGCCAGGTTCCTGGCACTATCCTACCCCCTCACGAGATCCCCCCACACCCAACCTACTGACCTAGTTTCTCCCTGGATGCATACTCCTTGATACAGCAACTTCTCGTTTGACCCCGTATTTTAGCCATGCAATTACCTGTTTTACTCCAAGCAGGAAGCCTATACCTAAGCCAAAGAAAAAGTAGTCCCAGGAATTCTCATGCAAACCAAGAAATACCGCCACCGCTAGGCAACTTACCACCGAACTTAGATACTTGTGCCTCGTTATTATGTATGAAGCAGCCCAAAAGATACCAATATATATAACGGAGCTTGCAGATAGAATCAGCAATGCACCCATGCATGTCGCCAGACCGCCACCACCATGAAAATCCAGCCATATGGGCCAATTGTGGCCCATAATTGCAGCAAGCGCTGCGATAAAATGCATGGCAATAGATTCGGGAGCGATTGCCTGAGCAAACAAAACGGCTGCAGCTCCCTTGCCCAAGTCCCCTATGCCTGATAGAAGTCCCGGGATAAAGCCGGATGATAGAACCACATTTGTGGTACCTACATTCCTGGATCCTACTTGCCTGATATCAATTCCACTGAATATCTTTGCCCATATATAGGAAAAGGGAATTGAACCCATGAAGTAACTCGTAGCTGCAACAGCTAGTGCCTTCATAGTATAACCACCTCCTATATATTTTCGCGCCTCGCTCCCTTATTTCCTTCTTAACCTACTTAACCTCGTCCAAAACGCTGTAGTTATGTTCGCCGAAGCGAAATGCCAAGCATCTTAACAACAGTGGTCATCTTATTATATATAGTAGATTTATCAGATCCTGCAAATAAAAGGCCTACTGCATTCATTTTCTCGTCCAGAAGCAGCGCACCTGAGTCCCCCCCTTCAGCCATCTTACCTGTAAGGATCTGATCTGTAAATGTGGCTTGCACATCACCGGAATAGACAACCGTGACTGTAGCATCAACTACCTGTATCTGGCCTTCAGTCACCCCGGTAGTACGTCCGCTCTTCCTTACACTGAGTCCAAGATCCGCATCGCGCAACCCTCGCACTTTGCCTAACTCCAGTATGTCAGGGTCTATGAGCCTAGGATTCAACGGACGGGCAAGCGCGGCATCTACAAGATTCCCTGCACTCTCTAAGGGGCGGGTCAGCACCTCCACTCTTACAGGAGAACCACTCACTCTCAGCCATCTGTTCATGGTGAGTTCAACAGATCTTGTCGCCAGACAAGCAGGAACCCGTCCACCCATTTCAATGGGGATAAACCTCTCAAGCACAGCTATCTGATTTTTGTCCACGGTACCGCCGTCAGCTGCCCCGGGCTGAAGAATGGGATCGCCCAGGCTAGCCTTACCGTCTCGCCCGGATGTACCATTGGCTAACACGTGATTATTTGACAAAATAAACGGCTCACCGGTTTTGGCATCCCAGACAACTGCGCCAAAAGTGCCTGCAGTGATCCGATAGTGTCCGATACTCGTTCCGGGTCGGGCCGGTCTCATTTGGGACCACCTTTCATTGAGAAACCGAAACTCATCGACCTCAACAACGTCTGTAATCACACCACGAAACTCACCGGGTACCAGATCCTCAGCTTTGAGACGGAGTTTAGGAAGTTTCTTCTTCACCATGACAACTATACATTCACCGGAGATCATGACCCCCGCAGTAGTCTTATAACCCCGCCCTACCCCTACCACGTTTTCCTTAGACAGAAATTGCCTGGTAGCATCCTTCAAAACATCGAAGGTTTCGTCCATGAAGAGAAATACCCCCCTTCCGCATTAGAATATCAAAGCCTTTTCTTGACAGCGTAATTCACTGCCGCCCCTGCATTTACCAAACCAGCGCCCCGCCACTCCGGGGGGAACTCATCCATTGCTGTAGAGGCCTCATAAATGAGGTTTATTACGTCTCTTGCCGGTAATTCAGGTGCCATGGAAAGTACTAGCGCAGCTGTGCCCGACACATGCGGGCAAGCCATGGAAGTTCCGCTAAGAGTCTTATATCTTTGCCCTCTATAAGTAGAATAGATATCCTCTCCCGGTCCTGTGATATCGACTTCCGGACCTGAGCTGCTAAACTCGGCAATTCGATCCTCTTTAGTACATGCAGCTACAGCCACAACGTGAGGGTCGCGCGCCGGATATAGAACAGTATTTTGGCCTCCTGAATTCCCTGAAGCAGCGATAAGGATTATGCCTGCTTCAGCGGCCTTGCTGATAGCCAATTGAAGGGCTTTGCTGGATTCAGAAGTTCCGAAACTCATATTAATGATATGAACACCTTGGGCAATACACCACTCAATACCCTGAATAATGTCGGACGCCATACCACGCCCTTTTGAATCAAAGGATTTCGCGGCATAGATGTGGGCTTCCGGGGCAACCCCGACGACACCGAAGTTGTTGTCAAGGGCTGCAATTGTCCCTGCTACATGTGTCCCGTGTCCGTTATCATCAATGACTTCTTCAGTCTCGGAAATGGCGTCAAACCCACCTTGAATGTTGTAATGCAAGTCAGGATGGTTCACATTAACGCCTGTGTCGACTATCCCCACCCGTACCCCCTTCCCTGTAGCCCGCTCCCAAGCGGAAGGCGCGCCGATTTTCATCACACCCCACGGCATCGTCTGCTTGAAAAGTCCCGGACGTCGCGCTTTTAGACATGCTAAGTTCACTCTTGCCCTTGAGGCAGGTGCGCCCATTATGTTAAGGACTATGTCGTCCTCTATCCACTTCACCTCACCATGCCGCATGAGAAGGGCCATTGCCTTGTCTTCTTCTGAGAACATACATGCAGCCGCGTTAATCAGGGGAAGTGATTTCTTGACACTTCCACCGCAGCCTTCCACAATGGAGCCGTGCCTTTTTGGATCTACATCCGCGTCGAATACCACAATTTTTCGGCGTTGCGGTGTCCGGGTAGGCCTGACAGCGCTACTTGCCAGCGCAGCAGCTACCGTGAGATAGGCTACGACAACAGAGAGCATTCCCACACCCCTCCTTCTTGTCGGTTATCGGATGCTAAATGATATTCGATCGGCTCGTAATGGGTGAGAGGCGAAAGTATCCGGTGCACTTTTACATGACGAGAGAATTACAGGGCGGAGGAATAACAGAACGAAGGAATCATGAAAGAGGCTACGGCGATAAGCCGTAACCTCCGGTGTGAGAAGGCTGCGAGTTGGTAGCCCAGTCATTTTGCTAAAGCTGAGAGCCAAAATGCTTCATGACTACCTTAGCAATGCTAATTAGCTGTGGTATCATTAGGATGAAAAGGAAAACCACCAGCCACCAGTTCTCCAGTTGAAGAGTCATTTGTCAGCCCTCCCCTGTATTCCCACTTCATAACGAAGCCTTATGCATTCTTCGTGAAGCATGGGAAGAAGATCAAGAACAGCGGAACCAATAAGACAAAGAGCAATACGATTATCCACCAATACTCCAATTCCTGAGTCATTATTTGGCCCTCCTTTCACAGCACACGTGACGTGCTCTAGCATACGCCATCTCTCTTATCAGGATAGACGGCATATCTTATATACAGATGAAAATCAAGAACAGTGGAACAAGTAGTATAAAGAGAAGAACGATTATCCACCAGAACTCAATCTGCTGTGTCATGTGAAACCCCTCCCCTCTTATTGCCAAAGACCCCAAAGAGACGGTGGTCTGTACTATGATATGGAGTCATGTCTCGCTTTGCCCCAAGAATTGCACAGATATTACGTACCATCTTTCATCCATTCATGTGTGGTGAACTGACTTCGGGAGACGCATCTTCCGGTGTAAAAAAGGCGAGAATAGCAACTGCGACAAAGATTATGCTTCCGATCAGATTGAGAATCTTCACAATAAGGGACAGATCATTGCGATTGCCATCTTCATGATTACCCGGCCCTGCAACAAAAACCATGGTTTTCTCATCTCCATTGACAAGGCATCAGGGTTTGAGATCCTGCCTGTCACTGTTCATCCTCGGACTTGTCGAGGCTGTCAAAAGCATTATTGTGATTTCCAAATAACCTAAGAAGTTCAGGTGGGATCTCCCCAAGTTGTAAGCTGGAAACCGCCTGAAGTGCAAGATTCATTATTTGGTTCCGAGTCTCATCAGGCATGGAGGCTAAGAAACCTTGAGCTACCTTTGCCATCTCGTTTACATCTCCTAACTGGTCATCAGTGTAGCCAAGGTCATTAAGCATAGAACGAATTCTTTCTGTATCGTTAGGGGATACACCAAATTCACGAATTAATTCATCTAAGGACTCAGTGTCTGGTTTACCTTGACCTGAGTAAAACTTTGACATTAGATCATCGAATTCACTCATGTGTCTTATGTCCCACCTTTCAGACTTCCTGTGCAATTCGATACCCTGAGTAGCCCCGGTCACTCATTAGTCGTACATTATTGATAGATCTTATTCTTTATAGGCGGCCTTGGTGATATTGTCGTTGTGTTGCCTATACACAAGTACAACTTGATTGGTCTCGCTCTGCACGGAATTGAGACGGGAAGTCATATAATATAATGCTAATTGAGACTTATCGTCCCCAATTTTGATAGTGGGGTGGTCTTATGGATTTACGAGCAATTCATGATGCAATATCTCAACAGAATTTGCTCATGCAAAGACTGGAACGAAACATGAGGCGGATCGAAGACTCCTATAGCCAAGTCTCCTCCAGACTCGACGCACTGGAAACTAAGAAGGAAATCTCGCCTCCCGATCCCGGTGAAAGTCGGAGACATGAACTAATTGAAGCAAGTAACGGTGTAGACAGTGAGGACATTGAAAAGGCCAAAGACATAGCAGAAGATGCGTCAGAGGGTACAAAAGAAGAAGAAAACAGGAACTCAGCCTTAACTGCCCGTGTGAAAGCGGCAATCCGTAGCTCCATTGAAGACGGGAGTGTCAGTGCCACACTTGACAAGTTTCAAGCCTCTGTCGAATTGGCAGATGAAGCTACTAGAGCTCTCTCCGAAATTGCATCCCTTGTTAAGGCGTCATTGGAACAAGATCAAGGTGTCATGCAGTTAGGTGCAGTGCCTCTTCCCGGAGGTTCTCTCGCCTTACTTCTGGAGATGGCGAAGACGCCTCAGTTTCAACGCTTCATCGCAAACATAGTAGCGCAGGCGCTGAAGGAGTCTGAAGCCTAGAAAGGTGTCAGGTGTTGCATTCGAGGGACGGCGCGCTCGCGGCGCGCCTCGTTCGAATTTGGCCCATCCATATGCCCGCCAAATTCGGGGCGCCCCCTCACGCAAGCACCTGACACCCGCCTGCTTTGCGAAGCCACCCGAAGCCTTTAAAGTAGTTCCTCGATGACATCTACAATTTCATTTACCGTATCTGCCACAGGCACGCCTGCCTCCTGGAACGCCTTAACCTTAGACTCGGCTGTCCCCATGGAACCTGATACGATAGCCCCTGCATGTCCCATTCGCTTACCCGGAGGGGCAGTGCGTCCCGAGACAAACGATACCACAGGTTTAGTCATACTGCGAATGAAATCGGCAGCCTCTTCCTCATCACGCCCGCCTATTTCACCGATTAACACAATAGCCTTGGTATCATCGTCTTCTTCAAATGCTTCAAGGCAATCAACGAAAGTCGTACCGATTATCGGATCGCCGCCGATTCCGATACACGTGGATTGTCCAATCCCACGAGCTGAAAGGAGGTCTACCACCTCATAAGTGAGAGTGCCGCTCCTTGAGATTACCCCGACAGGCCCCGGCTTGAAGATCTGTCCGGGCATGATTCCTACTGAGGCCTCTCCACATGTGATAATACCGGGACAATTTGGCCCAATGACCCTGCCCGTTGACCCGTTCTTCCCAGCTCGATCCAGGATATCAATGACATCTAAGGTAGGAATGCCTTCAGTAATACATACTACAAGTTCAATTCCGGATGCGAAAGATTCCATGACAGCGTCTGCCGCAGCTCGTGACGGCACGAAAATACACGATGTGTTCGCCCCTGTTTGCTCTACAGCTTCAGCCACCGTATCAAACACGGGAATCCCTTCTACGTCTTGCCCGCCTCTGCCGGGAGTGACCCCTGCAACCACCACGCCGGGGTTGTAGTCTCTCATGCGCAACGCATGAAACCTTCCTTCACGGCCTGTGATACCTTGCACGACGAGCCTGGTGCGTTCACTTACAAATACGCCCATCTTATATTCCTCCCCCTGCAATGGCCACTACACGTTTAGCAGCATCAACCATAGTATCTGCTGTCACCACAGGAGTCCCGCCAAGGAGAGCTCTGCCTTCTTCTTCTCTGGTGCCCACCAGTCGCACAACAACGGGAAGGTCTATGTCCACGCTTTCAATGGCTTTAAGAAGGCCTTGCGCAACTTCATCGCAGCGCGTTATGCCACCGAAGACGTTGATCAAGATTGCTTTCACGTTCTTGTCCATGAGGATGAGCTCCAGGGCATTTTGGACTACATCTGCCCTGGCACCGCCGCCGATATCAAGGAAATTAGCAGCTTCTCCCCCTTCGGCCTTAATCGCGTCGATTGTAGCCATGACAAGGCCTGCTCCATTTCCTATTACTCCGATATCTCCTCCGAGCTTAACATAGGTAAGCCTTCTCCTCCTGGCCTCTTGTTCCAGGGGATCATCGCCTTCCGCTTCCCAGAGACTTCCGTATCCGGGATGCCTGAAAAGAGCGTTATCGTCCAGCGTAATCTTGGCATCAGCTGCAACTACTTTCCCGTCTCTTGTGAGCATAAGAGGATTAATCTCAGCCAGCTCAGCGTCTTCTCGCTCAAACAGCTTAAATAAAGCGGAGAAATACCCGCCTATTTGATTGATAGCACTTCCGTCAAACCCTGCAGCCAAAGCCAAGGCTCTTGCCTGCCACGGCATGAACCCTTCTCTCGGAGTCGACCATACCTTAGCTATCTTCTCAGGACTTTTGGCTGCGACTTCCTCGATGTCAACCCCGCCTTCACTGCTGGCTATGATCGCCATTGCTTTTTGTGACCGGTCAACAGTTACAGCTAGGTAGTACTCCTTTATTGCTTCAACAGCTTCTTCTACCAGGACTTGTCTTGCGGTAAGTCCCTTTATGTTCATCCCGAGAATTCGTGAAGCTGCATCCTTTGCCTCGTTGGGGCTCTTGACCAATGAAATGCCGCCTGCCTTACCCCGCCCACCGACATGAACCTGAGCTTTCACTACAACATGTCCTTTAAGCTCAGAGGCTATTTCATAAGCTTCATCAGGAGTCACTGCCATCCTCCCGTGGGGAGTCGTGATTCCGTAGCGCCTCATAATCTCTTTTGCTTGATATTCATGGAGTTTCATGCTTAGCTCTTGCCTCCCTCCCTCTCTCGAGGCCGACATTGAACGCTTTCATGTTCAATTCTTCAGTGCCTTTTGGGACTCTGGACAAAATCGCCTGCTCCATAGCTTTGGGAGTTGCTATGTCAGTTACCCCCACAAGAGCACCCAGAGCGACCACGTTAGCCACTACCTGCCTGCCCACATCGTGCCTTGCTATTTCAGTAATAGGCAAAGTTACGACAGAAGCTCCTTCAATAGTAGGTAGAGAACTTACGTTAGTGTCATCCACCAGAATAATCCCACCCTGCTTGACTTGGCTTCCATATCTATCACATGCCTGTTGAGACATGACAAGGACAATGTCGGGAGATGTGACTTTCGGAAAGTCTATCACATTATCAGAGATGATTACCTCTGCCCGGCTTGCCCCTCCGCGCGCCTCAGGCCCGTATGACTGGGTTTGGATTACCTCATGACCATCATACACACCTGCAGCTTCAGCCAGGATTAAACCTGCCAGAATCAAACCTTGTCCTCCGGTTCCGGAAAGCCTGATTTCCTTATACATTGTCATCAGTCTCCTTGGCAGCGGCTGCGATTATATCTTCGTAGCGCTTGGTATATTCAGGCCGAGTCCTTGTTCCCAGCTCACCTATGACAAACTTGTCAGCCAATTCCTCAGGTGAGAGTTTGGACGCAGCCTTTGTCGTCACCGCATGTTCTTTCTGCCAGTCCAACATGGCTAATGCGTTTCTCATTTTGTTACGACGCCCGAAATACGTAGGGCATTGAGAGATTGCTTCCACAAAAGCAAACCCATCTGTAGATATTGCTTTAGCTATCAGCCGAGAAAGTGGCCTGGCATGGTATGTAGCACCTCGCCCAACGAAACTTGCCCCCGCCGCAAACACCAGGTCACACAAATCGAAAGGTTCCTCTATGTGTCCGTAAGGCGCTGTCGTCGCCATCTTGCCCGTGGGAGTCATAGGAGAATATTGACCGCTTGTCATCCCGTAGATACTGTTGTTAAAGCATACGGTTGTAAGGTTGATATTGCGCCTTGCTGCGTGTATCAGGTGGTTCCCACCGATAGCAGCAAGATCCCCGTCTCCTGCCAATACAATCACATTGAGTTTGGGTTTCATCATCTTAATACCTGTTGCAAAAGCTAAGGCTCTGCCGTGAGTTGTGTGGAGGGTATCAAAATCAAGATAACCGGGCGCTCTGGATGCGCACCCTATTCCCGACACTACGCAGACATTGTTCTTATCAAGCTCCAGAGAGTCGATAGCCCGAAGAACCGCGCCGAGGACTATTCCGTGGCCACACCCCTCGCACCATATATGTGGCATCTTATCTTTCCTGAGATAGTATGTAATAGGTTTTGCCATGTCTTATACCTCCTTCAGCGCAGAGAGAATCTCATCCGGGGAAATCGGCTCCGCGTCCACCCTTGTAAGACTTACGACTTTCGTTTTTCCCTTAGAAGCCCTCTCTACCTCATGAACTAATTGCCCCATATTCATCTCAGGTACGACTATTGCCCTAACCGTTGACGCAATTCTTTCTACATGTTCATCCGGGAACGGCCACAGTGTCTTTGTTCTTACGAGACCTGCGGAAATCCCCTCTGCCCTGGCATCGCGAACCGCCTTCGCACCTGCGCGGGCAGTGATACCGTATGCGAATACTGCTACATCAGCGTCTTCAATGAGGACTTCATCAACAAAAGTCACCTCTTGTTTTGCCTTATCCATCTTGCTGTACAGACGTCTGATTAAGGTATCCACTTCAGGTCGTTTCCCTGTAGGAAACCCTGTCTTATCGTGGGTGAGCCCGGTCAAATGATACCTGTAGCCCGTCCCAAAATCCGCCATAGGCGGAACTACACCATCTCCTGCATCTGCGTCAAACGGAAGGTAATCTTCAGGCTTGCAAGTAGGGCGCGCCCTATCCACAATCCGCAATTGACTTGAGTCAGGAATCGTAACCTTCTCGCGCATATGAGCAATGACTTCGTCCATGAGAAAGATTACAGGGATTCTCCATCGCTCAGATATGTTGAAAGCTTCTACTATCAAGGTGTAAGTCTCAGCAACTGACGTTGGACACAAGACAACAACAGGATGATCCCCGTGTGTTCCCCATCTGGCTTGCATGACATCTGCCTGGGACGGAGCAGTGGGAACACCGGTGCTGGGTCCGGCTCTCATGACGTTCACAATAACGCAAGGAATCTCTGCGATAGCAGCAAACCCTATGCTTTCCTGTTTGAGAGAAAATCCCGGCCCGCTCGTGGCAGTCATAGACTTCGCTCCTGTAAGCGAAGCCCCGATAACCGCTGAGATGCTTGCGATTTCATCTTCCATCTGAAGGAACTTCCCGCCAACCTTTGGGAGTAGAGCTGCCAGCTCCTCTGCGATTTCCGTTGAAGGAGTTATGGGATATCCGGCAAAGAATCTCATGCCCGCTGCGATAGCTCCTTCAGCACATGCTTCATTCCCTTGCATCAATCTCGTATCTGTCTTGCTATGCATCAGCATTACCTCCCAGCCTGCCGAATCTGCTTTCCATCTTGTCACCTGCAGGTACCAATGTAATGGCGAAATCCGGACACATCATCTCACATATCCCACACCTCGTGCAATCTTCGCCACGAACTACCTGCGCCTTTCCCCCCTCCGGTCTCTCCAAGACCTTCTTCGGACAGAACACTACACAAATGTCGCATCCTTTGCACCATCTGTCATTGACAATCACCGGCCGGCTATTCACAGCCGGACCGGCATTACCGGACCTTTGCATCAACACTCGCCACCTTCATCTTGTGATACTGTGAACTCATGTCAAACCGCCGGATCAGCTCCGGGCACATGCTGATGACGCGCGTAAGAAGGCAATAACATAGGGGAGGGCTTATCTTTCGCAAGCCCCGAGTCCTCTAATTCCTTGTGGTACCTCTTTACATGAGCAAGAGAAAGAATACCAGGACTCACGTGTCGTGCTTTCTCCGCTGCAGCCACACCCGCCCGCCTGCCGAACACTACAACATCAAGGAGGGAATTGCCCATTAGTCGATTCCTTCCGTGCACACCGCCTGAGGTCTCACCTGCGACAAAAAGATTATCCACTGTAGTCACGCTCGTATCATTCTTTATGTCAACCCCACCATTTTGGTAGTGTAGTGTGGGAAATACTATTATCGGCGTTTTTCTCATATCAATGCCGAACCTTTCATACTGGCGATACATTGCAGGCAAGGAGCGTAGAATCGTTCCTTCACCGTGAATATGTTCTATCATGGGAGAATCCAACCAGACCCCGTGTTGACCTGTTTCTGTGACGATTCCTTTTTCCCTCTCCAAACACTCACGAATTATTGCGCTGGATACTGCATCCCTGGTCTCTAAGGGGTACACAAACTGTTCACCATACACATTAACCAGCTGCGCACCGAGACCTCGCACCTTCTCTGTGATGAGAAGACCGACAATCTGCTCAGGATAGGCAGCGCCGGTGGGATGGAATTGAGTCGCATCAAGAAATACCAAACGTCCGCCTAATCGATACGCCATGACTAACCCGTCTGCAGTCGCTCCATAGTGGTTGGTTGTTGGGAAATCATCAATGTGAAGCCTGCCGAACCCCCCTGTGGAAACCACAATAGTCTTCGCCCGAACCACGAAAAACTCCTCTGTCTCAAGATTCATGAGAACAGCCCCTGTGCATGTGCCTTCTCCGTCAGATAAAAGCTCTACAGCAGGAGAAAACTCCAGCACGGGAATTTCCCGGTTCCTTACCTCATCCCTAAGAGTACGCATGATCTCTGCGCCGGAATAGTCCCTGGCTGCATGCATTCGTTTTCTACATGTACCCCCGCCATGTTGAGTGACCATGGTCCCATCTTGCTCTTTGTCGAACATGCACCCTAGATCTTCAAGCCACTTTATTACCAAAGGAGCATCATGGACAAGTGCCTCTACAAGCTCAGGTTTGTTAGCAAATCCTCCTCCGCCCATTACGTCAAGGTAATGTAGGACAGGTGAATCATTAGCCTTATCTGCAGCCTGGATTCCGCCTTGAGCCATCATGGTATTGGCATCACCAAGCCGGAGCTTGGTAACCAGAAGGACATTTGCCCCTGCTTCATGGGCCATAAGCGCAGCAGATGAGCCTGCACCTCCCCCCCCTATGACCAACACATCAACATCGTAATCTATCTTGCCTGAAGAAAACCTGTCCGGGTCCAGCCTACTCCGGGATTCTAAGACATCTACCAGCTCATGAGGCATGACTGACCCTTTTGAGACACCGACCTTTATGGGACGCATTGTGTCAGGACGATAGTCAGGATGAAACGCCTCAAGAAGCTGCTGCTTCTCTTCGGGACTGAGTCGTGCATGCCGCTCAGCATACCGCCTCTGCCGGGACGCTTCTACAACCTGGATGAGCTCGTTCATTTTCGGGGTATAAGACACATTCATCCCCTCCCTATTCAGGCTCGATATCCCTTTCGTTATAAAGGGTTTCCAGTTCAGCCCTGGTAAGTTTAGTTACTTCGTCAAGAGCCTGGTCGAATGCGCCGTCTGAGACTTCATCGACTCGAGATGCGAGATGTTTTGCCCTGGGCGCCACATGCCTTGCATAAATCCTTCTTGCAAGGATTGCGATATTATACTGGACAGTCTCTGCCGGGCAGCGTGCTGCACACAGGCCGCACATGAGACAGTCAAACGACATATCTGCGGCCTTGGCAATGTCTCCTCTCATTGCAGCTGCCATATAATTCATGACATCCAGGTCTTGGGGGCATGCTTTGGTGCAAGTATTGCAGCCCAGACACCTTGTAAGCTCCGGATACAACTTCACCATATCACTGAGACCAGGACGCAGCTTCTCCACGTCATACGTGGCCTTATTTGCAGGAAAGACAGGTATTTGAGTCAGGTACATGCCGTCCTCCACCACTGTTTGGCAGGCCAATCCCACCATGAGCCTGTAGTCATCGGGCATTCGGTACACTGTGCCACATGCACCGCAGAACCCTCCGCGACATCCACACCCCCTGACAAACCGGTAACCTGCATGCTCCATAGCCTTCATTATTGTAAGGCTTTTAGGAACCTCATAACCCTTTCCCATAATGAAGATTCTAACGCTATCCTGTTCCATCCCCCTCACCCCCTACCTGGGCTCAAGCTCATCTTCTCTGAAAGTCGTAAACGGAAGCGAATCCTCTTGACTCCTGCCCGGGACATATTGAAACAGCCCTTGGGTTCGCCGGGCTATCCTTGCAAACAACGGGAAAAGTCTGATATCGACAGGACATGCTTCTTCACACATCCCGCATGCCACACAAGATAAGGACATATGGTTCATGCGTGTCAAATGGTAAAGAAGAGTCTCCTGAGGGATTTTCAGACCGCCTTTCTTCCCTGCTCGCCCCAGGATTTGCCTGGTTTCGTACTCAAAGACATCTCCGTCAAAAATACACTCTCTGCAGTAACAAACAGGACATGCTACCCTGCAATTGCGGCAACCTGTACATGCTGCCAGCATCTTTGCGATACCTTCGACTCCTCCGCCGTCTAACTCAGCTTCTGCCTCGCGCAAGAACTCTTCGTAAGCGTCGCCTCGCTCCTCCTTCAGCGCAGCAAGGGTAGCTTCACGCTGCTTAGCCAAGGCGTCTCCCTTATCAAAGCCAAGCTCTTCTATAACCCCTACTATGCCAGGGTCAAGCCCCGGGGAGAGTGAAGCCAGTAGACAGCCGCAATCATCGAGACCTATGTAGCCGATGTTGATACCGTCAAAAGCAGTGTCAGGCGGGTTAGGATTGAGGCAAACCCTGCACGCCTCACGAACAGGAAGGGTGTTTGAAGCAGGATATGCATCTTTGTATTCCCCTCTCGCAACCGTTCCAATACAGTCAATACCTATGACAAGAAGGTTATCTGCCTCAGCTTGCTTAAGTTTTACAAGTTCCAGAAGGGCGCGAATCTCACACGGCTTAAGAAGCGCACCGATTCTGCCTTGAGGTTTTTTCGAGACAGCTCCGGCCACAGCGGAAGCTCCGTTAATCGGCATAACAGGCGCAAACGGTTCCGCCTGACTCCTGACGAGTTCAGCATCCTTGGCCAGCAAATACGTGATAACTCCCGGAGCGGGCATTGTCGGGACAATCATAGCATCCACTACGCCAAGCTCAAGCAGCTTGGCGAGAAATGCGCTGAGCACCCGGGTTCTACCTTCCTCTCCTACAGGGATCACAAGGTTATTCATGATTACAGTCACACCCCGATCTGGTCATCCGGACCGCTTTCACGTAAACCATACAGCTTTCGCAGGATTGGGACCAAGTCCCTTCAGAGAATCAACCATCTCCCGAACGGTTTCTGCAAACAACGCACCTTCACTTGCGCTAATAAACCGGAACCACACCCTGTCCCTACCGATACCAAGTTCATCCAGGACCTCTCCTAAAACCGCCAAGCGTCGCCTGGCTTTGAAGTTACCGTCTACATAATGGCAGTCACCAGTATGACACCCACCGACCAAGACACCGTCAGCCCCGTCAAGCAATGCCTTAAGTATGTACATGGGATCCACTGACCCTGAACACATAACCCGGATCGGACGAATGTTTGAAGGGTACTGAATCCTGGATACCCCTGCAAGATCAGCTCCTGTATATGTGCACCAGTTACACAAAAAAGCGACAATCTTCGGCTCAAACTCCCGGGAAGCCTCCATCTTCGTTCCCCCTCTTCCAACCCTCATCTGCCCTCTCATCTCACATGAACACTACATCCAAGGCGGCTAAGAGTCTTCGCGCTTCAAACCCAAGATGTTCCGAAGCCCCTGAGGGACAAGCTACCTGACAAGCTCCACACCCTTGACATTTGAATTCGTCAACAACTGCAATACCCGACTCCTCATCAAGAGACCTGGCGTCATACGAACATGCTTCCACACATAGTCCGCATCCTCGGCAACGCCTTGTTCTTACCCCCGCTATGTTCTCCTTGGACCG
>DIQZ01000014.1:32655-43790 GCA_002424305.1 Firmicutes bacterium UBA5449
CCTTGTTCTTACCTCAGCTATGTTCTCCTTGGACCGCTCTTCTCCCCTCCGCAACCGAACAGCTGCCCTCACCGCAGCTGTCTCCGCAGAGATCAAAGCCTCCCTAACGGTAATCGGCGCCCTGGCTGTTCCACATACGTACACACCCGATGTGAGAAAGTCTGTAGGCTGCACTTTTGAGTTGGCTTCCACATAGAAGCCATATGGGTCAGAATCTATCCCCAACCCCCGAACCAGATCGGTATCTGCCTCCCCTCTCACCCCGACCGAAAGCGCCACAATATCCGCCTGGATATGAACGAGTTCACCCAGGCCTTCATCATGAACTTCCACCACAAGTGAGCTGCCGTTTGAGCCGGGCAAGACTTGGGGAGTGATATTCTCCGGATACCTTACGAATACTACACCCATATCTCTCGCCTGTTCGTAAAAGAGCTCACTGAATCCCGGAGCCCTAATATCCCGATGCAGGACATATATCTCTGTTTCAGGGCGGGACGTCTTCAGACGAATCGCATTCTTCAGCGCCTGCAAGCAACATACCCGGCTGCAATAAGGTCTTTCTGTGTCACGGGAGCCTGCACACTGTATCATTACGACACTGTCCATGTCGCTCGGCAAGTCCTCTAAAATAACGCCGGCTTGATCTAACTTTGCCTCCAACTCCGTCTGTGTGACAATCCCTGTGGAGATGTCGTGTCCGAATGATTTCGGAGCTTCCGCCTCACTACCGCCGGTAGCCAGAATCACCGCTCCAACCCGGGTATCTTGAGTACAGTTCTTTGAATCGTTCCGACAATTTTCCATCGTCGCGCAAAACCCACCGTCAACAGGAGATATGCTGCAAATTTCGGATGACACATGTACTTCAATCCTCGGATCTTCGCGGATTTCTTTCTCAAGTCTATGGCTCAGCGCTTGGACATCCATACCCTCCAGAGACCTAGTCATGGCCTTTGCTCTACCCCCGAGCACAGGTTGCTTCTCAACCAGATGCACGTCATGGCCTAGGTCTGCTAACGCTTTCGCAGCCCGCATTCCTGCGATACCCCCGCCAACCACCAACGCACCTTCCAAGACAGGCCTGGTCTTCTCAGAAAGCGGTCTTGCATGCCTCACCTGTTCTATTGCTATTGCCACAAGCTCCAAGGCTTTTTCTGTAACGGAATCATCCTCCAAATGTACCCATGCGCACTGTTCACGGATGTTTGCAACCTCCAAGAGTCCTTTCCCTATCCCAATCTCTGAAAGCTTATCCCCTAGAATCAATGTAACATCTCTTGGCGAACATGCAGCTACCACCAACTTTTTAATGACGTCTTTCTGAATAGAAGCCTGTAGTGCCTCAACACCTGACTGCATACACAAATCCGGAATATCCATTACAGTTACAACTCCGTCTTGTTCCCTTGACCACTCAATGATCTTGTCAATATCCAGACAATCCATGGACGAAGAACACCTGCATACAAAAACACCGATTCTCTCGTCATCCTGTAGTGGTTCGTGCTTTGACTCCGGCGGATATTGAGATTCAGAGCAAGGCTCTACTGCAGATTGTGGGACGACAGGAAGCGGGTTTGCAGGGCTATCAGCAAGCGCATCCCTTAAGGCGTGAAAAGCGCATGCCCCGGACCACATGACTGCAGTTGGAATATCCTGCGGTTCAACACCTCCGCCACATACGTATATGCCTTCCCTGTCAGTGACAACGGGGGATGCGGTATCGGTTACGCCTGCACCGAGATATCCAAACAGTCCCTTCTCAATCCCTAACACTTGTGACAATTCATCTATCCCGTCAGACGGAGTAAAGCCTGTTGAAAGAACAGCCAAATCAAATTCTTCTGTGGAGACTATCCCCTCGAGTTCCACCGGAATATACACATGTCCGTCCGCAGGCTCGATACATGAGACTCTGCATGAGACAAACTCTACCCCCAAAGCCTTAGCCTTTTCGTAGTACTCCTCGAACCCTTTCCCACATGCCCTTACATCCATGAAAAAGACCTTCACGACTGCATCAGGTATAAGCTCCTTGACTCTCATGGCATCCTTAATCGCGTACATGCAACATACAGATGAACAATACGGGATCTCACCTACCCTGTCCCGAGAGCCCACACACTGGACAAAAGCGACCCTTCTTGGAATTTCACGGTCAGACGGGCGAATGAGCCTACCCCCGGTAGGGCCGGACGGACTCATGAGTCGTTCCAGCTCGAGACAGGTGATAACATTTTTGGTTCTCCCATATCCGTATTCCAGACGGGTTCCGGGGTCGTAATGACCCAAGCCAGGGCCGGCAATTACAGCCCTTACTGAAACCACAACATCGCCAGGTTCGGCATCAAGATCAATAGCATTCCTTTCGCACACCTCTACACATTTTCCGCATCTGTCACAGGCATCTTCATCCAGAGCAAATACTCCCGGGAGACTCCTGACCCCCGGTCGGTATATGGCTTTATGAGGAAGCAGGCCTGTGTGGGCAGGCACACCTACTTCGATGGGACAGACTGCTTCACATTTCCCGCAAGAATCACACAGCGCCTTCAGGACGTACTCGCCTTTTTGCGCCACGGTAACGATAAAATCCCCTACTTGCCCTTGTACGCTCTTTATACGGCTATTGGTCATAAGCGTTATCAAAGGATGCCTCTCAACCTCTATCATTGGGCAGTAGGCTTGCTCGGTGACTGCCATCTGACAGACCCCGCAGCTCGCATTTGGGAATGTCCTGTCCAGTAAGGAGAAGATCCCCCCGCATGTAGGGGCGGAGTCTACAAGAAATACCTTAACCCCTGCCTCAGCCAGTACCAGCGAGGCATGCATTCCGGCTATTCCGCCTCCCACAACCAATACAGCGCTTTCGTTACGGTCTACTTCCAGCATAACTCAGCTCACACCCTTGCTCGAGCAGGTTATATCACAGCATCTATCATGGACATTACCTGAGACAACTCCATGTTCCTCTGGCACGTAGCACCACTTGGGCAGGCAACTTGACAAGCACCGCATCCCTCACAAAGGACTTCGTTCACTACAGCAAGACGGCGTCGTATGTCAAGAGTTCTTGCATCGTAAGCGCAAGCTTCTACACATAACCCACAACCTGTGCACAGTTCCTCATCTACAACAGCGATTTCAGGTGAATGGGACAGCGTATCAGATGAAAACAGTGCAAGGACTTTTGCTGCGGCAGAACCTGCCTGTGTCACTGAATCCGGAATATCCTTGGGTGCTTGGGCGCACCCGGCAATGTAAATACCTCTCGTGAGGCTCTCAACAGGCCGCAACTTCGGATGGGCTTCAGACAAGAAACCCCATTCATCCGTAGAAATTTTGAGAAGTCTGCAAAGCTCCGTTTGACCGCGAGACGGAACAATCGCAGTAGCCAAGACCACCATATCCGCGCGGATCTCAACTTTCTTGTTTGAAAGCGTATCAACACCAAACACCGTTATCTTACCGTCTTCCTCAAAAACCCTGGAAACTCTGCCCCTGAGGTAAAGCACACCTTCTTCCTCTGTTGCACGCTGCACGAACTCCTCGTATCCCTTACCACCGGCTCGAATATCCATGTAAAACACATATGGTTGCCCGTCCGGTACTTTGTGCTTATAGAGTCGGGCATGCTTTGCCGTGTACATGCAGCAGATCTTTGAACAATACGGGTACCCGTTTTCTTGATCCCGTGACCCGACACACTGGATAAACACGACCTCCTTAGGTGTTTTCCCATCAGAAGGGCGCCTGATTTCGCCTTGAGTCGGGCCGGAAGCCGAGTTCAGCCTTTCAAATTCAAGACCGTCTATTACGTCGCTGAATACTCCGTATCCGTATTCTCCTACTTCAGTCTTGGGATGAAGATCATAGCCTGTAGCAACAACCACTGCGCCCACTTTCCGGTCAATAAAGGTATCCTCTTGTTCAAAGTTGATTGCGCCCACCGGACACACTTTCTCACACACGCCGCACTTTCCTTGCGTAAAATGCCTGCACGCTTCAGGATTTATCACAGGTCTATTGGGTACAGCCTGGGGGAATGCGATAGAGATCGCCTTTGTAGTTGCAAGCCCTAACTCAAACCCGGACTCAATCTTCTGAGGACACTTCTCCATGCAAAGTCCGCACCCGTTACATACATCCCAGTTAACATAGGTCGCCTTTCGCCTTATCGTCACGTCGAAGTTTCCCACGTACCCGGATACTGCATGGATCTCGCTGTTCGTGAAGAGATCTATTTTTGGATGAGATCCGACTTCTGAGGATTTTGGTGTCAGGATGCATTGAGAACAATCGAGAGTAGGAAATGTCTCTGAGAGTTGCGCCATGTGCCCGCCTATGTAGGGCAATCGCTCCACAAGGGTAACTTCACATCCGGCATCAGCTATATCCAAGGCAGCTTGCATCCCTGCAATACCGGCTCCGATTACCAATGCTTCTCCGGTAACAGGTACAGAGAGAGGTGATAGCGCTTGGTTTTTCCTGACCTTCTCAACGGATGCCCTGATAATCTCTAAAGCCTTCTCTGTGGCTTTCTCCGGCTCATCTCTGTGGGGCCAACTGCACTGTTCACGGATGTTCGCTATCTCGCACCTAAACGGATTCAGACCGGCAGCTTCCACCGTTCTTCTAAAAGTAGTCTCATGCATAGCAGGAGAACATGCAGCAACCACTACACTGTCAAGGCTCATATCGCGTATGGCGTCCTTAATCCGCATCTGACCCGGGTCAGAACACATATACCGATAATCGGTGACAAATCCCGGATTATCATGGCGGGAGATTTCCTCCATGACCCCGGGGATATCAACAACTCCGCCTATATTCAGGCCACAGTGGCAGACAAATACGCCGATTTTCATGTCGCGCCCTCACATCCCCCCACCCCGGCAGACCGGAATACCGGCCCCGGGGGAACTAGGTGTCCGTCAAACTGCAACACTTCTTCGCCGAATCCAAGCGCCATAGCTAAGAGCTGGGTAAAATACACAACCGGAACAGCGTTTTCTCCTCTTTCTACATCCCCGGATTGCACATAATCTAAGTTGAATTGACATAGGGGACAACTTGTGACAATTGCCCGCGCGCCTCGGGATTTGGCTGACTCCACAATAAGCCTGCTGGGACTTGCAGTAGGCTCTCCAGGTTGAAGCACCACATAACTCCCACAACATTCTGTCTTATAAGGATGATCCACAGGGCTGCAGCCAAGAGCGAAAAGCAAGTCTTCCAGTATTCTTGGAGCCTCAGGATCATCGAATCCTACTTCTTCAGGGGGACGAAGTAGAAGGCATCCATAGTACGCTGCAACGGGAAACCCACTGAAGGGTTTGACAATCTTTTCGGCGAGCGACGCAAACCCTATTTCGTCTCTCAAGATTTCGAGGAGATGAAGGATTTCCAAATCCCCGAAATAATCCTCTTCAATAAAAGTGCACACTTTGTTGCGCTTGTCGAGGTCTTCACGTAGCACGTGATTCGTTCGTTTGAGCACGTTATAGCAGGCTGAACACAAAGTAGTAAGCTTGCGCCCTGCCTTTTTAGCTGCAGCAAGGGTGCGAGCAGGTGATACAAGCGGGAAGGAATTGTCAATTTGGAGGGGAAAAGTAGCACCACAGCACTGCCATTCTTCGAGTTCCTCCAGGTACACACCTAAAACCTTACAAGAAGCAAGGGCCGATGAATCAAACCCCTTTGCCTTAGCCCGAAGTGTACAGCCGGGGAAATACGAGTAAACCACAAGAGTTCACCCTCCAGACTGCCGCAATAATCTCAAGGCGGCTTAGTTAGCAATCGAGTGTTCCGAAGGCTGATATGTTATGTGTATTTACGAAATGCTGCTACCAGAGCCTGTTCCGGGAGTATTTCCAGTAGTTCATAGGGAATGTCAGCGGGGTTCAGGCATCTGTCTCCCGGCCGCAGGAATGTTGATCTCAACGATTCCATAACGTTAGGGAGACTCATGCCCCTAGGACAACGAGTGCTGCAAGCAAGGCAAGATGCGCACACCCAGATGGTCTGTGAACGTAGGGCATCTTCTACCTGCCCTAGCTGCAAGAGTCGTATGACCTGGTGAGGAAGGAGATCCATCGCTGAGGTCATAGCGCACCCTGCAGAACACTTACCACACTGGTAACACGATAGAACCTCTTCCCCACTGATATCCTGGAGCTTGCGCTTATCCTCGGTAGCAATTATCTCTCGTGACAGCTTCAAACCCCATCGCTCCTCTACTCTTAAGCCTACTTCTTAAGCCTGGATCACAAAACTTGGTTTCTTGGCTCCAGCCGATAACTCTCCCTTATTGACGTTTCCTTGACTTGAAGTTGAAAAGACAAAAGCCTGACCCCGGCAAAACCTGAGAATTCTCCGGTTCGCCCATAGCCAGGCTAGATCAAAGGTATGAAATCCTAGGTCACAAGCGTTGAGTTTCATGCAAACTGACAGCCCTCACTTATATAGGAATACCATCAGTGAACATACCGTCAACCTCTTCGACAAAACCCCTTCAATTCCTTCAGTATCGCGTCAAGCCTTCTCCATTAAACACGAGCAGTGGTTTGAGTTGTTTCTCGTCCCACTCGCGCTTTTTGTATAAGGTATACTGCGCCGATGAATATAATGCCTACAACATCCGTCGTCACACTGGGATGAATAAGTGAAAGACCACCCACCAGAAGAAGGAGCCGTTCAACCCCTCTGGTGTTCGTGACAAACCAGGCCTCCACACCTGCGCCCAATCCCAACATGCCCAAAAGCGCGCCTGCAACAACTCTGAGCGTATGTAGCCAGGACACATTCCCGATAAGCAAGAGCGATGGCGAATACACAAAGAAGTAAGGCACCAAGAATGCTGCAATCGCAAGTTTCGTGGATTCAACACCTGTTTTGAAAGGATTGGCCTTTGCTATGCCTGCGCCCGCCATGGCTGCAAGAGCTACAGGCGGTGTCAGGTCAGCGACTATCCCGAAATAAAACGCGAACATATGAGCAGCAATAGCAGGAACCCCTAACTTCAACAGCGCAGGCGCTGCTATCGTCGACGTAATAACATAGTTGGCTGTAGTAGGTGCTCCCATGCCCAAGACAAGTGAAGTCAGCATAGTAAACATTAGAGTCGGCAAGAGCTGACCACGGGCAAGTTCTATGAGGCCGTTAGCAAGTTTAAGCCCAAGCCCGGTCAAGGTCACAGTTCCTACTATCATGCCTGCAGCGGCACAAGCGATTACGACTCCTAAAGAGTTTCGGGCTCCTTGTTCCAGCGCAGATACGATATCCCCCCGCTTCATTCTGGTAGCGGGTGACAAGAAACTTGACAGCACCGCGACCACAAGTCCCCAAAGAGCAGCCTTCATCGGGGTACTACCTGTAACAAGCAGATAAACAATGATTATGAGTGGAAGAAAGAGTTGGCCTCGTTCGCGCATGATCTTCCAAAAACGAGGCAGTTCATCACGGTCCAGCCCTTTCAGACCTGTTTTCTTGGCCTCAAGGTGAACCACAATAAAGACACCGGCAAAATAAAGAAGTGCGGGGATAATAGCAGATTTTACTATTTGGAGATATGGAACGCCAATGAATTCTGCCATCAAGAAGGCTGCAGCGCCCATAATGGGAGGCATTATTTGCCCACCGGTTGAAGCTGCGGCCTCTACAGCGCCTGCAAACTCAGGCCTGTAGCCTAGTTTTTTCATCATTGGAATAGTGAAGCTTCCGGATCCTACTGTATTCGCCACTGAACTTCCTGAGATAGTCCCTTCAAACGCGCTGGTAATAACGGCGACCTTAGCAGGCCCACCTGCAGCATGCCCTGCAATTGAATTAGAGATGTCAATGAAAAACTGGCCAATGCCTGTCTTCTCAAGGAATGCTCCAAACAATATGAACAGAAATATGAATACAGATGATACTCCTAAAGGAATACCAAATATCCCCTCAGTAGTGTAAAACATGTGGCTAACAAGTCTTTGCAGAGAAGCGCCTCTGTGCTGAAAAAAGCCGGGTATGTACCGTCCGAAGTACGAGTAAGCCAAAGCAACGGTGACTACTATGAGTATGGGTACGCCAACAACTCTCCTTGTGGCCTCAAGCACCAGCAAAATTCCGATAGCTCCGACTATTATGTCCAGCCTGGTGTAAGCCCCTGCTCTGATAAGGAGAGAATGAAAATTCCATACAGGATAACTCATGACAAGAACTCCCAAGATAGCAAGAGCAACATCATACCACGCAAGCTTATGTACACTTTTTCGTGTTGCCGGATAAAGAAGGTATGTCAGTGCCACCCCAAAGCCCAGATGAACCGCTCTTTGTATCTGTGCAGGAAGCACACCGAAAGCTGCGGTATACAACTGAAAACATGAAAATGCGATTGCAATTACAGAAATTATTAAAGAGAAAACCCCCGGGATTCTTCGATAAGCTGATTCCCTATCATACTTTATGAGAATCTCTTCGATTTCCTCATCACTTACTACTTCATAGCCGCCCATTTTTGCATCTGTTGTATCTACAGTATTTTTGAGTTTCATTTTCTCACCCACTCATATCTCCTCCCTAGAAAACGTGCAACAGCAGGCTCACGAATTACTCTTATCCAAAGACCCGTCCCCGGCTGCGCAAGGTCTGCTAATACTACTCTCTCTTCTCCTATAGTAAGGACATGGCCTGGAACAGGGCTCACTGCAATCAGAAATGGCTCAAGTTTGCGGTGCATCCCGGTGATACGGATCTTTCCGCCTTGGAGAACTAACTTCGCTCCTTCATCAGGCATAGTAGGCAATCCGGTCCCGAAAGATTCATATACTGTTCCCACAAGATATATGTTGTAGTCTTCTCCAACCCGAAAAACTTCTCTGACAGGCGTCCTTTCAATTGAATGAATGAAATCTATGGTAAATTCGTCTCCTTCTTTCACCGATGACCGGTACAGCTTGACTCCGGAACGCATCTCTTGAATTTGAAGGGCCGGGCACGGGGAAAAGAAGGATGCCCAAAAGACAACTATGATAATGAGTATGACAATAGCGTATTTCTGAGTCCTCATTGTAGATGTGGCGCTGTTTCTAAAAACCGGGCATGCCTCAGGATTATAAGAGCACGCCCGGTTAGTGAGCGCGGCCTCCTCTTGGTTTGACGATTGGCCTGGCGTATGCATTCACAGCGGTACGCTGCTACTTCACAATGCCCTTCTCTTTGAAGTACTTTTCAGCGCCGGGGTGTAGGGGCGTGCTGACTCCGGTGAGTGCCCCTTTCAAACTCATCTCTTTCCCTTTAGCATGACTTGTAGCAAGTTCAGGAAGGTTATCAAACAAAGCTGCGGTCATCTCATACACCATACCTGCATCTAAGTCCGCCCGTACGACAAGCACAGCTTGCACAGCAACAGTTCGAATAAGGTCAGTCTGATTAATATAGCATCCTGCCGGAATCAAGGCTTGACCATAAAATCCGTACTTATCGTGCAGTTTCTCATACATATCATCAGGTATGTCAAGGATCTTTATCTTATGCATTGTTGCGGTATCCTGTATACCTGCATTGGGTATACCAGCAGTAACGAAAAACGCGTCAATATGTCTGTCTTTGAAAGCTTCTGCAGATTCTGCAAAACTCAAGTACTGTACCTGAGAAAGGTCCTGATATGTAAGACCATAGATCTCCAAAATCTGTCTTGCGTTAGCTTCAGTCCCGCTACCCGGAGCACCTACCGAGACCTTCTTACCTTTCAGGTCAGCAATAGAATCAATACCTGATTCTGCGCGTACCACAACTTGGATTAATTCGGGATACAGAGAAGCCATGACTTTGAAGTTCTGCAGCTTCCCGTCGTCCTTGAACATTTCCGTCCCGTTCCACGCATAATCTGCGGTGTCAGTCTGGATTAGCGCTAGGTCGACTTCTCCGTTCTGCATCATTCTGATGTTAGCAACAGAAGCCCCGGTGCTCTGGACACTCACATTGACGTCCTTTACTACTTTATTGATGATTTGAGACATGGCACCGCCTAGGGGATAGTAAGTGCCTGCAGTGCCACCTGTAGCCATAACCAACTGGGCAGTGGCAGCAAGTGAGGGAACAGCCATAATAAGAACAAGACACACAACAACACCCAACAGTAGAAGTCTTCTCATCCTCTCATCCTCCTCGTTCTTCTACACTATCGCTTGCATACTGAAAACGTGCGACAATACAGCAAGTTCAGTCAATTACGATAATTGCATTCGACAAGTCTGCTCGAATTCCTTCCTCTTTTACAGTATTTTACTCACTTCTGTCTTCCGTTAACAGTCAACCGTTTTTCCGTATCCAAGCTTGCCTTAGAGAACCTACAATGTTACTATTTGCTTATAAGGGGTATTTTCGCATATATCAGAGTCAATTTCAATACCCTTCTCTTGAAAAGGAGGGAACTATGTATGAAAAGGATGATTAAGTGTCTTGCCTCTCTTGTAACTGTAGCAATCGTAGCACTCCTGATAGCAGGCTGCACAAATCCATTCGTTGATTCCTGGTCAGGTGAAACTGTAGATGACGCGCTCATTACTTTTGAAGATGAGACCTATAATCTCGCAACCCTTCAAAAAATGAAGATTCCACCCGGTGACTACCGTGTAATTGTCGGCTCGCCAAATCATCATTCTGTAGAAACAATAATCAATCTGGGGTCACGTGATGTTCCTGAAATTCAGCTGGTTCCGTATTCCAGAATCTACAGTCATTCCATAATCGAAGCAGTGCTCTGTCCGGCCCTAGACATGCGTGGGCAACCTGTGACACCCAGGTGGAGCTACTCATCCCGGGATATGCAAGTCATAGCCTGGGTCATGTGGAATCTACCGGATGACTCATACCACTATCAGACTATAAGGTGGTATAGGCCTGACGGGATCCTCTACCGTGAGGAGGAGCTGCCACAGTTTAGGGCAGAACCGGGCTCACCTGTGACTACTGCGCCGAGCCTTCCTTTACATCAATCTCCTGGATGGGCGGTATCGCCTCCTATTGATGTTCCCGGCATATGGGTTGCGGAGATCATAATAGACGGCACCTTGGTAATTAGGATGTCATTCTCAATCTAGGTTTTTGCTGTCAGAGTTGTCGGGCATATTGACAGCGAGAGTAGA
>DIQZ01000074.1:0-3622 GCA_002424305.1 Firmicutes bacterium UBA5449
TCTTTGCCGTCTTTTGCGACAACTGCCACTTCAGCAATCTCATCAGGCGCGCCTACGTACTCCAGTATCTTAGCGATAGTTACGCCTGCATATGTCTTGTTGCCGAGCCATGGATCCTTGACCTTGTATTCAGTGATTCCGAGACCTTCAAGCATTTCCAGATCAAATTCGAACGCTTGCTCAGCATTGGTATTGGCTATAGGGCCTTTTACAGTAAGGACCACCTTGCCACTGGGTTTTGCGGAATCTGCAAAGCACATCGAGCCCAAAACTACAAACGTCAGACACAAAGCTATAACCAGTCTGGATTTTCGCATTTCGTCTCTCCCTTTCGATGCTTTTTTTACGCAGGATAATTTCAGTCCATCGCAAGATTCCAAAAGCTAAGTTCCTTATGACTACCCTTGCCTGTTAAGCACCTCCTCAACAACATGAATAGTAGATCCTTGCCTAATCAACATTAATCCTCCCACTACCAGAAAAAGAGAAGCAGTATAGAACGGCATGTTTTTCGAGAATGAGTAGAAAAGCCCTCCAAGATAGGGTCCTACTATCGACATTCCCCATGTTGCCAGATTAAACAAGGCAAAAGCCTTTCCGTCTGCGCCTTTACCGAGGATCTCTCCCACGCCTGCAAATGCCACACCGTGGCCTGCCATGAAACCGCCTAACAGAAGGAGGCACACAACCACGGCAACCTGGCCGGGAATAGAAATAAAACACAGCATTGAAGCAACAAAGACCATTGCGTTCACACCTACGGCCACAAGAATCCCTTTTCGATCTGCCATTCGGCTGACCACAATGGTTATCAATGTCTGTCCAAGAGACATCAAAGAGCCAAGCAAACTCACAATGCTTATACTTGTTTGACGTACATCGCTGAGGTATTGAGGTATAATCTGCTGCACCATATAGAAAGCAAAAGCACACAGAGAATAGATGAGAATAAACTGCATGAACCGTCTGTTCGCAAGCAGACTTGAGTATGTAGAAACGCTTGGCACACTCGTATCTGCCGGTTCAGGAGGCAGGAATGCCATAACACAGCATGCCGCAGCAAAGAACACAAATGAGATGAGAAACAGGTTCCGAATAGGCCAAATGTTGGCAAGATACGCCGCAAGAAGCGGGCTTGCTATCATTCCACCTGAAAACCCTGCGCTTATCAGCCCGAATGCCAGGCCCGACTCACCCTCACGAGAACAAGCCCCGGCATATGCATTGAGTGCAGGATAGCCCAGCATTGATCCAGAGTAAAGCGCGATTCCCAAGGCAGCAGTTTTCCAGTCTTGCGCAAAATAATACAGGATCACAGATGGTACACCCATGATCCATGACATGAGAACCACTTTTCTCCTGTTGTACTTATCAGCCAGAACTCCCCCGGGTATGCTGGATGCTGCCATAACCGCCATGGATATTGAGAACACGAACCCAATCTCCTGCGGGGTGCATCCTATGCTACGGAGATATACAGGAAACATGTATGCATGGAGACCGTATCCGAATCCCCAGAGCAACATGCCTGCAGCTATTAACTGTATTCCTTTGGGCAAATGACTTGCTCGCAACCTCACAAACGCAACCTCCGATCAATACTGCGAATACTACCTAAGCCTGACTGCTTCCGAACTGTTCCAGAAGTCCTCCAACGCACTTTCCGCCCTGCAGAACTCCTCGTAACCGTACCTGTATCCATCGTCACGTATGCTCTCAGGCATGAACACAGTATTTACAGAGACTACTGCCTGAACAGCCTCTTTGATGTTGGTGAACACTTCCGCAGCAACCCCTGCCAAAATTACTGCACCTAGGGCTGTGCCTTCCTTGACTTTCATGCTTGCAACCGGCAAATTCAACACATCTGCTTTCATCTTCAGCCAACCGTTATGCCTTGCACCGCTTCCTACAGCTCTGATCTCTGTCGCATTAATCGAATCCTTCCACGCTTCCATGCTCCGGCACATGGCGTAGGTACAACCTTCCAATACAGCACGGATCATGTGGTAAGAGGTATTCTCCGGCCTAAGCCCGAGAAAAGCACCTGTCGCTGTGGGAATCGCAACAGGATTGCGCTTGCCCACAAGATACGGCAAAAACACAAGCCTGGATGCCCCCGGTTTTGAGTGCTGCAGCGCCTGCGCAACTGTACCGCTCCAATCAAGCTGACTAGAATACACTTCCGGGAATAAGATAGACATTGCCCAAGCCAGGCATCCACCACTGTAAGATATCGGAGCGACTACCAGTTTGGCACCGGGAATCACGTGTTTGACAGAGAGCAAACTGCATTCGTCAGGAGCTACCAGAGATACGCATGTAGACGTACCGGTTGAGTCACATATCAATCCCGGGTCAATCACGCCTGCGCCTAAAGCCTCGACAAACGCATCAATACTTCCTGCAGCCACCGGTATCCCCGGGGGAAGGCCTGTCAGATCTGCCGCTTCCTGTGTTATTTCTCCCATCGCTTCCCATGGATCCGCCACCCTTGGAAACAGCTTTGCGGCAGGATCCGATAGGGTAATGTCACCTGTATCGCCTGAGTACCATTTCATGCATGATGCGGCAGATGAGTCAATGCACATTTCACCCGTAAGTCTTAACCCTACGTAATCCTTAGGCTGCAATACTCGGACACTGCCTTTATGTATCTCACTTTCGTCGGCATTCTTTAGTTGCTTATCTATCCACTTGGCAGTCGCCTCAAAAGACGGTCCATTATGGATCTTCCGGCAATCCTCAGCCATGACCGGCCTCGGATCCATCCAGGTTATTATGTTACCGATGGGATCCCCGTTGCAGTCTACAGCCACAAGCGACGGGCTATGCCCGGCAAGACCTACACCTGCCACGCTGTGGGCATCACACCCTTTGAGCACTTGCTGTATACACTCAGTTACAATACCCCATAGCTTCCGAGGATCCTGTTCAGGGACGTCTGAGCCGTGCCTTTGCACATAGGATTCCTTGGCACCACGGTATGCCGAGCGACAGCTCCCGTCTGAGCGCCATAGCAACACCTTAACTGCTGAGGTCCCTATGTCTATCCCAACAAGAGAAAAATCATGCATTGCAACCAACCTTCAAAAGTATCTTCAAAGCCTCTCCGGAAGATGCCATATCAAAGGCTTCTTTCGCCTCATCAATATCAAATTCGTGCGTAATAATGCTCCCTGCATCTATCGTGCCACAGGTCAGCATAGTAAGCGCAGTGTGGAACTGTAAGGGCGTAAAACCGAAGCTTCCGGTGAGAATCACTTCGTCGTAATGGAGAATGTGCGGATCTATACTCAGGGAAGACCCACCCGGCAGCCCGCCGAATATGTTAACCGTTCCCCCCTTTCTGACGCAGCCCAATGCCGAATTCACTGCATCAACGGTTCCTACGCAGACGAAGACTACATCAGCACCGACTCCGTCCGACTGTTCCTTCGCCCATGCGGATACATCAACGCCTGCCTCTGCCGGATCCAAAACCACACCTCCTCTTTCAGAAGCCTTTTTTCTTCTAAAGTCATTGGGCTCACTCACCAGAATTTTTGAGACACCCACAGTCTTACAGAGCTCAAGCATTAGAAGGCCCATTGGCCCTGCGCCTATTATCATGACTGTATCC
>DIQZ01000074.1:3938-6338 GCA_002424305.1 Firmicutes bacterium UBA5449
GCAAAAGCCCCTTCGATCCAGCCTTTATTCACGCAAAGCTCTTCTCTGCCTTTACGGCAATACGCACATCCATAGCACGGCACGTACGGAGCTACTGCAACCAGGTCTCCCACTGCAATATCGGATCTCTCGGATTTGCCTGCGATTTCAGCTATTTTCCCCACTACTTCGTGACCGAGAATACACGGAGGGGTAAACATATGATGACCTCGCCTGTATGTCTTGACATCCGTCCCGCAGAGACCGCAATAAGATACCTCAAGAAGCGCATCCCCCTCATTGAGAATGGGAGCATCTATATTTTCGACCCGCAAATCGCCCGGGCCGTGATACACAACTGCTTTCACGGTCATCGTCCCTCCTTGCAAGGGCAATCTCCGTGAACAATGCTGTATAGTTCCCTTACCTTCTTGGTGGGATCATCAGCCTGATACACGTTGCGCCCAAAAGCGATTCCGGCAGCCCCTGCTGCCATAGCCCGCCGAACTACGCTATTCGCATCCTCGACCTTGGGACCGCCTGCTATTACAATGGGGACCCTGCATGCTTTGACTATCTCCTCAAAACCGTCTGTCGTGCAATAAGTCTTTATCGCATCTGCGCCAAGCTCGTATCCGACTCTCGCACATACGCTTATCCACTCGGGATCGAAGCTATGTGAAAGATCGTATGGAATGACTTCAGCAAGGACTGGGATGCCAAGGGCATGTGAGTTTGAGACCACCCGGCCCATTATTTCAAACATTTCCTGCTCATAATCTGAACCGACCAGCAGCATTATGCAAATGGCGTCTGCACCAAGTCGGCATGCTTCCTCTACGGAGCACACCAGTGTATGAAAAGCCGGATTCGGGCTGAATTTCGTAGACCCTCCGGTCACTCGGAGTATCAGACCTGCCTTTCCGGCATAGCTCTCCCACTCAGTCGCAGCCATACCCGGGTTGACAAGTATGGCGTCGCACCCTCCGTCGACTACTTTGCGAACTGCAGCAGAAGGGTCACACAGCCCTTTTACCGGTCCCATGAAACCGCCGAAATCCAGCGGACATATGACCGTCTTTCCGTCTTCTCCGAATACTCGGCGAAGTCTAACATCTATACCGGCCATTGCTAGCGTATCTCCTTTCCCTAACAGCTACGAGGATCGTTGTAAGCCTTGCGAAATCCAGGTTGTTCACGTCCTGGACAGTGTCTACCCAGTCTTGCGGGAAAGCCCCAATGCCGTTATAGGCGCCTGATAGCGCCCCGACTATGGAAGCAAGCGTATCCGTATCGCCGCCCATGTTTGCGGCTGCTGGTACTGCCTTTTGCGGATCACACTCATGCAGAACACAGAGGCCGATAGCTGTCGGCACAAGCTCTGTCGGCTCCATTCCCACTCCGCAAGTGGTATAGAGACAATCCTCAGCTTCTGTCACGTCACTGGTTTCGCCCACAATCCTCATGGCAAGTTCAGTACGAGCGCTTACCAGTGTACCGGCCCACTTGATACCGAGGCGTTCCCCGTATCGGGCACCGTAGATTGCGGCATCAACCACTTCTTCTATGAACTTCGCAGTCAAAGCTGCTGCTACACCGCAGCACACTGCGCACGCTCCTGCAATTGCTATGTTCACACCATGTGTGGGTAGACACGACATATAGCATTCTTCAGCCGCGCTCTTCAGATCAGGGGCATTCACTATCCCAATGGGTGCAACACGCATCGCAGCGCCTACAGTACTCCCTGCTGACCCTGTATCGCTAGGATCCTCCCCTGCTTTAAGCCTATCGAGAGCCTTGCGTGAGCTGGGCCCGAGCACAGATGATTCGTAGGCATTGTACTCGTCCGCCCATCTGAGATATGCACTTGCAGCGACCTCAGGAGTTATCCTTCCGTGCTTATCTAAGGCCTCAATAATGGCTAGAGTCTGTTCAGTATCGTCTGTGATCCGGCCTGCCTTCATTGCAGCGTGCATGTGATTGGAATGGGGATCGCAAAACCCTTCTATCCGTCCGTATATGTTGCGGATTTCATCGCGCGTCATAAACTCTGACGGCATCCCCATTGCATCCCCGATTGCAACTCCTGCAAGCGCTCCTGCGATTTTCTTTGGATCTATGTTACAGCTTGGCATTTCTCAGGAATTCCTCCAGTGCTTCCTTAGTAGGCATAGCCTCTCTTGCGCCAACCTTCTGAATGGCCAAGGCTGCACAGGCATTCCCCCGCACAAGGCACTCAGCAATATCCATGCCCTTCAAGAGGCCTGTGATGAACCCTGATGCAAATGAATCTCCTGCACCTGTCGTATCTATGACATCCGGGACATTGAAGGCTTCAGCACGGAATACTCTGTGCCTGCAATCGCCGTATCCGCCGGCGACGTCGTTTCCGTCATCGTTGCTGTCATCGTGCCGATC
>DIQZ01000074.1:6521-15385 GCA_002424305.1 Firmicutes bacterium UBA5449
CGATCTTCGTTTCGGTCGTTGTTGCGGTCATAGTTGCCATCGTTGTTGCAGTAGTCGCAGCCGTCATGATCACCACACCGGCTGCTATCCCTAACGCGAGAGTGGCATTCGGATCCTTCGGAACCCAGGGTAACTACAACATTGCCCACGCCGCTTTCGAGAAGACGCCTTGCACCCTCAGTGTGCGAAGAACATGATGTAACTGCACCGAGCTCACCGCGGGAAAGCACAACATAGTCACATAACTTAATCAATGAATTCAGTGTCGCATTATCCATCCATGAAATCCCGCCTCCGGGACCATAGATGACAATAGCGCCATGGGTCTTTGCAACTTGGATAGCCCGAATAGCTACATCCGGCAGAACCTCACCGATATAGAGAACCTTCGCATTCTCCATGGCCTCGTTCGGAAATTCATCGGGTTCTTGGAGGATGGCTTCTCCCCCTAATGAATAGATGACTCTTTGCCCGGTTCGGTCTACTGCGATCATGGTCTGGGCGGTTCTGCCCCTTTCAATCTCACGGAGCCACCGCACATCCACCCCGTCAGCCTCGAAGGCACGCCTCAATCTACGGCCGTTGTCATCACTTCCGACCCTGCCTACGAATCTGGACCGATGGCCCAGCCGCCCGATTCCGGCTGCGATGTTCGCGGTTGACCCGCCTGCAAAGAAACCTACTTCTCCTTCGGCAAACACCATCTCATCCGCATCCGGAAGCCTAGCTACGGTAAATATCATATCCATGGCGCAAGCGCCAAGGCAGACTACAATATCATCCGATCCATCCATCCTAAAGTGCCCCCATCTTAAATACAGCGAGAAATACTATACTTGCTGCCAGACCTCCGATTGACAAGACAACCATAAGCCAGTCAGATGCGCGCATTTGATAAGGTCTTATCAACGTGAAATTTTTGCTATATCCGAATGCACGGGACTCCATCGCCAAAGCCATGGTGTCAGCCATGGAAAGCGCATTGGCAAACAGCGGAACCAGCATACTTGTGGTCTTCTTCACCTTGTCCGTGAAAGAGCCTGAATCAAAGTCAACGCCCTTTGATCTCTCCGCATCTCTTAAAGTGGCCATCTGCATCTGGATAACAGGCACAAACTTGGAGGCTGCTGAGACAACAAACCCGGACTTATATGAAACGAACGGGAGGCGCACTATGATCTGTACTACTTCAGAAGGTGATGTCACGTACCCGAAAACTGATATCGCAATAAGCACAACGAAGACCTTAAGAGCCATACAAACCCCGTAAATAAGCCCTCCGATTCTTAAAGGCAATGCCGGGCCGATTGCAGGAACCCAGCCGGGTATCAAGTGAAACGCAGCCTTCTCCGGGTTTGCAAGCCAGACAACTTTCGGAATGTATGTAGCCCCTTGTACCAGTGTAATTATTGCTGTAATGATAAGAAGAAACAAGAATGTCCCTTTCATCTTGGCCCAGGGGAATCCCCCCATAAAGCCAATTACCACAGTCACCAGGCCTAATCCCAGAAGATAGACGGGATCTGTCCAGATGATACTAATAACTATAGTCGCGACCAGCCAAAGAAACTTAGCCCTGGGATCAAGCTTATGTATTGACGTTTGCTTGCTTTCATACTCGACAATCACTTGCCGGTCACCTCGCGATTCGTCCTTGATAATCTGAGGAGTCTGTCTGCTGCCTCATGCGGAGTAAGCAATACCTCACCCCACAGAGTGTCGGATAGATCGGCAATTGCAGGCCGCCGCAAACATGCTTGCTCCATGAGTTTCGGCTGTGAAAAGACCTCCCGAGGGGTTCCTTCCCCGACTACCTGTCCATTTGCCATAACCACGACTCTCTTTGCGTACAGACTGACTATGTTCATGTCATGAGTGATAATTAATATAGTTTTGTCTTTCTCCCGGCGCAGTCTCTCCAGATAATCCAGGATCTGAAGGGATTCCAGCCAGTCCAGGCCGGTAGTTGGCTCGTCCACGATGAGTATCTCGGGTTCCATGGCTACCACGGAAGCAAGAGCAAGTCTCTGCCTCTCTCCCTTAGTGAGGTAACGGGGCCATACTTGTCTGTACTTGTCGAGGCCGATATCAAGAAGAATATCGCGTATGGCTTCCTCCATCCGGTCTTTATCCATCCCGATGTTTAAAGGTCCGAATCTAAGCTCATCTTCCACCGTATCACAAAACAACTGCTCATCCGGGTTTTGAAACACGTACCCCACTTGGGAACACAGATTTGCAGTCGGTTCATTTAGGACTGACTTGCCGAAAAGGTGAATGTCTCCTGCAGAAGACCTGAGCAATCCGTTGAAATGTCTCGTCAAAGTGGTCTTTCCGGCACCGTTCTGTCCGACGATAGCTACGAATTCCCCGGGATATATCTTGAGATTTACACCGTCCAGCGCCTTGACCCCCATAGGATACCGGAACTCAAGATTCACCGCTTCCACGGCAGGCGTCATCTTATCATGCGTTATGTTTGAGACGGGCTGATCTGCCTGGCTTAGAGCGGAAGCTTCCTCGTCCGCAACTGCGTTCTTCTCAGTTGTCCAAGCCCCACGCTTGACAACTGATACTGCTTCTTCCACTAAAAAAGGAGTCTCATCTGCCCCTATGATGTTTCCGAATTCGACTATGTTGGGCACCCTTATGCCTACCGCCTTCAGCTCATCAACCTTGGAGAAAACCTCACGCGGTGTGCCGCCCAACACAAACTTGCCTGATTGCATAATAAAAACGCGATCTGCCAGTTGAAGTATGTCGTCAACCTCTTGCTCTATTAGAATGATCGTCATTCCGAAGGACTTGTTCAGGTCACGTATTATGGAAAAGACACGTGCCTTGCCCGCAGGATCCAACATAGACGTGGGTTCATCCAGCACCATGATCTTGGGCAACATGGCATAGACTCCTGCGATAGCTGTCGCTTGTTTTTGCCCGCCTGAAAGACGATGCGGGGCCCGCTGTTCCAGGCCTTTTAACCTCATGTCCTCCATGGCTCTGTTGATCCTCTCCATGATTGTGTGATAGTCGAACCCGAGGTTAGCCGGACCGAATGCTACGTCCTCTTCTACCGTCATTCCAAAGAGCTGCGTATCCGGATCTCCAAACACCAATCCTACTCTGGAGGCCATTTGGGCAGTTCCCACTTCATTAGGGATCTGGCCGTCAACAACCACGTCTCCTGTAAGTTCCCCTTCAATAAACCGAGGCACTGTGCCGTTTATAACACATGCAAGAGTGCTCTTACCCGCGCCGGTAGGCCCGAGTATAGCTACGCACTCACCCTCTTTGACATCAAGCGAGACACCTCTTAGGGCTTGCCGTTTTGAGCCCTGATAAGCAAAGGTTACGTCTTTAAGTGAAACAATGGTAGGCGTCAACTCGAACACCTCTCACATCTTAAAACTTTTTACATCTTAAGACTTTCGTCTTCAGGCTCTATGTACTCTTCCATATCACGTTTTCCGCGTTTCTGTGCGCCTCTCAGAGCTTGTGCCACTGTCAAGCCGACGGCCGCATTTACTGCTGATCCAATTAGCTGGGATGGTAGTAGAGCAATCATTAGAGCAGGACCTATCATAATCACCCATGGACCCAAACAAGTTACTGTGTTGACTATCGTGCCGACTATAATTGCCAACACGATATTGGTCTTCTTCGCCACAAACACTCCAAGTGTAACTGTGAAAGCCATTGCACACATGTATATTGGAACCATCGGGAACCAGCTTGCAAAACCTCCGAGAGCATTTGCCAGAAAACATCCTATGGCAGCAACCGTAGCGCCTATAGGCCATCCGAAATATGAAGCTGCGAAATAGCCGGCAGCAGCATCAAGAGCAATTGTAGTGGCAGGTCCGGGTATCTTAATCATCGCGCCTGCCCCTGAAACCGCAGCCAATATCGTGACACGGGAAATGGTGCGCGTATCCCATATGACCTTGTGTTCTTCAGGATACTGCTTGCTCAATATGCCTCCGAGAAGCCTCATCAAAAGTAGATAACAAACTGCCAGTCCGTATGACACTCCAAGCCCCAAAGCTCCTTGTCCAAGCGGCATTCAAATTACCTCCTTAAGTTGATTTGAACACATCCAAACAGGCTTGATACCGTAAGACCAATGTCATCACTATGCCATTTCCAATACCCTTCGGGCAGCAATATCATCAATGATTAACACATCTACTACACCGCATCTGAGCGCTCCAAGTATGGCTAATGCCTTGTTTACACCCCCTGCAACTGCCACAACACACTCTATACTCTCTAACTGTTCCAGACTTGCTCCGATAATCCGTTCCCCCAGCGGAGTATTGACAGGCGTCCCATGCACATCAAAGAATCTCATGCAAATGTCACCGACTACCCCCATATTCTTAAGTTCTGTTAATTCATCCGGAGGAAAGCCTCCCTCTTCAAGCAGAGTTGACGGAGGCACGAAACAGCCTATTCCCATTACAACTACGTTCGCGATTGCCCACTTATCAGCTACATTCCTTATGTTGCTGTCATTCATCATCGTAGCGCGCGCTTCAGGCGTATCGACAAATGAGGGAGCATGCAGGTATAGATGGGACCCGTCAAATGCCATGGAGACGCGGGAAGCAATGTCGTTTACTTGAAGATCCGGGCTGGCCTGCCCCTGACCGCCGAGAAGCGGAACTACCATTATCTCTCTGGGATTCGGTTTGATATCATTCAAGGCAGCAACAAGTTCGCGCAAGGTTGCTCCCCAGGATACCCCTACCACATGGCCTGATTCCAGCGTCTTGTCGAGGTACTTGGCGCCTGCCATACCCAGGTTCTGTGTAAGCAGTCTGGATGGACCTGCACTGCCTAAGATGACTACCGCATCGTCAAGGCCGAATTTAGAGCAGAGTTCATCTTCGAGCTCAGTAAAATCAAACTCAGGAGGGATTACGTTTATTACGACTATCCCTTCATCTTGAGCTTGCTTCAGGGCCCTTGAAACCTGGCTTCTGGATATACCTAAACTATCGGCAATCTCGTTTTGTGTCTTGCCGAGTTCATGATAGTGCCTTGCGATTTCATATAACATGCGCTCATCAAAAGCCATTGGGACACCTCTGAAAATCGTATCGTTCTTGCACATTAGTTCAGCACACATGTGCCGTCACAGCTTAACATTCTACGGCTCTTGTGATATTCCTGCTTGCAATTTGACATTTTATGATGTTAATTTACTTTCTAACATTAATTTTCCAGGTGAATTTGAAGACGGGCGCTCTCTGTTTGATCTCATTCGTCTGAAGGATGATCTTGAAGCTTTGTTAGGCAGATCAGTCCATGTTTTGTCTATCATAATCCGTGCACATATTAGGCACAGTCTACGTCATATCATGGTATACTTGAGAAGAGGTGAACCTAATGTCTTTGGCAGACAAGATACATCGACATCATGAGGACATCATGCGGCTGGCAGCTACCCACGGCGCGACGAAAGTTAGTCTTTTTGGATCAGTTGCACGTGGAACTGACACCGAATCCAGCGATATTGATTTTCTCGTTGAATTTGAAGACGGGCGCTCTCTGTTTGATCTCATTCGTCTGAAGGATGATCTTGAAGCTTTGTTAGGCAGATCAGTCCATGTAGTGACTGAAAAAGCGGTACACCCGAGAATAAGGGGCAACATCGTACGGAAGTCGATAGGACTATGAAAGACGATATCGTCTACCTTCACCACATACTAGATTGTATTCAGGCGATTGAACAGTACACAAGGGATGGCAAAGACACTTTTATGTCATCTAGGCTTGTTCAGGATGCCGTGATCAGGAACTTAGAGGTAATAGGTGAAGCCACAAAAAGGGTGTCCTCAGAACTTAAGACTAAGAATCCTCACATTCCCTGGAGAGAGATGGAATGATCTTCCCAAGTACAACCCCATGCCTTGCGCCTGTCGCTTTCGGAACGTTCGTAAAGCACCCACATACAGCATCGTTCGCCAATATGGCAAAAGCGATAGCCTCCTTAGCGTCACTTGATATTCCAAGGTCTTCATGGACCATAACATCAACTTCGGGGAGTCCCTTGCGGAGCATGTCAATAAGGGCTCCATTATACGACCCGCCACCACCAATGACCACCTGATCCAGCTTGCAGTTGGGTAGCACCCATTTTTTGTAGCTCTCTACAATAGATTCCGCAGTCAATGCAGTCGCAGTCGCAACCAGGTCGCAATCGCTTATTCCTTCCGCTTGGGCCCTCTCTACCATCTCTTTGGTAAAGTGCGAACCGAATTCCTCACGACCTGTAGTCTTCGGAGGCGCTTTTCGGAAGAAAGGATGCGATAACGCCCAATCAAGCAAATCCGGGACGACGTTGCCTGACGCTGCTATCTTGCCGCTCTCGTCGAACTCCAGCTCTCCACAGGTGATAATAGACACAACCGCATCAATAACCATGTTCCCCGGACCGGTATCAAACGCAATTACTTCATCTAAGCTACATCCTGCAGGAAGTAGCGTCAGATTGCCGATACCTCCGATGTTTTGGATAACCCTGGATTTTTCCGCATCACGAAGCAGGATGTAATCTGCATAGGGAACAAGTGGAGCGCCTTGACCTCCTGCTGCCACATCGCGCATGCGAAAATCAGCTACAGTCGTTATCCCGGTACGCTCAGCGATAATCGCAGGTTCACCTATTTGAAGGGTAGATCTTGTGGTAATGCCACAGCAGGTTTCAGCGTTTGGGATATGGTATATTGTCTGTCCGTGAGAACCAATAAGATCAATGTCGTCTGCCTCAAGACCTGCAGCCCTAATTACCTGAAGAGTCGCATCCGCGAAGACTTCACCTAACACGAAATTCATACGGCAGATGTCATCAACCCTTGATGTCTCAGGTAACATCAAGGCCAGCACCTTCCCTCGCAGCTCAGGGGAATACGGGATTCTCTCAAAAATAACCCGCCCCAGCTCTGTAGACTCTGCGTTCCCTGAAAGCTCCACAACAGCAGCGTCCACCCCGTCTACAGAGGTGCCTGACATAAGACCCACTACCCTCCGAACACTCCCGGAAGCGCAGTTTCTCTCAGATACAGTCTTCTCTCTTAGCAAAGCAGACTCACCACCGCATTATGGAATCTAGGACGTAACCTTATATGGGCATTATTATCCCTGCCCAAATGCACTCTGTTAGTAAGGAGAATGGCGAAGATATCAAGTTCCGGGTCTATCCAGATGGATGTACCGGTAAACCCTGTATGTCCGAAAGCTCTTGGAGACATAAGATCTCCGGATGAGGATTTCACCCCGGTACCGCGGATGAGCCACCCGAGACCCCGATTCTCATCGAGCTCGGCACCGGTATGATCCCGAGTCATGGTTTCAACTGTCTGCGGCGAAAAGATGCTAACTCCCCTGAATGTGCCCTTATGCAGGATCATCTCAGCGAATACCGCAAGGTCTTGTGCTGTAGAAAAAAGCCCTGCGTTTCCACTGACTCCCCCCATTGCCCATGCGTTCTCGTCATGGACTTCGCCTACCATGACCCGCCTGCGCCACTTACAGTATTCAGTCGCTGCAGACCTCTCCCTTAACTCGCGCGTCGGGGTAAAGCAGGTATCCTCCATACCAAGAGGGCCGAAAACCTTCTTATCCAGCAGACAATCCATGGGTTCCCCTGCTACCTTTGCCACTACCTGACTTAGGACTATAAAGCCAATACAGCTATAGACTACACGGGTTCCGGTCTTGTATTCCAAAGGTACTTTTGCAATAACTCTGATAATGTCCTTTGGTGATGATGCGCGTGCATAGAGGTCTGTCCAAGCAGTCATGCCTGAGGTATGAGTTAAGAGCTCACGGAGGGTAATCCCTTCCTTATCAGTCCCTGAGAATTCCGGGATAAACCTTTCCACCTCGTCATCCAGGCGAAGCTCGCCCTCCTCGATAAGGATCATAACTGCTGATGTTGTAGCGACGCATTTTGTCACAGAAGCCAAGTCAAATAGGGTATCAATCTCCATAGGCCGCATCTCCGGACGAAGCATACGAAAGCCTACAGCACCTTTCTCCACTATCCCCGCGCTTGTGCCGCATGCCCAAACTCCCCCCGGAATCTCACCTAGTTCAACCGATCTCTCCAGAAGTTCACAGATAGCGTCTTCCTTCAAAACACCGGCCTCCTTACTGCATCGGCAAGAATATCAAAGCCCGTGACCTGCGGGATAGAAGCCTGGGATCGAAACAGGTAACTTCGCTTGAGGTTTTGCATCTCCGGTCAGAACTTCCGCTAAAGCCTTCATGCTTATACCTGATGAATTAAACGCTGCCAGGTATGTGCCAACCATACCATATTTCTTTAGGTCATAAGGCTCGCGAAGAGAGACTGCAATAACTCTCGGTTTCTTCTCTGCAAGAGTTGCCACAACAGACGCCTGACCTCTGCATCCTGACGACCACGCACGCGAGGTGAGAATGATCACTGTATCGTAATCCTTGGCCTTTGCCACGACTTTGCCCTGCTCAGCACTGTTGGGATTCGCTGACATTGATATCTCGTCAACCTTCCCCAGCACCGGTTTTAGGCAACGCGCAAGGCTCGTAGGTTCACCGGACGGATCTTCAGCTTGCGTAAGAGCACCTACATTGGGATATACAACGAGCACCTTCCCGCACGACTCAGCATTGAGGGGAATGAGGCCTTTCTCATCTCTCACGAGGCATATGGATTTCCGCGCAGCTTCAAGCGCAAGCTTCCGGCTATCCTCAGTCGATACACTGCTTTTTGCATCCTTTTCATCTATAAGCGGAGCAGACAGAATGCCGCGCCTCTCCTTTACCTGAAGCACCCTCTGAACTGACTCGTCTACGCGAGACATAGGGATTTCACC
>DIQZ01000074.1:15546-26167 GCA_002424305.1 Firmicutes bacterium UBA5449
GAGACATAGGGATTTCACCTGCAGTCACCGCTCTATTCAAGGCATCCACCACGCGTACAGCGTCCCGCCAATCCTGCGGCCACCCCACAAGAACTATATCAGCGCCTGCATTTACCGCCATTACCGCAGCTTCTTCCAGGCCGAAGTTCTTGACGATAGCGCCCATTTCCATTGCATCGGTGACAATAAGCCCTGTAAATCCCATGTCTTCTCTGAGTAACCCGGTGAGGACACTTCGAGAAAGAGTTGCAGGCAGACCCGGCTCAGGTTCAAACGCTGGGAAAGTCACATGAGCAGTCATAACCACGTCAACCCCGGCATCAATAGCTGCCTGGAAAGGCTTAAGTTCAATAGCCTTCAATCTGGCTTTATCGTGCGGCACTGTAGGGAGCGCTATATGCGAATCAAGAGATGTGTCGCCATGCCCGGGAAAGTGCTTAACAGTAGCGCTGACTCCTTCTTTCTGCAAACCTTGAACCATTGCAACCCCAAGTTCGGCAACTGCGTCTGCTGACTCTCCGAATGATCGCACACCGATTACAGGGTTACTTGGATTACTGTTCACGTCCACTGCAGGTGCAAAGTTCATATTGATACCGCAGGCTCTGAGCTCTCGGGCGGTTACTTCTCCCACCTTACGTACAAGGGTAGGATCCCCTGCCGCTCCAAGGCCCATGTTCCCCGGGAATGACGTGGCGCCCGGCAACCTTGCCACATACCCGCCCTCCTGATCGGCAGAGATGAAAAGCGGAACGCCTGCTCCTTGTGATGCAGCCATCTTTTGAAGCTCGTTGGAAAGGGATGCTGTCTGAAACGGATCCGATAAATTCCGTGCGAAAAAGATTATTCCACCAACCTTACACTCTTTAAGCAAGGTCTCGACTTCAGACCCGGGAGTCATGCCGGGAAACCCTGCCATGACCATCTGGCCGACTTTCTCCTCAACACTCATGCGCGCAAGCAATGAGCTCGCGGCGCTCGCGCGATCCTCGGACGATACCGGATTTGAGGCCGGCGATACTCGATTTGAAGCGGGACGAGTCATTGTAGGGGCTACAGCCCGTCGGTTAAAGGGACCACAGGTCAGTGCTTCCCAGTAATCCGTCCTATCCTTGATGGAATCATATGAAAATAGGACTACTCCGGGTGCTTCAAGATCCCTTGCAGCTTCAATCTTCTCTATGCAGCCTGCCGGGTCTTCCAGCATAAGATAGACCCCGACTCCCGCCAAAGCCTTCCTTCCGGGCGGCATCTCCACCGCTTTTTGAATGTGACCTGTGAACCTCTGGGTATTTTGGGTGTACGCCATTGGCACCACAAAATCCACAATACCTTCTTGGATCCAGCCCCGCCAATCCTGCATCCGCCGGTTATAAGAGTCGTCCACATCAGGAAACACAGCGCATGACACTGCTACATCAGGCTTTGTCCGCTTGATGTCTTTCCAGACCCTCCGAACCACCTCAGTCACTTGTTCGCGGCGAAACTCATCCCACTTAGCGCTCAGGTTCTCAAAAAGATCCTCTCCGTCTACGATTTCGCCACGCAAGGTCTCCGGCTTCTTCACAAGGTCCAGCGGATCATAGCCCGTAAGCTTTCTGAACTCATCTCTTGCCTCGTCGCTGTACCCATACTTTCTACCGGGATATCTAATGTAGTCGAAATGCACCCCGTCTACGTCGTAGTTTGCAGCTACTTCCATGAAGACATTGCGGACGTATTCCTTTACGCCTTCTATTGCAGGATCAAGCATCACCGAAACAAGTTCATCTCTACCCATTTCCGCAGTGTAATCTAAGGTTGATACTTGGTTGTGATCTACCAATGACCACTCCGGATGCTGAGTAAGCACGTGTTTGTCCTGATACTCACCACATCCCAATTGTCCTACGGTAAAAGCATTGATCCACGCATGGACCTCGATTCCTACGGCGTGTGCCCTCCGGATGCAAAATGCTAACGGGTCGAATCCTTCGGGGATATCCGGCATCTTAGGCACGATCTCACTTTCATAATACGCTTCTCCACGCCCGTTAACCTGTACTAACAGGGCGTTGAAATTGCTCTCATAGGCCCTTTCGATCACTTGCTCTATTGATGCTTGAGACTTCATACTCGTGCGTACAACCCACAGTCCGCGGAACTCACTATCTATTGCAGCTTCCGGATCCACACCGCATCCCACCATGATATGTATCGCCCCTCCCATTATCAATAGAATAGCCACGAGAAAACTTACATGATATTGCGGGCCGACCTGCCTAAAAATCTTGGCTATCCGCGCAAAAGACTCCCTCATTAGCTCATCGAACTCCCTTTCCGGTCAGCGAAAAAGCCTAATACTGTCAATAAAACAAATTCAATACTGACTGGCAAATACCTGCTAAACCGCACATATCTCTGGGAATATCGGTGAATATGCCAATATTCCATATCGATCGCCCTCTTACTTTTGCATAAGTGTATTGATGCGGGAATATTCGCACTTATATGAAGTTTATGGAAGGATATATAAAGTTATAGGTGAATACTCTGGTTAGTATAACGACAAAAGGGAGGGGTTCTTTTGGCACATGAAAAAGCTAATCTGGGCAAACGACTCGTCGCGGCAATAATTGACGGATTGATAGCCGGGGTTTTATCGGGAGTTATCTCGTTTCTGGGGATCGGGTCTCTACTTGGCGGTGCTTACATTTTGACTAAGGACGCCCTGATGTTTGAATTGCTGAAGGAGCCGGCGTGGAAAGGCCGGAGCGTTGGTAAGCGGGTTATGCGTCTTAAGGTCGCAGGACCACGTGGCAGCGATGTAAATTTTGAGTCATCTGCAAAGCGTAATTGGCCTCTGGCAATAGGAGAGCTTCTTTCATTCATAGTCGCGTTAATGCCCACAGGAAAGGTAGCATGGTCAAGCTGGTCTCTTATTGTCGGCGTAAGTTTGATAATCGGAATTATTGAAATTGCCTTGGTGCTTACAGATCCACAAGGAAGAAGACTTGGCGACAGACTGGCAGACACTAGAGTAGTGGAAGTGGCGGAGGAAGGTCCTTCAGCCGACCGGACGCTGTGAGATTCAGGACGGGAAAGGGATCCCGACCTTTATATACTTGTCTTGGCATAAAAAAGGGACATCCTCACTATACTGGTAGTATAAGCCATATTGGGAGAGGATGGGGAACATGACCACATTTTTGAAACTTAGGCAGAAAGCAGGCATCAGCGCTAAAGAGCTCTCTATGCGTACAGGAATTCCTTTTGATCTGGTAGTCAAAGCTGAACTGGGTCTTATCAGGCTTCGTCCACAACAAGCAAGAAAGCTGATGACCGCGCTAAATCGTGCCACGTCAAGAGAATAAAGGGCATCAAGATGTACGTTTTATATGGAAGAAGAATTGTACTAGGCCTAATTGCTATCATTATTATTGTATTAGCATTAAGAGGTATCCCTCATCGACCCGTCGGAGGGATACCTTTATCTCTGGAAAGACTTATTGGCACCCGACTTAATATGCTATTCTCTGAAAGAGCAGAGGCTGTCATCTGTGGAGACATAGACACATTGGCGTCTCACTATGATCTTGACTCACGTTATGGCCAATGGGCTTTTGATCATGAGATGAGAAGATCTGCATATCTCACAGCTTGGAGTGCGGCACGCGGTATCAAGTTCCTTGATACAGAGGTTGAAATCAGAATTAACTCAATAGAACTCAGAGGGACTACTGCTTGGATCGAGCTGGATGAAAGCACCAAAATCGTATACAGACACAAATCTCAATCTGCATCCAAATTCGACTTCTTTGGCATTGGAACTGAACATTTCATTGAGCTTGCATTCAAAGACGGGGCATGGCTGGTCAGGAGAGACTGGTATTTAGATCCCCTTGACGTGGATGCCGATTCCATAAGCACTGATGCTGCACTTGTCTCTACGTCAGAAAACCTCCTGGTAACTCCCGGCCAATTGGATGCACATCCCGGTGAGGTTACGAGAAAAGACTACGACTCGATCTATGACAGGGAAAATGCAGTGGCATATGCTGAAAAGTACTGTGGGTTAGCATGGGGCTGTGGTAATAATCACAAATATAACCCTTCATACAAGAATTTTACAGGCCTCGGAGGTGATTGCACGAATTTCGCCTCTCAAATTCTAGGCGATGAACAGGCAGGCAATCTGCCTATGACGTATACATGGCGATATGTTCCATATGGGCCCACAGCCGGAGCAACCCGTGCTTGGGCTCAAGCGTCCGGTTTGCTTAATTATTTGCTAAGCAGCGGACGAGCCAAGACGCTCGCCCGCGCCACTTATGCTAACTTGATAACCCCTAGCGAAACATACCCTGTAGGAGCCATAGGTGCCCTTAACAAAGGCGATCTCATAGTCTACGAAGATAAGGGACGCATTGTGCATTTTGCAGTAGTCGTCTCTCAAGACTCCGGCTCCTACTTAGTAGTCAACTCTCATACTGCTGACCGCTACCATGTGCCATGGGATCTGGGATGGGATCGGAGCACCATATTTTGGCTAATCAAGATCGTTGTATGAGCCTGTCCCACCTGCTAAGGAGCCTAGTAGTCTTCATTTGAGATCTCAGTTTTTAATGTATCCCAGATACTTACCGTTGATCCACAAATAGGACAAGGCACCATTGCTTCAGAAGATGACATGTCAGCAACACTTATCATATTCCCGCATTGCTTACACTTAACGCTACTTTCTGCATTCTCAGGCATATGAGAGCAGTTCCCGCATTCTCTGTTCTTCATACTGATTCCCCTTTGTGTTTCTGATTTAGTGCTGCAAACCGATTATTCCGCATAACATCCTTATTGTTTCCCTTATCTACATTTCTTAAGACTTTGCACCTTTATATGTTGATAGTCTGACATTCTTCCCGCCCATTGACACGGGCGAGGTTTGCTCTGCAGACTTCTATAATACTCTTGTGCAGAGAGAAGAGACTAATGTGAAGGATTTGATGTTAGCATGACGAAGAATAGATTTGCACTAAAAAGAATATATGTTAATTAGTGGTATTTCGGACAAGAGGAGGATGCCTCATGTGGCACACGAAAAAGCCAATCGAAAATTCTATTAGGTTTGTAACGGATAGCACTGCCGCTTTGCCCGAAGAGTGGCTTAAGGCTCATAATGTTGCGCTTGTTCCTTTACTTGTCAATATAGAATCAGAAGTCTATAAAGAGAGCATCGAAATTAGCAATCGTGATTTCTATGCTAAACTAAGAAATGCAAAAGAGCTGCCTACTACCTCACAGCCATCGTCAGGTGATTTTCTCATTACTTATGAGCGTCTCTTGGAAGAAGGCGCAAAAACCATTATTTCTATCCATATTTCCAGCGGGATCAGCGGCACAGCAAACTCCGCCCGAACCGCTGCGGGAATGATAGAAGATGCGGACGCTGACATCGTTGTTATTGACTCAAAGCAAACCGGGGCTGCCCTTGGTTTCATAGTAAAAGAAGCTGTAGAGTATGCTGAGTCAGGCAAAAGCAAAGAGGAAATTATTAATCGAGTGCATCAGGTCATGGACGCGATGAGGACTCTTTTTGTTGTGAACGATCTTATGTTTATCCATAAAGGAGGACGTCTCTCAGGCGCCCAAGCTATAATAGGATCACTTTTGCAGATCAAACCCATTCTTCATTTCGTTCGTGAAGACGGGCGAATCGAAGTTATGGAACAAGTCAGAACTGAGAAGCGCGCTTTAAGGCGAATCACAGATCTTATGATAGCTGAAGGAGGCGGGAACACGCTTCCTACAAATATCGCCATAGCATATGCAGATAACGTGGAAAAAGCGGAAGAAGTTGCACAGGCATTAGAAAAAGAATTCCCCGGTATTGGAGCAATTCCAATAGAAATCGGACCGATAATCGGAACCCACGTTGGTCCCGGACTCATCGGATTTCAATTTTATTACTGTTAATTTTTCTTGTGAATATGTAATAGACATAATATAGCAAGAAGAATACCCGGAGTTCAGCCAAAGCGGAATAACAACAGAAATAGATAGAAAAGTTGTAGGCCGTCCCCCAGGACGGCCTACTTCGTATACTTTACTGCTCCATATGCTTCACTGCTTCATATAATTATAAGCTACACAGGCTGAATAGGCTGATTGTAGCTTGTCTGCCCTGCTCCGTACCCTGTCTGAGCGAAAGCCTGGGTGCTACTTGGCTGGGTAAGGCCGGCCTGGAATCCTGCTTTGACTCCGGACATAGTGCCTTCTACCAGCGAGCGCTGGGCAGCCTCTATCATCCTGCGAACCATTTGTCCGCCTACTGCGCCACATTGTGCTGAAGGCAGGTTACCCCAGTAGCCCGTGTTTATGATATTGCCAGGCAGGTTTAGTTCGTTTGCAATTTCGTACTTAAACCTATCAAGAGCTGCAAGGGCCTCAGGAACAACCGGACGATTCCTTCTACGTGAACCGCGTGCCATTATACTTCACCACCCTCCACGCTTTTCTGTTTATAGTGTCACACAAATGCATGAACGTATGCTAGGAAACGTATGGAGACTCTCGGTTATGGTTAGTATATCTGGTCATCTATGTGGGGTTTATGTATTAAAGCAGGTCTTATGGAGTATGCCGTCGGATACATTCAAAAGCGCAGGTAGTAAAGACGGCAGTAGAAATAGTGGCAAGTAGTGAATGAATTCAAATATATGGTCTTACCAATGTCATTTGCATAACATTTGATTAATTTCCATTAAAAGGCTCACGGCTTGCTGTGCTTATTTGATGGGTCCTTAATTTATCTGATAGGTGACAAATAAAGAAGGAGGGACCGGGCTTAGATTAAGGTCTATACGCCCAGTCCCCGGATACTACTATGATTCAGGTGTCGTATCTCGTTCTGTTTCCAGAGGAAGCCCTAGACCGGACTGGAATCCCGCTATGGCTTGAGCAGCCGCTTCCTCAGCGATGGCTTTTCGAGCAGCCTCTATCATTCTCCTAACCATCTGGCCACCCACAGCCCCACACTGTCTGGAAGAAAGATTACCCCAATCGCCTTCCTCAAACACCTCTTTGGGGAGGTTAAGTTCTCTGGCAACTTCGTACTTCAGCGAATCCAGCGGGCGTTTGGCCCGAGCTTTAGCAGGTTTTTTCTTCCTGGCCGGCACTGGAAGTCCCCCCCTTGTTCACCTGTCAGCTTTATGTTTCCCCATAAGGCTCAACCATATGTGAAGACATAGCTATAAAACGGGGACTAACATCATTCCACCCCACAAGACAATAGCAAGCAGGGCTGCTAAAAAAATGCAAATTATAGGATGTATCTTCATCTTGAATATCCCGAAGACTACCAGTCCGACAATTACTATTCCCTGAACATCCACAATGGATGCCTTAGCCATTGACAAGGCTGCACTTGCTATCATTGCAGTAACTGCCGCTCTAAGCCCTTTTGAAATAGCTTTCACAGTAGGAGTGTCTTTGTACGTCAAGAATAGGGAAGCTAAGGAAATGACTATTACAAATGACGGTAAAATTACGCCAATCGTAGCAAAGGCAGCACCCCAAACTCCGGCCATTTTGTAGCCTACATACGTAGCGGAGTTAACAGCAATAGGCCCGGGAGTTACTTCAGCGATAGCGATAATGTCAACAAATTCCCTCATTGACAGCCACTTGTTTGCTGTAATGATTTCCTTTTCCATCAGGGGGATCATGGCGTATCCCCCGCCAAATGTAAAAAGACCTATTTTTGCAAAAGTGAAAAGCAGCTTAAACAAAATACTTGTCATGATTTTGTCAGCCCCTAATAGCCTGATTGATTATTGAACTTGGTTATTCAACCCTGTAGCCTCATCATCTTTAAAGAGCACGTAGCCTAATGCAGCAGACCCTAGGATCACCGGTATCGGATGTATGCCCATAACTGCAACAGCAAGAAAAGCAAGAACACAAATGCCTACTCCCTTAAGATCATGAAGAGCTGTCTTGCCGATGTTAATTGCCGCACTTGCTACGAGGGCAACCACTGCAGGCCTTATTCCTGAGAAAGCTGCGTTTACAATGGCAGAATCAGTGATTTTTGTGAAATATACTGCGACAACAAGAATTACAATAAAAGAAGGCAATACAGTCCCTGCGAGAGCCCAGAGAGCACCTGGAATACCAACAAGTTTATATCCTACAAAGACTGATGTATTAGCAGCTACCGGGCCGGGAGCGGTCTGAGCCAAAGCCAGTATGTCTATGAAATCTTCAGCCTCAATCCATCCCTTTTCATCCACGACCTCTTTTTGAATGAGAGGAACCATCGCATGGCCCCCTCCAAACGTGAATGCGCCTATCTTAAAAAATACTGAGAAAATTTCCAGCAAGAGCCTCATACTCAAGTATAGCCTCCCTTCCTCCTCTTGTGGCTACTTCTGCCAACTCTCTTCCGGCAACTCTTAATAATATTCCTGCTAAGGATAGGCATTAGCATGTCTATGCCATAATACCATACATTGTCCCGTATACAGAAACCGGAGGCGGTCATACTAGTTCTTGGTAATGATCTTGTTCGGAGATAGCCATAGGGAAGAAAGTACGAATCTAATTGAAGGCCTCATCTTGTGTGTGCCACGGTCAACGCGCAAGCGGAATTGTCCAAACAAGCGCTTTGCGAAAGCCCGGTTGACCGATGATGATAGGAAGCAGGGAAAAACGTTCCTCCCTGCTTCCGCATATTCAGACCACCCAGATTCAGACTATTGAGCTTGTTTTATGATCTTAACGCCTGCGCTTGCTCCGATCCGGGTTGCGCCTGCTTCTACCATTTTGCGCACAGATTCGTAATCTCGAATACCTCCTGCCGCTTTGATGCCCATCTCCGATCCGACTACCTTGCGCATGAGTCTGACATCTTCAACAGTAGCTCCTCCCGGTCCAAATCCTGTAGAGGTCTTCACAAAGTCAGCTCCGGCTAATTTTGCCAGAAGGCACCCTTTCACCTTCTCTTCATCTGTAAGAAGAGCAGTCTCTAATATTACTTTGACCAAAGCCTTACCATGAGCAGCGTCTACCACAGCCTCAATATCTCTCTTTACAAGATCATAATCCCCTGACTTTAGAGCGCCAACATTAATAACCATGTCCACCTCTGAGGCACCATTTGCGATTGCATCCCTACTTTCTATAGCCTTAACCATAGAAGTAGTTGCGCCCAGGGGAAACCCTATTACAGTGCACACTTTCACCGGTGTGCCTTTAAGAATAGCAGAAGCTAAGCCCACATTTGTGGGATTGACGCAAACAGAAGCAAAACTGTATTCCTTTGCCTCTTCACATAGGTTCGTGATTTGCTCGCGCGTAGCATCCGGCTTCAGAAGCGTATGATCGATAAGACCGGACACTTTCTGCAAAGCCTGCAAAGCGTGTGGCTTGCCGACGCAGGTGCCGATTAAGGAGTCAACCGCAGAAACACCGTTTGTTTTCTTAAGTTCCTTCATAAGCTCGTCAGTAATTCTCTCTATTAGCTGCTCCCGTTCCATGAAGTTAACCACATCCCGTCCTTTGCCATAAGCAATTTTTTGAAGCCACATTCATGTCTATCCGTGTCCCGTGCTGAACTCATTCTCCTGAGACAACCAAAATCCTACACTAATCGTTGCCTACCACAGTGTACGGATTCGGTGTCTTTATGACAAGAACGCTAAAGTCATCTTCATCAGCAGCTCTTAGACCGTGGGGTATGTTCTTAGGGCTAGGAACCATATCACCGGCGGCAACCTCAATATCCTCATCACCAATAATCACATAGCCTGAACCTGAATGCACATAGAACAGCACATCAACAGGGGTCTTGTGAGATGGCAATACCTGACCTGGTCCGAGAACTACGTTGGCCACTACAATGTCATCTGTAGAAAGTACTTTTCGGATCTTAGGACCTCTTGGGGAAGTTACCATTGGAAGCTCTTCCAGTCGAATTCTTTTCATTGGCATCCCTCCGGTGTTATTCATATTTACTGCTATTTACTCTTTACTTTTGCCCGTCTTCGATATTACCCTCCCGATTGTGTAACACCAAGGCACATAAATCCCCGGCTTTATGCGAGAAGCTTGTGGAATACAATTCCAGCTAATGCATATCGTTCCAATTCAATGCTCATATCATATTTAGCGCTGTTTAGTGTCAATCTTATATTATCACATTGTCAATTATTCTAAATACTATCAGAAGTCTGTTTTCCGGGGAATTATTGAGAATCACATTATTTTCCGCCCTTATAAAACGGTGCTTGGAAAGAGCACGAAATGGGCAATCTCAACTCCTTTCAGAAGGATTCTGAAACTTCATGTAGAATGTGTTATTCCCACGATTCATTCCGACATCTCAGGAACCACGCGGAAAGAACGACTGTAGAGAGTGTCGGCAACATAATAGGTTTAAGGTAACAAGTTAATGATAACCATAGAAAAAATACAAGAAAGATGGAGGTATCATAATGCAACTTAAAGGGTCTAAGACTGAAGCCAATTTGATGGCTGCATTTGCCGGTGAATCCCAGGCAAGAAACAAGTATTCATACTTTGCTTCTGTGGCGCGCAGAGAAGGCTATGAGCAAATTGCCGCGATATTCGAAGAGACAGCAGG
>DIQZ01000074.1:26392-59804 GCA_002424305.1 Firmicutes bacterium UBA5449
GCTAATCTGGAAGATGCTATCGAAGGGGAAAACTATGAGTGGACCTCAATGTATAAGGAATTTGCTGAAGTGGCACGTGCTGAAGGCTTCAAAGATATAGCAATAGCCTTCGATGAAGTAGGAGAAGTCGAAGAGGCACATGAGAAGCGATACAGAACATTACTAGCCAGAATTCAAGACGGAACAACTTTCCGCAGAAGCGAACCTATTAAGTGGCATTGCCGTAACTGCGGATATGTCCATGAAGGAAATGAAGCACCTCAAGCATGTCCTGCATGTAAACACCCGAGATCGTTCTTTCAACCCCTGTGCGAAAACTACTAACCTTACTCAGCAGGCATAAAACTACTTTGAAAGCCTAATTAGGGGCGCTTTAGTGCGCCCCCTTTCTTTCATGGATTCATGTATTACGTTTGCTCTCCTTATCCACTACGAAAACAACCCGCTGCTGCCATTTTGGTCCTTTGCAGCACCTATAAAAGCAACAAAGGAGGCAGACATAGGCTTTATAGGCTTGCACTTATGAAACCAATTTAGGAACTGAATCCCGCTATCTCGTTGATCCTTTCTGTGAATCTTTCAGCATGCTCGTATGCAACCGCTTCAGTGGAAGCTTCAGAATAAACATGCACAGTAGCCTCTGCCGGGTCAGGCAACACAAGGACCCATCCGTCATCAAAAAATAAGCGAAGGCCGTCGATAAATTCCTTTCTTGCACCCTCGGATTCCTGAGCCAGTACCCGCATTACTCGGCCTTTATGTTCCCAAGGACATGCTACAGCCTTTCGAACCATAGGTGGAATATCCAAGTTATCAACTACATCTGAAAGCCTCGCGCCTTCACATGCCAAGAACTGAAACACTTTTGCAAGAGTAAACATAGCGTCAAAAGCAGGCTGGAACTTGGGAAAAATGAAGCCTCCGTCGTCATCTCCTGCAAACAAAATCTCCTGCCCGGGCCTAAGTAAGAATTCCATAAGAGAGCGCGGATCCTGCCTCGTCCTAAAAACCTCTGCCCCAAACTCCTCAGCGATTTTCTCTACTGCCCCGGTGGCACCCACAGTAACAGCGATACGCAGAGGTGATTCCGGGTCTTCTTTATCATTCGCGGCGTTATTCCCATCTAATACGTCTTTTAACGTGAGCCACGCTACAGCAGCAAGAAGGGTATTTCCTTCAATGACCCTTCCTCCTTCATCGACTAGGGACAATCTTTCTCCATCGCTTTCTATGAGGACTCCTATATCAGCCTTTAGCGTACTTACAGTCTTAGATAACCTGTCAAGATGAAGCTCCCTGTCTTCGGCGGTTTTAGGGATTCTGGAATGATCAGGGTAAGCATTAAGTGCTACCATTTCGCATCCAAGTCTACCAAAGATGCTTGGGAAAAACATAGAAAGCCTACTATATGCGTAGTCTATGACAACGCTTCTCTTATCATTTAAGATTGCGTTTGCATCTACGTAATTGAAGAACGCTTCTACATACGAGTCGAGAACTCGCCCCGGGAACTCCAGCTTCCCGACTTCATCCGCATCAGTACGTCTGAAGTCTTCCCTGAAGAAGAGATTTTCGACCTTTCTCTCATGGGACCTGGGAAGATTGATGCCTTGTATATTAAAGAGCTCAACCAAGGTATGTCTGGGGTTATCCGGTGAAATACGAATATGGACTCCGCCGTCTGCACCGAGAGCCTTGATGTTGTAGCGGCTCACAGGAAGTGGGGTTGACCTAAGATCTAGAATATTCACGCCTACAGTCATGAGTCCGCATATAATGGATCTAAGGATCATCCTGGATGAAGGATGATCATCGCGGCTAGTGGTGACAGTAGACCCTTTGCCTATAGAGCTACCGAATGATGCACCCAGCTTCATTGCAAACTCCGGTGTTAGCTCAATGTTGGTCAATCCCGTAACTCCACGCTCTTTGAATATGGAGCCCGGCCATTTTGTGCCCCATATCAAGCTCATAGCTACGTGGGACCCGGATTCGATAACCTTATTAGGCCAGATCTTGACTTGAGGCTGCAAGGTGGCGCCTTGACCGATTCTGCACCTGTCACCGATAACGACACCCTCATGACAAGTGACGAAATCTTTGATGATTCCGTGCTGACCTACAAGAGTTCCTCCTATCTCAGCGCTTTTCCCTACGAATGAGTTAGCCCATAAGACACTCCGATGAATTCTGGCATCCTCTTCAATAATGCAATTGTCCCCTATGAAACTGTACTCAAAACAACCTGCCCCTTTGCCAATACGGCAGTTCCTCCCAATGACGAGGGGTCCGGCGAGATTTGCCTCCGGGTCGATCTCCGTCCCGTCTCCCACCCATATGTCATGTCCTATCTTTGTGCCGGGGATTGCCACATCCACCTTACCGAGGACAGCATCTATCTGAGCTTCTCTATATTGCTGCAGATTGCCCACGTCACACCAGTAGTCAGTTGTTACAAACCCGAACAATCTTTCTCCGCCATGGAGGAGCTTAGGAAACACATCTTGACTGAAATCCACAGACCTGCCTGAGTCAATGTAATCAAACACTTCGGGCTCCAAGACATAAATACCGGTATTCACAGTGTCGCTGAAAACCTGACCCCAACTTGGCTTCTCAAGAAATCTCCTGATGCGCCCTTCGTCATCAAATACAACGATCCCATACTCAAGTGGATTAGGAACCCTAGTTGTAACGATAGTAGCCATGGCTGACTTAGATTCGTGAAACCTGACTACGTCATCTAAGTCAATGTCAGTCAGAGCATCCCCTGATATTACTATAACGCGTTCACGTCCAAGCATCTCACAGGCTTTCCGCACACTACCTGCTGTCCCCAAAGGCACATCCTCAATAGAGTATGAAAGCTTGAGACCTAACTCCGAACCATCACCGAAGAAACTTTCGATTTCGTCAGCAAGATAGTACAAAGTAACCGCTATGTCGGTAATACCATGGCATTGCAAGAGCTCAAATATATGCTGGATAATGGGCTTGTTTGCCACGGGGACCATAGGTTTTGGCCTGTTGCAGGTAAGCGGCCTAAGCCTTGTTCCTTCACCGCCTGCCATAACCACAGCCTTCATAAAGACGCCCCCTATTCTTGTGAAACTGCCTCTTGCTCCGGCTCCTCATGATCCTGCCTATTCAAGATAGAAAACCTAAGGTGGGGGAATGGATTATCAAGTTCATTCACATACGAAAGATAGCCAATAATCTCGTCTTCTGACACCTCAAGCTCTCCTTCTTCCAGTATCGCTTCAGCATAATCCATGAGCCTGTCAAATCTTTCTGCGTGTTCCCTGAATCTCTTTGCCCCATAATCTTGAGCTTGCTTCTCTGTGACTAGAAACGGCCAGTCACTGGAAGTAAGGAGGAGAAACTCTCTAAGCGACTGAATTTTGAGAAGCTCAAGGAGATCGTCATCTTCAGTTACAGGACTCAATGCAGCAAGTCGTTTAATTCGGGCTTCAGCAGCATGGATCATATCCCACATCCATGCTGTTTCATCATTAAGCCAGACTTCATGTCTCCCCCCTCGACCCCATGATGATTCAGGCACCTTGATAGGCCCAACAGGAGGATGAGTATGAAGAAATTCCCCTGCAGCGCAGACAGACACAGTAGAACTGTCAGCAAGACCCTTCAGGGTTTCACCCAGCCAGAGCACACCCTCATACCACCAGTGACCAAATAATTCTGTATCATACGGCGCTACGATTAGACCGTGCTCTCCTGTAGTTTCATTCCAGTCACTAATGAGTTCATGGATGAACCCAATGAAATGAGCTGCATGCTCCTTCGCTCTGAGAGAAGCCTCTTCTCTGTCATAAACTTCCTTTTTGCCGGGATCCACCTCTCTACCGGTAACACGCCAATATTGTAGGCCGGTTACGTTGTCTTTCCTATGGAACTCCCGATACAAACCGTCGCCCGGATATCCTAGCCAAGAGGACCATACCTGTGTTGTAACTTGTTCATTCCTGCCCATACATACTACATTTGATCTGTCAACCAAATATGGCTTGTAAGTCGTGCCCCTGTTTCCTTCCCCAAATACCGCATCGCTTGCACGCACCTCTCGAGTCTTGCCTGCGCTTGAAACGCCGATCGGGGCTCCCCCTTCAATAGCATGCCTGTCCAGGAAGAAATACTCAATCCCCAACACTTCCAGATATTCCTCCAGACCCGGCCTATACGCACACTCCGGAAGCCAGATTCCCCGCGACGGCCGTCCAAACCTCATCTCATGACTTTCACAACCGACTGCTAACTGTGCACGAATAGAAGTATCCTCTTTTAGAAGGGGTAGATAGCCATGGGTAGCAGCAGACGTAATAATCTCTACCACTCCCTGCCTCTGGAGCTCAGCTAAGGCGCTAACTATATCGCCTGCGTAGTCATTACAGAAAGTCCTAAGCGCATCTCTGTATTCATCACAGTATAGAGCTGCCAGACTTTCAAGGGCCTTATCACCGGCACGCTTAAAGCGCTTTCTGTCTTCCTCAGCACGTTTTATGCGGGTTTGCATCCACTTGATGAAACCCTTGCGCATATGATCATCGTCAAGTTGATCTAAGAGAATCGGCGTAACCCCTATGGTGACACTGATAGATGATTTACTGTGGGACTCCCGTTGCTTCGATTTATCTCGGCAAGGTATGGAGCGAAGAACATCCAGAAAGGGTATGTATGATCCGAGCATAGCTTCATAGAGCCATTCTTCACCAAAAGGCCACATACCTGACTTACGACAATATGGTATATGACTATGAAACACAAAGACTAAAGAACCTCGGGTCAATTCTTTCGCGCGACGTCACAAAGCGTAACGTCACTCCCCCCTTTCACTGTATATCTCTGTACCCTATTCACATTCTTCAGTGATAAATATTGGATTAGTCAAAGAGCTCACCAGGGAACACCCCTTGCCTCGCTTGAAATACGCCTGTAGACCTCGCGAGTCAAGTCAGCGACCCGGTCCCAGTTAAATCTTTCCTTGACCTCCTTCGGACCATTTTCGCTAAGCCTTGTCCGTAGGGACTCATCTAATAGAACTCTCTTTATTCCCCATCCTAAAGAATCCGAGTCGCCCGGATAGACTTTGAGCCCGGTCTCCTCATGCCTGACAACTTCAGACAGGCCGCCCGTATCAGATACCACTACTGGAGTTCCCCTTACCATACCTTCCAGCGCAACTATGCCAAAAGGCTCATACAGACTGGGAAACACAGCTACATCAGCTGCAACGTAAAGTGCATCCCGTTCTCGGTCACTAATACGGCCTGTGAATACGACATGGTCTTCAATACCGAGTCTTTGTGCCTTTTCCCGAAGCACATCTGCGTAGTAACCATCGCCGGCAATGACGAATTTGGTATTTCGGACTTCTTCCATAATCTTTGGAATAGAAGAAAGGAGCACGTGAACGCCTTTTTCGTAGACAAGTCGACCGATATAGAACACCAAGAAATCTTCGGGACGGGCGTAGCGACACTTCATCCCACTGACAAAATCCTGATCCGGCATAATTACTTGGTCTACTCCATTGGGAATGACGTCAATCTTGTCTTGCGGAAGTGAGAAAATCCGTCTGAGCTCATCAGACATATAATCACTGCAGCAGATAACTCTCCATGCTTCGTACGTGGCCATCCATTCGATTTCATGAATGTACCGCTGTAGATCCGAATGAATACCTCGATTTCTACCATGTTCAGTTGAGTGAATAGTAAATGCAAGCGGGATTTTTAGGGCGTGTTTTAGTGACTTAGCTGCGAACGCGCTATGCCAATCATGAGCGTGGATAATGTCATAAGGCCTTTCTCGTGTGGCCTCAAGAACACCTCTACTTGCAAGACCGAAATTCGCCTCCATCGCGATGCGGAGAAAACCGGTGTCGCCCCCACCTCCGTAAGGATCCAATCCCTCAGGGAATGCCGACCGCGCCACCCTGGAAACCATTACACCGTCAAGCAGCTCATGCTCTGAATCTCCTGCTGAACTTGCGCTGACTACATGCACGTGGTCACCCTGACGGGCAAGAGCACGGGCAAGACCTGAGACTGCCGCACCCAGCCCCCCAACAACTTCCGGAGGATACTCATAGGACAGCATCAGTACGCGCATAGAGTCGCCTCCTCTCAAATGGATACTTCGACGGCATATAGTCATGTCCTTCAATACATGAAACTGATAAAGCTTCGCCTCATGTGTATGCACATATGGATAACATATAGACAAGGAATCTCTGACCTTCATGTAGTAGTCTATTAAGGAATGAGCCTGTTCATGCTCAAATAAGAACTTGCCTTACTCAGATGAAACTAAAGAGGGGTGTAATATTATGGAGTTTATGGAGGTAATCAAGAAGCGTAGGAGTGTAAGGGCATACCAAAACAAGGAGATCAGAGACGACAAGCTAGGTAGAATCCTTGAGGCTGCAAGATTTGCCCCTTCGGCAAATAACAAACAGTCGTGGAAATTCATTGTGGTAAAAGATCCGGAGACCAAGCGCAAACTGGTTAAGGTGTCGCGGAATCAGTCCTTCATCGGTGAAGCGCCTGTAGTTATAGCAGGAGTAGCTCTGGAGCCGGATCGAGTCATGAGTTGCGAAGTACCTGCTTATGCTGTAGATCTTGCCATAGCCATCCAGCATATTGCACTGGCAGCAGCAAATGAAGGCCTGGGAACGTGTTGGATTGGAGCATTCTCACAAGACGACGTAAAGAAGATTCTCGGGGTCCCGGATGCATATAAGATCGTAGCATTAATGCCCATGGGCTATCCTGCAGATTCGCCCGGGACAAAAACACGCAAGTCACTGGAAGACATTGTTTGCTATGAGCGGTTTTCAGAATAGACGATTTTCGCAAGAGGATGCAAATAGGCGAAAGCCTACTTACTGATGGTGTGTTTTTTGTCCCATAACGCAATTTCGCGCGGGAACCCACATATGCCGGCTCCCGCGCGCTCATTTACCTTTAAGCCTTCATATACCGTTAAGCCTGCTTGATCTGTACTGCCTGCCACCTATTTCCACACGCTTCGCATTCCATCCAATAAGTATAGAGCCAGCCCTGTCGGCTTGTGGTAATTCCGATAGTATACTCTCTACCGGCCTCCCGGCCGCATTTAGGACATTTTCTCAGCACTTGAAGCCCACCTTGCTTTCATAAGTGATTGCCTATGACTATAGTGATTACCAAACACTAAAAAAGAGGCCCTCGGTGGTTATCCTATGTCGAGCCTCTTCCATTTGGTGCGTGACCCTTGTGGCCTTCAAGACATTCCGGACTATAACTTCTTATGCCTTTTGGTTGAATGTGGCTATCACTTCTACGCTTCAAGCTCAAAACAATTAAGATACAGAATGTTTATCCCGTCAAAACTTTGCTCTTGAAGCTCGTCCCTGCGAGATCTGTCTTGATTCCTAAGAGATCCGCGATTGTGCACCCTAAATCCGCAAAAGAGCTACGTGTGCCAAGAAATGTCCCCGGCTTTATTTGTTTGCCGTACATAAGAAGCGGGACGTATTCTCGAGAGTGGTCAGTGCCTGGGGTAGTAGGATCGCAGCCATGATCCGCAGTAATCGCAAGAACATCGCCTTCTTGCAAATATCCTTCAAGCTCTTTTATCATTCCGTCTGCTTCCTCTAAAGCACGTGCATAACCTTGGGGGTCATTTCGATGCCCGTAGAGCATATCAAAGTCAATGAGGTTTGCGATTATCAGACCCCGACCGTCTTCTCTAGCAAACTTAGTAACAGAGTTCATCGTATCTTTGCTGTTCCCCGTATGATCTGACTGAGTTAGCCCTTGAAAAGCAAAGATATCTTCAATCTTACCGACCCCGATTACATCCATACCCGCCTCTTTCACACAATCCAAGAGCGTCTTACGAGGAGGCTTTATGGAAAAATCTTTGCGCCGCTCAGTTCTCACGAAGCTTCCCTTGGAGCCTACAAAAGGACGGGCAATTACTCGCCCTACACCGTGTTCACCTGTTAGAATAGACCTGGCGATACCACATATCTCGTAGAGCCGGGGAACAGGAATTATTTCTTCATGAGCAGCAATTTGAAAAACACTGTCAGCAGAAGTATAGACTATGGGATAACCTGTCCTTAAATGGTCTTCGCCGAGCTCTTCGATGATTTCTGTGCCTGATGCAGGTTTATTGCCAAGGGTGCTCGTGCCGATGGCTTTTTCAAATGGTTTAATTACCTCAGGAGGGAAACCATGGGGATAAGTAGGAAAAGGCTGATTCATTACGATGCCTGCAATTTCCCAGTGGCCGGTCGTTGTATCTTTTCCCGGTGATTTCTCAGCCATCCGACCGTAAGCTGCCAGAGGCATAGGAACTGATGACACCCCTGAAACGGGCTCCCCAAATGCTTCTGCCATGTTCCCCAAGCCCAGTAAGGTGAAGAAGGGAAGGTTGAGTCCACCCACAGCCTTTGCTGTGTTGCGCAAAGTGTCACTTGCGACATCCCCATAAAGATGCGCATCTGGCATTGCTCCAATCCCTACACTATCCAAAATCAGTAAAATGATCCGCTTAACACTGCCTCTTATCATGAAAATATCGCCTCATTCGAGTCTAATATGTTTCTAACATATTGATTATCGCCGCTTGGTAAGGCGCGCCAGTTGACGCCTGAGCCTTGCCTCGACGCTTTCAGGTAAGCGCTTCATGGGAAGCCTCACAATTTCATTTGACGTTTCATCAGACACTTCCCGCAAATCATGATGTTTAGCGCCATAAGCACCGTACCCGCCGGATTGACTGTCCCATTGTGCTGATGTCAAGAGAGGATCCTGCTTCATTACAGGCTTCGGCGTATATGGTTCTTTGTTGAGAAGGCTGTGAAGGAGAATAAGCGTAGCCTCTTTATCCGGGATACGACCCCTGGGGGAGATGTCCGGGTCATTCTGGGCAAAAGGAGGTACAGGCGCTCCCACACAAGATGGACAGCCGTCTTCGCACTCACACGCCGTTACCAATTGAAGGCATGCCTCCAGCACTTCCTCAAGAATCCGGTACGACCGCTCTGCAAATCCTATGCCCCCCGGGTAACGATCATAGACGAACAAAGTGGGCGACCCTGTATTCAGCGAATCCACCACTGCTCCTACATCCCGAGGGTCACACATTGCATAGAGAGGCACTACTTCGGTAATTACGTTTCCGATCCCGTATAGTCCTTCAGAAGGATCCCGTCCCCACTTTCTAACTAAGGTCAGGGCAGAAAGGGGAGGAAGCAACCAGAACGCTGCTGTGTCCATCACTTGGGAGGGAAGGTAGATTTTTCCAAAGCCGATGCTATCCCGACCATGGAACTTTATCTTTTTAAACATATAAACAAGAGACGTGACGGTAACATCCCCAAACGCTATAGTAGCGTCATTTAACTTCTTCGTCTCGTCTTCCCTCTCAATTCTTACAGAAGTATCTGTTATCGACTGAGTAAAATAGTCTACATCCGCCTTTTCAATATAGGCGACTTTCTTATCTATCTGAAGGTCCGAGACAAAATATGTCTCACCGTCATGAAGGTAAATCGCTTCCGGATGGATTTGCTCAAAAGCTGAGAGCTCATCCATAGTGCCTATCACACGATTCCCGGCAGAGTCTTCATGAGCCTTCCCATATCCTGTAGGAGATACAGTAGTATCAATAATGGTATAAGTATTGTCAGACATGTTGCGCAGCTTGACACCTACTGACGGATAGCCCGAACTCGTCCAGAACCACCTATTCCCTCGACGCACAACTTCCCTTCGCTCCTCAAAGATTTCGAGGATAGCAGGCATATATTCGCCAAATCTCCCTAGGTCAGAAGCGGCAATGGGAAGTTCAAATGCAGCACACCTCAGGTGTCTTGCAAGCACATAGGGATTATGAGGGTCAATCACAGCACTTTCCGTAGTCCTCTCGAAGAAATACTCCGGATGATTCATGAGATATTGGTCTATGGGTGTGCTCTGACCCACTAAGATCGCTAGAGCTTCATCTTGTCCGCGTCCTGCTCGGCCCGCTTGCTGCCATGTACTGGCAATGTTCCCCGGGTAGCCGGTGAGTATCGCAGCATCAAGACTTCCAATATCAATACCGAGTTCCAGGGCATTTGTGGAGGTGACCCCAAGGAGTTCACCGGAGAAGAGACGTTTTTCAATCTCACGCCTCTCTTCAGGGAGATAACCTCCTCTGTAAGGCTTTATGGAGTTTGCAAGCTGCGGGCTGATTTTTTGCAGTCGCTCTTGAGTAAACCTGTAGATAAGCTCAGCCACTACCCGCGCTTTCACAAAGGTGATAGTCTGAACCCTCTCTTGAATTAACTTGGTAAGAAGTTGCTCTGCCTCAAAGCTGGAGCTCCTTCTCTCGGTACGACCGGCGTCAATAAAAGGAGGGTTCCAAAATACGAACTTCTTTGGTCCCCGAGGCGCCCCATCGTCGTCAATGAGGGTTACAGGCCTGTCTATCAGCTTCTCAGCAAGCTCCTTCGGATTTGCGATAGTAGCGGAACAGCATACAAACCGTGGCTTCGCACCGTAGTGCTCACAAATTCGGCTAAGTCGTCTCATTACGCAAGCCACATTCGAGCCAAAAACACCCCTATAGGTATGCATCTCATCGATAACTACGTAAGCCAGATTCGCGAAGAACCTGCCCCATGAAGGATGTCTTGGGAGAATTCCCTGATGAAGCATGTCCGGGTTAGTAAGAATAATATTGCCTTCATCCCTAAGCTTGCGTCTGGCATTTGGTGGAGTATCACCATCATAAGTACCCGGGATGATAGGAAGCAGAGGATCAAGTTCCATATAACGCACGAGCCCTCTTAGCTGGTCCTGGGCTAAGGCCTTCGTAGGGAAGAGATAGAGCGCTTTGGCAGTTGGGTCTGCAACCAACCTTTCCAGGACAGGCGTGTTATAGCAAAGGGTCTTACCACTGGCGGTTGATGTCACAATAGCAACATCTTGTCCTTCTCTGACAGCGTCAATAGCCTGGACCTGATGAGTATAAAATCGCTCTATACCTGCTTTCGCAAGGACTCCCGCGACTTTAGGTGAGAGAGGCGACTTAAGCTCTCCGTATCGCGCAGTTTGCGCAGGGATATCTTCGATGTGAACGATCTGATCCCGATAATGGGGTTCGAGTTTCAGTCTTTCAATAAATCGTGATACATCCATAGATTGCTTATACGAGCCTCACAAGGCTGGGCACATCTGCGCACCTTCGTACCTGCATCGCCTGCGCGCCTGTACCTCCTCCGCACCTGTACCACCTGCGCACGTGTACCTCCTGACAGCCTAACCTTTGTGTATGCCCGAACTTGTCCTCCTTTAGCAAGCATTACTCCAAGAGCAATGCGTTATTCCAACATAACCAGGGAATACCAGTTCTCCTTCTGACTCGCGTCAGCTAAGGTTTCAATAGGAAGTCCTTGCCCTCCGACGGTAGCAAATACGTCTATCCCCATAGCCTGCATAGCAGGTCTTGCTTGCTTCGGGAAACGACATGGCTCTCCATTAGGAAATGAACACTCTGCGCAGAGGCCGCAATCACTCATGCTGAATGCGAAGTAATAACCGTCTACAAATGCCTTACTTTCAATGGAAAAAGATATCCTCTGTGAAGAATCTTTATCATAGGTATGGATAATCAAAGCCTTCTCATAACGAGAAAGCACATCCTTCGCTTCCCACGGCTTCAGCGCACCGGGAGCAGACGGGCATATCCAGCTTTTCCCCCAAGTAGAACAGCCATACATGCACTTCAGGTAAGTTCTGGGATCAAACACTACGTCTTGAATATCAATGAGAACTGCATATCTCTCAAGATCACACTCCAACTCTGGCCCCTTCTTTCTCCGGTCCCTTCTTTCACAGCACTTTTGTCACTATATTTCATTATTCTATAATATCAGCACTAACAGCTAAATCCGCGATAGCGGCTAAGTCGTTATCGCAGTTTCTTTAATTATTACAGTTTAGGTAGTTCGACGCTTAGGTTTCGCTCTCCTTTATTTTCAATCTTGCCGGGACTTCAGTCTCATCAGTCTCTAGACGGTGTTCTATTTTCAACCACCTGGACTGAAAACGCGCTAGATACCTATAAGCCCCCTAACCGTCTAAAAGGAATTCAGGGGACTGGTCCACCTTGGGCCAGCAATTTAACCGCGTCTATGGCGACTCTTATGGTATCTTCCATAGAGCTCTTCGCTCTCTCCTCCTCAAAAGTGGGAGGGAACATTCGATTGCCTGCTACGAGACATATGCCACCTGCTCTAACCCCAAGGGTAGAAGCCGCAATGAAAATGCCCGCGCACTCCATCTCAGAGGCCAGCGCGCCGCATTGCATCCATCCCTTGCGTCTGGATTTGAGCATATCTGCCATAGGCATTCTGTCAGGTTCATGCTGTCCATAAAATGAGTCATGGGTATGGACAACACCAACATGGTAATTTGCGCCTGCTTTCTTTGCTCCTGCAATAAGCGCATTCACTACTTCAATTGTTGCAACAGCGGGAAATTCAACCGGCACATAGTGCAGACCGGCACCATCGTCCCTAATAGCGCCCTGCGCAATCACTACATCACCGGGCTTCACAAACTCTTGCAGGCCGCCTGCAGTGCCAACTCTTATGAAAGTGTCAGCTCCACACCTAGCCAACTCCTCCACCGCTATTACCGCTGACGGACCCCCTATTCCTGTAGAAGCTACTGAAATTGGGATACCGTCTACTGTCCCGGTGTACGTAACATACTCTCTGGATTCGGCTATTTTCTCTGCATCGTCAAAGGAGGCAGCAATTTTGTGCGCTCGCCCGGGATCTCCGGGGAGAAGCACATATCGTGCAATATCGCTTGGCTTACACCTGATATGATGTTGAATATGATGTTGGACGCGGTCTGCCATTTTCCGCATACCCCCATTTTAGCTTTGCTTCTTTCTATCCGATCTTACTTCTTAGTGATTCTTGAATTTCGTTCCAGTCCCTTCTTCTGTCCCTCTGATAAAATGCAAGCGGACTAAGGTCAATCACAAGGCAGATCTTCAACATAAATACTTAGAAAAATACACATACCGGTCTATCTGTATTCCTCTTTACGCGCCTGGAGGGTCGCGACAAAGACAAAAGGGAGCAAAAAACCTGCTCCCTTGCTCCGAATTCGTCTATGCTTCGTTACCCCGAATTCCCCTATGAAACCTTGCCAAGCAACCCCATATAGCTACTGTCTCTGCTACACGAACAGATGTAGTCGTTGCCATTGTCATCCCTAGATGGCGCCGGCAATTTAGACAGAGCTGACACACTTGGATAGCACCGACACTTCTTGGACAATGCCAACATGACAAATAGCGCCAAAACAATTAGATGGCTCTGATGAAAACTGACATGGACCACTACTACGGAATAACCAACGTATCACCAATATCTATTCGATTGGGATCCGAAATACTATTTGCCTGAACTATGGCGGTTACAGTTGTTCCGTATCTCTGGGCTATCCTGAACAAGGTATCTCCAATCTGAACTATGTGGACCCTGCTTCCGGAACTCGTTTGGCTTTGTCCGCTTGATTGAACAGGAGGTCCGGGCAACTCTCCGGAGCCTCCGGGAATGCCGGTTCCCGGTGGAACTGTACTGCCCGGCGGCATTGCACCACCCGGCGGGATTGTAGTGCCCGGCGGAATTTGCCCTGCCCCATGAGACCGAATGTCTACTATTGTAGGGACGGTATCGATTCTTGTTACCATTCCCCAGCCCCGCAAGGTGACCCTGACATTTGCTACCCTCGGTTGTACCGGGACAGCTACCACCCTTACTACGCTTACTTCAGCTGTCCCAAAGAAAGTAGGAACCGCACCTGCGATGCGCAATGTCACTGAAAACGGAACTGTTTCAACAGTAGCAAATACCCTTTGACTTGGAAGTTCAGAGAAGAGTATCGTAATCCTGAGAGTTCCCTGTACGATAATTACACCGTCCAGCACTAAGATCTTTGTAATCCTGGCTTGAGCAAATGACTGAATTACTCTTCCAATACCGGGAAGTGTAGTCGGAACTACGACCTGTACTGTAATCGTAGAATCATCCTGCACATGACCTACAATCTCCTCCACGAGAAAATCCTGGGTGATAGGCACAAGCGAAGGCGGAAGAGCACCTATGCCCGTTACCAAGGAAAGATCCTTCTCCACCGTAACCACTACTGATACCTTAACCACTGCTCTTATCCGCAAGGTGCGGGAGTTTACAATTGTAGTATCCACAGCCTCAATTTGCACAGCCGCAAATGCGAACATTCCCGCTTCTACTCCCGGAAGATCCACAATTACGCTGAATCTAATCGCTCCATCCACAGAAAACACAGGCTGTGAAGGGCTTAAAGCTACATAGAGGGTGCGCGTGGATACGACCCCGTCAACCACTACCTTACCTCGTAATACATTAGTCCTGGTCACAGACCCGGCAGCACTGGTCCGAACAATATCTGATACCCCGGGCTTATCAGGTGGTATGGATATAGTCCCTATTGCAATGGTCTGGGCTTCACCTTGCAGCACAGCACGTTCCACAGTAACTACTCTGCGCTGGATGACAGGCACCACCGGCACTGTCACAGTGGGGACAACAATCGTCTTAGGAACTTCGGTCACTATCGGCAAGACCTGTTCTCTGAGCACCTTCACCCTCACCGAGACGAGCACGTTGACTTCAACTGTTCTGGGGTTGATAAGACGCGATGTGGCAAAAACACTTGTTACCACCACTTCAGGAATCATTCCCGGAAAAACCCCAGGCACGTTGACACTTCCGAATAAGGATAAAGTTCCTTCAAAAAAGTGTACCGGTTGGGAAGGCGCAGTGGAGACATAGGTGATATCCACCACAGCATTCCCCTGAATTACGACGGTTCCCGAAACAACTGAGACACGCGTAATAGAAACCTGTGCCTGTGTATCCAAGATCGAAGCTATATCAGGTTTCGGAGGTGGCACAGTAAGCTGACCGCTGGCGACAATGCTCGCACTCACATCAGCAACTATTACTTCCACTTTTACCTTCTTATGATGAATACCGGAGATGGTCAAATCCTCTGACATCTCCCTCCCTCCCTCTCTGGTAACACATCTACCAGAATATGATATGCTGAGTTGAGAAACCGCGTTACCTGGATCTACCTATGGGAACTACTTCCCTGAATTATCGTATTAGTTCTTGATAGGATAATACACAATTCGATGACCGGAGAGATGAAAGCCTTCTGGCGCAAAGGAGGATCTTCCATGTCAAAACCCCACAACTTCAGGACATTTCGTGCAAAGAGAACATGTCGGGCAATTATCCTCATACTAGCGCTCGGTCTACTGTTTACGATAACCTATGCACTGCCCGGGTTTGCCGCCACCCGCCCGGAAGACCTGTTAAACAAGCCTGCGCCTTCATTCACCGTAACCGACCTCAACGGGACACGCATTGTCCTAAATGAGTGGAATGAAGTAGTCCTCATAGATTTCTGGGCTACCTGGTGCGGCCCGTGCAGAGAGATTACCCCGGTACTTATCTCTCTTAACAAGACGTACTCTGATCAAGGATTAACCGTTATAGGAATCGCAGTAAACGATACCAAAAAGAAAGTTGCAGAATACGTCAAGAGTAATGGCATTCCATATCATGTCATAGCAACTACCTCCAAGGAGGACACCCCTCTTACGAAAATCATACAAGATTATGGGGTCAGAGCTATACCTACGCTTGTCCTCATCGACAACGAAGGCATAGTAAGACATGTCACTGTCGGGATGGGTCCCAATAAATCCAAATTCGAGAAGGAATTGAGTCAACTCATCACTGACCTGCTTAAGAGATGAGCGACGAATCAGCCCCAAAAAGGCCGATGAACATGAGAAAGCATGTTAAAGCCCCTGTAGGTTTGGGAAACCTTAAACAGAAGCGTCCCATAAGGCCGTATTGGGTCATCCTGGCGCTGGGCATAGGTTTAATAGTTATTGGCGCTTTCAGGCACGAATTCGGGACTATCCTACTTAACGCCTTAATCCTATGCACGTCGTGTATCGGCCTTAGATAACATGCGCTTCTCTACTCTTAAGTGAGAAGGTGGGATTCGAAGATTAAGGATCCAAGGATCTGTAATATGAAGCATAAGCGAACTGCTGATAAACGCAAGCTTACTGCTAACAAGCGTAAACCGGCAACCAACAAGCGAACACTTGTCCAAATTGCATCGCTTGTGTTTGCCAACTCATACGTCTTATCATTCTTGAAGTTTTGCCCTGCGCCCGTACTCCATTGCCACGCATGCCCGCTCGCGGTTATGGCTTGCCCTATTGGGTCGCTCCAACATTTCGTAAGGCAAAGGAGATTTCCCTTTGCCTTGGCAGGCTTCTTCATGGTCACAGGGGCACTCATTGGGCGGATGACCTGCGGGTGGGCATGCCCATTCGGATTCTTACAGGATATTCTCTATAAGATCAAACTCGGCCCTCGAAAGATGAAGGCACGAATCGGACATAACGTATCCAAAGTCACTCGGTACCTGGTTTTCATGGGCCTTGTCGTCATTGGGGCATTTGCCGTAGGAGAACCTCTGTTTTGTAAACTATGTCCCGCAGGCGGCCTCGAAGCCGGATTACCTCTATTCGCTTTCGATGCGTCAATCAGAGCTATGACAGGAGCCTTATTCATTGTGAAAATGGCAATAGTGCTCGTCTTCATAGTCACCGGCATTCTCATGAAAAGACCGTTCTGTAGGTTTGTCTGTCCTCTCGGAACTATCTACTCGCCTTTCAACAAGATAAGCTACGTGAAGCTCAAAGTAGACAAAGAGCTATGCAACGAGTGCGGGGCTTGCAGAGCAGCTTGCCCTATGGACATTGACCCGCATCTGGACGCAGACTCCAGGGACTGCATAAGATGCTTAGAATGCACTTCTTGTCCTGCTATTAGGGTAAAGTACGGCGCATAAGGCTCTGTCTCGATGATCCAACATAAGATAACCAACATAGGATGGCTGGTATCATGATGGTCGGTGTTGCGTTCAGGGGCCGGCGCGCTTGCGGCACGCCTCGTTCAAACTTGGCCTGTCCATGTGCTTACCAAATTCGGGGCGCCCCTTCACACAACCACCGACCATCCCGATACTGCTGGGAAACGATTTGCAGGCTGATGGCACACGATCAGAATAAGCGACCCTGTACCTTGCGCACGTAGGGTCGCTTATCCCACAGGATGACCGTGTCTACCTATCCTCCTTAATTTGAATCTCGAAATCCCTGAGGCACTATCACATCTATGACCACATGTTTCTGGACTGTCTTCGTTACCTTTACAAAGACTTCGATAATGGCGTCAACCAAGAGATCCCTAGTACCGATCTCAGGAGGAGGAGTCACTCCTACAGGCAAGAACTGCACGGTGGCGAATTCAACCCTCGGTCTCACAAGGACATTCATTCCGGGATAAGCTCCGGGCAGATCCACAAATGTAGTAAACGGTATCTCAACATGCGCATGATGCACAGGCTGATCCTCTTCAGCCGCAACATAGATTATCTGGAGAACCAGCGTGCCTTCAAGAATAATCTTGCCGTCGAGTATATCAGACCGTGTTATGTCTACAGTTGAACTGAATACCTGAAGAATCTTTTGCGCAGGTGGTTTTTCCTCAGGTATTGTCACCTCTCTACGGATGTTGATTTGCTGCGACTTTTCATTTACTACGTCTTCAATAGCCACAAGCTGCCTAACAGCGTTAATCGGGATTCTGTCTGATCTTACATCTGTCACTACGCGGATCTGTTGAATCTCTGTAACCTTAACAAAGATACTCAAAATGAGATCTTGCATAACCGTGGTAGGATTTACAATAGACACCTGCGCAAACTCAACGCTCGGGAATATCTCCACCATCAATCCCGGTACTGCTCCGGGTATTCTGATATTTGCAAGAAAGTTTACTTCCAAGTGCATGTGATGGACTGGTTGATCCGGCTCAGCAGCCACATAGATTATTTGGGTTCTGACTCTACCCTGAATTATTACCAGATCCGGAATAACCCGTATCTCATCTGTTATGATCTCTGTGCTGACGATATTTAAGATTTTCTGGACAGGGGGTTTACCTGCAGGCACAGGCAGCATATTGCTTAATATCACCTGGCCTGTATTCTCACCTAGAACACGTTCGACCCGGAAAAGCTGCTTGTCGACTTTCACGGGGACGCTCTTGAACATAACGTCAGTAACTACGTCAAGCTGGACCAGCCTTATTACCTTCACAAAAAATTCTATGATGAGCTCTATCTCCACTTCCCTGGGCGACCTAATCACGATATCCGAGAATTTCACCCTTGGCTTCACGATTACTGTCATGCCGGGTTGTGTCCCGGGCAAGTCAGCAAATTGCAGGAAGCTTATGACGTGCTCCATATGATGGACAGGCTGGTCAGGCAGGTCAGCTACGTATATAGTCTGGACTGTCGCGGTGCCTTCAAGTACAACTTTGTTAGGCAAAGGCGTCCCTGTTGCTGAGACTGTTACATTGGCTATACTCAAGATCTTCTGGACGTCAGGTTTTCCTGCAGGCACTGATTGAATGCTTCTTAGTGTAACAGTAGTCACAGTCTCATTGACAACTTCGAAGAGCTTGAGGCGTTCCCTTCTTAGAATCATCTCCTATTTCCCTCCCTTTCAAACCATGCTCATGAACCGGATGCCGAGCCTTAGGCATTCTCCCACACCGACTGCCTCCTCATCCTTTGGGAGCAGGGCAGGCAGGGATCTGAATTACCTGACCCACCTGTAGGTTTTCCGGCTGTATCCCCGGGTTCGCCTGGATAATCGCTTCCACTGTTGTGTTATACTTCCTTGCCAACGCCCAAAGAGTATCCCCTGGTTGGATTGTAACCATCACAATAGTAGGCTGTGGGCAAGGCGCTTCCGGAGGAGCTGTAACAACAACTACATTGACAACTACATTGAGCTGCACCGGCTCAGTAACTTTTGCGAATACACCAATAAGTACCTTTACCGTGAACCGTCTGTCTTCAACAAGCTCAAAATCTACATGTTCAATACTCACACGCGTATCCGCTGTAAAGCCTTCATGCGTGCCCGGTATCTCCACGAACAAAGTGAACTTCACCCGATGCGACATGTGATGCACCGGCTGATCGCCCTCAGGCGTTTGCGCCACGTACAACGTCTGCAGTTCAACAACACCTTCGATAATTACCTTGCCATCAATAATCCTCCAGGACGTTTCCTTCACAGAAGTATCAATGCGGAGGATACGCTCAATATTAGGCTTTTCTCTCGGCACCTCGAGGACTTCTTTGATAATAGTCTGGGCTATGTCTTCCCCTATGACATCCTCTACCCGTAGGAGACGCTTTTCTACATCAAGGACTGCTGTCTTAGAAGTAACATCTGTCACGATCTCAAGTTGCCTGACAACGGTCACTTTGGCAAGGATCTTCAAGACTACGTCCACAGTCACAGTGCGGAAATCAAGTTCAGTGAAACTAACTGTTTCAAAGACTATTCTGGCCTGGGCAACCATGCCAATTGCTGCCCCAGGAACCTCTACCACCTGTGAGAATCGTAATTGCGTCGAGAAGAAGTGAACAGGTAGCTTCACGCCTGAAGGAGTTGGGTCTTGAGGCACTGCAGCATAGAGCACATCAACATCTATCAACCCCTCAACAACTACCTGCCCGTCAAGGACCTGCACATCTGTAAGGCGCGGCTTTGCCTCGACACTTATCACAGATTCTATATCCGGCTTTTCAGGGGGAACCACAAGTCTACCGGTTACCAGAGCCTGTGCCTGAGCGTCACCAATTACATCCTCTACTTTGAGAAGCTCCCTCGTAACTTGCAGATCCTCAGGCCCGGTCACCTCTGTAACTACTTCCAATTGCTCTGTTACAGTGACCTTAACCCTGGCGGAAACCACAACGCGCACATCAACAGTCCTGATGTCAACCAGATCGAAGGCTATGTCATGGATATCCACTTGCACCCAGGCATTCATAAGAGGTTCAGTGCCGGGCACCTCAGCAATAAGCTCAAATGATATGTCTTCTTCAAATACTTGGACAGGCTGCGCCCCGGTAGCCTCCCGAGCTACGTAGAGAATTCTTACCTTAGCTGTGCCTTCAATTAAGATCTTGTTCTTAATTAACTGAAAAGACGTGGTGAGAATGATAACATCCACACTGATGATCTTCTCAGCAGTAGGTAGGGTGTCTGCTATTTTGATGACTTCTCGCAGGACCTTCNNNCCGGTAGCCTCCCGAGCTACGTAGAGAATCCTTATCCTAGCTGTGCCTTCAATCAAGATCTTGTTCCTTATAAGCTGAAAAGACGTGGTCAGGATAATAACATCCACACTGATAATCTTCTCAGCAGTAGGTAACGTATCAGCGATCTTGATGACTTCTCGCAGGACCTTCCGCGCCGTGGTTTCGCCAATGACCTGTTCGACTTTTAGGAGTTCCTCTTTGAGTTCGACACCCACAGCCATCTCTTTTCCTCCTTTCCAATTACACACATGGAGCCGTACACTTCTTTTTCATTTCTACTATATGCGGGCAACTTACTGAAATGTGCATATATTTCTAAATACAAGATCACGCCTTCCCCACGGCGGAAGTGCCGGCAGCAAAGCATATCCCTTTCTTCACCGACTGCTCACACCTGAAACTCTAGCTTCCAACTGCGCCCCTCACTACCTTGAACCTTGCCTTGAGTGTTGACCAAACCCATGGATCCACATCTCCCAAATCAGCAATGGCAATGCCGGCCAGACCATATCGGAGCGCCAAATCTGCATAAGCCCCGATACTTTGAGCATCCTCGAAATATACGGTATGACTTACACGAAATGACCTGTACCTGAAGACTTTAGACTTCTCGTCATCTAGCTGTGACACTGTAGGCTTAAACAGGTCCGTAATCTCCATGATCTCTGAGTGCTTCTTTCGGAGGGGAGCTGCACCAAGACCTGCTGAAAAGTCGACACCAAAAGCAGGCACAACGATTATCAGTTTCCAGAAATCCACAACTCGAGTAAGGCTTCTTAACACAGTTTTTGTGCGATTAACAGATATAGCCGGTCCGGGAGATGAAAATTCCGACGGTTCTTTATAAGCCCTGAAAAAAACCTGATGAGCTGTAGAGGCGATATCCCCTAATTCCTTCAAACAGCCTCTATGATCCCCTGTCTGCCGGAACGTGGTTTCATCAGGCAAAGGAATTTCAACTGCTAAGAGCAGTCCCTCTTGTTTGATAGCTCTTGAAACTTTACGCAAAAACGACACAAAAGCATAGACATCTTTTTCAGGAAGCTTACCTATAGAAATAATCAGTCCTTCAGCCCGAACTCGAGAAGCAAGACTGGAAAGACTCTTTATTGCCGTAGAATAAGCAGTGTTATCTGAAAGAATGTTATGGAGCATATCTTGGGCCTCAACGCCTTCTTGCACAGTTGTACATCTCCCAATGCTGATTACAGGCCATAGCTCTACACCTGTCATTGCTGTCAAGGCTATGAACCTTCTATCGGGTGCGCCTTGAATGTTCCCATGTTCATTAAGGGAAAACCATCGAGGCGCAACTGCGGTCAAGGATGGTAGAATGTGTTCATAAGAGACTACAGGCTCTCCCGGATTTTCAGGGGAGCAAAACCCAATAAGGCGGGATACAGGAATAAATAGACTCTCACCTCCCTTAACCTCTTCTGTCTTCAGATTATTCGCCGAAACAAGCAATTCCAGGGGGACGTTGTATTTTCCGGCAATACTTGAAAGGGTTTCACCTGAACGAACTATGTGCTCAACCCTTGCTCGTTCAAGCCCTGATTTAAGCAGGTCAAAGACTTCCTTGCCTGCAATACCGTCAACTCTTAACCTATGTGCCTTCTGAAAATCGAATACAGCATCCTTTGTGAGAATGCCATACAACCCATCACATTCAGCCGTGTAATAGTTGAGCGCTGCCAAGTGTTTTTGAAGAATTGCTACATCCCGGCCTTTCATACCGGGCCTGAGTGTTCTTTTCCAAAGTATCTTTCCTCGCGATGATGCCATGGTTGAAACATCCTCCATGTATGTGGATGGAGATGGCTTTCCCGCCCCACGCATTCATTGTATGCCCAGGCCAACTGCTTCGTGACGCCTTCCTCAATCACACTGTCCCGGCCTGTTCATCCATGGGCAATGTCATGTCAGGCAAGTGAACGATTCCTACGGATAACGATTCCTACGGATGGAGTCGATAATCTCTTTGAACCGACTGCTTATGTCTGATAACAAACGTTGTCGGGCCGGGCTTTGCGCTTCCTGTTCAACCCGGTCTACACCTGTCTTCATGCTAACCCCGGTCACAACATGGAGAATGCACTTCTCAAGGACAAGACCTTCCAGAAGAGCACAGGCTTCAATGACTACCTCATCATTTAAGTCGTTTGTAGTAATCTCAATGTCTTCAACACAAAACTGTGCCTCTATATGCATAGAAGATGTGATTTCAGGAATTCCCACAAAGATTTTGAGCTTATCGATTCGGGATACTGCTTGAATTTTTCCTTTCCACGGAAAGTAAAGCCATGTTGAAAGCTCAAGAGAAGCTATAGCCGACCGGTCAAAAACGTCCCATGCCAGAGATACCAAATCCATGGTGCTTCCGAGAGGCCGATGCACAGGTAAACCTCCCAACGGATGTGAAACCTTCACAGTCATTCTATGGGCAATGCGGGTGATGACCCGTTCAATCTGCACTTCTTCGCTCTCTACTACGAGAACGCCCAAGATGTGCACCTCGTTTCTCTCACGGTTCATACCAAAAACAGAGGTTCACTGTACCCAATCCCTATTCACAGGAGTTTTTCTGTATTCTGTTATGAAGTGATACGCAAGGGGAAAAGGGCGCACAAATTAGGGGATTACCGAATGGTGTTTCGGTAATCCCCTGCAGGGTGGCACCGGCTATGAGAGAAGAGATAGCAATAAGTCTCATGCCTTTATTGGTCAGTATTGTCAGGACAATCTTCCTGTTTCAGCCAAAGGTCATTGCCGGGACAGCCGCCTCTGACCACTACGGGGATCTGAACATGATTCGTCACTACTACCTGTATGCCAACGATAACCTTTTCTGTAAGCTCGCCTGTGGTAGGGTCAAATTCCCACACGATATTCTCAACAAACGAGTGATCCTGTTGATCCATCCCTTCCTCCACAGGGAATTCAGGATTGATCGGAGGTATCTCTATCATCTCACTGAAGGGCAAGTCTTCTGCAATATGATGAACAAGGTCGTCTGTGCCAACATAGAATATCTGCTTGTGGACGGTTCCTTGCACTATCACTTTGCCGTTCTTGACGATGGATGTTATTTCACTTATCCTGGCATCGATATCCACGATCTTAATAGCAGGCAGCGTTTTTGTTTCCTCAACCAGCTTCTGTGCACATCCCATGCCAATGATTTGATTAGCGCTGATAAGTGTCCCGGTCTGCTGCGTAATCACCGACACGCCACATGTCTCCGTGACCTTCACACATAGGGCAAGAATGATCTTTTGAGTTAGAGCACCGGTAGCAGGGTCAAATTCAAACACAAGGTTATCAACGAAAGAGTGGTCTTGAGAGTTCATTCCCTCACATGCACATGGGACTAAGACCAGATCACTAAATGGGATGTCTTCTGCAAGGTGATGAACCAGGTCATCCGTGCCTACGTAGAATATCTGTTTGTGAACGATACCTTGAACCAAGACTTTACCATTCTTGACTATGTGCCTAATCTGAGATATTCGCGGGATAATTTCAATCACCTTAATGGCGGAGATGACTTTCGTCTCTTCAATGAACTTCTGTTTTGCGCCTTCACCAACTACGACAGCAGCCTTTATCAGCGTGCCTTGAGGAGCAACCCCCACTTCAAGTTGTTCTGTTTCAGTTACCTTAACACACAATCTAAGGATGATCTTTTGCGTTAGAGCACCGGTATCCGGGTCGAATTCAAATACGCTGTTCTCGATTACAGAGAAATCCTGCTGGTTCATACCCTCCCGCACCGGGCACATAGGATTCAACGGCTCGATATCAACAAGCTCACTGAAATCTATATCTTCTGCAAGGTGATGTTCCAGTTCGTCAGTGCCGATATAGAATATCTGCTTATGAACAGTGCCTTGTATGATAACTTTGCCATCCTTTACTATGGAGCGGATATTAATGAGTGAAGGGATAATCTCGACTATCTTGATCCCGGCTATAGTATTTGTTTCCTCCAGAAGAACCTGCTTTGAACCATGGCCCACAACTCTTTGCACCTTGAGACATGCTGTTTGAACTTTACAATACTTCTCGACATTCAGCATATGCGAGCCTCCTTCCCTAAGCCTGAATGGGCTTTGAGTCAAACGATTAAGAAATACCGGCTTTTCACTACTGGAACCCTCTGCCTCCTGAGACTGGTTTTCCACAGGAACATATTCCTGCTCTTCCGTATCTTCTTCCCGGTCATGGGATATGGGACATAAGAGCTCTAACTTGGCGTCGTTATCATCTTCTGTCTGAGTATCGGAATCTTCTAATAAGGCGTCAGATATGGGAGTTGTCGTATCACATAAGGTTTCATCTGTATTTTCCCTTTGATACGACATAGTTTGGCTTAGATTGTCGCAGGACTCCTCTATGCCATTTGTGTCGCTTGGCAGATCTATGGGAGTTGCGTTTGAAGAAGGTTTGGGTGTGGCGTTTCCGACAAGCCACGAATCAGAGGCACGCAGCATGAGGTTCCTTTTGGGACGAGTCTCTGCTTCGCTGCCGTCGTCCAAAAGGCACGAGTCAGCAATAATAGCTGCCTCAGCTACATGTTGTGTTAATACTGACTGGGGATTGCTGTGCTCCGGAGACAATTCTAAGCCATTTTCATGAGAATCGTTGACGCCAAACAGTGTCTCAACCATGCGCCTTCGACGCGGAATTACGAAAAGTCCCAGGAGGACAAGGGCAATAGCAGCCACGATTATACCGGATTGCCATAGCCCTATAAACATCTTAGTCAGTCCTCCTTATGTGCTGTTCTTCCCTATATCGTATTGAAATCTGCCTAAAAATGTGATGCATAAAGGCTTAGACTAAATCTTAAATGTGGCGTTCGTTACTACAGACACAGGAATAGGACCAACAGTCCCGTTGACAATTACTATGAGAGGAATTGTCTCCTTCGTAACCGTGTCTACGTTAGGCCCGGTAAGCTCTGTAACCACATCCAGTGGCACAGGTTCCGGAATACCGTCATCCACTACGTCAACGAGGACTTTTGTCTTGGTTACGAAAACGCCGGGTCCTATCACATCTACTACTACTGTAAAGATTTGCGCTTCAGTTGATGTGACAGTCACAAGTAGGATTATCAGTTGCTGAATCCTACTGCCCCCGCATACAAGGTTTTGAACAAGGCTCTCTACCTCTACCGCTACTGAAACCTCAGCGCCTTCTACGATTCCCGGGACATCCACAATTCCGCTGAATGGAACGATCTCTTGGACATGATGGACGATATTGTCGAGACCCACTACAAATACGTCTTTTTTGACCTCTCCTTCAACAATCACTTGCTCCCCCACGATTTCCCAGGTTACATTTTGTACTGAAGACTCCACTGACTTGATCTTCTTGGCAATGAACGGTAGGCAAATACAGTTTTCCACAAGAAGCTGCTTCTCAGCTTCTACCGCTTCTCCCACACGTATCCTGGCAAATTCTATGGTAATCGGAAGCACAGGTACGGTTATTCCTTCAGCGCAAACCTGCGCTGTACCTTCTCCGATCACTTGCCGTACCTTGAATGTCGTTCCTTCAGCATCCGTTTCAACATCAATTATTCGTGTCTCTGTCATGAAGACCTCAATCTCTGCAAGATCCTTCTCAGTTATTTCAGTTCCGGTTTGCAGTGGGTCGAAGACTACAGGTAAAGCCTGTGCGAGGACAAGAACGTTAAGCCCGGGAGTTATCCCCGGCGACGGTATGAAAGTACTGAAAGGAATAGTGAAGGACTCCAGGACCTCCACATCGTCTTCGTTAATGTAATATACATCCTTTACAAAGACGCCTTGGACGATGACTTTGTCTGCAATCGTACGGCCGCGCACGTCCTGTACAACCAGATCTATGTCCTTGATCTTGATGGCAGGTTGCGCCAAGACGACAGTAACTTCTTCCATTATCTGAGTTGAGGCAACTCCCAGTACCACCTCGGTCTTGATTGTCAAGTCATCGCCTAACTCAAGAGACACCTGAACTGTCTCGGTGACTTTCACGAATACGTCGAGGACCACTTCCTGGAAAACCGAAGCACCTGTCGGATCCAGAGTGAAAGCTACATCTGCCACAGTCGCACGCGCCTGGACGTTCATGCCCGGCTGTGCGCCAGGGATGTCTATCATTATCGCAAACGGCACAACGACAGCTTGATGGCGGCCTACCTGATCAAGATCAATGAAGAAGATCTGTTTTAGGATGTTTCCTTGGACCACCACTTTGTCTTCTTTTACCGTAACCTGAGTAATCTCAGGATTTGCCCTAATCTCAGTTACCTTGACTGCAGGTGTAACCAGAGTTACAGTACCTGATTCAAGAACCTGACCTGTGTCTTCTCCTATCACTTCTTCTGCCAGGACACTGGGTCCCTCAGGGTCTTCAGCAAGTCTCACTTGAGTAAACTCGGTAACTGTCACGTCTACATCGACAATGACTTTCTGCGTTATTTGAGTGCCGTCAGGGCTCAAGGTAGCGATAATATTGAAAATCCTCGGATGTGCCTGAACAACTACCTCCGGGCCTGGCTCAACCCCGGGTATCTCAATTAAAGCCGAAAACCGCGCTACCTCAGGGAAGTGATGGACAATGTTGTCTTCCCCGACAAAGAATACTTGCTTTTGAAGTGTTCCTTGGACTATTACCTTACCTGAAATTACATGTGTTGTAATGCTGTCAACATGAGCACGAATTTCCTTTATCTTGATTGCCGGAATGGGCAACGTAATAGTCATCTCGGAACAAGATCTATGAGTGGCATCGGAACAACATCTATGAGATGCATATGACATAAGCTTATCCCCCTTAAGTATCACAAACTTGGAAGGCAAGCATGGGATTTATACACTATCTTATGAACGGATAGATCCTTTTGCCATTGTCCAAAGACGTTGAGCATGCTGGTTATCTTGTTCAATCCTTTAGGGATTAGCGGAACCTCATTGGAATATAGTTCTGATTAGGGGGGTGCCAAGTGAAAAATATTTTTGTTGTAGTTGTCACGAAAAGAACCTTACTCAGCCTCCTTCTAGGGGCTTCATTTCTAGTGTTACTGGTTGTTGCTGCAGGAAGAGCAATACCGGCTTTGGCGCCGCCTCATCCTGCGCTGGTAGGCAAGATAATAACAGTTGACCCGGGACACGGTGGCATTGACCCCGGCTCCCATGACAGCAAAGGCATTCTTGAGAAAGATATTGTGCTGGAAATAGCAAAAAATTTATGCTACCTCTTAGCTAAGGCAAGGGCAGTACCTATCTTGACTCGTCACGGAGATTGGGAAATGAGCCCTATTCGGCCGGAAGAATCAACACGACACAGGCAGGATCTGGCTGCACGAATCCACATAGCACATAGCACTAATTCAGATGCCTTTGTCAGCATACATGTAAACAAGATAGGCTCCTCTTCTACTTCAGGTGCAATTGTCTTCTATAGTAAGAGTAAACCCGAGAGTCGACACCTAGCCATTTGCATTGAACGAACAATAAGGAACGTAGCACCATTCCGCGGTCAGTCTGTACTGGAAGGAGATTACTATGTGCTGAATGCTGCACGCCTGCCTGCTGTTATCATAGAAGTCGGGTTTATTTCCAACCCTAAAGAAAAAGAGCTGCTTCTTACCCCATCTTATCAAGGACGTCTGGCTGAGGCTATTTTCAGCGGTCTCGTGGCATTTTTCGAAAGCGCATAAACAAGCCCCCTCATCCGCATGGGATAAGGAGGCAAGTTTCACGCGTCAGCATATCTTACCTGATAATGTCTTGCCGGATGGCAAGTTGTCGATTCATCTTACCATGTGGCAATAAATAACTGAGTATACATGCTACCGTAAGGGCCTCCTGTGGCAATTCCTACGCCAACCTTGTTGTATGTCGGGCTAAGGATATTCTGACGGTGCCCGGAACTATTCATAAGAGCTGAATGTGCCCGCTCTACAGTACCTGCTCCTGCCAGATTCTCGCCTGCAGCACGATAACTGATCCCTGCTGCGGTCATCATCTGGAACGGGTCACCGTAGGTCGGGGATGTGTGACTGAAGTAGTTATTTGTGATCATGTCCTGACTCTTCTTGCGGGCTAATTCAACCAGCCTCAAGTCAACAGTAAGAGGCGCAAGCCCTGCTTTCGCTCTTTCCTGATTGATCAGGTTTACCATCTTCTGTTCGTCAGCAGTGAGTCCCGGCGTAGGAGTAGGATCCGGTTGGGGTGTGGGTTCGGGACTTGGCTCAGGTGTTGGAGTCGGCTGAGGGGTTGGAGTCGGCCGGGGCGTGGAAGGCGTGTACGACCCGCCACTATAATACCAGGTGTTGCCTGAGTTATAGTAGTAAGTCTTACTACCTGAACCCGAGTATGATCGCCCGGTGTAATAGTAAGTAGATCCCCCTGATGAGCTGTCACTCTTGTAATAGGTTGAGCCTGAACCGCTGGAGTAGTAATTGCTACTGAAGTAATCGGAACCTGAGCTACCGGAATTGGAGTAATATGTTGTAGCTGCAAAAACTTGAGTCGGCAGAGCAAGCGCTATTACAAGCGCAGCTGTGATCATTACTGCCATAGTCATTCGTCTGTTCATACATAAGCCTCCCCCTGGTTTCTCTTACTATTAATGTTAGAAGGTTCTTCAGGGGATTTCAATAGGTAAAATACTCCAATAAGGCATCTAGCAGCGTCTAAAGCCCTAGGGGGGGGCTTCCAAGAGGTTTAGAAGAAAATCTATGTACACAAGAACGGGCAAGGCCATTACTGTTACCTCACCCGTTACTGAATTAAAGACTCATTATGGTTCTATGTTTCTGTGGTTCTAGCCCGCACAACCAATTCGCTTCTCCTCATTCCTACATCGAACAGACAGCTTCACTGTCTCAGTTAGAATATCAGCGTAGGTATAGGAGACTCGCTTAACCAATCCCGGTTTATCGGATAATTTAACCACGAAAACTCTGGGATAAGTGTTCTCCAGAATTCCTTCTGTTTCAAACACCTTCCTGCGTCCCTGATTTGCCCTGACCATAACCTTCTTACCAACAAATGACTCTAGATCGCGTTTGATAATATCAAGGGCATTTCTGCCTGCCATCTTACCACCTTCCTCGGCGGACCATACCTAATCAATTCTAGCACGCGTCAGGCGTTATGTCAAGAAAAATGTATAAGTATAACAACACACGTGTTTCATGTCAATAGCGCCTTTTATGTGTATTGGGCAGACAACCTCGATAGTCTTCAAAAAATACACCATATGTCTCTCATTCTAAAGATTACTATAGCAATCTCCATTCTTCTTGGCAAGGCAGATTATCCTTAACCTGAAATGGTATTCGGCAGACTGAGACGCAGTTTCCCCATGGTTTCTATTCCGCCAATTCCGCTCAAGCCGCTGACTATGTTTTCAGCTACTTGAGTCACCTGAACGACAACATTGAACGGAGTAAAAGATACCTTTTCCGCGACAAGTAACGGGTCAGCACAATGAATGAATATCCTCTGAGGTGAGCTTGCAAAATTAGCCCCTGCATCCATCAAGGCCTCATAATGCGACTGGCATGCCCCTGCAATTATCACAAGTGAATCCTTGCAAGGCTGCACTTGTCTGACTTTTTGAACTGTATCCACAAAATACCGAGAGGTCCTATAGCTATCTAAACTTAACTTATCACCCTTACGCGCAATGAATCCGTCATGGCCTGTAACTACCAGGATATCCGGGAGGTGTTCTCTGATGAGCGCTATTGCCTTTGACGGCTGCACCTCCTCTGGGACATAGTACCCTATAGCAGGCACACCCAGGTCCCGGTAATACTTTAGGCAGTTCTTCAGATAGTCCCCGTCCCCGTCAAGGTGCAGGACCTTTCCTGGGACATGGCGGTAATCAATGCCCGGAGGTAGAACCCCTCTGTCATGCCCTCGGTAATCAATGTTAACGTCTTCTGCAATGCGTCGCAGAAACACCCTTTCCATTGATTGACGTGCTTCTTCATGGACAGTTTCAGCACATAAGTCTATTTCTTCTTCACAAGCAGGCAAAAGGTCAGCAATGGGAGCATCCGCCATGAGCCTTGCATTTATACCCTTCAAGAGAGCCCTTGCAGCCCTGGCTCGACTTGTGATTACTTTTAAGACAACGAAGATTACGTCCGACCCGTAAGATCTTCGTACTACTCTGTCCCCAATTCTTATCTGTTCCACGCTCTCCCCTCCAAAGAAACCATGTCCGCTATATGACATACTATGAGGTGGATCATAAAAGGTGAGAGCTCACAAAAACAAAGAACGCGCCCTCCTAATTCAAGGAACGCGCGTCATCAATCTTAAGAATTATTCCAATTAGCTTGTGTCTGATCCGCCTGTATCAGACACTGTTGGTCTTGCCTTAAGGGAAAGCTTATTTGCTATGCTTATCCGCGACTTTCGTTGCCCCGTAGGCGTCAGGTTTGATCTTGGCCTCAAACCCGGTGCCGGTTACCATACCGACAATCTCTCGAATAAGATCCCGCGTTTCACCATTCTGGCCGATGTCTAAGTGAATTTCAACATTCAAGTCGCCATACCCGTTTTGAGCAAGTTTCTCAGCAAGGCTGCTGGCAACTCCCAGGCTTTTTGCAGCCTCCAAAAAGATTCTCTGCTTTAGACTCCGACCCATTCTTTCATTTTCCTTCGTATAGTAATATCGGCCGCCTTTACCAATCCTGTGAATTACTATGGCAGTGACAAAGCATGCGTCTTCACGTAGCTGAGAATCAGTACCAATAATCAGCCTATACGGAACGCCCGGCATTTCCTGCATATAACCGACAATATCTTTGAAGGTATCGTCGAAATTCATCTTACCCTTTGAAGGGCTTATGAATATCATGTTTCTCATCTTGACCAAGTTCACCGCATTCCAGCGTAATTTCGTCTGCTATCCTACCAAACTCCTCTATCGCTAAGGTCTCAGCCCTTCTCATGGGATCCACGCCAACCCTGGCAAGAGCCGCCCTTATGTCATCTTCCTCGATATGGGCAAGTTCTGGAAAGATTTTTCCCGCCATAGAGAGTGCTCTTAGGATTGTCTTTCGCCTCTTTGCAAACCCGCCTCTGACTACCGCAAAAAACATCGATTCATTAAGCGTCTTCACTCGTGGGGTTTCGCGAATCATCATTCTAACGACAGCAGAGTCGACTTTTGGTTGGGGCCAAAACGCCTCCGGAGGCACCACAGTCATAATCTCAGGATCCGCATGATACTGTGTGACTACGGAAAATGCTCCGTATCTTTTTGATCCCGGAGACGCGACAATTCTCTCTGCGACTTCCTTTTGAACTAAGATCACCAATCGCTCAAACAGCTCAGCACAACTAAATAATTTCAAGATTATAGGCGACGTAGCATAGTATGGCAAATTGGCAACCACTTTTGATTTCTCTGAAATTAGTGTACTAGAAGGGATTAACTCTGTCAAGTTTAGCTGCAGAAAGTCCCCTTTTACAACTTCTACATTGGGACATGAAGAGAACCTTTCTCGTAGCATAGAGACTAATCTTTCATCTATTTCCACAGCAATAACATGGCGGGCTTCTCTTGCAAGAGTTTCAGTCAATGTGCCGGTACCTGCTCCAATCTCTAACACAACATCAGCGTTAGTTAACTGTGCGGCATCAGCAATAATCTCCAGGATACTATGGTCAATGAGAAAATTCTGGCCGAGGCTTTTCCTCGGCCGGATTTTAGATTCCTTACTTAAGTTCTTTGCTTTCCACTTCATGGCTCAAGAATGTACACCTTCACCGTCCGTTTTCCGTACCGTAGAGCCTCCTCCACGGTTTCAAAAAGTAAATCAATCCTGTTGCCTTTGATAGCACCTCCGACATCGCCTGCAATTGCCGGCCCGTACCCTTCTACGTACAGCTTAGTACGAAGAGGAATAACCTTGGGATCCACAGCAACAATGCCGGGGACTGCCTTCAGACCAATAGCTGTATAGCCGTCCGCCCACTTCCCACAGCTGGTCGGGCCGGGCTCATAGGCGGTCGCCACCATGGTCTTGACTTCGCGGTATCTAAAAGAACCTCTTGAAGTAAGTAACGTTCGTACCGGATTACGAGTGCCTACTCTCATCACTTTGGAGACAGGTTCACGAAGCACCTTACCGGAAATCACAGTCTCATTTACAACTTTGCCGTCCTCATATGTAATACGGACTTCCTGTTCTCGAAGGCCTTCAACTCCTGACCTAAGCACCCGGATCTCGCCACGATCCATGCCTAAATCAGGCCTCTCCTCAGTTCGATACGGGATACGAACCTGTCTTACGATGACCTCAGATGTCACGCGAGTCACTTTGATACTCATACCCGGGGTAAGTCCTGATTCCATCCCTGGGTTGACCTTGTCCTCAGGTCGCAACAGAATTTCGGACTCAGCCAGAACATGCTTAACCATAGGCCCTGTTGAACGAAATTCAACACTTGAGCCATCTACAGACAGACTAATAGGAACTGCTCGGGTAACGGTAATAGTACCTTTCCCTCGCATCCGTTCTGAAAGCGAAGGCGTCACCTTGTCACCATCTTGCAGCTCAACTCCAGCCTGCTTTAGAATATCTTCTACCCTAAGAGCAGGGGCTTTGACAACCACAACTTCATTATCAACAATTATTCTTATCTCCCGTGCTGCTCCTGCAAGCCCAGTCACTAAGAGCACCACACAACACGAAACAAGAGCGATTTCTCTTCTGCGTTCGACAAATACCGACGCTCGCTCCTGCCTATAACAGGGGCCGGACGTCATGATCCCATCCTCCTTGCAGGCATAATAGGCCTGCTTGTGCTTGATAGCAATTCCAGCGCTTAGTCTGTTGGCGATACTATTCGGCTAAAATTGCAAAACTCCTCCTTTGGAGTAGGAACTTGGAAGTCTGTTCCATATGGGCTCTACTATACATCATTATCGGTATATAGTCACCTAATTTATTCAAAGCTGGATAAAGGTGTTACAATTAACATGTCCTAATATATGCTTGCTTTCTCGATTATCTGCTTAAATCCTCTTGTCTGAAATTTCCTTGGAAT
>DIQZ01000087.1 GCA_002424305.1 Firmicutes bacterium UBA5449
CTGTCAATGCCCGATGACATATCATGCTCCTGTGATGTGATAATGGAGAACCCTCTGTCAGAAATACCACATTCCGCAAGGATACCGAAGGACAGAGCTTCTAAGTCATCCAGGAAGTCATCAGAGAATATCGCTATCCGTCGAAGAGCTTCCAGATCCTCGTGGCTAAAACCCAAGTCCGAGACATACTTGTCTTCACCGCTGCCAAGCGTTCTTTCTGAACTCTGTAAAGAAGCTTGTCGGAGTGCTCGAAGAGGCTTTCTTAAGATACTCCACTCCTTAGGCGCCCACATATTGGGTACGGGCGTATGACCGGATGCCATGGACTGCTGTAACCAATTCTGTAACTGCACCAGCTCATGAACTGTTTTAGCGCCTGCATTCCGAAATGACGAAAGCTCTTCTTCACTGAGAGAAAGTAGTTGCTTGACGGTTGAGATGTTGTTTCTCCTGAGGACGTTTCTCGCACGTGTGCTGAGCTCACTGAGTGCATATTTCAAATCCTCACTGCTAAGTTGTTTCTCTTCGCGATCACAAGGCGCTTTATCCGCAATCACTGTCCCCGGACTCATGTCATTCCTCTCCACATTCATTAGCTAAACCTCCGCTGCATTCTTGGATCTGTACGGGAAGTCACGCCGAAAATCCTTGTGGACGTTGTCCCTGACATGCTCTTATGCAAATTGATCTAGCTACGCAATGCAGAAAGCTAGTAAGTGATCCAGTCTTGAGTTCCAAAGGGATTTCATAGCTTGCAGGTATATGTGTCCACTTGCCCGTATTTCGGCATGCATGAATTCGGAATAAGTTGTAGCAGGTTCCATTGTGTTATGATTACTGCCATTTAATACCACTACTTCCAATTCTTCTGTACCTATCTTCCTAATCCTTCATCGCTAGTTCATTGTGGGAATATCGTGGAAACTCCATCGGTTACTGAACATGTAGAGCATACGACGTGTTGTCTTGTGTGTTGTATGCACACTTCTGGGTGGTGTCGATGAGGCAGAGGAGGGAGCAAGAGCATAGACGGAAGAAAAGCATGTGAAGAATTTCGGTGGATGGGAGGAGTTTGAGGGAACGAGTCGAATTCTTATAGTAATATCATAGAATGAAAGGGACTTTCACACAATGAAAGCCAATGGCAAAAGTGGTAATGCGAATGACAAAAATCCGAGAGTAGGTGGGCAGAAGTCAGGCAGAGCCGCATCTTCTGACGGGCCTGACACGAGGACAGTCCGCTCAGTTGAACGCGCTCTTGACATACTGGACTGTTTTAGCCTTCAACAGAGGGAACTTACGCTGACTGAGATAGCACAAGCTGTTGAGCTTCCTCTTCCTACTACTTACAGGCTTGCCAAGGTGCTGGAGAGGCGCGGATGGCTGAGACGCAACGATCAGACCGGGTTCTATTCGTTGGGACTTCGCGTGCTGGAGAGAGGAACAGTTGCGCTGTCAGGATTTACTCTTAGGGAAAAGGCACAGGAAGAGTTGGATGCCTTAGCAGCCAAGACGTCCGGTACTGTCCTATTAGGTGCGATTGAAGATGACCAATTGGTATATGTAGATCGACGTGACAGTCGGGCACCGCTGCGCGTGGTGTCGAAAGTAGGCCAAGTCAGGGCTATCAATTACGGAATCCTAGGCAAACTCCTTATGGCCTACATGCCTGAAGAGTGTGTGCGTGAGGAGCTGAAGGCAAATCCGTTGTCAAAGCGTGCCCGTCGGGCATTTGCATCAGACGAAGAGTATCTTGGGGAGCTAGCGAGGGTGCGCAAGTCCGGGTATGCCACGGCAGTAGATGAGACGACCGACGGCGTTGCCGGGGTCGCTGCGCCGATCTTCGGAGTTCAGGGAACGGTTATTGCGGGACTCGCTGTCCTTATTCCGACAGCATTATGGAGCGATGACGTTCGCGCCCGGGACCTTGAAGCAGTTCGGGCTTCTGCAGCTCGTATATCTAAGCTCATGGGGTACCAGGCGGTGCATGTCTGAGTAATTGTATGAATGTGTGTTTAACAGTACACCGAGGAGACACAACTTGAAATACAAGGAGGTATATGATGATGCAGTGTATCGCAAAATCCGGGGTACTGCGTGGAGAAGCCACCATCCCGGGCTCTAAGTCGAACACTACAAGGGCTGTTGTGTTAGCGACGCTTGCCCCGGGAAGATCCGTGCTCCATAATCCGGTGCACAGTGTAGACTGCTATTCAACGGTGGATGTATGCCGCGCCCTGGGTGCCAAGATCGAAATCGGTGAGGATGTCTGGGTTGTAGAAGGTGTCGGACCGGATCTCGAGCCGCCGTCTGACGTGCTAAACGTAGGCAACAGTGGGACTACTCTCTACATCATCACTGCGGTTGCAAGTCATGTTATGAACGGTTGGGCAGTGGTAACTGGCGACTATCAGATTAGACGTAGGCCTTCTGGTCCACTGGTGAAGGCTTTGAATGATCTGGGGGCCAGGTGTTTCGCGACGCGTCCGAATTCAGGCGCTGCACCTCTCGTGTGCGGTGGGCCTGTGGTGGGAGGCACAACCAGTCTTCCGGGGGTCAACTCTCAGTGGCTTACCCCTCTCTTGATGATTGGCCCTCTTACTCAAAAGGGAATTACTGTAGAGGTTGACAATCTGCAGGAGAAACCCTACATTGAAATGACTTTACGCTGGCTCAAGCATCTTGATGTGCAGTTCACAAACACTGATTGGAAGCACTTCCACGTACCCGGAGGTCAGAGATACGAGGCTTTTGAAGGATCAGTCCCATCCGATTGGGAGTCAGCATGTTTTCCACTGGTGGCAGCTGCCATTACTGATTCCGATATCACTCTGCATGGTCTGGATATGTTCGATGCTCAGGGGGACAAGGAGATCATTCGTATCCTTCAGGCTATGGGCGCAGATGTGGAGGTTAAGAATGATGGAGATGGGGGCATACGCGTACGGGGCGGCAAGACCTTGCATGGTATCGAAATAGATTGCAGTGATATCCCGGATGCGCCTCCAATTTTATCAGTGCTGGGTACCCAGTCTGAAGGGCGTACGGTACTTTACAATCTGCATGCTTCAAGGCTCAAGGAGACCGACCGTCCTCGATCCATCTATGAAGAGCTACTAAAGATGGGAGGTAAGTTGTACTGGGAGAATGATGACAGGCTGGTAATCGAGAGATCGGATCTTAAAGGCACGCAGATAGACGGAAGGCAGGATCACAGAATCGTTATGGCTACGGCTTGCGGGGCCATGGGGGCGGGCGGAACAACGACCATAAGCAGTGCTGAGTATGCAAAGGTATCGTTCCCGACGTTCTTTGAGGTAATGACATCTCTGGGAGCGCCGTTCGAACTTGAAGGGGAATCGGAGCACGCAAAATAGTCGATTATTGAGGAGGCAGATATCCGTGAGAATGAGTAACATGGTGAAGAAGCTGGTATGTGTACTAATCCTCGCAAGCATGACGCTATTGGGAGCAGACGCAACGGCAGCCCCCAAACGTCGATTCGTGATCGCGACTGCAGGCACCGCAGGTGCACTGTACCCCATGGGTGTTGCAATGGGTGAAACTATCAACAAGCATTCCGACAGATTCGTGGCAAGCGCAGAGTCAAGCGCTGCGTCCGTGGCAAACATTCGCAACATGGATGACGGCAAAGTAGAATGGGGAATATCCCAAAGCGAGATTGCAAGCTTTGCTTACACAGGCACTGAGATATTCCAAGGGAAAAAAATTGACGGGCTTCAAGCTTTGTTTGCCACAGTCGGATCATGGGTTCAGATTTTCGTCCCGGCTAACAGCCCAATCAAGACTGTAGCAGATCTCAAAGGCAAGCGGGTCGGAGTAGGCTCCCCGGGATCAGGTGGTGAAGTGGATGCTCGCATGGTCCTGGAATACTATGGCTTGAACTATAAGAACGTCAAACCCTTATACATGACTGATTCTGAGATGGTCAGTTCACTACGAGATGGCGCACTTGATGCCATGATATGTACTCACCCGCTGAAGTCAGCAGCTCTGCTGGACCTTACCACTTCCTTTAAGGTTAGGATGCTTTCTGTAGTTGACGATGGATTCTATGAGGAGCATCCCTATTTCATAAAGGCCAAGATTGATGCAGGGACTTACAATAACGTGGACTACGACGTCTTTACCCCTTATAGCCGGGTCATCATGTTTACACACGAGAACGCCAAGTTCTCCGATGATGACGTATTTCATCTTCTTGACGTGATCTTCTCTAACCGAGACGAATGGAAGACTTCCCATGCTGCAGTGGACAGACAGGTAACCCTGGACGGAGCAATCGATGGCATAGCGGTTCCTCTTCATCCGGGCGCAGTTAAGTTCTTTGAGTCAAAGGGAATGGACGTGCCCGATCTAATCAGACCTGGCAAGTGAACGAAGAGAGCATAAAGGAAATGTCATATTGGAGGGGAATCTCATGGGTACTGTAGGCAAGTCGAGGCTTAAGTCTATTCCAGCAATCATAGCAGTGTCGGTAGCCCTGGCGCTGGCAGGATTTCACCTGCTAACAGCGTTCTACGGCACCCTTTCCCCTATGATACAGAGATTCGTGCACTTGTTCGGAGCATTACTACTTGCGTTTCTGTTATATGACGCTAACGGAGAACGCCACAAAGGCTCTACCGCAGTATCGCGGTGGAGCCTCGCCCTTGTAGTAGTGACCGCCGTTCTTGGAGTCTATATGATCTATGAACTTAATCCCGATGCAGTGCTGAACCGAGGTATCTGGGGGATTTCCGAACTGGAACAGTGGACAGGCCTCTTATTGATGATACTGGTACTCGAGGCGACACGTAGGACTGTAGGATGGCCCTTGGTGATCGTGGCTCTGGTGGCTTTGGCCTATGCTTTTTTCGGCCCTTACCTACCACAGGCTATCGCTCATAAAGGCTATGACGTTTGGCGTCTGGTGGAGACGCTGTCATGGACTACAGAAGGAATACTGGGTATTCCAATGGCAGCGTCAGCCACATTTGTCGCTGTTTTCATATTATTCGGCTCGTTTCTGGAGACGCTGGGCGGGGCCAAGTTCTTTCTTGATCTTTCATCTGCCGTAGCAGGGCATCGCAAGGGAGGTCCTGCTCAGGTGGCTGTTCTCTCTAGCGGTGCAATGGGCACAATATCAGGCTCTGCCGTAGCAAATGTAGTGACTACCGGTACATTTACTATACCGCTGATGAAAAGCCTTGGGTACCCGTCTGCTTTTGCCGGGGCAGTAGAGGCTGTAGCTTCTACCGGTGGCCAGATTATGCCTCCGGTCATGGGCGCAGCTGCCTTCGTCATGGCTGAGATGATCGAGGTTCCGTACTGGAAGATATGCATTGCAGCATTTCTCCCTGCCGTGCTTTACTACGTCTCGGTATCTGCTCAGGTATACCTTCGCGCGGACCGCCTTGGCCTGGAGGGGCTCCCGAAAGATGAACTACCCAAGGCAGGGCCTACCCTTAAGAAAGGCTGGTATCTGCTGGTACCACTGGTCTCTCTGGTCATCATGCTCGTTGCACTGCAGTGGTCTCCTATGAAGTCAGGGATCTGGACTGTAGTCATAACTGTTGCCTTAAGCTGCCTCAACTACTACCTACGGGAAAGGCGTTTCCCTTGGAAGGAACTGGTGAAGGCACTTGAGCTTGGTGGGAAGACGCTTGTCCCTGTCGCTACAGCCTGCGGCGCAGCAGGTATCGTCATCGGAGTGGTATCTCTCACGGGTATCGGCGTCCGCTTCTCCCAGGTAGTCATCGACCTGGCACACGGATCGTTGCCACTGACGCTTCTCTATACCATGATGGCTTGCATAGTGCTGGGGATGGGCTTGCCGACGACGGCAGCGTACATCATCACCGCAGTGTTGGGCGCGCCTGCCCTGATTTCGCTGGGTGTTCAGCCTATGGCGGCCCACCTGTTCGTGTTGTATTTCGCATGCCTTTCATTTATCACGCCCCCTGTGGCTTTGTCAGCCTACGCTGCAGCGGGTATAGCCAACGCCAACCCGATGAAGACTGGTTGGAGTGCATGGAAACTGGGTATGGCAGGCTTTATTGTTCCGTTTATGTTCGTCTATAACCGTGCACTGCTTCTGCAAGGACACTGGTACGAGCTGTTATTGGTAGTCTGTACATCGATACTTGGGGTTTTCGCTTTGGCAGTTGCCATCGAAGGTTGGCTTCGAAGACAGCTCCCGTGGTGGTGCCGGGTGGCCGCTTTTGTGGCAGCGTTATTGCTAATAGTTCCAGGATGGGTCACTGATCTTGGAGGCCTGGCTCTCATGGCCTTGGTGTACATTGTGTCGCGAGCAAGTAGAGATGGTAAGAACACTCTTCCTCACGGCGCATAGGAACGGTTGCCTTCTTCCGAGGCGATGTCAGTGACACGTATATATATACTTTATGATTCTATAGGCACGGCAGCGGAGGCTATCGTGCCTATAGGCTATCTGACGGGGGTTTTCTCATGCTACGACTGCTGCTCTAAACATGAGGCTCATCGAAATCCTAGTTGACATTCAGGCAGTAAGGTGATATATATGTCTCATAGGGTGATGTATATGTCACTATGAAGGAGGCGCTGTAATGTCATCTGGAGGGGATAGAAAAAGACAATC
>DIQZ01000016.1:0-2062 GCA_002424305.1 Firmicutes bacterium UBA5449
TGGGCATTCTCCTTTGTTACAGCACGCTTTCTGCCTCCAGCGAAATCGTGGCCATGCGGGCTGCAGGTGTGAGCTTGGCTCGGATAATGGCGCCTGCGTTAATTGTGTCGCTGGTAATAAGTGGCATGGCATTTGCATTCAACGAGAAGGTTGTCCCAGGCGCGAATCGTAGGTTTGAAGAGATCATGTGGCAAATTGGCAAGAAATCCAACCCGTTCATCCAGAGAAACTTGGTGCTGAAGGAGTTTGTGAAAGGCTCCCTCTCAAGACTGGTGTTTGCCGGTTCCTATGATGAGACAGAAGAACTGTTTCGGCGAGTCACCGTCCAAGAGTTTGAAGAGGGAAGGCTTTGCCGTATTACTGAAGCTGCGCGGGCAAAGTGGGATAATGCAGCTTGGTGGTTTGAGGACGGGATCTCTTATAACGTTGTTGACGGCGATAGAATGGTCTCTGTGAGATTCGCAAGGCAAGAAGGGTGCATGGCCTATACTCCTGCAGAAGTCGCCAGGGGAGCGCTGAGCCCGGACGAGATGTCCGCATTGGAACTGGGACAGTACATTCGCATGCTCAAAGAGCAGGGAGCGGCGACAAGAAAGCTTTCAGTGGAATACTATCTCAAGTTTGCCATACCCTTCGCGAGTTTGGTATTTGGCCTTGTAGCTGCGCCTCTTGGCATAAGAACGCACAGGGCTTCAACATCTCTGGGTTTCGGCATGAGCGTACTTATTATCTTTGTCTACTATGTTATAATGAGCTTAAGTTGTGCATTCGCTGAACGCGGAAGCATATCGCCTATGCTTGGCGCGTGGTTTTCAAACATGCTGTTTGGAGCCATTGGCGGTTGGATGATTATGAAGAAGTCCTAGCAAGATGAGATTCCGATTAGGGGGTATACTGTGTACGGACTCGGACTTGTTCTCATGTTGGTAGTCATCGGCGGGATAATTGCCTTTATCGGTGACCGCATCGGCATGAAGATCGGTAAGAAAAGGCTCAGTATTTTTGGGCTTCGTCCGAAGCATACCTCGATGCTAATCACAGTCATTACAGGAATTGTCGTGGCTGCCACTTCAGTCCTGGTCATGAGCATTGTGTCCCAGGATGTCAGGACCGCCTTGTTTAGGATGCACGAGATTCAAGCTACGCTGGCATCCACACAAGACCAGCTATCTACTGCTTTCTCTCAGCTTACTACCAAAGAAGAAGAGCTTATCAGGGGTGAGGCGCGCGTTAAGGAACTCCAGGGGGAGCTGGACAGCTTGACGGCGAAAATCGGCGGGCTAAGCACTGAGCTGGAGAAAGTCCAGGAGGAAAGGGCAAAAGCCCAGAAAGACAAGGAAACCCTTGAAGAAGAAAGTAAGGCCTTGGAGACCTTGATAGGCGATTTGACAAAGGAAGCCAATGAACTCTATGAGTTTATCGGTCTAATGCGCGAGTTCTTAGAAGGGCTGCAACTAAGTGATATTACCTACCGCTCTGAAGAGATTATCCTCGCCACAGTCATGGACGGTAAGGAAGAGTCTGATTCTATTAGAGAAGATATTGCCGAGTTCTTGCAGCAGGCAAACAGGCTTGCTCTGGGGCGCAAGGCACGTATTGAAGGTAGCGATGACGAGGCCATAATTTTCTTTGTAGATAATCTCGAGAGTATTGCCGAAAAAATAGCGGGTGCCGGGGGACCGGTAGTGATAAGGCTGGTGTCTGCCACTAACGCATTTGTGGGCCAACCTGTATATGCATATCTTCAGACTTTCGAAAACAAGCTTCTCTTTGAAGAGGGACAAGTAGTGGTTGAGCGGACTATTGACGGTTCGATGGGTCAAGGCGTAGTTCAGGATGAGCTAATGAACCTTCTGATGGCAGCCAACGATGAAGCGACTCGTCTAGGCATGGTAACTGACATAGAAGGACGAGTTGGTCAGGTTTCCGCCTCTGAGTTCAATACAGCCAAATCCCTGATCATAGAGTCCGGTGATAAGGTACGTGTCCTTGCTGTCGCTGCTCAGGATACCTGGAATACGAAGCCTCCTCTCAAAATAGCATTCAAGATTGAAGATTCTTC
>DIQZ01000016.1:2298-3567 GCA_002424305.1 Firmicutes bacterium UBA5449
TCTCAATTCCCATTGATCCACGCCTCTACCTGCGGTTTTGTCAGCAGGATTATGTGAATCCCCACAGTAAGTACAAGGTTAGCAAAACTCAATCAAGTTTCTTGCGGAGAGGGCCAGTATGGCGCAAGGGAGGTGACTTTTAGGGCCGGGTCTTCACGCAGGATAGCCTCACCCGTAGTTAAGGGCTGATGCAGGGGAGGAAACATGGAAACTCCTGTGCCGACGCCTCCTCATAACGGAGAAGGCTTTGTTTAAGCAAATAAGGGGGTATTACATAATGAAGAAACACTTGGCAGTAGTTATAGCTGTAGTTATGGTTCTAGGGCTTATGCTACCTGTCATGGCCAGCCCCTTTGCAGATGTCCCCGAGAATCATTGGGCATACGATGCTGTAAAACAACTGGCTGCGTATGGTCTTATCGAGGGATTCCCGGACGGGACATACAAAGGGCAGGAGCCTATGACCAGATATCAAATGGCGATGGTGATCGCTCGTCTGCTTTCAGATCTGGATACAGAGATTAGAGAGGCAATGGATACACTCGGCTCTGAGATAGAAGCTGAGAAGGCAGAGCGGATTGCAGAGCGGGAAGACATTGATACCGCTATTGAAGAAGCTAAGAATGAAGCTGTGGAAATGTCTGTCGCTATTGCAGAAGAGTTAGCACAGAAGGCCGCAACTGAAGCAGCAGACTATGCTGCAGAAGAGTCTGCCGAAGCAGAGCAGCAAATTGCTGCAACACCTATTATCGAGAAGATCATCGAAAAGCACATAATTGAGAGTGACGGCTCAATCGACCAGGCGACACTGGATACAAAAGTCGCTGAGTCCATCGCCCTAATCGATGCAGTGAAAGCTGAGTTTGCTATGGAGCTTGCAGTCCTCGGGGTCAGGGTCAGCGCTCTTGAGGAGCAGTTGGTGCTTGCAACTGAGAGGATCGAGGATGTAGACGCGGTAACCCGTGAACTCAGCGTAGGGCTGGCCAGGACCGCTCTGGAGTTGAGAGAGACCAACGCAAGGCTTGATGAGTACATAGCCCGGCAGGAAAAGGTGCGCTTCTCAGGAGGAAGCAAGGTCTCGTTTGAGGATGTTGATGTAACCGGGTCCGGTATTCCGTGGAAGGACCCATTCAATAGCAAGAACGTGGAAGGCGAAGCTAAGTACGAGTACATGCCGACTTCTGTCTTCAACCACGATCTCAACCTGAAGCTTACTGCAAACGTAGCTAACGGTATAGTGGTTGAGGCAGGTCTCGACACTATGAGAAA
>DIQZ01000016.1:3822-4452 GCA_002424305.1 Firmicutes bacterium UBA5449
GACATTACAACACCGGGCATTGTCCGTCACGTGCGCGTAGGTAACGTAGCGGAACCTGTCGGTACTTTCTCCGACTATACGCTGCAAGGCCACCTTCTCCGCGATGAGGATGGGAATCCTCTTTATGAAGGCGCGCTCGGAGAGTTCGGTTATGGTAGAGTATCAGGGACAGGCCTCTTCTGGAGATTACAGGAGCCTGTAGCTGACGGTGAGCAGAAGTATGCCAGGTATGCAGCGGCTGTAGATACAAAGCTGGCTCTTACTGAGAATATTACAGCAGGCGCAACCTACGTTACTATGTTTGACGATGCAGGTTCGCTGGATACAGGTCCTGAGACTGTAGAGAAAGACACTGTAATTGGTGCAAATGCAAAGATGACTCTTATCCCGGGTTGGGTAGCCCAAGGTGAGATTGCGCAGCACACAGGTGCGGAGAATAAGAGTCTCGCCTATAAGATGAACCTCGAAGGCCAGGTATGGCTGGTAGGGCTCGACGCTTCTTATACTAAGGTAGAAGCAGGATTCGCCCCTTACTTCGTTGAGGTTCCTCGCGATACAGATGCCGAAGTAGGCATTGACAACAATGTGAGAGTCGCATCACTTGGTGCAACTCTTCCCATGGAAGACATC
>DIQZ01000016.1:4714-5085 GCA_002424305.1 Firmicutes bacterium UBA5449
GGCGCTACATACGCAAGAAACCTCATGGGCGCGGATGTAGTGGCAGGTGCAGGGCTTGCGCTTGCGCATAACGACAACACAGTAGAAACCGCTATTGCTGACTCTCTCGAAGCTAATGGGTCAATCACAGCTAAGCTTGATCCCTTTAGCGCTGAGTATGCTATCACAGATATCAGAGACATTGAGACCAAGGGTGCTATCTCCAGGGAAAGCGTCTTTGACCTCGGGTTTGAGTATGACCTTACATCCAGCATATCGTTGTCTGCAGGATATAAGTCATACAATCTGAATGATGAGGATGACAGAACAGCTGAAGTAAGCCAGGCTTACACCATGAAGAGGGCCGGTATCGGCGCAGGGTTTGATCTTAC
>DIQZ01000016.1:5309-6087 GCA_002424305.1 Firmicutes bacterium UBA5449
CAACGCCTTGGACAGTAGACAGTGATGAGATAGAAGGCGTCAGGACGACTGCTAAGGCAGGACTCGAGACGACTCTGACTCCTGCTACTCGGGTCTTCGGCGAAGTTGCCATGGAATCCGGCGCAGTCCGTCTTCCTGAAGTGGACGGACGCCTTACTACCGGAAAGGTAGGATTAGCTCATGACTTTACAGACAATGCAAGTCTCGAGCTCGGGTATGAAGCCGGTATGTTCCAGGGCAAGGATAATCCGGACACAGATTACAAAGTGAACAGAGCTACAGCATCGCTTTCAGTCAGCTTCTAAGGAGCTGACGCATGGTCCTGTGGATCGTTTGTAGATCCGAGATCTAGGCAAAGAAGCGAATGCTAGTACTACTGAAAGGAGCCCCTGCGGCAATAGGCTGTAGGGGCTCCTTTGGCATCTCATGACATCGTCCTTGTCCATTAATGTTTTGTGATGAGACAGGCTTTCTCGGGAGGTTCACATGATGCCGAATGTGAACAGTCTGATATGCATCACGTTGATTGGGTATAGAAGAAGGAATTTAAGGCTTTCATGGTGAATACTAGATAAGCGGCTACTATTAATAATTACCGGAAAAATTTACACAGAAAGTGCATATGATTAGAGGAATTCTCGCTGGAATGGCGAATAAACGAAAGCGAGACTAATTTTGAGTCTTGTTCCATGCTTATCCTGCACGGCAGTGGGTGAAAGGAGGTGCACCTTACGGTTTCCCGCGTAGGCCGAGAGGGGATAAGCAAAAGGGTGTGTTT
>DIQZ01000016.1:6316-10261 GCA_002424305.1 Firmicutes bacterium UBA5449
GATACACACCCTCATTATCAGGAAAATAACCGAGGGGGAAGAAAATGATGAAAAGGTATCTACCGGTCGTGCTGTCTGTTCTACTGGTAATAGCGCTGGCAGTGCCAGCAGCTGCAGGTCCTTTCTCTGATGTCCCGGAAAATCACTGGGCATATGAGGCAGTAAAGCAGCTTGCAGCTTATGGGTTGGTTGTCGGTTTCCCTGATGGCGAGTACAAGGGTAACGAGCCTATGACAAGGTATCAGTTGGCTATGGTAGTAGCCAGAATGCTGGTATCCCTTGACGCGCAGATCAAGGCTGAAGTCGAAGCCGCAAAGACAGTGATTCCTGCTGAAGTACCTGCAGAGGCACCTGAGAAGGAAGTTATTGTCGAGCAGCCCGTAATTGAAAAAGTAGTTGAAAGAACAATAGTTGAGAAGCTTGAGACTGAAGAGCTCGAAGCGCTTGCAGCCAAGCTTGGCGCACTCGATGCTGATACTAAAGCGAAGTTTGCAGGGCTTGAAGCAAAGATTGCTAAGGGTGACGCAGACAACGCAGCAGAGATTGCTGCATTAAGGGCTGAGCTGGCAGCGAAAGGCGTTCCTGTAGAAGTCGCGCCTGAAGTAGACGTTGATGCAAAGGTAGCAGAGTCTATCGCTCTTGTAGACGCTCTAAGGGCCGAGTTCGTAACTGAGCTCGATGTCCTCAACGCAAGAACCAACTGTCTCGAGGGTGAGCTTCAGCTTGCCATGGAGAAAATCAATGCGCTCGAGGAAGACGTAGCATCGGTTGACCAGAAGGTGCTCCGTATTGATGCTGACCTCGCAGGCCACCTCAAAGGCCACGAGAAAGTCAAGATCACAGGCTCGAGCACAGTCAAGTTCGAGGATGTCGATATTCGTTCAATCAATCCAGAGGTTGAAGCTTGGGAAGACCCGAATGACATTTTTGAAGATGACCAAGATGACAACCACGGTGAGGGAGAAGACATCTTTGAACCTGGTACAGACTTCAAACATGAACTGAAGCTGACTCTCACTGCATATCCGGCTGATGGAGTAACAGTGAAGGCCGGTCTTGCGACTGTTACAGATCTCTTTTCAGACGGCTTTTCAGGCGACCCTAAAGGAAATCTGGCAGTAAATAGCCTGTCACTTGAGATTACCACTCCTGGTGTGCTTGAGAGGTTGTTTGCAGGTGGTGTCAAGCTACCTGACGGAACCTTTACGGACTACACCTTCTGGGGAGACACTATCCTCAAGAGTAACGGAGCTCCCTTGTACAAGGGTGTCGTAGCTGAGCTTGGTTATGACAAGTATTCCGGAACTCTTCTCTTCACGCGGATAAAGACGGAAGCCGATCCTGACTATGCTCTATATGCATTTGCCGGCGAAGGCAAGGCTGCTATCACTGACAACCTGAACCTACGGACAGCATATGTAAGAGCATGGAGAGATCTCCACTCAGTTGAAATTATGGAAGAAGATACGAAGCCACAGGTTGACTCTGTCATTTCCTTGGGCGGAGACTTCTCGTTCGGTGAAGGCTGGAAGGTTGACGGTGAGTTCGCTAAGTGGACTCTAGTTGAGAATGACGTTGAGGTTAACGCAAATACAGCTGCAAAGCTCAACCTCAAGGGCGTAATTGGGCCTGTTGAACTCGCAGGTGAGTACGTCAGAGTCGAAGACGACTTTGAACCTAAGTTTGTTTTCCTCTGGGATGGAGACAAGGGACTGAAGCGCGATGTCAAGACGATCGGTGTCAGTGCTAAAGCGAAACTCATAGAAGCCCTTACGCTTACCGGCGGCTATAAGATCACCGGTGACGCTGACACTACTGCTGACTGGGATGAGAAGAAGACTGCAATTGCTGAAGCAGGCGCAGAGTACGAGTTGGCATGGGGCGATCTCACCCTTACCCCAAGCCTCAACTTGAAACATACCAATTACATTGAAGGCGGAATAGCTGGCAGGGATGCAGTCCTTCAGACTACAGCCGCAGTCAAAGCCGAATTTGCGCCGGTTGAAGCAACCTTCAAGCACATTGACGCTCGAGTCAAGGGTACCACGTTTGAGCCGTACTTCAAGAGGAACACTCTGAAACTGGGTGCTGACTACGACATAACCGAAGCATTCAATGTTCATGGTGGTTACACCTGGGATAAGAAGGATCATACGGAGACCTTTGGCAGCGACGCGAACGTCCACGAGAGCGAGTTCAACATTGGCGCGAAAGCAGGCTTCGCAGTATACGAAGGCATCAGCTTGAACGCAAGCTATGACTATGCGGTCGCGAATGACCACATTGAACCCGCTTGGAAGCCGTATACGAAGAGCATTCTGAAGACCGGAGTCGAGGCACAGGTGACGCCGAAGTCGAAGATCGACGGAAAGGCTGAGTACTATAAGCTCGATAGGTTCTATTCAAGTGAGCAGTATGAGTACGCTCCTGTAACCAATATCATAGGTGAAGTCAACTATGCTTATAACATAGCGACCAATACTGACCTGAACCTCGGCTACAAGGTAATTAAGTCTGACGTAGAGAATAATGAAGACCTTAGTTACCTAGCCCGTGTAATCACCGGTTCACTCAAGGTCACGTTCTAGTCTAACCTAGGACCATACCCCGGGGGTCTCCCCCGGGGTTTCCTTTTTTCCAGCCCGGATATTCTTTGACCCGAATGACAGATCTTGCACGCTTTCAGATTTTATCACTGCGTGGTTTCAAGCAAGCTGTGATGACTTTTCGCTAGTGTTTAGTATATGGGTAGTAGTATCAAGAGCGGCCCGTGTTGCGCTCGGGGACGGCGCACTAGAGGCACGCCTCGTTCGAATTTGGCCTGTCCATATGCTTGCCAAATTCTCGACGCCCCATCACGCAAGCACCGGCCACCCAGACCAGACTTAGAAACCAACCGACGCGAATCAACAACTATATACTTAGCCGCAGATAATTCCGTATCTTTCATAGCTGAGTTGCGTCATGTTAATTTGCCCTATGGTATAATATGACTAATAACGATAGTATTGCCATCTCATGATCCCGCTTCCGGAACTACTCACAAGAGAGCTTTTTTGTAAGAGCACAGGAAGTGAAAGGTATGAAACCTCAAAGCTCCCCAAAGGAAACCATAGTATCTGTAGACCCTGGAAGGGAAAAGTGCGGAGTTGCAGTGGTCACAAGCGATTTGGAACTCATCTTAAAAGAAATCGTTTCTAGAGATGAAGCTGTAGACCGGGTTTTGGAGCTTGCTAAAAAGTATGGGTCATATCGGATAGTGCTTGGAGACAGAACCGGTTCCAGGGAGTTTGCATGCGAGATTGCGAAGGCAAAAGAGGGATGCGGAAGCCTAACCGACAAAGAGCACGATCCGTATCCTGAGGTCGTCTTCATAGATGAACATGAAAGCAGTATGGAGGGGAGGCGCAGGTATCTTTTAGATCATCCCCTTCGTGGTCTTGGAAGGGTGCTTCCTGTGTCCCTAAGGACGCCTGGCGAGCCATTCGATGATTACGTTGCAGTGATTCTTGCCGAAAGATTCTTCCAATGTCTGAAAAGGTAGGGTCTTTGGGAGGGATTACTGGCACATATATAGAATAGTATTTGGTACAGATGTTAACTCAAAAAGGGCTTATGCTGGTGGAGAGTGATAGGGCATTTGAGACCGTATATCGGTGAGGCGGTACTACGCATATCGAGTTTATCAGGACACCGACAGGCACCGGGTAAGTGGGTGTCTATGGTGCTGCTCGTAATGTTCTGCGTCGTTTTTGCCTCACAGGGAATTGTGATTGCTGCGAACCCTTTCAGCGAAGTAGAGAAGGATCACTGGTCTTATGCCACTCTTGCTGAGTTTGCAGAGGCAGGGCTTATAGACGGATATTCGAAGGATGCCTTCACCGGAGATCGACTGATTACCAGGTACGAAATGGCATGGGCGATTTCGAGGGTTGTCCCGATTTC
>DIQZ01000016.1:10453-18957 GCA_002424305.1 Firmicutes bacterium UBA5449
CTCTCCTTGCATCAAAGGGAGCTTCTCGTGCAATTGCAGGAAGAGTTTTCATTGGAACTTGCGCTTTTAGCGGGAGCGGAACGCTTCTTGTCGCCTAGTAAGGACGATGCAAAGCAGATTGCCGCAGGCAGTCTCGGGCTGAGCAATACATCTTCTGTTTCCCCGATATCCACAGGCCCTAACCCTGAGACTATCAGCGGAGGCAAGAGGCTTTCAGAGATAATAGGAATAGATCCGGTGACATCACAGGGAACCCCTGCCGCGAACCCTGCGAAGACCCTTAGTATTCCGCTGGATGCAGGGGCAAAGGCAGAGCTTTCACTAGGTGTCCCATCAGTCGGTATCGGGCAAGGCACAGGTGAAAGCGAGGATGTCATAGCGAGGTTGGATCTTAAGTACGCCTTGAGCCAACTTGCAATATTCAGGGCAAGTTGTGAATTGACTAAGGAAGAGGACGATGCGTCTCAAGACGGGGAGGCTTCTGCTGCGAGGGCTACTGCTCTTCTAGGGATTGATTACAGTTTTGCCGTTTCTGATTCAGCGTTCATACAAGCAGGCTACAGCTATTCCAGGACTACAGATGTCCCTGTCCCGAAAGGTGTGGAACTTGGTGCGCCGGCAAGCTCTGAACACACGGGTGACGGCAAGACTAAGTCTGCAGGTTTCTTTGGCGATTATGACGCTCCGGGGTTATCGCTTGATGCTCGTAAGCACATTGCCAGCTTAGGTGTGGGTTATACGTTTAGTGGTACCACATCTGTCGTGTTAGGTTACAGACTTATCGATTTTCATGAATTGGATCCGGAGTCGCAACTCCCCGGGGTCCATCGAACCAATATTGCTACTGCCGAGTTAACCATAAGGTTTTAGAGTGTCATAGAAGGAATTAGAGTAGCTAATGTCTGCGGGCTATTTGTCCCGCATTTTGTTCATTCTGATGGGAAGTTAGGAGGAGGGAATTATGAGAAAGTTAGTCTCGATTATCACTGTGACTATGGTTGTTTTGGTGACCGCACTTAGCCCTGCATTTGCAGAAGGCCAGGCCTCAACTCTCCTGGAGAACCTTGAGAGTATTGAGATGTCTCTCTATGGAGAGCAACTACCCGGAGCAATCATAGATCGGCTGGAACTGATAGAGAAGGACGTCTTCGGACAAGTAGAAACCGGCTCAATAGTGAACCGTATTAATAGAATCGGCTCTGCTACAGGAGGCGTTCTTGGTGCTAAGGTCTCTGTGGCGTATAAGCTCGCTTCAGTTGAGTGGTTCCTGAAAAGGCGGGTTGCTACGGAGCCGGTCATGACAAAACTGGAGAAGCTTGAAACTATTGTGCTTGGTGAACCCGGAACCGGTTCCATGTCGTCGAGAGTAGACTATCTTCTTGCAGTGTGCTTGCCTGATGGGACTCTCAAGACAGAAGATGTAACTGTCTCAGGGGGCCAACCTGTCCTCATCAAATTACTTAAGAAACTTGATTCAAGTTCTGCCCAAAAAGGGCAGCGAGTAGAGATTGAAATAGCAAGGGACGTATTTATCGACACCCAACTTGTCATCCCTAAAGGCGCCAAGACGCTCGGAGTGGTGACAGATGTATCCCCTGCCGGACGACTGGGACGGGATGGAAAAATCGCTTTGGAGCTGACAGGTATTAAGGCATTGGACGGAACTGTGGTGCCTTTGGTTTTTGACGAGAAGACCAAGCAACTGAATGAGTCCTTGCAGTGGGCAATCGGCGCAGGGCTTGCAGGTTTTATCGTCTTTGGGCCGGTAGGTGCGCTTGGCGCTGTGTTTGTCCAAGGCAAAGACGCAATAATCCCCGAAGGTGCTGAATTCTACGTGGCTGTCGGATCAGATGTGAAGGTTCATGGAATGACACTCCCCGTAGACATTGTGGTTGAACTCACCAAAGATTTGCCTGTCGTCGAAATAAAGCCGGGGAAATAGGTCGGGCCAAAAGAGCGTCCAATGACGTCCTAGGAGTGGGTATATGCGGAGCGATGGAAGGGTTGACACGCCTCCTCGCGCATCCCGGGTGGCATCTCCTGTAATAATAGTTTTTGCGATGATGGTGTGCGTGCTATCAGGACTTCTTACAGGATCGGCCTATGCAGGGGAATCCGGCATTGGCAATGATGGGATTGTGATAGAGGCTGATACAACAGAGTATCGGGTCGAGCCGGAAGGTACAGTAGTGGTGGCGCAAGGAAATGCGAAGGTGTGCTATGACGATTTCTTTGCTTCTGCTGACTACATTTGCGTTCTGGTAGGGCCCGGGGATCTGGTTGCCCGCGGAAATGTAGTGGCGCATCAAGCTACACGTACTATCAAATGTGAGCTCCTGACGCATAACTTCTACACAGGTAAAGGAAGTATTCTGGCACCGGATGCTCACATATCCGATCTGTACCTCCGGGGCAGTGAGATGAATCTGGAGCCTGGTGTCCTGACTTTAGATAATGCCTACGTTACCGGTTGTGAGCTGGATTATCCGTGCTACCGTGTGAGCACAAAGAGAATTGTGATATATCCTGATGATCGTGTCGTGGCAGAGTGGCCAATCCTTTGGTTCGGGAAGGTTCCGGTGATGATTCTGCCGAGACTTACGTTTCCTCTGGAAGGAGACGGAATAGCTTACGGGGAAGGTAAGGGTATTCCTATCCCCAGCTTTAGTTATGACTCTTCCAACGGTTTTCTCATAGGACTTACATACTTCGATAATACACGGGATTGGGGGACATTGAGGTACGAAGGCGCCTGCCTTTCGAGGCGTCAGGGGATCAAATTGCGCGGAGAGGCAGATCTTGCTTTAGGGCCTGGGAAGACAGGGATATTGGAAGGTGGATACACGTCATGGGAAGGATTCTCCGCTGCAGCCCGATACGGGATGTCTCTTTCAAACTCCTTAACCCTTGAGGCGAACGTGGGATATGTCCCCGTTAATTCAGGAGGCAACTCAACCCGGTGGAAAGGATTCGTGCCGGGGGATGTAGAAGGCAAGTTGCTGGTGCAGACCGGTAGCCAGGCGCCTATTAAAGCTAAGGCAACGGTTGCTAAGGAGATCCGCTCAACAGGGGACGTATACCGTATACCGGAGTTTGAGATATCGACGAAACCGGTCTCTATTCCGGGGAATATTGGGTCGATTACTTTGTCCGGCGGTTTCGGACGATTTGAGGAGCATTCGCGCGCGGTGGAAGCGAGTAGGACTCACGTGGCTGCATTTTTCGTATCGCCTACTATCCGACTTTCCAGTGGAATAAGTGGTAGTCTGTCTCTTAATACCAGGCGAGCATGGTATGAAACCGGGGATATTCTTGACTCATTCAATGTCGGCGCTAAGGTGAGGGGGAATTTCGGAGAGGCGGAGACCTTCAGCGGAATTGTACCCAAGGCCAAGGTAGGACTTAGCTATGATTTCACTCAGGTGCAGGGTTCCAGTCCATTTGCATTTGATAAGATAAGTCCTATGAACAAAGCCTCAGGAAGTCTAGACTATCGAGTCAACAAAGACTGGAGCATAGGCATTTCTACGTCCTATGACTTTGTCAACCACAGTATCCCGGATGTGGGGGTTCTTCTGATACATCACAACCACTGCTACGATATCCAGGCTTCCTGGCATAAGAAGCAGCAGGTATTTGGAATAGAAATGAAGTTTATCAGATAGGGGGAGAAGCTGTGCAGGTGCTTGTCATGGGAGGGGCGGGCTACATAGGAAGTCATGTAGTCCGTGAATTACAGGAAGCAGGCCATTCCATTGTAGTGTATGATAGCTTGGAACACGGTCATGCCCAGGCTGTAGCAGGATGCGAGCTTATTCAAGGGGATATCGGAGATCCTGTCACTTTGAGCTCAGTGTTTGCGCAACACAAACCCGATGTAGTCATGAACTTTGCGGCATATACGTCGGTAGCTGAATCCATGACTGATCCCGCTAAGTATTATCGCAACAATGTAAGTAAAACCCTGGTTCTTCTTGATACCATGGTTCATGAAGGAATTTGCAACATCGTCTTTTCTTCTTCTGCAGCTGTCTACGGTGAGCCTGAGCATGTTCCGGTGGATGAAGATGTAAGGTGTGCACCTACTAATGTTTATGGCGAGACAAAGCTCATGGTTGAAACAATTCTAGGTGCATATGACCGAGCTTATGGCCTCAGTCATGTCTCACTTCGCTACTTCAATGCTGCCGGCGCTCATCCTGCAGGAGATATTGGCGAGGATCACGACCCGGAGACCCAGCTTATCCCATTGGTACTCATGACCGCTCTCGGACTTCACCCGGAACTTCAAGTGTTCGGCCAGGACTATGATACTCCCGACGGAACCTGTATCCGGGATTATATCCATGTCTCCGATCTTGCTTCCGCCCATGTTCTGGCTGCTGAAGCGCTGGTAGAGGGTTCCGGATCCCGTATCTACAATCTAGGCAACGGTCAGGGGTATACAGTTCGTCAGGTCATAGAGACTGCACGTCGCATAACAGGGCGGGAGATTCCTGCGGTGGACGCGCCAAGGCGTCCCGGGGATCCTGCGACCCTTGTAGCAAGTTCAGACAAGATCAAAAACGAGCTGGGATGGACACCAAGATTCCCTGATTTAGAGGACATAATTGCCACAGCCTGGGAGTGGCATAGACGTCATCCTCAGGGATACTGTAGTTAAGCATCGGGTAGGAGAGTCAAGTGTAAGGTAAGAGTAAGCATAAGGCAAGAGAGGGAAGGCATGCAAAGGACTTCTTTTTGGGTGACCATGGTTCTACTTCTTGGATGCTGTTTGGGATTAGTGCTTCTTGTATCTTCACAGGCTATTGCAGGGGCAGTCTTCGTGAGAGATGAGTTTAGCAATGGAGGCATCGGTAGTACGTTTTGCTGCGGTGTTTCCGGGGTTCAGAAGGGCTATACAGCACTCTCACTTGATGTTGCTGAGATCAGTGAAGCCCGTACAGAACTTCCGTCAGTTAGCGTTACAGGCGTTTCCGATGCTACTATAGAAGGCTTAGAAGGACTTGAAGTAGGCTACGTTGATGACACGAGAGTTCAGATCCTAACTGATCTTCATGATATTTACACATGCCCTATCCAAGTTAATGAAAACGATCTATACCTTCTTATGGTGAGCGGCGGTGCGTTGCTTCTGATAGATCAGGATGTCTACGACAGGATTAATGCCGGACCTAGGACTCCTGAGTCCGGACACATCAGTACATTTATCACTGAATTAGGTAATAGCCTGTCAGCGCTGACCATTTGCGGCTTAATCTCTCGAAAGGATCCTGAAACAGCCTATCTCGGTGCAAATGCAGTAGCCTACTCGGGGATAGCTTGCCTGACACTGAAAGCAGCGTTTGGCCGTGCCAGGCCATGGTTGGGTGAAGGGCCATACGCATTTAACGGGCTTCAAATCAGCGATAGGTACAATTCAATGCCTTCGGGGCACAGTGCTACCGCCTTTGCACTGGCGACTGTCCTGGCACGGCAGTATCCCGAGTATAAGCGCATTTTCTATGCCTGTGCTTCACTAATTGCGCTCTCCCGCGTGTATGTCCATGCCCATTGGCCCAGTGATGTCTTAGTAGGTGCAGCTCTTGGCGTCTGGTCCGCGAATCAGGTTATGGGCAGTAGTAGGATCCTTGAGATACGATGGTGATTATTGTCATATCGGCAAGCATTGCTACATCTTAACTGTAGATGTCTACCAACAACAAATGTTATTGGTAACTTACCACCTCACACCTAGTCCGAAGAGCCCATGCGCAGCAAGGGCAGGCACATCTGCGAAACCTTCTGCTACAGGCACTCTAGCCCAGGCTGCTGTCATTTTTCCTTCCAGAATCCCGTAGACAGGGCCATAGATGTCTATGTTGTGCTGCGCTGCTGCTTGTCCACCAATGCCTGATAAGTAAAAGCCTCTTAAGAACCTGAAGTCCCCATGGGATTTCTCTCTGACTTTCGTTTCAGGGTGGCCTAGAATGATGCCTGCGCCTACGCGAAATACCTGTTGGCCCCGTTGGCACCCACGGTTGACCAATAGATAATTGTATCCGTGTGATACTTCAAAATGCTGGATATCACCTGAAGGATTCTCAAGGATCATCTTGTCATGAATAAGTTCGAACTCCCATGATTTGTCATCTTCCCATTTGGCAACGCGCCACGAATAATAGGGTGCTTCCTCGAAAGGATGTGTTCCCCATGTTGCTTGATGCTTTATTACAGGGTATCCCTCTTGACGAATAACCAGTGGCAGTGACAGATGAGCACATGAGCCTCCCATTGCCTCAAAGCTCCAGGCAGCGTATGTAGATGGACAGAATACAAGCAGTGCTATAAGACAGAGCGCGACAATTCCCTTGGACATATAACTTCCTCCTCGATTGTTAATTTGAGTTCGCCTATCCAGGTTCATGCTTGATAAAAGGTTACACATCCTTCGCTGACAGGCTAAGATACGTTATGATCCCGGATTTGGCTAAGACATTAACATATATTGTATCAGTTAATGGGAGGAAAATAAATCCATAAGAGGGACTCACACGGCAAAGCGCGGAATCTGAGGATCGCTGGGTTTCTGATATTCGTCTCGCATGCGTTTTTGGGCTTCTCGATAGATTGCGATCTGTTTTGCATGCTCTTCGCTCCTTCGTCCATGGGAATTCCTCACTATTCTATCACAGACCCATCAGTTGTTGTGTTGCGGGAGTTCCCGGACGGATTTGCCGATCTGTTGAATTTCTTGCTAACGTCCTCCTTTAGTTAGTTTGGAGGAGGATTTGGTATGTACACAGGCGAATAGAAGAGAAAGGTGAAGCCTATATGAGATAGAGGGAAGAGAGAGATTAGTGTGTTTCAAACTGATGTAGTAGATTTTGATAAGCCCAGTGATACGGGGACAAGCCGTATCAGCTCCACACCCTGGCCTGAGCGTGTGGAGCGTGCATTAATATATATAGGTGCATTTGGGCTTGGCTTGGGACATGGGTTGGTTCCACAGGTTTTACTGCTGCTAACTGCAGTGTACAGACTAATAGCAGATCCGGAATCCAGAAGAGTCAAATTCGGATCAGTAACCATGATTCTCTTGGTTTTGACAGGTTGGATGATGTTGTCTGCTATTCCAGCTATAAGGCCTTCCGCAGCTTGGGGAGGAGCTCTCGGGATGGCACTTTCCGGTTGGGTTACCCTGGGAGTAGTATATCGGGTCATGATTGACAAGAAAGACCGTGGGAAGAATCTGATTTTGGTGTTTCTTGGCTCAGCATGTATAGGCGCAATCTACGCTTTGGTCAATTATGCTTCAGCTTTGGCTAGGGGGCGGGGATATTACCGGGCTGCTCTACCTTTCGTCGGTACTAATGCAGCAGGAACCATTTTCTGCGTTGCTATCCTAACAGCCCTAGGCTGTTTTCGTAGCGCTGACCGTCGTGGTAAGCTTGCAATAACACCTGTTCTTGTTCTCTTTACGGCAGCACTTATTGCGACTCAGTCCCGTGGCGCTTTTGTGGCTTTTCTTGCCGGGTTCCTAGTATTTCTTATGCCAGGTGTTAAATCCAGGCGAAATCTGGTTCTAAAGATAGCTGCACTGGTAGGGTTTGTCTTTATAGTGGCATTCTTCTTCAGAGTCAGTCCATCTGTCGCCGGACGCTATGCAAGGATCCTAAATCCCATGGCAAACAAGGATAGGTTGGAAATCTGGAGGACAGCTTTATTAATGATGAGGGAGCACCCTATATTGGGTGTAGGTCTTAATAACTTCATGGATGTTTATCCTTTGTACGAGCATCCGGAGGGATTCTACAGAGCAATGTCCATGGCTCATAATATTTTTCTTGAATTCGGAGCTACTACAGGCATTCCCGGATTAGTCCTATTCATAGTTGTTGTGGTTCTTGGAGTATCCAGAGGAATCAAGAGCGTTATTCGGGCAAAATCTTCTTCGAGTCTTCCAATAACAGCTCTTGCTGTATTCGTGGCTATCATGACTCATCTTCAGTTTGATATTACAGTGGATGGCGGAAATACACTTCCGTTCTTTTTCATCCCTTACGGGATCCTGATACTTCTGGATAAATGGTTAGAGCTACGCTCAAAGGGAGATGAATATGCAGAAGACTGATATAGACGGCAGGGAGACTGTGACTTCGGATACCAAAATGCCTTGTCAAAATGAGTTCGAAATCACAGATTACCCCTTTGTGAGCGTGATAATTCCCACATATAATCGAAAAGTAGTACTTAAGAAGTGTCTGTCTGCACTACTTGGTCAGACATATCCGAGTAACAGATACGAAATTATTGTCATAGACGATGGTTCCACAGACGAGACAGATGAGATGGTTAGTAGACTGATAGAAGAACACAGGCTTGAGAAGCAGTCGACAAAGCTAATCTACGAATGGCACGAACACTCCTGTGCCGCAGCAGCCAGAAACCGTGGAATTCTCAGAGCAAGCGGGGACTTGGTGATCCTATTAGATAGTGACATCGTAACACTGCCTGATTTCATT
>DIQZ01000016.1:19200-21764 GCA_002424305.1 Firmicutes bacterium UBA5449
CTATTGTGCATGGCCGGGTTATCTATACTGAAGACCTTGATAATCCCACGAGCACAAAAAAGCGAATCTCTGACATATCAATGGCCTTCTTTGCAAGCGGAAACGTATCCATTGCCCGTAAATGGCTGCTTGAGGCAGGTCTTTTTGATGAGGATTTCATAGAATACGGGTGGGAAGACTTAGAGCTTGGTCAACGGTTGAAGAAGTTGGGGCTTCGAGTCGTGAGATCCGATGGGCCCGCAGGCTATCACTTGAAATACGAATTCTCTGTTGCAAAGCTTCCTGCTATTCGAGGGCGAGAACACCAGCGCGGTCGCATGGCAGTAGTTTATTACAGAAAACATCCTACCTTCAGTGTCCGTATGAGCACTACGATGACACGGCCTTTCTATTGGTTAGTAGGACTTCTTACTCTCGGGGGGTGGCCTGACAGGCCGAGCACGGTAAGACTCATTGATTGGCTGGATAGACGAGGGTGGAGAGCGCTTCTAGGTGTTTTGCTTCAGATAATGATCTACTACTGGTACATCCAGGGTATCAAGGAAGGTACTTCCAGGGCATAAACCAACTGAACCTATTAGCACTCAGTTGCTGTGATATGGATACTAACCTTGCTGTTTCACACGACTCGTTCTCCTGTTTTCAACTAATCCAAAGGCCTTTCGCCCGCTTGAAAGAATACGGTTGAACGTATACTCTCGCAAGAGACGATGTGGTCAGTTATGAGGTAATGGCGCAATACACACATAAGCATGGTGTGCACAAAAATGTTGACATCCTCCTCCGGCGTTGATAGACTATCTTCAATAGCTGCCAGACGCTGGTACGCAAAGATAGACCATCTTCAATGGTCGCCATGCGCTAGCATGGGAAGGAGGAACAATCGTCATGTCTAAAGTCAGACATCCTCTACAGAGGAGAATTGACGCATTTTCCAGCAGGGTAACAAAAATCAAAGACCAGGATCTCTATTTCTACCTTCAGAAGATTGACTCCTTAGACGGGGCAAGGGTAACGATAGACGGCGAGTCCAAGGTAATGTTCTCATCATATTCATATCTCGGTCTTGTCAATCATCCCAGAATAAACGCAGCCGCCAACAAAGCTACTGATGAATTAGGTACAGGCACTCACGGAGTCCGAATTCTTGCAGGTACCACCAGGCTCCATGTGGATTTAGAAAAGCGAATTGCTGAATTCATGGATGCTGAAGATTCGATAGTTTTCAGTAGTGGATTCTTGGCGAATGTAGCCACTATCTCATCTTTCATGGGCAGAGGGGATGCTGTAATCAGTGACAGACTTTCCCATGCCAGTCTTATCGACGGGTGCAGACTGTCCGGCTCAGAATTCCTGTGGTTTGAGCATAACGACTTGGACGACCTCGAGCGGGTCCTGAAGGACGCAGAAGACAAGTACCGCGGTAAACTGGTCGTTGTTGATGCTGTCTACAGCATGGATGGTGACATAGCTCCTGTACCGGAACTTATTGAGTTGTGTAAGAAGTACGGGGCATGGCTTCTTGTGGACGAAGCCCATTCCCTTGGGGTCCTGGGGGAGACAGGCCACGGAATCCAAGAGTACTTTGGCATTCCTGCAGGTGCAATCGATATCATTACATGTTCGCTTTCTAAGACGATTCCTTCTGTCGGCGGGTTTGTAGCAGGAAGACAGGATTTCATTTCCTTCCTTCGCCATACAGCCAGAGGTTTCGTGTTCTCTGCAGCCTTAACTCCCGGCGCTGTAGCAGCTGCCAAAGAAGCCTTTGATGTAATCGAAGATGAACAGTGGCGTATCAGTCGTCTTCGCAAGAATATCCGCCAGTTTACGGACGGGCTCAGAGCTCTCGGTTACAACATTATGAACACAGAGAGTTCAGTGATTCCCATCATAACAGGAGATGAAGAGACGACCCTAAACCTTACCATGCTGTTGCATAAGGACGGCATATTTATCTGTCCTATTCTTCCCCCTGCAGTTCCGCGAAAGACATGCCGCCTACGAGCAAATGTCCTTGCTTCCCACACAGAAGAGGACATAAGCTATGCACTTGATAGCCTGAAGAGGGCGGGGATTAAACTAGGAATCATAAATCCGGAAGGGTCAAGGGGGCAGGCAATGTGAAAGCAGTGCAGTTCCTCTGTACTATTCCCAGGTATGCTTTTTCAATGGCTGCCGGGGTTTTCACGAGGAAGGCCTACTATTCTGCTTTGTCTAATATCGTTCTTCGTGAAGTGGACGAGCCACGACTCCTAAGCGAAAACTGGGTCAAGATAAAGACCAGGTATTCCGGGATATGCGGGAGTGACATGAACCTTATTTTGCTACGGGACAGTCCCAGCTCATCACCGTTTGTCTCCTTTCCGGTTACCCTGGGACACGAGAACTCAGGGCGAGTGGTAGAGGTAGGGGAGAACGTCACTGATATTAAAGTCGGGGATAGGGTAGTAGTGGATCCTATACTATCTTGCGTGCCTCGGGAGATTTCGGAACCTTGTCGATTTTGCAGGAGTGGCGATGTTTCCTTGTGTGAGAATTTTCGAGCCGGTATTGCCTCGCCTGGT
>DIQZ01000099.1:0-20541 GCA_002424305.1 Firmicutes bacterium UBA5449
AAGGGAGATGAGATCTCATGGGCTTGCTTGAGCTTAGAGATGTACATATAGCCTACGGAAATGTTGAGGCTGTCAAAGGAATCGACCTTTCAGTAAATGACGGCGAGATTGTGACCCTTCTTGGGGCGAACGGGGCAGGGAAGACTACTACTCTACGGGCTATTTCAGGACTTCTGAGGCCGCAGTCAGGTAGTATTCAATTCGGTGACCTCAAGCTCGAGGTGATGCCTGCCCACAGAATCGTTGAACTCGGTATCTCCCATGTGCCTGAAGGGCGCAAAGTCTTTGGCACATTAACTGTAGAGGAGAATTTGAATCTCGGAGCGTACAAACACCGCAACGATTCTGCTCGCGTCCGGACAGAACGTGAACGGGTCTATGCGCTGTTTCCACGCCTTGAGGAACGCCGAATACAACTGGCAGGCACACTGTCCGGCGGTGAGCAGCAGATGCTGGCTATTGGACGAGGGCTCATGGCAGCCCCCAAAGTTCTTCTCCTTGATGAGCCATCCTTAGGTCTTGCGCCCAAATTGGTGCAGGAGATATTTCGGACTATTTGTGAGATCAACAGGCAGGGCGTAACCATATTGCTTGTGGAGCAGAATGCTCGCATTGCATTGAGGGTAGCTGAAAGAGCATATGTGCTGGAGACTGGACGAATCGCGCTCAGTGGAAAGTCCTGCGACCTCAGACGAGATCCCAGGGTGCAACAGGCTTATCTTGGAATCAAAGACGCGGTCGGCGTTTCGTAATTCCGGCGGTTTGCACTTTATTAATACGTACCTTCTGCTTCTTGCTTGCCCCTTATCTGCAAGGCGACTTCTGATTTTCTCTATATGTAACTCTGCGGCATACTGATCCGCTTCCTTGAATTGCTGTGACGTTTGACGCACATAACACATGGGGTTAGTATTGATTAAAGCAAACTTGTCCTTTTCGAAGGGCGGGAGGTACGAAGTTTTGGCTAAGATTGAGTTCTTGAACGTTACAAAAACCAGATCCATTGACGGACAGATGCATAATGTTTTGGGCGATGTATCAGTAGCAGTGCAAGAAGGGACCATACTTGCAATCGGAGGACCTTCAGGCGCAGGTAAGTCCACCATGTTAAGGTTGATTAACAGGCTTGAAAGTGTAACTTCCGGGAGAATACTCCTAGACGGAGTGGATATTGCGACAGTAGACCCGATCGAGTTAAGGCGCAAGGTAGGGATGGTATTTCAGCTTCCAAGTTTGTTTCCCCTGACTGTTCAGGAAAATCTTGTGTATGGACCCAAGCTTCGGGGGGTGGAGCCGTCTTCCCTCGAGACTAAGGTAAGAGAGATTCTGGGCATGGTGGATTTGGCTGATCTTAGCCCCGAGCGGATGGCAGGCGAACTTTCCGTCGGCCAGCAGCAGAGGGTGGCGATTGCACGGACCCTTATGAATGAGCCTGAGGTTCTTCTTATGGATGAGCCTACATCTGCATTGGATCCTACTACTGCAAAATCGATTCTAGAGCTTGTTTGTGACATAAGGTCAAAGTACGGCATGACCGTGCTCTTTGTAAGTCACAGTCTTGAACATTCAAGGCTTGTAGGTGATAGGTTCCTTCTTATTGTGGATGGCAAAGTCATAGAGGAAAGTGACATAGAGGCATTTTTCGGAGGGCCTTCAACTGAGCTTGGTCGCAAGTTTCTCGCAGGGGAGTTGAGATAGATGGAGTATATAAGCTTGTCATATTCATCTCTTGTGATAGCAGTGCTATTCATCTTATCTGCCATGGCGATCTCTTCTAAATATCGCTTGGGGCTCGAGAAGGATCTTGCAGTGGGTTCAGTAAGGGCATTTGTGCAGCTAACTGCTATCGGGTACGTACTTCAATTTATGTTTGTTTCAGGGCGTTGGTATTACGTAGTAATGATGCTTGTCATCATGTTCGTCGCAGCAGTAAAGAATGCTGTAGCCAGGCAATCCGTCAAGCTCGGGGGTATGTTTACTACGCTGGGAATATCCATTTTTGTAGGATCATCCCTTACGATTGCTATTGTGATAGGTGTCATACTTCGTATTGAGCCTTGGTACTCACCTCGGTACCTTATCCCTCTCTCAGGCACAATCCTGGGGAACAGCATGACCGGTGCTGCCCTTGCCCTGAATCGACTGAGAGCTGACATCACGCACCGAAAACCGGAAGTTGAGGCTGCGCTTGCGCTTGGAGCCACATCCGGGCAGGCGATAATGCCTATGACAAGGGATGCATTGAAGACTGCAATGCTTCCGTCAATCTCTTCGCTTATGGTCGTGGGTATCGTCCATCTACCCGGTATGATGGCAGGCCAGATCATTGCCGGAGCATTTCCTGTGGACGCAGTGAAATACCAGCTCATGGTGGTGTATATGATCGCAGCCGCTGTTGCCATAACATCCATGATGGTGGTGTATCTTGCTACAAGTCTCTTCTTTACGCCTGACCACATGCTAAAGACAGAGGCCTTGCGTTCTAATTCATGACAGATGTCTTGTTGCCAATTTGCCGGCAACTAATGCCGCCGCCAAAATTCTGCGGTCGATGTTGACAAGCGGTATCCCGGCATGATAATATCGGGACAATTAGAATAACTACTTGCAATGACTGGGGCTAGTAAGCGTATCACTATCGGCAAAGCGAGTCGGGGACAGTGTGAGCCTGACGCCGGGAAGCACGACTGAATGGGCCTAGGAGCAGTGGACCGGAAAGAACTTTGAGTCAAGTAAGGTCTACCGGGTTCCTCCCGATATAGGGGCAGGGTATAAGGAGATTAACCCTCCCGTACCTGGAGCGAGAGAGTCAGGTGAGTATTCCCATACCATGGGGGTGCTCGTTCGGACTAATCGAGGTGGCACCGCGGCTAGCACCCGTCCTCACAGTAGGACGGGTTTTTTTATGTCCTTTTCCGAGTGTGTCTGCCCTTGCGGGGCTGAAGACCTCTTTAATGGGCGGGGAGGATATCAAAAACGAGAGAGAAGCGAGGAGGTAGAAATAATGCGGAATCTAGTCAGGTTCGTATCTATGGTGACCCTTATTACATGTATTGGGACAGGTATTGCGTACGGCAAAGAACTCCCGCCTGTCAAGATTGGCGCTCAAGGACCGTTTACAGGTGACTTATCCAAGATAGGACTGGATGCGCTGAACGCAATTCAGATGGCTGTGGAAGAGGCAAATGCTGAAGGTGGGATCAAAGGACGGAAGATTGAAGTTGCCATCGGAGACGACATGGGCGACCCTTCCAAAGGAGTGTTGGTAGCGGAGAAGTTCGGTATGGATAAAAACGTCCTTGGTGTTATAGGTCCTATGAATAGCGCAACTGTCAGCGCTGCTCTTCCGTCGTACGACCGGGCAGGCCTTGTTGTAATCAGCCAGTCCGCCACGAATCCCGACCTTACCGAGCGGGGGTACCGCGTCATGCACAGGATATGTCCCAGGGACGATGCGCAAGGCCCTGCAGCAGCCAGGTTCATTGCAGAAGTGGTTAGCGCAAAGAGCGTCTATATCATAGACGATAAAGGCGCCTACGGACAGGGATTGGCTGACCAGGTGGCAGCTGCCTTAAACAGAATAGGGGTCAAAGTGACGCGGGGCCAGATTACCCTTGAAGACCGGGACTTTTCGCCTATCCTCACTCGGGTAAAGGCTGTCCAACCTGACCTGGTTTACCTTGGGCTTTCGAACCCAGCTCAGGCCGCCGGCCTCATGAAGCAGGCAGTAGGTTTGGGACTGTCAGCCCGGTTCATGGGAGGAGACTGCATGAAGGAGAAGGATCAACTTGTTGCAGGTGCCGGAGGGGCAGCTGAAGGAATGTATATCACTGCAATCGGGCGCGCCATTGCTGAAGTTCCTGCTGCGCGTGAGTTTGTCAAGAATTTCGAAGGCAGGTACGGGGCGATGAGCGTGTTTTCCGGACAAAGCTACGAGGCTACGAAGATCCTTATCGAAGCTTTGAGGGTGGCTGCAGGTGACAACCCGGCAGGGCTTACTAAAGCTAAGGCCCTCGATGCAGTTCACAACATACGTGACTACAAGGGCATAATGGGCTTCCCCATAAGTTTTGATGAGATAGGCGATGTGGTAGGCGCGAGTATCTATGTATACCAGGTAGAGAAAGGCGATTTTCGAGAGGTCATAGAGTATCCTGCGGAGGTTTAATTGATGGAACAGATTATTGCTCAGCTTCCCCAGCAGGTAATAAACGGGCTTACATTAGGTAGTATCTACGCCCTTCTGGCGCTGGGATACTCCATGGTCTACGGGATCTTGAGGATGCTCAACTTTGCCCATGGTGATGTGTTTATGGTTGGATCCCTGATAGGATGGGGAGTCCTTCAGCTATTCATCAAGGGAGGGGCTGTTGCAGTAGGGACTCCTGCGGTAGGGCCCGGACCGGTTCTTGTTTTCATGGTTTGTGGGGCAGTGCTTGCCACCTCAGCTCTGGGGGGCGCAATTGAGCGATTCGCCTACCGTCCGCTTCAGAAGGGATCAAGGCTTACGACTCTTATCTCAGCGCTGGGTGCATCCATTATCCTGCAGAACGTGGCTATGCTTCTAACGCAGGGACGGGCTAAGGCCTATCAAACCGAACTTGTAATATCGCCGGACTGGGCAATCAGTGCACTTGGTGCCACAATATCCGCGACACGTATTATCATAATCAGTGTGTCAATTGCGTTGATGCTGGCTATGGACTATGCAGTCACCCACACAATGCTGGGCAAGGCTATGCGAGCTACGAGCCAGGACAGGGAGGCTGCGGAATACATGGGGATTAGGACATCAAGGATAATCTCAGCGGCTTTTGTCGTCGGTTCAGGCTTGGCAGGGATTGCAGGTGTAATGATAGGACTTTACTACACACAGGTAGACTTCATGATAGGCTTTTCCGCCGGTATGAAGGCATTTACCGCTGCGGTCCTTGGGGGCATCGGAAACATCCGTGGAGCAATGGCAGGCGGGCTTGTCCTGGGGCTTGCAGAAAGCCTCGGGGTTTTGTTCTTGGCACCGGTATATAAGGATGTCATCGTTTTCTCGGTACTGATTGCGGTTTTGATACTGAAACCCCAGGGAATCCTCGGGAAACCTTTGGATGAGAAAGTATAGACAGGGGAGGGAAGGGAGATTATGAATCATCGAATAAGATTTTCAGTTCAGCCATGGATGACATATGCAGGATATGGTGTCTTAGCCTTTCTTCCCCTCATCACAGGGAACTTCTACTATATGAGACTCGGCGGGTCAGTTGCACTGTATCTCATACTTGCCCTTGGCTTGAACATTGTGGCAGGTGAGGCCGGCCTGCTTGACCTTGGGTATGCTGCGTTCTACGGGATTGGAGCGTACACATATGCTTTGCTTGCATCGCCCCAATTCGGAGTTCATTTGCCTTTTCTGCCTGCAGCAGCTTGTGGAATATGTGCATCAGCTTTGGCTGCACTCCTAGTGAGTATTCCCACTCTTCATCTTAAAGGCGACTACCTGGCAATGGTGACACTAGGCTTCGGACAGATTATTCGTATCCTGCTAAACAACTTAGATCGTCCCATCAATATTACGAACGGACCTAATGGGATTGTAGCTATTGATGCGCCCAGGATCTTTGGGGTAAGTTTTGATTCGCTTCAGACATCCTATGTTTTCATATGGATAGTTGCAGTAGCTGTAGTTGTTATTGTCAGTCGAGTCGTGCGTTCAAGTATGGGGCGTGCTTGGTCCGCTATCCGTGAGGATCCGGTGGCTGCATCGTGCATGGGTGTTGATATAGCCCGTTACCGGGTAGCTGCGTTTGTATGGGGAGCTGCGCTTGCAGGGCTTGCCGGTGCACTTTTCGCGTCGTGGCAGAGGGCGATATTCCCTCAGAATTTTACGATGCAGGAAACTATCACTGTGTATTGCATGGTGGTTCTAGGTGGTCTAAGGAGCCTTCCCGGTATTATGCTTGGCGTTCTCGTGTTAATCATCATTCCTGAGATGCTGCGTGCATACAGCGTCTATCGGATGCTGATATACGGAGTTGCGTTGGTGTTCCTTGCGATATACAGGCCACAAGGACTTATCCCGCAAAGTGTCACTACAGCTGCAACATCCATCGGCAGCATGTTGAGAAGGTCAGGTGTAAGAGGGTTTGTTTCTCCCTCTGGAAGCTATGCCGAAGACGGCGTTGATATGGACAATGAGTCTGCTGCGACAGCACCTGCGCCTAGGACAGTGCCTGCACTCAAGATCAATGATGTCACGTGTTACTTCGACGGATTGCAAGCTTTATCCAACATTAGCTTCAGCGTCAAATCCGGCGAGGTGGTAGGCATAATCGGCCCGAACGGGGCAGGGAAGACTACGTTGTTCAATCTTCTTACCGGGGTAGTGAATCCTACTTCCGGTCAGATTTCAGTGTTCGGTGATGACATTACCGGTATGCCACCTCACAGAATTGCTGAGCTGGGTGTTGTGAGGACGTTTCAGAATATCAGGCTTTTCGAGAGCCAAAGCGTGTTAGAGAACGTGCTTGCCGGTTGTCACCTGCGTCTTAAGGGAGATGTGTACAGCGCGGTGCTGGGCACAAAGGAATATCGGAAGTGCCATGATGCCGAGGTGGAACGGGCACGCACGGCGCTGGAGTTCTTCGGTAAGGACCTGGCATCTCGTGAATCTGAACCTGCCAAGGACCTCTCGTATCCTGAGAGGCGCAGAGTCGAGCTTGCACGAGGACTGGCCTTGGCCCCGAAGATTCTGCTCCTTGATGAGCCTACAGCCGGGATGACACCTGAGGAGGCAGAAGAGGTTGTCCATGGAATTTGCATCCTCAAAGAGCACGGATATACAATCCTTGTCATAGAGCACAGGATGGATGTGATTGCAGGTGCATGTGACAGGGTGATTGTCCTGGATCACGGTGAGAAGATTGCAGAAGGGACTCCTCGGGAAGTTGTGGCTAATCCTGACGTGATACACGCGTATCTCGGAACCACAGGCGGACAGGGTGTGATGAACGATACTAATAAGGATACCGGAGATGCTCTGGCAGATTTCAAGAATGATGTCAAGAGCGACGACGGAGACGTCGAGTTGGATGCCAAGGCAGAAGCTCACATTCGTAGGAAGCGTTTGCGCGTGCGGGATAAAGGTTTGCGCTTGACCGCTGAACCGGTCCTTGAGCTCAAAGGCATTCACTCATCATACGGCTCCGTAAAGGTGCTACAAGGTATAGACGCTGAGATAAATGCCGGCGAACTCGTGGTGTTCTTAGGGAGCAACGCATCAGGGAAAACTACTATGCTCAAGACTATTCTTGGCAGGGTTCCCACAACTTCCGGTGAGATCCGGTTTATCGGGCGCAAAATAGACGGCATGCCTACTTCAGAAATTGCAAGAGCAGGCATTGCAATTGTGCCGGAGGGGAGAAGGATTTTCCCTCAACTTACAGTGCTTGACAACCTGGAGCTCGGAGGGTATGTGCTCAAAGATCGTGGCCAAGTGGCGGAAGGCATTGAGAAGGCATTGGAGTTATTTCCACGATTAGCAGAGAGGCGCAACCAGCTTGCAGGTACGCTATCCGGCGGGGAACAGCAGATGCTCGCTATATCCCGCGCGCTAATCGGAGATCCTAAACTTATCCTCATGGATGAACCTTCAATGGGACTTGCACCTGTCTTAGTTGACAGGGTCATGGAAGCAATTGCCGACATCAACAAGAGAGGGATGACAGTTCTTCTTGTAGAGCAGAACGCACAAGCAGCACTCTCAGTAGCTGACAGAGTATATATCCTTCGCTCAGGACGTGTCGTGGCATCCGGTACGGCATCTGACTTCTCAGAGGGTGACACAGTAACCAAGGCCTACCTGGCATAAAGGGTGCGCATGCTCCCACTCTTGTTGTCCCTCGCAAGCGTATTTCTGAATTACATTGACAATGAGTACGGCGTTCATGCTGCGGAAATGGTCGACAAGTGGATCAGCACGTATGAGAAGGATGGTTTTGCTCTTGTAGCAGGGTGAAGTACCCTGTGACCGTATCCAACGTTGATACTGAAGTTCAACGCATCAAAGCTGCAAACCTGTGCAGGATCAGTTCGATTTGCAGGCACGGACATAACCCGATGGGCACCGTATGACATAGCACGGCTGGGCCTGGTTCGGACATTTCAAATAGTGCAGACATTCCACGATATGACGGTCACTGAGAACGTAGTCACATCTGCTTTCCTGAGGACAAAGAGCTTCAAAGGTGCCCGTACAAATTCGAGCAATCTCCGGGTTGGTACCACCCATGGAGGGGGAAGTGGAGTTTTTCGGTGCGCCGATACAGACAAAGCGGGCGTACGAAATTACAACCTTAGGAATCGCACACATTCCTGAAGGCAGGCATCTATTTACGAGAATGAGTGTTGAGGGCAATCTCCTTCTGGGGGCGCACATAGTTCAGGAGCAGACAGTGATAGTTCAAACCCTGGAGGAAGTATACGAGATCTTCCCTGTGCTCCGTAGCAGGCGCTCTCAGAAAGCGGAGACTCTTTCAGGCGGGGAACAGCAGATGCTCGCAGTACGACGTGGGCTTATGTCCGAGCCTAAACTGATCATGGTGGACGAGATATCGCTCGGGCTCATGCCGACTATGGTAGACCGCGTATTGCAGGTCCTGCGTGAGATAAGAGACCGCGGAGTGACAGTGCTCATGGTGGAGCAGAAGGTGGAGAAAGCCCTTGCTATGGTAGACAGGGCATACGTGCTGCAAACCGGGAAGATTGCCATGAGTGGCACCGGGCGTGAGCTTTTGGAAAGCCCTGATATACGACGAGCATATCTAGGATTGTAGGTAGGTAGGGAGGTGCTCGACGGCGCGGTGAAAGCCTGGCATATGATGTTATTGGAACAGGAGCTCCGGAGCGGTAGCGCTTGGTATTATCAGACGGATTCTTTATAATAGAATTGAGCAATATGAGATTGACTAAACAGCCAATTCAATAGGTTTCGCGAGATGAGTAATTTTATGCTATTGAGAAATAAGATCAATTTACCTAAACCGGGATTCAGAAACATAAAAACCGCTCTATCTGTATTTTTGTGTATATTGGTATTTGAACTCACAGGTAGATCGAACCCACTAATTGCTTGCTCAGCTGCTGTTATTTGTATGAAGGAAACGGTGTACTATTCATATAAAAAAGGGGCAGATAGACTCATAGGGACACTGCTGGGGGGCATAGTTGGTTTGGCATTCTTACTGATCAAGAATAGTCTGCTACCGGTGTTGCCCACCCAATCCGTAATTGCGGGACTCGGTGTTTTTGTTGTAATATACCTGTGCAATCTCTTGAATAAAAGCGATACGGCTGTGATATCAAGCATAGTGTTCCTTGCCATAGCAATTGGCGCCAGTGATACATCACCCTATCTATATGCGCTAAACAGGGTGATAGATACATTTCTGGGAATCATTATAGCATTGGCAGTCAACAAAACTATACATCCGATGAAAAGCGATAACAGTCAGTCAGGATTGGATATGTAGTTGTCCGTTAAGGTGAGGCCTCTGTTCTTGCCTGTCGCATTTTCCGAAGAATTCAGGTGAAGCTATTCTAATGTCGTTCAGCAAAGGTTGCTTTCTTCAGTTGCCGCGTATAGAATCCTGACCCTTACACCGAATCAGCAGCATTCAATATGACCGTGATGCTGATAAACTTTGCGGAAGCTATGAGTCAACTCGGGGTAGATGAGGCTGAAGTGACAGAACTCGTGGACCAGGTGGAATTTGAATGACACGGGAGAATCTATCGGCGAACCGGCGAATTTAGCAGGCTTCATGTAACCATTTTTTGAGGCGTTCATCTATCGCCTTCAATTCTAATCAAATCACTCCACTTGATTCTTCTGATTCCAAGAATTACTACAATAATAAGATTGCATCTTCAGAAGGAATTTGAAGATGCCTGTCGAATCCTACAAATGAACAACAGTACAACATATGAACATATGTACAACACGAGTATAGAGCATGTTTAGGTGGTTCGCGATTCTTCAAAGGGTTTTGCTCAGATGATTGCACAGGGGGGAATCCGGGAGATGTCTGCAGTGAATGACGACTATCTGGTGACGAAAGTGGCTTGTATGTATTACGAGGAAGAGATGACTCAGCAAGAGATAGCTGACGTCATTGGTGTTTCGCGAATTCAAATTGTTCGCATGCTGCAGAAGGCACGTGACAAAGGAATCGTGAGAATCACAATTGATTCGAAGTTTCGAGAGAACGTGGATCTTGGTAGGCAGTTGCAGGAAGCGTTGAACCTGCAGGAGGCGTTTGTAGTAAGCGCACCGATTCATCCTGAGAATCTGTTTGACGCCATAGGTAGTGCTGCTTCAGATTACCTGGTAGCAAGGTTGAGACCCAACATGATTCTCGGCGTATCGGCGGGTCGGACCTTAAGAGCAATGGTCAACAACCTTCCGCGACGTGAAACGGAAGGACTCAGAGTTTGCAACATAGTTGGCGGTATCTCATCATTGGGGGACCAGAGCGCACAGGAACTGGCATATCAACTCTGTGAGCGTCTCGGCGGTCGACCCATGATGCTTAATGTGCCGTTTCACGTAAGCACAAAACATATCAAAGAGACTTTGCTCGAGGATGAAAGAATCGCAGCTACAATAAAGGCGGCTCGCTGCGCTGACCTGATTCTCATCAGTGTGGGAGATCTAAGAAATCCGATGCTCACAAAAGTTTACCGCCGTGAAGAAGTCTATCCACGCGACGTGTGCGAGCGCTTGCTCGACTACAAGGTCGTAGGGGAGATGATAGGTTGCTTTTATGACATCCGGGGTGAGCAGATGTTGCCTGAATTGTCAGACCACATCCTCGGCTTCAGTATTCAGACTCTGAAGTCTATGCCCTCGGTAATAGCGGTTGCCGGAGGCAGTGAAAAGGTGCTTCCCATAATAGGGGCTGCACGTGGGGGGTACATAGACGGATTGATTACTGATGATGCCACAGCTGAGCAAGTCTTGGATACAGCAAGGGACATAGCAGATACATAACAGTGATATTACATATCTGAATTAGAAACAGTCAATTTTAGGAGGGAACTTCTTTGAAAGCAGCTCGTTTCATAGGCGCAAAGAAAATCGCAATCGAAACAGTTCCGGACCCAATTCCCAATCGAGGTGAAGTGCTTTTGAAAGTCGATTATTGCGGCCTATGTGGATCTGAACGCCCGCAATACGAGGAAGGCTATCACCAGCATCAGGGACACGAAATCGTTGCTACGGTCATAGATGGAGGGCCGGGAGTTCAAGTTGAGCCCGGTCGAAAAGCCGCCATATACTTGACACGTTTCTGCAGCAAGTGTGACATGTGCTCAACGGGACTCTCTACTGCATGCACTGAACACGTAAGTAAAGAGAACATAGGTTGGGCTTGGCCCGGCGGATTTGCCGAATATGTAGTTGCGCCAGAGCAGAACCTGATGTATCTCGACCCTGAGCTTTCTCCGGAGATGGGTGTTCTGCTTCTTGATACGTTGGGCACTCCGTTTCACGGGTTGCGAAGAGCTGACGCAAAGTCTGCTCAGCGTGCTTATGTGGGTGGGTGCGGAGCAGTTGGCCTTGGAACGATCTGCGTGTTGAAATCGTTAGGCGTTCCAAAGGTTTACGCGGTGGACAGAGGCGGTCTCCGACTGGAAGAGGCAGAGGCCCTTGGCGCGATCCCTATCGACATGACAGAGACAGATCCGGTCAAGTACGTGCAGGCTCAAGGTGGAGTGGACCTTGCGGTGGAAGCAGCGGGTGTGCCGGCGAGCCTGACCAACTGTCTCAGCGTAGTCAATTTCGGTGGCAGGGTACTTGCCCTTGGTGAGCAGCCTGATTCCTTCAAGCTCACAGTGGATTTGTCCACTCGGCTCAAAGACTTTGCCGTTCACAGAACGTGGTACTTCCCAATCAGCGAGTTTGAAGAAAATCAACGTCTTGCGGTAGAAGGGTTCTTCCGCGGCGCTGATCGGCTGATAAGTAGCGTTTACACGCTTGACGACATGCAGCAGGCTGCTGATGCATTCTACTCGGGGAAGGCAGTGAAAGTCCTGGTCACGCCTAATCCGGTGCCGACTCGTCCTACTCTCTAGCTGACCTGATAGAAAGCTGAGAGATAGCTATCAGGTATTGGAGAGACAGCTGACAGACAGTAGATAGGTAGCAAATAAGCAGAATGCTGACATAGAGTTACGATGTTGCTGCTATTGCAGCAAGCACCATGGGAAACGGAGGACTGAAGATGGCAGAGGCAAAATGGGGCGCAGGCAGTTGGGTCATTGGCGGACACCGAGATCGCTTTGTGGACTATCACGAATCTCCGGCGCTTGAGACGAAACTACGACGCCTGGCGAAAGACAAGAGGATTAAAGGCGTAGAGGTGATATGCCCTTACGAAAATATAGATGTTCCGGTAATCAGAGAAGTCCTGAAGGAACTTGACCTAAAGGTAATGGCGGTCCTTGCCAGCGGGATCAATGACTTCGCATTCAAAACCGGCGGGATATCCAGAGGCAGTGAATCCGTGCGCCTCAAGGCTACACAGCAGATCGTGGAAGCGGCTGAGACTGCTTTGGCCCTGGACTGTGACATGGTCAACGTTTGGCCTGGGCAGGATGGGTACGACTACGCGTTCCAGTCTGATTATTGGGTAGCTTGGGACAGCATGAGAACGTCAATAAGAGAAGCTGCCACAGCATATCCAAATCTCAAATTTGCGCTGGAGTACAAACCATACGAACCCAGGGCAGCCTCCGCGCTTCCGTCTGTCTACAGTGCCCTCTTGCTTTGTCAGGATATCGGTCTTGACAACGTAGGCATCACCCTTGACTTTGGTCACGCATTGCTGGCAAACGAAAGCCCGGCGCAAGCCGCGGTAATGGCTGCAGGCTACGGCAGGCTGATGCATGTTCACCTTAATGACAACCACGGCAGGTTCGATGATGACTTTTTGCCTGCGACAGCACATATTATTGAGACGCTCGAATTTTTCTGGCATCTACAGCGAGCCGGTTACGACGGGTGGCTGTCACTTGATATGTCACCTGCGAGAGAAGTTCCTGAAGATGCTGTCCGGTGGTCTTTAGATGCACTCGAAGTCTTGTATGAAAAGGCTCGTACGCTGGACAGGGCAGTTTTGGAGAGCGCGATCGAGCATGGAGATTCCATTGCAGCTTGGGATCACCTATTGAAGCAGTTGATGAAGTAAGTATCGTAGCTACGATTATATAATCGTCCATCGAAAGGAAGTGCACCAGCAGTGAAAGCAATTATCACTGCCCCATTTCACCGGCGAGGCGTCGAGATTCTGTCAAAGTACATGGACGTGACGCTTAGCGGGTGGGGACAGACGCAAAAGGAGCTTACAGAGGACGAACTGATATCCGCAGCAAAAGGCTGCGAAATTCTCATAACCGAGGTAGAGGATATCACTGCCAGAGTGATCGACTCGTGTCCTGACCTGAAGCTTATCGGATGTACGAGAGCGGTCCCTCGAAATGTCCATGTGAATGCAGCGACCGAGAAGGGTATTCCGGTATTCCATGCACCGGGCAGAAACGCTCAGGCAGTCGCAGAGCTCACAGTCCTTCTTATGATAGGCGTGGCTCGAAAAGTTTTCGAAGCCGAACACTTTGTCAGGGACGGCGAGTGGACTCCCGACGGCGAAATGCCTTACCTAAAGTTCAGAGGGGACGAGATGTGCGACAAGGTTGTCGGTATGGTCGGTTTTGGAGCAATAGGGCGCAAGGTTGCTGCCATCTGTAATGCAATAGGATGCAAGATAGCAGCGTTCGATCCCTTTGTTACTGAGGCCCCTGATTACGTGGAACTATGCACGCTGGATGAGCTCATGCATCGCGCAGACTTTGTGAGCATACATTGCGCAGTCACTGATGAGACGCGCGGAATGATAAGCAAAGACTTAATCGCAAAGATGAAGCCTACTGCGTTCTTCGTGAATACCGCACGCGCTGCGGTTGTAGACGAGAATGCACTGATAGAAGCTTTATCAGAACATCGGATTGCCGGGGCGGGGTTGGATGTTTTCATGGATGAACCACTGCCGGCTGACAGCCCGTTTTTTAAGTTGGACAATTGCGTGCTCCTGCCCCATATAGGCGGAGCAAGCCATGATGTCACGCGCCATCACTCAATCATAATTTCGGAAGCGATCGCTGATTATCTGTCAGGAAAAGGTGCGCGATGTGTGGCTAACCCCCAGGTTATTCATGGTTGAGAGGATGTGCTCCTAAAATGGCGGGGCAATACTTGATTATTTTTGATGCAGGCACCGGTGGCGGACGATGCAGTATTTTTGACAGCAATGGTCGCCAGATTATCTCTGAGTACAGAGAATGGCGATATACCACATCACTGAGTCACAGTCCGTACGCAAGAGAATTCGATGCTGACATGTTCTACAACATCATGGCAGACGCCGCCGGAACTGCATCAATTAAAGCCGGAATCGCGCCTGGAGACGTAGCGGCTATTTCTGCAACAAGCCAGCGCGAAGGGTGTGTCTTGCTGGATAAAGACGGCCTTCCAATCTATGCAGGTCCGAACATGGATTGGCGCGCGGTGGACGAAGCCGAATATTTGGCTGCGACATACGGCGATAGAATATATGAGTTCTCAGGCCACTGGCCACACGCTATGTTTCCGGCATGTCGGCTCCTTTGGTTCAGAAAGAACGACCCGGAGCTCTACGGCCGCGCGCATCGCCTGCTCATGATAAACGACTGGATTATTTACTGTCTGACCGGGCGTTGCTGCAGTGAGCCGTCGAATGCCGGTGAAACCATGCTGTTTGACATTGTAGAACAAGAGTGGAACTGGGATTTCATCGATGAACTGAACCTTCCGCGGCATTTGCCGGCGCCTATAGCTAAGCCCGGCACAGTTTTGGGGGGGCTGACTCCTAAGGCAGCGGAGCGTATCGGGCTTTTGCCCGGCACCCCGGTCATCGTAGGCGGAGCTGACACCCAGATGGCCTTGGTCGGTTCGGGGGCTATCGATGATTCTGCCTCTTGCGCAGTATCCGGTACGTCAACCCCGGTGATGGCGCCTATCGATTATCCGGTACTCGACAGCGAGCGCCGGACATGGACCGGGTGCCACGTGATCCCCGGTCTGTGGGTGCTGGAGGGGAACGCAAAAGGGACGGGCGTTGTTTACAGGTGGTTCAGAGATGAATTCTTTGGCCCGGATGTGCCTTTTGACAGCGTAAACAGGTTGGTCAGGCAGATTCCTGCCGGTTGTGACGGTCTTTTGGCTTTTCTGGGCTCAGGGATATGTCAGACTCCGGACATGCCTTTTCCTATAGGTGCACTAATTGGTCTTGAAAGCTCATACGAGAAGACCTGCGCCACAAGGGCCAGAATTGGTCGGGCAGTCCTGGAGGGGATTGCATGTGCGGTGGAGGGTAACGTGAGGCAGATGAATGAAATCCTCGCAAGCTCGAGACCTTTCTACATGTGCGGCGGCGGAACCCGTGGCGGAGTGTTAACTGAGATAGTGGCGAGTATTCATGAAGCGCCCGTCTTTGTAAACACTGTAGAGGAAGCGACATCACTGGGCGCTGCGATGATCGCTTCGGTTGGAGTAGGATTGCATTCCACGCTTGAGGATGCGGTGGGCGCGATGAGGCCCGAACTGACAAAGGTAGATCCTGATCCGAAGGATGTAGAGGTCTACCGTGACGTGTTCCAGCGATGGATCAATACATTTCAGGCTCTTCGTTGTCTATGAATGCAAACCAACAGCCCGACCCGGCTGTCCGTCTTGTTTGGCCTGAGTATGCAGCATGGGACATAGGGCGTGGCGTAGGATGACGTCGGAGTCTAGAAGCAAATCGGGGGAGGAAATAGAGCGATGACTAAGGATCAGATTAAACAAGAAATTATCCGTTACGGCAACATGCTTATTGAAAAGGGACTTTGTACCGGGACAGGTGGAAACATCAGTGTTCGCTTGCCGGAGAATAATGGTTTTATGATTACTCCCAGCGGGATTCCGTATCCGGCAATTACGCCTGAGGATATTGTAGTCATGGATTTCGACGGCAACATCATTGAAGGCAAACGAACACCAAGCATCGAGCGGAACATGCATAGGGCGATTTTCAACGCAAGGCCGGATGTCAACGCTATCGTCCATACACACCAGAATCTAGCTTCAGCAGTAGCAGCTACCAGGCAGGATTTCCCTCCAATTCTAGATGCTTTCGTGGCTGTTTTCGGTGGCGGTCTCAAGTGTGCCAAGTACGCAAGCATCGGAACTGAGGATCTCGCCAAAAACGTAGTGGAAGGCCTTGGCAACAGGAACGGCGTTCTTCTGGCCAACCACGGTGCGCTCTGCACGGGTAAGACCTTGGATTTGGCATTTGGAAACTGCGAATTCCTGGAAGCAAGTGCAATGACCTATTGCTTTGCACACATCATTGGGAAGCCTGTAGTTCTTGGCCAGGACGTAGTAGAAAAGGAAGCAAAAGACCTCGCGAAACGCTACGGACAGAGATAGGAGCTGTACACTTAATAACTTGCATCCTGTGACATGGCCTGTCTAGGTAGGTTGCGCAGTCGCGCAACCTACGGCCGGCGGTTGCGACAGCAAAGGAGGTAGCAGTCCTTGGCTAGCGAGTATGTCCTCGAGATGAGAGGCATAACCAAGATCTTTGGCCCGGTGGTAGCCAACGAAGACGTAAATTTCAAAGTCAGAAGGGGAGAGGTTCACGCCCTTGTCGGGGAAAACGGGGCGGGAAAAAGCACCCTCATGAAGATTCTCTTCGGCATATACCAGCCTGATGCCGGAGAAATATGCCTGAACGGCAAGCGAGCCGTTATAAAGAGTCCTTCTGATGCGATAGGCCTAAATATTGGAATGGTACACCAGCACTTTATGCTGGTCCCATCGTTCACTGTTGCGCAAAACATGATCCTCGGCGTGGAACCGAGGAAAGGTATCACGCTGGATTTAGCTGAGGCTGAGGAGCGTATACGTGAGCTGTCAGGCGTGTGTGGTTTCACTATCGACCCGGAGGCTCGAATCAGAGATTGTCCGGTAGGAGTCCAGCAGCGAGTGGAGATCATGAAAGCCCTCTATCGGGGTGCGGATCTTCTGATCTTGGACGAACCTACATCAGTGTTAACGCCGGATGAGGCGGAAGAGTTATTTGAGATAATGCGTACTCTTACGCATCAAGGCAAAACCATAATTTTTATTACGCATAAACTACGCGAGGTCATGAAGACGGCTCAGCATGTCACTGTGCTTAGAAAAGGGAAGACTGTGACTACTCTTCCGATAGATGAGACATGCGAACAAGACCTGGCGCTCCAGATGGTCGGACGGAAGGTAGAACTCTATTCCGGAAAAGATGAGGTGAAGCCTGGCGAGGAGATCGTCAAGGCAGATGGGCTCCGGGCTATGGACAAGTACGGGCGCTGGTGTCTCAAAGATATAGGTTTTACAGTGCGCGCCGGGGAGATCCTGGGAATTGCCGGGGTTGCCGGGAACGGCCAGGATGAACTGGTAGATGTGTTCATGGGGCTCAAGAAACTCAGCAAGGGTCGGATAGAAATAGATGGCCGGGACGTGACCGGGAAGACATCAGATGTCATCCGGTCGCTGGGTGTCGGCTATATCCCTGAAGACAGATACGAGAGGTCAATGATCCGAGATGCCAGCGTAGCTGAGAATATGCTTCTCGGATTTGAGCGGGACGAGCGCTTTAATGGGTTTGGACTCAAGACTGATGCCATCAAGAAATGGGCAGACAAGCTCATACATGAATTTGATGTCCAACCTCCGCTGTTGGACGTGCCTGCAGGCTCTCTGTCAGGCGGAAATGCGCAGAGAGCGGTTATGGCCAGGGAGTTTGCGTTGAGCAAGCGCGTTATCATCGCGTGCCAGCCGTCACACGGACTTGATATCGGCTCGATTGATTTCGTTCACAAACAGTTGCTGGATCGCAGGCGCAAGGGGTACGCCATTATCCTGATCTCCTCAGACCTGGAAGAGATGCTCTATCTTGCGGATACGATTGCAGTTATGTACAAGGGAGAGCTAATCAGCTCTTTCCCCAACCGTGACGTGGATGAGAAGAGAATGGGCCTGTTGATGGCGGGTGTCCGTGATGCCGAACCGGAGGAGGAAGCACGATGACACAACAAGACAATGCAAGGCGGCGGATAGCTGCCGGGATAGGCAGGCCATTGCTTGCGATTGCGCTGGCACTCAGCATTGGCTTAGTCATTATCCGTATAGCGGGTGAAGACCCCATCGAGTCCTATAAAGCGCTGATTGGCGGGGCTTTCGTGGGACGCTCAAGCATAGAGAACACGCTGGTTCGTTCCATACCTGTAATAGCATCTGGCCTTGCGGTAGCGGTCGCCTTTGCCTGCGGAATGTTCAACATGGGAGTAGAAGGTCAGCTCTACCTAGGCGCTTTTGCGGCTGTTTGGGTTGGGTTCACTATAAAGGGATTGCCCCCTGTGCTGCATGTGTTGCTCTCGATGGGGCTGGCTGCAGTAGTGGGAGCGGCATGGGCATATCTGCCGGCCGTGGCCAGGATAAAGTGGGGCACCAGCGAGATCGTTACTACAATGATGCTCAACTATGTTGCCCAGTATTTCACTTCATACTTGGTCTCATTCCCGTTCAAGGAACCGGGTGACTTACAGCAGACGCCCGCCATATTCAGGTCGGCCGAGCTGTACGAGCTGTCCGCAGCATCCCGTCTGCACGTGGGGTTGTTCCTTGTGGTCGTGTTCGCGGTGGTTGCCACTTTCCTTCTGAAGCGGACTGCGCTTGGGTATGAGATACGAATGACCGGGCTTTCACCGTCGGTCAGCCGTTGCAGCGGTATAAGCACTGATCGTACTGCGATACGCGCAATGCTGATAAGCGGTGCCATTGGGGGGCTTGCAGGGGCCATCGAGATTCTCGGTGTCCATCACAGGTTCATTAACAACTTTTCCCCCGGATACGGTTGGGACGGGCTGGCAGTCTCGCTTCTGGCTAAAGGCAATCCGCTGGGTATATTACTGGCCGGCGTCTTTTACGGTGGGCTCCAGTCGGGCGCTAATATCATGGAATTTGCGACAGACGTTCCCAAACAGCTAGTTGACTCTTTGAGAGCGATCATCATTCTGTTTGTCGCTGCAGACTTTACCGGTTTGAAGATATTCAAGCGTAAGCCGAAGCTGCCGTCGGGCAGCGCGCAATCCCATCGCAAGGAGGTGAAGACCTGTGGCAGGAGCGTTTAACCTTTCTCTGGTGGTAGCTGCCATTAGACTCACCACCCCTATTTTACTGGCGGCATTGGGCGGCCTCTTCACGCAGCAGGCCAATGTGTTAAATATTGCCCTGGAAGGAATGATGCTCTCAGGTGCCTTTGCCGCTGTGGCAATCAGTTACTTCACCCACAGTTGGGTTCTGGCGATACTTGCCTCCATGTTTGTTGGCCTAATCATGGCATGGATTCTCGGAGCTTTCGTTGTGAGGTTCAAGGCGCTCAACGTCATCGCAGGAATGGCCGTCAACCTGTTTGCATCAGGCTTTACCGCATTTTTGCTACGGACTTTCTGGGTCAATAAGAGCGAGATGACTCAAGGACTGGTAGGAATCCCGGATGTATCCATACCCGGCCTATCCAATGTGCCTGTGCTGGGGGAACTTCTGAGTGGATATTCACTCCTGGTATATGTCTCCATCTTACTGATCTTTATTGCCCAATTCGTCCTCTATAAAACGAGGCTGGGACTTCGAATCCGCGCTGTCGGCGAGGCTCCGCAGGCCGCTGCTTCGTTGGGAGTAAATCCAGACCGCATCAGGTTCATCTCGATATTGATCAGTGGTGTCCTATGCGGACTGGCAGGTGCCCATCTCTCTTTGGGTGCGCTCTGCATGTTCACTGAGAACATGACTGCAGGTCGTGGGTTTATGGCGATGGCAGTAATCTTTTTCGGCGATGCGGTTCCGTACAAGGTGGCTATCGGTGCATTTCTGTTCGGCCTCGCAGAGGCCATATCGATGCGACTGCAGTCTGTCGGATTGCCATCGCATTTTATAATCATGATTCCGTATGTATTTACAGTAGTATCCCTAATCGTGGTGAGCATCAATAAAATGAAGGCTCAAGTGAGTAAACCATCAGAATCTTAGAGGTGATAGTGCATGGCAACTACCAAGACCAGTCTGCATGAAGCAGCGCTCAAAGCCAGAAAAGCGTTTTTGATGGGGATAGGCGGAGGAGGCGACATCATCCAGACTATTCCTATCATGAACTACCTAAGAACGTTGGGAGTGGAAGAGATCTACCTTGCAGGCATTTCGTGCCAATGGTGGAGCGAGCACGGCACAGCGGTGGCTGACAGTGAATTTGCATGTATATTGCGGCCGACGATATTTGATGTGTCTGAAATCAAAGGCGCAGAGCAGATCTCCCGTAATGTCGCACTCGTCGACGGAAACAGCAGGGTGCGCGGGCGCAAGACGCCTGAGATGAT
>DIQZ01000099.1:20777-32573 GCA_002424305.1 Firmicutes bacterium UBA5449
GATGAGATGAACAAGCTAATGTCGGAACTCGGAATTGATATTTTCGTAGGAATGGATGTAGGGTCAGATTCGTTCTTCTCCGGAGATGAGGTAAAGACTCCCAGGACGCCAATGGGGGATTTTGTCTCGCTTGGTATGATGAGCCGTCTTGAGATTCCCACATTCTATGGGCTGGCAGGATACGGATGTGACGGTGAGCTCGAAATGGACGATCTGGAGCGGAACGTCGGGAAGGCAATGAGGGCAGGCGGGTTCCTCGGCGCCTACGGCCTTACGCAACGAGACGTCCAGGACATGTTTAGGATATGCAACGAATTCCCGGATCCGGTTGAGAGGTGGCCTGCAGTAGCAGCCACCGGTGAGCTGGGTGCACACCGCATGATGCTGACAGAGCCGTGGGGGACTACGGTCAGGCTGACACCGCTTGCAGCCATCGACCTCTTCTTCGATCCTAAGACCATTGTGGAAGCGGTCTCCACACCTGTGCTAAAGACGCGTGACGCCCAAAGCTTGGCTGAGGCGGAGCAGATTCTACTTGACATGGGAGTGCTGCCGGAGACCCGTCTCATAGATTATGTTGATTACCTTAAGTAGGGGGTGGAGCGAAAGGTGACGCAAGCGGATATCCTTATCAAGAATGGAATCATCCTCACCATAGATGGGTCTTTAGACATCATACCTTGCGGATATGTTGCGATAGCGGGTGACAGGATCGCCGCGATAGGCGAAGGCGAGCCTGATATTCACGCTGCGCGCGTCATCGATGCTGAGCAATGTGTCATCATGCCCGGTCTGGTAAATACGCACACCCATATGACCATGATGCGCGGCGTATGCGAGGACAAGCTCCTCATGGACTGGCTGGAGCAGATATGTTTTCCTATCGATGCCAGTCTGACAGCGGAGGACATTCGCGCAGGTGCACTTATGTGCCAGGCTGAGATGTTGTTGGGCGGTACTACCACCTTTATCGATATATACCGCTATCCCGGTGCTGTGGCAGAGGTTGCGGAGAAGACCGGAATTCGCGCGGTCATCGCTCCTCAGATCATAGATCACCCGGCAGGAGCAGGCGAGACCTACGCAACCAACAAGACGTTCGTTGATGAATGGCAGGGCAGATGCCCGGGCAGGGTAATGCCTTGGTTTGGAGTGCACGCTCCATACTCTTGTGACTGGAAGACTTATAAGGACTGTCATGATGCAGCAATCGCTCACGATGTCGGAATCCATACACATCTGGCAGAGACTGAGTCGGAGATTAAGCAGATGTGTGAGAAGTTCGGTTGTTCTCCGTTTGAAAAGCTGGACGAGATCGGTGCCATAAGCGGTCGAATGTTGGCCGCCCACTGCGTCCACGTGAATGACCGGGATATGGACATCATGGCAGAGTCGGGAATGAAGGTGGCCTACAACCCTTCCAGCAACATGAAACTGGCATCAGGAGTTGCTCCAATCACTGAGATGCTGGATAGGGGCATTGTAGTAGGCCTCGGTACGGATTCAAATCTTTCAAATAACAACGTCGACATGTTCGAAGAGATGCGTGTAGGTGCAATGCTGCAGAAATTGGCCACAGGAGATGCACGTGCTCTTTCCGCGGAGACTGTGATTCGCATGGCAACTATTGAAGGTGCCAAATGTCTCGGCCTGGAGCGAGAGATTGGATCGCTCAGGGTGGGCAAGAAGGCAGATATAATCCTTGTTGATATGGGGAAACCTCACCTGTGGCCTATGTTTACTGGGGGGATGCCGGAAAACATAATCGCGCATTTAGTCTATTCTGCTAGTGCTCAAGATGTCCGTACGACAATCGTTGACGGACGCGTGCTCGTTGATGAACAGCAACTGGTGAATTACGATTTGAGAGTGCTTTTTGCTTATGTGCAGAAAACTGCAGCAGATCTGTACAATAGAGCAAAACCACAGACTATCTAACAAACTACCTGACAGACTACCTAATGGGAGGGGAATCGCAAATGAACAACAGATTGATGAAGGCTATTGTAGTAGGACTCCTCATCGGATTGCTTTTCAGCCCTGTGATTGGTACCCAGTATGCAGATGCCAAAGCTCAGAATATTGCGTATGTGATTACCGGAACTCTGGGAGACAAAGGCTTTTTCGATTCCGGATATGAAGGCTTGCAGAACGCAAAAGCCGACTATGGTGTAGGCAAAATCAAAGTCATCGAATCATTTAACCCTGTTGATTGGGAACCCAACCTCAGAAATTCAGCTCAGGCAGGCTATAATCTGATTTTCGCGGGAGGCACTCCCATGAGGGATTACGTAGCCAAGTTGGCGCCTCTCTTCCCTAAGCAGCACTTTGTGTTGTTCGACGGCAAATTGACCGGTATCGACAACGTTATATCGGTTGAATACGGAGAAGAGCAAGGTGCATATGTAGCAGGCGTTCTGGCAGCACTGATGACTACGCGAACTGAGGTAGAAGGGATCAATAAGGACAAGAAGGTAGGCTTCATCGGCGGGATGGACATTGCAGTCGGACGTAACTGGCTGCAAGGCTTCAAGCAAGGAGTTGCATCAGTGGATCCCAAGATCGAGGTGCTCTATGCATTCGCAGGAAGCTTCGGCGACCCGGCGAAAGGCAAGGAACTGGCATTGGCCCAGTACGGACAAGGTGCAGATGTAATCTTGCATGCAGCCGGAGACACAGGTCTCGGCGTGATTGAAGCAGCAGAAGGAGCAAACGCTTTCGCAATCGGCTCCGACGCTAACCAGGATAGCATCAAGCCAGGGCACGTCCTTACCAGTATCATGAAGAGAGTAGACAACTCTCTTCATGATGTAGCCACCATGCACTTCAAGGGGCCTTGGAAAGGCGGAGAGACATTTATGTACAACGTTGTCAACGACGGTGTTATTCTCACAGACATGTCTGTAATCGGCGACAAGGTGCCTGAAGAGGTCAGAGCTGAGATAGCTAAAACAATAGAAGGAATCAAGGACGGCAGCATTAAGGTAGTTCGCGATCGGTAAGTGAATGTTGCTCCAGATTAGTTAATCAAGGTTAACTAATTCGGGTTAGCTAATGCAGGTTGGGCGGAAGGTCTAGGGTATGCCTTCCGCTCAACCCAATAACATGTGGTTGCATGTTAGACATGCCAACATAGCAGAGTGATTGATGTATAGTTGTGCAATTGGGGTGCAAAGCATAATTGACGCAAGGAGGGGTAGAAGTTTGATTCGTTTGAAAGTTACAGCCGATAAATGCACAGGATGCAGGTCATGTGAGACCGCCTGTTCTCTAGCGCACGAAGGTGCGTGTTCACCGGACCTCGGAAGGATATGGATACATTTTGCAAAACACGATACAGACTTTACCCCGAAGATTTGTCGGCAATGCCGTAAACCGCGATGTGCTGTCGCATGCCCTGTTGGTGCACTGGAAGCTCTGCCTGAGGGCGGAGTCAAATTGATCCCCGAAAATTGCATTGAATGCGGAAGCTGCATATCAGCATGTCCGTTCGGCTATCTCAGATTGTCGCATGATGGTATGCCTCTGGTATGTGACTTGTGTTCCGGTCGTCCTGACGGGCCGGCGTGCGTCCGGATATGTCAGGAGGAAGCTATTACCTCTGTTGAAGCTCCTGGACCTAAGAAACGCAAGGGGCGGATCAAGGAGAAAGGCGTTGTAGACCGATGAACGCATGGGCTGGGCGAATACTTCATGTGAATTTGAGCTGTAGGAAATCGTGGACAAGTCCGACTTCCGAGTACGTCGCGAAATGGCTGGGCGGTAAGGGCTTAGATGTAGCATTGCTTACACAAGCCGGGGCTTGGTCTGTGGATCCCTATGGGCCTGAAAACCCTCTTATTATGGGGACCGGTCCTCTTACAGGGACACTTGCGCCGGCCTCTTCACGACTCCATGTGGCTGCCAGATCTCCTGCGACCGGGCTTTTTGGGGCGAGCAATATTGGAGGGCATTTCCCGCCTGAGCTGAAATATGCGGGATACGATCACTTGGTGATTACGGGAATTGCAGATGACCCCGTGATACTGGTAATAGAAGACGATGCAGTACGCTTCGAATCGGCCTGCGATCTATGGGGACTTGATGTGATGGCAACGCATGATGCTCTGAAGTCTTGTTTCGGGGAGCGTTCGCGCTCAATGATAATCGGACCCGGAGGAGAAAACCTGGTGCGGTACGCGGGCATCAGAGCAGGAACGTTTAACTCCGCAAGCCGCACAGGGATGGGTGCAGTCATGGGGTCGAAGAAGCTCAAGGCCATTGTGGTGCGAGGGTCGGGACGGCTTGGCATCGCAGACCCGGAACGTTTCATGGACGCGTGCGTCCGCATGCGCGAGCAGCTTGCAGAATCAGCGCCGTATAAGAACATGATGGATACGCCGAAGATGCTGAAACCTGCAGCAGATGATGGATACTTCAGCTACGGCAATAAGACCGGCCTTTCAGGACCCGGCGATGGTGTCGTGGATGGATCAGCAGAGGTGCTGAGAAGGTACCGCACCGGCAAAGCCGCTTGTTTCGGATGTCCTTTGCGTTGTCAGGATGTGATTGATCTTCCTGAAACAGGTCCGTTCGGCATTCAGTGCGATCCGCGAATAGAACTGAACTACATGGCGGAACTCTCGGAGCCGAGGTTCGGGTGGCTTTCCTATGTTGCTTGTCAGCAGATGGGGCTTGACAGCACGTCCACCGGGAATGTGTTAGGGTTTGTGGTTGAGTCTGTAGTAGCAGGAGACCTATCTCTTAAGGAGATTGCTGTGGATATCGGCTTGTCACGGAATGCGTCAAACGCCGAGGTTTACCTAGGATTGATAGAAGCCATAGCGAGGCGAAAAGGCATAGGCGACACTTTGGCTGAGGGAGTTGCCAGAGCCGCAGACCGGCTCGGGCCTGAGTATCACGAGCGAGCGATGCACCGCGACGGGTTGGAACTGGCTTCTCCGGAACCACGTGCGTATATGGGACTTGCGTTAGCTTTCGCGGCTTCAGAGAGAGGCGACTATCTAGCCGGATTCCCCATCTTTGAGATGCTGGGGCCGGAGGTTGGCGGGGCAATGGCACGCGACATCTTTGAAGACGCGGGTGTCGCGGGACCTGTCACAGACAGGTGGACGTTTGAGCACAAGGAGCTTGTTCAGTTCTATATGGAGAACATATCTACAGTCTCTGATATTTTAGGCATATGTCGCTGGATCTCGCCTACCAATGGTGCGCCGGTGCGTGAAGATGCCATGGCTGAGCTGTTGACTTACGCAGTGGGGAAGGAATACTCAGGATCAGACCTCATGGAATACGCCTGCCGTTGCCGTGATGCTGTCCATGAAGCTGACGTGAAATGTGGTAAGGAGCATCCTCAGGCGAATCTGCCCAACCGGCTTTACGGATCTGTCAAAGGGTCTCATAAGATGCTCAATGGAATAGACCCTGAGCAATTGACCGCGGCTATCGAGAGATATTGGAAGATTAGAGAGTGGCAATAATTTGCAGCATTGTTAATGAAAGGGTTGCATGTGGGTGTCAGACAGGAAGCAGTTGAGGCGACAGATGCCGGACCATTTGTCTAAAGAGTTGCCTGAGCAATTACCGAAACAGTTGTCGAAACAATTACCGAAACAGTTGCTGATGTTGATGATAGGGATGTTCCTCATTGGCTTGGGAATCTGTCTCTATGTTCAGGCTGATCTTGGAGCTGAACCTTTCACAGTGCTGGCTCAGGGGGTATCTTGCCTTACCGGACTGCAATTTGGCCGTGCCATGCAGTCCCTGAACATCGCAATAATTCTGGTGATACTTATTGTCGACAGAAGCCACCTGGGACTGGGCACTTTGCTCAGTGCAGTACTTGTAGGCTTTTTTGCAGATACTTTAATGAACTGGATACCGCATGCTCCAAACATGCCCGTAGCCGTGCTGATGTTGATTGGGGCAGTCACCACGATGGGGATAGGGGTCGGAATCTTCATTGCATCCGATCTTGGAGAAGGAGCTGTGGAAGGTCTCATGATGCTTACGCACCGGAAGACCGGATTTGAGGTTCGATGGGCGAGGATCTTGATGGACTCTGTATGTGTCCTGACAGGCGCATTGCTTGGGGGCTCGATTGGAGTTGGCACATTAGTCGGGGCGTTTTGCACAGGTCCTATTATCCAAGAGACCTTACGCATCTTAGGCTATTCTTGAATTCTAGGCTATGCTTAAGTTTAGACTATGTTTGACGAGTTGAGATTGATTTAGGAACGATTCAAGAGCGAACGACGCAGCAGTTGATGCCCGTTCTCTTTATCTGGAGGGTGATTATATGGCAGACTACTCATTTTACTTCAACACGAAATTCGTATGTGGCAGGGGCTCTTTGGTCTATTTGGACGAGTTAGGCAGTCTACGCACTGCCCTTGTCGTCGACAGCAGAGCACTGGCAGCAGACAGACTTGACGCGATAAAGAAACGCCTGACCGGTTCCGGTAGAGTTTGTGAGGTGGTTGCTGACGTAAAGTCTGAGCCATCCACTGATGATGTGCAGCAGGTGCTGGAACATGTGCAGGAGTTCAAACCTGATTGCATCTTAGCTATCGGCGGCGGGTCAGTTCTGGACACTGCCAAGGCGCTGTGGGTATTCTACGAGCATCCCGACACCACATGGGAGCAGGCATTTACGCCGTTTGCCGTACATGCGCTTGGGAAGGCAGCGAAGCTTGTTGCAGTGCCGACCACCAGTGGAACGGGTTCGGAGACGACTTGCGTTGCTGTTATCACGGATTCAATGACAGGCCTGAAGAAGCTAATTATGTCAGATGAGATAGTCCCGACAATGGCGATCCTCGATGCAGACATGGTGAGCTCGATGCCTGCGAAAGTTGCGGCGTTTTCAGGGCTTGATGCGCTTTCCCACGCAATAGAAGTAGCTGCGTGCAGTATCTCCAGTGACCTGGCGGTATCAGTGGCTCTTGGAGCAGCTGTTGATATCCTCGAGTACCTGCCTGTTTCGGTAAAGGCAGATCCCGAGAGTGCAGAGGGTAGAGAGGCACGTGAGATCATGCATAGCGCGGCATCTATGGCAGGGATGGCGATGAACAAGTCTTGCACCGGCCTTACACACGCAATAGACCAGATAGGGCCGATCTTCGGATACCCGCACGGGCTTGTATGCGGTCTCTTGCTTCCACACACGATAGCATACAGTGCACCGCATCCGATCTATGTGAGACTCGCACGGCGGGCAGGGTTTACCGGAAGTGATAAGGATATGTGCGACCACCTTGTACAGAGACTTCGGGACCTAAACGCAGAGCTTGGAATTCCCAGAAACCTTAAGGAGCTGGGAGTCGACAGGGAAGAGTTTGCGCAGCATGTAGACCGTCTGGCAAAGATCGGAGTATCCACCGCAGCCAGCAAGTTTTCGCCGGCCCCACTGGATGAGGTCAAGGCAAAGGCTTTGTTGTGGCAGGTCTACGAGGGATAATCCATAAAAAAGTTGCTTTTTGACGGTGACGCCTATAGAATATAGACGACGTTGACATGTTGATCATGGTAAAATAGATGTAGCAGTAGTACTGCAGAAGATAACAGTTGTATCATCAAGTTAATAGAATCCGGACTCGCTGACCTGAGGGAGAAGGCAGAGTTTACTGCAGACGCAAAGTCTGCTTGTGGACGCAGAGTGTTTCTGTAGGCATAAGCCGTATCTGCCAAACCTTGAGGGCTGGGCCGGATTGTGAATATTACTAGCTGTCCCTGAGTGAAGGGGTTAACCTGAACGCAAGGGGAGGCGAGCTTTTGTTTTCGAGGATGTGTGAAGGCCCGTCTCCTGTGCGCATGGGAGGCGGGCCTTTTGACATTGAATGCAAGAAACAGAGAAGCGAGAGACAGGCAGGATTTCCAACAAACAGGAGTAGCCCGGGTCTGCCAAGGTAGGGTTCCTGCGACTATGGCTAACCGAGATGAGTTAGGCAAGACCGTGCTCACCCCAGGGGAGTTGATTGATACTGCGCTCCACCCAGATGAGTCGACTGAGCCGGCGACAGGCCAAGGCCGATTTGTCTGGACTGAGACAGGCTACGATAGGCTCACTGAACGCGATGTTACTGATATTGCATCCATGCTACAAGCCTGCTCCGAAGGCGAAACAGAATTGCTATTCGCTCAGGCCGACCAAACCCGTAAACGCTTCGTTGGGGATTCTGTTCATATCCGAGGGATTATTGAGTTCTCCAACTACTGCATGCGAAACTGCTTGTATTGCGGTCTGAGGCGGGATAATCATAAACTTCGGAGATACAGGATGACTCCGGACGAGATACTGGCCGCTTCAGAAAACGGAATTCGAAGAGGCTATCGCACTATAGTCCTTCAATCAGGCGAAGATCTACACTACAGCACCTCAGATATTGCCCGAATCGTAGAGGGAATCAAGGGCCTCGGCGATGTGGCTGTGACCTTGTCCGTTGGTGAAAGAGCACGTAGTGAATATGCAACCATGAAATCAGCAGGAGCAGACAGATTCTTGCTAAAACACGAGACTGCAGATGCTGAGCTTTATCGACGTCTTCATCCCGGGAGATCCCTTGAGATGCGAATAGAATGTCTTCAAAACCTCAAAAGCCTGGGATTTCAGGTGGGCTCAGGGTTCATCGTCGGCCTGCCTGGCCAAGACATATCCACTATTGCCCGAGATATCGCTCTCCTTAAACTGCTCGATGTGGACATGGCAGGAATCGGGCCGTTTATCCCGCACCCTGATACGCCCATAGCATTATATCCCGCAGGCGATGTTGCGATGACTCTGAAAGCTTTGGTAGTGACCAGGCTTGCCTTACCACACGCTAATTTGCCTGTCACAACTGCGCTCGCAACTTTGCGTCCGGACGGAAGAAAACTGGCCTTATCCTGTGGTGGAAACGTGATAATGCCCAACATAACCCCGGCAAAATATAGGAAGCTTTATGAGATTTACCCGGATAGTGCATCTCTTAAGGATCCTGAAGACGGTGGTATAGGCGAAATAGCTTTAATGCTCGAGACGATGGGAAGAAGAATTTCTCAAACGAAAGGAGATAGCTTCCGGAGGAAAAGGAGATAGTTTTCGGGGGGAATTGGGATGCCGTCCGAAAGGACTTAAACCACTACGGAATGGGGATGCAGGAAGAGAAGCATAGAGTAATTCGAAAGCGTAGAGAGAGTCTTGAACGGAGGATCTCACCAGTTGACTGAGACAACCACAAAAAATGAGGTGAAAGTGTGATGGCCATACCTGAGACTGAGATAAAAAAGTGTGATTTCATACCGGACGATATCATCATGGATATTTTGAGAGATACGAAGGAACCTGATTCTCACAGAGTTCGTGACATAGTTGACAAGGCAAGAGAAGCTAAAGGCTTATCTCCTGAAGAGGTGGGAAGGCTTCTTAATGTTCGAAGTGACGCTAACCTTGAGACGCTGTACGATGCTGCTCATGATGTGAAGGAAAAGATATACGGGAAGCGCATTGTCCTGTTTGCGCCCCTCTATTTCTCAAGTTTTTGTGTAAACAACTGCGTCTATTGCGGTTACCGCCGGGACAACAAATTGCGGAGACACAGACTATCCCGTGAGGGAGTAATGGAAGAGGTTAAAGTCTTAGAATCCATGGGTCACAAGAGACTTGCATTGGAGTGCGGCGAGGATCCGGTGAATTGTCCCATTGATTACGTTGAAGAAGTGATACAAGCGGTCTACGACACAAAGCTGGATAGAGGCAGTATAAGACGGGTGAATGTCAATATTGCCGCTACGACTGTCCAAGACTACAAACGTCTCAAAGCTGCAAACATCGGGACATACATCCTTTTCCAGGAGACTTACCACAGGCCTACCTATGAGGCCATGCATCCTGAAGGACCTAAATCCAGTTATGATTGGCATCTTGGCGCTATGGACAGGGCAATGGAAGCAGGTATCGATGATGTGGGAATCGGTGCACTTCTTGGGCTTTATGACTACCGCTACGAAATCCTGGGCCTTATCTATCATGCACTTCACCTTGAAGAGAGATTCGGCGTAGGACCGCATACGATTTCCGTGCCCAGGCTACGACCTGCTCGAGGCGTTACACTTGAGACATTCCCATATCTTATGGCAGACAGAGACTTCAAGAAGATAGTGGCGATTTTGCGTCTGGCAGTGCCGTACACAGGTATTATCCTCTCTACCAGAGAGCGCGCCGGGTTCAGGGATGAAGTGATTGAGGTCGGTGTATCTCAAATCAGCGCAGGTTCACAAACAGGTGTCGGTGCTTATCGGCATGACTGTCACGCGGAAGGATGTGTTGACGGCCATGCCAAGGCACATACTTCTGGAAGTTCAGCAGAAGAGGATGAGATTCCCCAGTTTGCAGTTGATGACCATAGGACTCCGGACGAAATCATAGCCGGCCTCGCCACGTCGGGATACATCCCCAGCTATTGCACAGCGTGTTATAGGCAGGGGCGGACAGGTGACAGATTCATGGAGTTTGCAAAAACAGGCAAGATCCAAGATCTCTGCCAACCCAATGCTATCCTGACATTTAAGGAATACCTCTTAGACTATGCGTCTGACAGCACAAGAAGGATAGGGGAGGAAGCTATCAAAGCACACCTTGCGATGATCCCCTCCGAGAAAATCCGAATGGAGACGGAAAAGCGCCTTCTCAGACTCGAACAGGGTGAGCGGGATTTTTACTTTTAGCTGCGAGGGCGCCTTTGTCGGTAGTTGCGTCCTCAATGGGAGCAATGCCTTCGGTCGGCACTCGGTTGGCACTTGGTACTCGGTTGGCACTATGATTGGTGCCACTAGCCTTAAATACCAGCCTTAGAAAGGAGGAGCTAAATGCAAGAAACACCGAGAAGCAACAGACTTCAAATAGCTATCCTGGGAAGACGAAATGCAGGAAAATCAAGCCTGATAAATGCGCTCACAAATCAGGACATAGCCCTTGTTTCCGATGTCCCCGGGACTACTGCTGACCCTGTGTATAAGGCTATGGAAATCCCACCGATAGGTCCTGTGACACTAATAGATACTGCAGGTATAGATGATACGGGAGAACTGGGCTTACTCAGAGTGGAGAAAACCTGGAGTGTTTTGAGTAAAGTTGACCTGGTAGTGCTGGTCATCGATGCAACCTCCGGCATTGGGGTGCCTGAGCATTCTGTCATGGAGAGGCTTCATGCAGAGGAATTGCCTGTTGTCGTTGTGGCAAATAAGATCGATCTTGCGCCCCTTGCCCTGATCGAGCAGTGGGAACAAGAGCTGGGTGTGAAAATTACGAAGGTGAGTTCAGAGACAGGAGAAGGCATAGAAGATGTTAAGGAACGGATTATCGCCTGTGCGCCTACTGACTGGGAAGGCCCGTCCTTAACCGCAGAACTTGTGTCACCCGGTGATACTGTGATTCTTGTGACACCTCTGGATATTGAGGCACCTAAAGGACGGCTAATCCTGCCTCAAGTTCAGACCATTCGTGACCTTCTTGACAATAACGCTCGTGTTATGGTGGTTAAGGAAGATGCTGTTGAAGAGACCATAGGAGATCTGAAAGTGCCTCCGAACCTTGTGATAACAGATTCCCAGGTATTCGGGGTTGTGTCCAAGCAGGTGCCGCCTGTTGTAAAACTTACGTCCTTTTCAATTATGTTTGCAAGACATAAAGGAGACCTTACCACTCTTGCTACAGGCGCTCGCCATGTTTCGAATCTTAAGCCGGGTGCGAAGGTCCTTATTGCTGAAGCGTGCACTCATCATCCTGTCGGTGACGACATCGGGCGTGTGAAAATCCCC
>DIQZ01000099.1:32794-36299 GCA_002424305.1 Firmicutes bacterium UBA5449
ACGGGATTTCCTTCTGACCTCAGAGACTTCGATCTTGTTGTGCATTGTGGGGGGTGTATGATAACCAGGAGAGAGATGCTTCATCGGATAGCTCGGGTAAGACAGGCAGGTGTCCCTATTGTAAACTACGGAGTGCTAATCGCCCACCTACACGGGATTATGGAACGGGCTCTTAAGCCATTTCACGAAGTGGGCATATCTTAACACCGGGGAACGCAAGATACTTCAGAGGTGTATTCCAGAGGTGTATTAAGGTGTCCCGAAGAATCCGTGTTTTGGAAGTTGTGCGGCCTTCTTTAGGAGGGATGAAAAAGCACGTCCAAGGGCTTGTTCAAGGCCTTAATAGGGACAGGTTCGAAGCATTCCTTGCAGCCCCAAAGGATGAGACTTGTATCCAATGGGCAGCTCGCCAAGGTGTGGGGTATGTGTTTCTTGAGATTTCGGATCGTACATTGTCGCTAAGTGATGCAACTGCTTGCCTAAAGCTGAGGAAGTTGATAAGGGCAATACAACCTGATATTTGTCACTTCCATGGATTCAAGGCGGCAGCAATCGGACGGGTAGCTGTCGCTTTGTGCTTTTTTGCTCAGGTTACGAATTGTGAGGTTGCCGATGCTTTAGTTGATGACGCTGAAACCGCCAGTCACGAAGTTTCAAACGCGATGGTTGATAGATGCCCGGCCGCAGATACACAAATTGCACCACGAGTTGTTTACACAGTCCACAACTCGGTATTATCACGTTCAGGCATGCATCTGTCAGCAGCAAACGCTTCTGCAGCTAGTCCTACTACATTTTACTCTTCTGCATTTCTGGGTAAGATGTGTCTTTATGCTGAACGTGCCTTAGCAAGGTTCACCCACCTAGTCATCACTGTATCCAAGGCCCTGCACCAAGAATACTCAGCCATTTCCGGCCTCGGCCCCGGAAAAGTCAGGCACATCCCAAACGGCATAGATCTTGAGCGGTTCTTGGAAATACGATCCCCGGATAGCCAACATCCAGTGAGCACGAAAAGAGACATGGGTTGCGCTGCAAAAACTCCGGTAGTAGGTCTCGTATCAAGGCTGATTCCCCATAAAGGAGTTAAGACGTTCCTCCTGGCCATATTTTCCCTTGGTCGAATGGGATTTACACCCCAAGTTATCATCGCAGGAGACGGACCTTTCAGAGATGAACTGGAGGCCTTTGCTGCGGAGCTTGGGCTTGGTGACCAAGTGCGGTTTTTGGGATTCATTGAGGATATGGTGTCCTTCTACTCCGCACTGGATGTGTTCGTATTATCCAGCTTCTCTGAGGGAATGCCTCTTTCCGTCATTGAGGCTATGGCAAGCGGGGTGCCGGTAGTCGCAACGAGAACAGGAGGCGTGGAAGAGGTAGTCATGCCGGGCGCGGGAAGACTCGTACCCCCCGGTGATCCAGAGTCTATGGCTGCTTGCATCCGCGATGCCTTGCTCTATCCTGAGGAATCCCGAATCTTTGCGGACAGGGCAAGGCTCCACGCAGGAGAGAATTTCTCCCTTGAGGAGATGATAAGGAAGACTGAAGAGGTCTACGAGGAGGTCCTTGCTTGCCCGGGTTCAAAGACCTATCATTAGGAGAAAGGCATGTTAGGCTCGTATGTCGAGTCTTCTTAATTGCCCTCATAGTCATCTTCGGGATAGGCAGCACGTCCATGCGAGATGTGACATATCCGCAGGCCTCGGAAGCAGTACGCCCACTTGCCACCTCTGTCGTTATGGTAACCATAGATGCCTTATCCATTAATGACATCAATGATGAGATAATGCCAAACCTCACTAAGTTGACGAAGATGGGTGCAATCGGGCTCATGAACGGACGAACAGCCAAAACCCAACAGCCGGAGCACGCGTATGTCACACTTGGCGCAGGGACACGTGCGCAAGGTCCGGCGGAAGCAGGCTATGCTTTCAATTTTGATGAGCCTATTGAAGATGCACGGGCATTTGAAGTCTACATACGGAACACGAACAAGCCGGCCCCATCCGAAGAGAATGTCGTTCACCCTTACATAGCCACTATCATCAGGGCGAACACGAATCTGTCTTATGAAATCGTCCCGGGCGCTCTTGGCGAGGCTTTGCGCAGGGCAGGGAAGAGGACAGCGGTTTTCGGGAACTCTGATACCTTGTCAAATCCCTGTAGATATGCTGTATCCATTGCCATGGACAGGTGCGGTCTTGTAGACATGGGCAATGTCGGGCATTCCGTGACCTCTGCAAAACCTGATTTTCCAGGGGGTGTCGTAGCAAACGTGGCCCGGCTGTCCCGAGAAGTCAAGAATGCTGTAGGACCTGAAAGCTCCAACGTCGAAAAAGCGGATCTTAACGTTCGGAAAGCGGATCTTGTTGTAGTTGAATCCGGGGATACGGCCCGGGTGGAGAGGCTGTGGCTATCCGGGACTATTACAGAAGAGGCATACTCTCGTGCGAGGCGAGAAGCTTTGGCGTCAGCGGATAGGCTTATTGCAGGTATCCTTGAATCTGTCAACCTTCAAGATTCAATCCTTATGGTGGTTGTCCCGACACCAAGCTGGGAGGCGTCTAAATCAGGGCATCTCCTCACTCCGGTGGTGATAGCGGGGAAGGGTTTTTCTGAAGGCATATTGACTTCACAAGCCACCAGGCGCACAGGCCTTGTCACAAACACGGACGTTGCTGCTACGGTTTTGATGAGTCTGGGTGTGGCGGTGCCTCCGTGGATTTTGGGGGATCCTATGACGAGTGTCGCAGAGCTTCACCCTGTCCAAAGTGTTACCGGGCTTCTTCACAGGACGGCCTTTGTTGCAGGTTTCCGCGCACCCCATCTAAAAACGTATGTATCGATTCTGATAATTGTGGTTTTAGGGCTTCCGATTATTATTGCGGCAGCGACAGCCATGGCAGCCAGACGAAAGACGAATTTCGGAGCGGACACGGGAGCTAATGAAAAGACAGCGCCTACGCGCAAGATAGGACTCGGAGGAAAGACGGCAGTCAGATGGAAAGCAGCAGCGGGAGTGGAAATTACATTACTGGCACTTGGGGCTATGCCTCTTGTATGGCTGATTATGCCTCTGGTAATCGTTGTACCTTTTTCCATATCCTCTTCACCCACTGTGTTTGATTCATCTGCTCTTTCCGTTTTATACACTCTGTGGGCAGCCAATATGCTTAACATAATCCCTCCGGGCCTCCTCACAATCATGCTGGCGTTTGTGATAGCGCAGATTGTGAGAGTTGGGTTTGGGACCGTGGAAAGCAGGTTTGCAGCGATGTGCCTAACAACCGGCACCGGGATAATTGTGGATGCAGTGGCCGGGGCAGGCCTCATGAAATATTCAATTCTAGGTTATGATCCTATCGGAGGCGCAAGGTTTTACGGCCTTGGCAATGAGTACATGGGTGCCTTGATTGGGTCACTAATCGTAGGATGCGGACTACTGCTTGACTGTGTGAGCATGCATGCTCAAAATCAGGCACATAGGCACATTCAGACGCATAGG
>DIQZ01000099.1:36451-45669 GCA_002424305.1 Firmicutes bacterium UBA5449
TAGGCACATTCAGACGCATAGGCATATTCAGGTATATAGGCACATTCAGGCAGGCAGGCAAATTCATGCAGGTAGCCGCCTTCAGTCAGGTAGGCGGGTGCTTGCATGGTCTATCCTTCTAATCTTTGCATCAGGCGTGACCGGTCTGGCCCTGCCCACCGTAGGCGCAAATCTCGGTGGCACACTTGCCGCAATAGTCGGTTTCGGAGTAGGTTATGCCCTGTTTTTTCGAAAGCGAGTAGCGTGGTCTCAGGTTGCGGGCTTAAGTAGCTTTGCTGCTCTTCTTATCCTCGGAATTGCCGCGATAGATGCTACGCAAGCAGGTGGGCCTTTATCGCACTGGGGGAAGACTCTTCTTTGGGTACGTGAAAGTGGCATTCAAGTTCTTATGGACGCTGTCCAACGTAAAACGTCAATGAATCTCAAGCTTATCCGCTATACCATATGGACAAAGGCGCTATTGGTGTTTCTTGGCGCTCTTGCCTTCATCGGAATCCGTCCTGTGGGTCTTGCACGGAGAATACTGACCGTGCATCCCGGTTTTGCCGGGGCTTTGTCTGCGTGTCTTGTAGCAGGCGGGGTTTCGCTCATCACTAATGATTCGGGAATCGTCTCTTCTGCCCTAATAACCATGTATCCGGCATTGACCCTCCTTGCGCTTACATGGCAAGAAGTCATGTGACTACCCTATGTCTTCCATTAGTGTTAGAATAATGGTAATCTGTACATACACCAGTATGTCTGCACTGACATGAGGCAAGGAGTGAAAGTCAGTGATTCGATGTCTCCACTTGGCAGACCTTCATCTTGGTTGGTCTCCGCAAGATCGGGGTTTCCCCTCAGACAAGCGCAGAGTCCGTCGGGACGAGCGCGATTCTGTGCTGAAGACTGCAGTTGATTGGGCGGTTGATCCCGGAAACAGTATAGATTTGGTGATCATTGCGGGAGACTTGTTCGAGACTCATACCCCGGATCCCGCCTTGACAGAACATGTCCTAGGTCAACTTAGGCGCATTGAAGGCGCAGGAATACCTGTAATTACTGTTCCGGGCAATCATGATGAGATTACATATCATAACTCCGTATATAGGCAGTACGGTGATGGGCGGGCATGGCCCGGGGTGCTGGTTCGAAACCCCATGCCTGAACTTGTGTGCCGCTATGAAGTCAAAGGTGTTCCTGTTTTCATCTACTCTCTGGCTTATACAGGCGGTCTCACTAAGGTCAGTCAGCTTGCGAGTCTCCCCAGGCAGGATGAGCCTGGCTTACATATAGGAGTATTCCACGGTTCTTTGGATTGGGACGGGGTAGCGGATAGGAGCCTCCCGCTACAATCCTCTGGTTTAGCTGCTGCAGGATATGACTATGTGGCACTTGGGCATATCCATAAGTACCGTGAGATGAGGGTCGGACGCGGCCTTGCAGTTTATCCCGGTTTGATAGAATCCAAGGGATTCAGCGACCCGGGCACAGGACGCATGACGATAGTTCAGTTTGAGCCGCAAGGTGATCTTCAAGGCAGCTCAGGCTTTAAGTCAAGCCTAGAGTATGTCAGCATTCCTCACAGAGAACATGTCATCCTCGATGTGGACATATCAACGAAAGAGAGCCAGGATGAGATTGTATCTGAGTGCAAAGGGCAAGCAGGGCCTGATGCTATGGTAAAGGTCAACCTTTGCGGTGTGCCGTCCTTCAGTGTAGACTCGGAACGCTTGAAAGCCTCGCTTCAACAACATTGTTTCTGGGTTGAGATTGAAGATGAAAGTAGTTTTCTCGAATCTGACGATATTGCAAGATTTGCTGAAGAGCCCACAATTCGCGGGCACTTTGTGAGAAGACTCTTGGACAGGTTAGAAGACTCAACTTCCGAACGGGAAAAAGAAGTGTTGATGCTTGCCTTGCGGAAAGGCTTAGCAGCACTTGAGGGGAGGTGAGGGGAGTGGCAACTATTCTTTTCAAAGAACTTAAGCTTGCAGGGTTCGGACCCTATCGAGATACAGTCACGTGCGAGCTGACTGATGGGATCAACACACTGATTGCGAGGAATGAGGCGGGTAAGTCGTCATTAGTCACAGGACTGGTCGCCACAATCTTCGGGCTCCCGTCAAAGAGCGACCCTCAAGAGTTTGGGAGGGCGCGTTTCAAGAATTGGTATGGCCCGTCTCGCTTTGAAGGTGAGCTTGAGTTCGAGGTGGACGGTGTTGCCTACAGCATCTGGCGGGATTTTGAGAGCCATAAGATATCGCTTTCCGTATTTGAAAACGGGAAGCAGAAGAATCTTGTAAGCGGCGAACACAACCCCAATGCGACAAAGCGAAACACAGAGTACGAAGACCGGCTCAAGGAGCTCTTTGGGATGATGTCCAGGGAACTGTTTGAAGCGACTTTCTGCGTAACCCAACCCCTTCCTGAGACTACTAAGAGGGATGGGCAAGGGCAAAGAGAACTGGACAGGGACGTGCAGGAGCTCCTGTCCGGCACGGGAATTGCTTTTCAAAAGGCGCAACAGGTGCTACTGGATGACTTGAAGAAGCAGACGAAGTTCACACGTCAAAGAGGGCTTACTTCTCGTGACCAGAGAACAGACGGAGAGCTGGAGACTGTACAGGCAAGAATTGATGATCTTACCGAAAGGCTTCAAAGCGCAAAAGGCGTCGCGGATTCCCTTGAAATAGTACGAGCCAGGTTAAATCTACTCACAACTAAACTGGATGCGAAATCCAAGGAACTAAGGGGTATGCGAGAGACTCAGAATGCGCTGACTGAATGGAGGAGACTAAAATCCGAATATGACCAAGCTGCACTTGACTTGGATCGTATACAGAAGGCTTTTAGAGATGCAGAATCTCGTAGCAAGGAGATTGTCAGCGAAGCCGACGAGCTAAAAAAACTTTATCCTGAGTTTGCGAGTGCACCGGAGACTATCGATAAGGACTTGGATGGTCTTGTTTCACTCAGTCAGGAGCTTTCTACAATAGGCGATGCGATCTCAGAGATTAAGTCGCAGCTTGATGAAAATAGGATTAAGCAAAAAGAGTATGAAGAGGCTCTCTCATCGCTGAGGAACTGGGGAGAGCTTGGCAAAACTCCCGCAGCCGAAGTGCGAGCCAGACAGCGCACAGCTTCTAGTTTAATGGAAGGCTGGAAGACGTTCCAAGCTGACCTGGCAGAACAGGCAGAGTGTGAAGAAATCCTCCGTGGGGAACTGGTTTTGATAGAAAATGCTGGAGATGAAGAACGTAAGGTACTTGCTGCATACGAAGTCAAGCTTGCTCGACTGGAGCGGGAGATGGCTGAGGCTGAGCGGAATCTTCAAGATGTAGAAGCTGTGTTCAACGAGTTTGAAGCAGGTTGTGTTGAATATGGCGAAAAGTATGAAGACATAGCCTCTCTTCCACCTGATGCTTCCGGCGTCCTTACGAAGAAACTCGAACTAATACGTGCCAAAGACGTATTTAAGCGACAATCTGACGAACTCAGGAAGAAGCTCATTCCGCCTGTTTGGGCACGTATCGTTGCAGCAGTTATGTTTGCATTTCTCGGTTGGGGGATTAGCGGATTAGTACTTAGGACACCTTTGGGAATGACCTTGGAAAGGCCCGGAGGCGGTTTAGGTGTGTGGATTCCTGTATTACTTGCAGCTTTCTTTGGATGTCTGGGATGGTTTGGTATGGCTCCTGTGTGGGCTTTAGCACATGCAGGCCTTAAGAGGGAAGAGGCAGAGCTTGCTACCGACTTGGTTAAGTGCGAGTCAGAGATGGAAGACATTGACGAGTCATTGGGAGATGCTGTTGCGTCCTTAGACGAAGTGGCACTCGGAAGGCTTCAAGAGAGATTAAGCCGGCGAAATCATGATAAAGACGCGCTTGATAATAAGAGAAAGAGACTTCCGCAGGAAGAAGAGAGACAAGCAGCAAGAAATAAGTTTTCTCTGATACAAAGCGAATATGAGATATTCATGGAACGAACCGGAATATTTGCTAAGCATTTCAGTGATATTACTGCCGCCTATGCCAGGTGGAATGACATAAGAAACAGGAGAAATAGCGCTGCTCGGCAGGCTGTCGACTTTGCTAAGCAGCACTTCGGGTGTGAGCCATGCGCAGTATCTGCATGTATCATATCGTCACCGGATGTATCTTCTGAGTGGCGAGAAATCGCTCAATTTCTAAAGATTGCAGGGCAAGATGATGATATCGATAATATCGGAAGGCTTGTAGAATCCATTGCAAGCTGTGATGCCACAAGGTGGACGGGTATTCAAGATGAGGCAGAACAGTTTGAGGATCTTAAAAGGGCCGAAGAGAAGCTTCGTGCTGTCATGGCTGACCAACAGAAAAGGCTGAGAGATGCTGAGAAAGAGCGAGAACGCGTGGAGAAGCTTCATAAGGAGACTTCAATCCCTCTTGAAGCTATACTTGAAGCTGCAGGAGGAGATCCTAAACTGGCTAAGAAGAGATGGTCAAGCCTACGCGAAGGTAAGATCTCTTTGGAAAACAGAAAGACGCTTCTTAAGAAAATCTTTGACGACCATAAAGTTACATCCTTAGACGAATTGAGTCTTACTGTAACGAAATGCCAAACCGCAGCACTTGGTGCAGATAACAGGTGGCAGGAGTTGATTCACGCGAAACCCGGTCTTCCCGGAAGGCAAGTCGCGGATGATCCTCTGAAAGTCGATGAGTATGTGACTGCCTTAGATGCGGCAATTCAAGTTCTGGACAGTAAGGTGGGTAAGCTTCAAGATGCACTCAATGACTGCAAGTATGAGTTAGGAGATCTTGAGCGAGAGAATCCCCTGAATATTGCCCAGGCTGAGCTCGAGCTTGGCAAAGAGAAGGAACGCCTGAACAAGACGGAAGTTCAAGCTGATGCACTGACTGAGGCATATCTTGAACTTGATTTGGCTATCAGAGATTTTCATGCTTCGCACAGGACTCGATTGGAAGAGGCTGCAATGAGGCACTTTCGCAGGATCACAGGGATCCCCGACCGCACCGTTATTATAGATGAGGAGTTTCGAGTCAGTCTGGATGTATCAGGCAGACCATGTGACATCGCACAACTTAGCAAAGGTGCTCAGGATCAGCTTTATATAGCTATTAGGCTTGCTGTTGCGGATTTGCTTTCATCTGATATTAATTTACCGCTCATTTTTGATGACCCGTTTGTCACGTGTGACAGTGACAGGCTTGATAATATCGGTGATGCGCTGTCGCGCTTGGGTGATGATCGGCAGATGCTTATTCTGTCGCACAACGAGACCCTATCTGATTGGGGAACTCCCATAGTAATTGCCACTAATACACTTAAGTGACAGCCAGATGTTGAGATTTGGTGGGTTCGATGTCATGTAGCATACGAAATCCTATGATTTCAGATGTATGCATAGATATGCTTGCTTGCCAATGAAGAAGTAGACAGTCTGCTGAAAAAATATGTACCGCAAGGCACCCCGGTTGCACTGAAGTGCAGAGTTGCCAGGGATCAGCCTTGCGGGATTTGCAGGGTTAGGCCGCTACTTTAATGTTGTTCGCAGCCTAACGCGTATTATCTCATCTTAGGCATTTCCGATAGGCCCACCCATGGGCGACTTGCTGATATCTACATGGGGCGCGAAGTTTGTTTCATCTGTATAGCCGCTGGTTAGGTTAACCTTACTGCCTTGCAGGGCCTGGGAAAAACCTGCTGTTAAGCCGGTTGTGGCCTGCTGGCTAAGGGAGTTCTGAGCTGCGGCTATCATGTTTCGCACCATCTGGCCCCCGATTCGGCCAAGCACGGCGGAAGGAACGTGTCCGAGATATCCACCGTTCTGGTTCATGTCAACCCCAACTTGGCTGGCGATTTCGTACTTGAATTTGTCCATAGCCTGTCTTGCCTGAGGAACCATTATCTGATTTCTTCCTCTACGAGCCACATTAGTCACCTCCTTAGGTTCTAGAAATACTTTTCCCTGATCATACTAGGCGGCATACTGACACATAACGGGAACTATCCAGAAGAAAGGGACAATAGGTGAAAACCATAGAAATGAGGGTAGGAATGGATGGATCTCTTTGTGAGATGAGGAATGCAACCGTTTTTGAGAGCTTGAGCCACACTTTACGATGCTTAGGGTTTATCTTGAAACGAATAAAAAACATGTATCATATCCCATAATATGGTTAGTTCGTGTCGGCTGCGGTTGACCCTTCGGCGCATCTAGGATAGTATCATAGGGCCAAGATTTGGTAGTAAGAGGATCGCACTCACAAAGGCCAACTTTGCCGGCTTGTGAGACTGGAGTCCTCTTCATGCTCTTGAAGCGGCATATCCCTGGTAACATAGCTGGGGATTTTCTGATCCGACGGCAGACATGCTGTGTGCCGTAGTGATGAAGCATTTCTTGTACGCTGTGGAGCATCTTCTCAGAAGAGGGGGAGTTTTACGTGCATGTGGCGGTCAGGCAATGGCAGGTGCTTGGGCGAAAGGGATTCGCCCAGAACCTTCAGTACTCCGTCTCCCACATGGTGAACACAATTGCCAGTGTAGTCTTCGGACTTATCTATATCTACGTATGGCAGGCAGTCATGCCTGAATCCGGGTTCGGCCAATACACTTCGTCTATCATCGTTCAGTATATCTGCGTCAACCAGACAATCGCATGGTTTACTCAGTTCGGCATGAAGATTCGTCATAGGATAGCTGAATCGGTAAGATCCGGCAGGATCGCAGTGGAGTTGGCGCGTCCCATGGACTTCTTCTGCTACCGCATGGCTTTTGAATATGGTGCGCAACTATACAGTCTCGTGTTTCGAGGCCTTCCCGTGGGCATCGGTCTTGCGCTGTTGACTGAGTCTTACGTGCCCGGGTCGGCCATGACTTGGGTGTGGGCGGCTGCGTCCCTGGCCATTGGAGGCTACATCGGGATCTCCTTGGGATATCTGGTCGGTATATCATCTTTTTGGACCAACGAGATCCGTACGCTTTCATGGGTGCTCTTCACCTTGGAGTTAATGTTGGGAGGGATTTCAATGCCTCTCGAAGTGCTGCCTCATTCTTTGGAATTGGTTGCTAAGTGTTCTCCCTTTGCTCACCTGGCTTATTATCCTGTACAGATTTATCTGGAGCTTTCAGGGCCGGCGCCGATCTTGAGAGGCCTTGCGTGGGCGGCTGCTCTTACCGTGGTTGCTCGTCAGGTTACTGCGTGCGCACGTCGGCGATTGGAGGTGCAGGGAGGATGATTAGGCCGACCTGGGCGCGGCTGCGACGGGCTGGGCGAGTCTATTGCACGCTCGTGTCGGCAAGCCTCAGAGGACAGATGCAGTACAGGCTGGACTTCTTGGGAAGCATCCTTATTCAGACTGTGATGGGTGCAGACAGTCTGCTATTCATAGGCGCGATACTATGGAGATTTGGCCCCATCGCGGGTTGGGACATTATGGATATCGGAATGCTGTTTGCGGTATCGCGAACCGGCATGGGTATTTACATGCTGCTCTGCAATGAGCTGGACAGATTTGAAGCATACATGGTGAGCGGCGATTTCGATACATTGATGATTAGGCCATGGCCTACGCTCTTCACATTGTTGGCGCGAGGAACCGGCATTCACCGTCTTTCATATCTGGTCCAGGGGGTAGCTGCCGGAGCCATAGTCGTGCCGAAGCTCGCAGCAGAAGGAGTACTTCAGGGCTGGGATGTGCTATGGTTGCTGGCTTCAGTGGTTTGGACTGCACTACTCTTCTTCGCAGTAGGGTTAGCTACTGCTGCGGCAGGCTTCTGGATTATCCGGATCGAGGAGTTGCAGGTGTTCACCATGAACGCCCCGGATACTGCCACAAAATACCCGCTTGATGTGTACCCATCGTGGCTTCGGCGAGTTTTCGTGACAGTGTTGCCTCTAGGGCTCGGAAGCTATGTGCCCCTCAGGTTCATCTTGGATAAAGGGGGTTCTGCTGTGGATCTACTATGGCCTGCGTTGGCATGTCCTGTGGCTGTATGTCTGGCAGTGGGGATATGGAAGGTTGGGGAGGCGCACTATGCGAGTACTGGCACATAGGCAACACGAGCGAAGTAGCTATCGACAAGGGAGTGATCATGTTTGAGCGGTGCATCGGCTGGCGCAGCTGTTTGTGCAGACGAGCTGTGCAAAATGTATAGAGTAGCGGTGAGAAAACCCGGATTTTGGGGAAGTGTTCGGCAGTTGGTAGCCGGAGAGACCCGTGATGTGATCGCTGTGGATGATGTCAGCTTCACTATCGATCAGGGCGAGTTTGTGGGATACATCGGACCGAACGGGGCAGGGAAGTCGACTACTGTGAAAATGCTCGCTGGGATCTTACACCCCACGTCAGGGCATGTGAAGGTAAACGGGCTGTCACCTGCGCGTGCGAGGCAGGAAGTAGCGCAGCAGATAGGCGTAGTGTTCGGTCAGCGTACGCAGCTCTGGTGGGACCTTCCCACGGTGGACTCATTTGAGATATTGGCTGCAATGTATGATGTGGCGCCCGGTGACTACAGGAGATTTATGGACGAATTCACGGAGCTCTTGAGTTTGGATGAGTTTCTCGACACTCCGGTGCGCAGACTTTCGCTTGGCCAGAGGATGAGGGCGGACATCGCGGCTGCGCTCATTCACAGACCGCGGGTGTTGTTCCTAGATGAGCCGACCATCGGTCTTGATGTGGTGGCCAAAGCCCAGGTGCGCGATTTTCTGGCCCGGATGAACAGGGACTACGGGGTAACGATCCTCTTGACCACTCACGATCTCCGCGATATTGAGGAACTGTGCCGTCGGGTGATGGTGATAAATCATGGGAAGCTCATGTTCGATGGTGGTCTGGAATCGCTCATCACAAGTGCGGGACTTCCTACTACCATGCAGTTGCGCCTGTCTGCCATGAGCCCGGGCCTTTCAGCCGGACAGACGCTGAGGGACGGCCTATGCAAGCTCACAGGCGTGGATTACCCGTCGAGAAGCGTCGATCTGGCGTTTGATCGGAGGAAGGTGTCAGCTGCCGAAGTGTTGTTGGCAGCACAGGAACTGGGCGAAGTGCGAGATGTGAGTCTGGTGGAAGCAGGGATGGAGGAGACAGTGAAGCGGTTGTTTAAAACCCTTCTATGAGCCTACAAAATTACAGTCCGACGACAGAAGCTTACATAACCCGCTTGAAAAGGCGAACATAGGTATATAATGTAATGTTTAGAAGTGAGAAGAAGGCGGGGCGGGGGGGAGG
>DIQZ01000017.1:0-9400 GCA_002424305.1 Firmicutes bacterium UBA5449
AATGGATCAAATGGATTATGAAATCGATCTTCTTGAATGTCTGCAAATACTAGCGAAACGGAAATGGCTCATTATTGCCATTATCATAGTAAGTACAATTAGTGCATATGTAGTCAGCACGCGAATGACAAAGATCTATGATGCCTCATGCGTGATTATGGTAAGGCCTAACCCCCTTGTTGGGTCTATGTCCCTTCTTGAGGGCACAGCAGCCAATCCACCAAGTAATATTAAGGACTATATAGAACTCCTCAAGAGTCGTACGCTGGCAGAGGAAACCCTAGCAAGATTGGGATGGCCGGATTCCCACATTCGGGAAGAAGTTAACCGATGGCATAAAGAGCTATCAGTAAGTCAAATCCAAGGCACTAATATGGTGAAGCTGTCAGTAGAAAGCGATGATCCGGACAAGGTTGCTCAATTCCTCAAGACTCTCGTAGAAGTATGTACAGAAAAGAAACGAATGATCAACCAGACATCTATTGGCTCAGCCAAAGACTATGTTGGGGATCAACTGGCTATTGCTGAGCAAAAGCTCAAGGAAGATGAAGAGGTCCTGCTCAATTACAAGCAGGATAACTATGTGACGGATTTATCTGTAGAAACCATTGCCGGCACTGCCAGAATCGTGATTTTGGAGAAACTCCTCTCTGAGACAAGCGCAAAGCTTCAATCCGCTAAAGCAGAAGGGAATAGAGAAACAGTAGGTTTGAAAGCAGAGGTGGCAGCACTGGATGCCGCACTTCGCAAAGCCAAGGCGGATCTGGCCGATATTCCTAAGAAAGAGATAGATATTGCGAGACTCGAAAGAGATCGCGAGACAAGTGAGAAAGTCTACATAATGCTCCGAGCAAGGTATGAAGAGATGCAAATCTCAGAGGCAATTCAAGGCTCTGAGATCTACGTTATTGATGAAGCCATTGTGCCTGATAAGCCTATTAAGCCAAGAAAGCTTCTCAATACTGCCATAGCAGGCATTCTCGGACTGTTTGTAGCAGTAGGTGCTGCGTTTGTGATGGAACATACGGATAAGTTGAGAATAGAACAGATGGGTTGAGACATGATGATTGCTCAATTCTCCTGGTATTGCCTCAACTGAACGCCGACTTCTTCTAACTTGCTGGAAAGCAACTTCATCTGATTCTGCGCTACAGACATGTAGTAGTCCAGCTCACCCTTACGCTCACTTCCGCTTATTTCCAGAAGCCTCTTACACTCAGCATATATGTCAAGTGCATGATCCATCTCTTTGCGAAGTGCTTTCGCCTCGTGCTCCGCTGCTTCCACGCCTTGTTGCACATAGGAAACATCAGGGATGAGAACTTCCTGATACCATTCAGTCTCATCTGCCCGTTCGAAATTAAGAGAGACACATATTTGCCTACTACCGTGAGCTTGACCAACAGCCCTCACAAAGGCTATCGGATGTGGCATGATAACTCCGCCGACATTAGCTTTGAAGGGTTCACCGGGCCACACTGTGAACCTCTTCTGGGATAGTTTCAGGGATATATCAGCTCCGGCAGGATCACGCACAAAGTGTACACGATCTACCTGACCCGTGAGAAAGCCCATTAGGTATGCCAGCACCGAGTCGTCTCCCACCAGCTTTGTAAAATTATTCAGAGCTTCCAATTTTTTAACTCGACTAACCATAGTCCCTCAAATCCATCAGGTTTTATTTGTGCCCAAAGAAAGTCCCTGTTATCTATATTCTAACGCAAAATCGACTTCTTGAGATCCCTTTTACGAAAAAACCGCTAAAATAATCCCTACTTGCTCAAACTAGACGATAATACTTAACGTTTGACAGCTTACATTGCAGGATTCCAATATGGAGGCCGCTTAATTGCGAATACTCTTTGAACTGCCCTATGGAGAACTGGGCGGAACCGAAAAACACTTGTTTAATCTTATCAGCGCGTTAGGCAATAAGATAGAACCATGTCTAATAACACCTTATGGTAAAGGTCTTCCCCTTGTCAATGACTTGCGTATCCCTTACGAAGTAATTCCTCATTTTGCCCTCGATTTTAGCTTGCGAAACTCTATCAGCTCGCATCATAAGGCTTTCAAGAAACTCTTTCACAACTTTCGCTTCTCCCTGATCCACGTCCATGCGGGGATAGAGTATGCAGTGGCTGCGAAACTTGCATCCCGCGAAACACCCTCGTTGCCTTTAGTGTTTACCATTCATGGTTATCAGGATATCGCAAGCTACTTGGTAAGCGGCATCCTTGCTAACAGATTAGTAGACGAGGTCATATGCGTGTCCGATGCTGAGCGGAAAAAAGCGGAAATGTACGGTTGGACCAAGACAAAACTCTCCACCATTTGCAACGGAGTACCTGCACCTTCACTCGCAGAAAGCCTTGACGAAATCAGAGCTCAATGGAAGATACCCAAAAACGCTTATGTTATCGGCACAGTAGCCCGATTGGAGCGGTCGAAAGGCATCAACTACCTCATCTCAGCTATGCCAAAGGTTATCTTTCAATACCCTGACACTGTCCTTCTAGTAGTAGGTGACGGCAAAAAGCGCAGCTCGCTCATGGGGCTGTCTCGAGAGCTCGGGATAAGCCAACACGTTATCTTCACAGGACAATTCCCCGATCCTGCCTCTGCCTTATCCATCATGGACGTCTTTGTCCTCCCGTCCTTGAAGGAAGCCTTTGGCATTGCTGTTCTGGAAGCCATGGCCCTATCCAAACCTGTGGTAGCAACAGAAGTCGGGGGAATCCCGGAAGCAGTGCTCCACAACAAAACAGGCTTCTTGCTCCCACCCGGTAATTCTGAAGCCATTACCTCAGCTCTTCTCGAACTTGCGAAGAATCCCGCAACATGTAAGGCATTCGGGATAGCGGGCAAAAAGCGCTTTGAAGAACACTTCACCGACTCAATCATGGCCCGACAGACTCTTGCAGTCTACCAACGCGTACTTGCTAAGCAACAGTAGCAGCGCTGTATATGCCTAGCTTCTCCTCTCAGCAGCCCTTTGCACCAAACCGATTGACGCCACAACTGCAAGAGATATCATAGCATCGATGAGGTGATGGAGTGCTGTTCCCACGCCGACCACAAGTCCTGCTTTCCCCAGTGAGAAACCAAATGGCAGCACAATAAGCGCCTCACCGATAGCATGAATAGGCAATGTCAACAGGAGTGCCGGCCCAAAGGGAAGCCCTTTCCTGATTGCCAATGCACCCACTCCTCCGAAAACCGCATGAACCGCTGCTCTTGCAGCAATCACAGGGCCAAGCTTAATGAGAAATCCAAGTGCAGAACCAAGGCCAACCATCACCGCCACATATGGGCTTATCAACATAGCAACCATCACAGGCAAATGCGAAGCTAAAGTAGCAGAAAACGGAGGTATCATTACACTGAGGAAGCCTCCAAAAGCTAATGGTATCAACAGTGCAAGCGCAGTTAACAGTGCTCCGTAAACAACTTCCTTTGTGTGCATACAGCCACCTCCCAGAAAATCAGCTTCTATATAACATATCATACACCAACATATATGACAATTACCGCGATACGTAAGTCTGCAAAACCCATGCAATTGAGTGGCTGTGTCCGACTTAACCTGCCTAGCTCTTAGGCGGTATGATGAACCCTTTTCGCTTCACCCACACCAAGACGCCTCCCCCAACCAGTAGCAACCCTAATACAACTGCTGCCGTGGTCAGCACACCGGGCGCTTGGAGAAACGCCAGTGTTTGCCTCGTCGTCCCTGCAGATACAGGCATGAGAACAGCCAGGATTCCTTTTTGCACATCGTATGACCCAAGGAGACGTTCCTGTGAGAACTTGCCTCCTTCGGGCGCCAGCATGTCAATTACGTTTGGATTGACCTCGAGATTGCTCCCACCTCCGAAAGTCCAAGGGGTGGGCTCTTCCATAACAGGACGAAAATCTTCTTCTCCAAAAGCATCCTGAGAACCGATGAGAACATAATACCTCCAATGTGCTTCAGGCTGTCCTATTATGGGCAGCGGGACCTTCACACGTACGGTATTTCCGTCAGGAAGCACGCTTGCCTCGAGACCATCGGATATTCCCTTGGATTCTTCATCATCCTGAGACGTAAAAGCCCTACACCCTCCCCATCCTAAGGCTTTGATGAAAATATCCCACCCATATCTCTTGTCAAAGGCAACCATAGCACCTTTTCGAAGGGTATCTGTCCTGCCGGCACCTTTCGTCGTATCTATGTATATATTTATGAGTTGGTGACTGAAACCTTCAGGCGCATTCCATGGGTTCGTGACCTCGCAAAATGTAGCGTCAAAATACACATATTCCACATCGTAACTCACACGGAAGTTTGTAAGATCAAACAAGCCCGGCAAAAAAGCTTTGTGCGTGGGGTACGTATACGTGCCCGGACCGTAATCATCTCCCACCGGGTCTTTCATCTCAAAAGCCACAATCGGCTCTGCCTGGGCTACCCCTACCCACAAGCCAACAAATGCCACAACACTGATTATCACAACAGTGGCACATGAAACTACTCTCAACCCGGTACGCTGCATCGCATCCATCCTCCTATCAAAAGCTCTTGCTTTGCTATGCATGGTCTGACAGAATAATTCCTTCCTGCCCCAATGTACTTATTCGCACACCCCTCATGTAATACCACCATAGTACCGGGTCTTGCATCGAATGCGCCCTATAGCATAAATCGCAAGGCTCTTGATGTTGCAACGTTGTCGGTACCACCTAAATTCGATGGGCATAGCGCCGCAATAGATTAAAGACGTCCTAAAGCTAAGCATACCGCTCCTACTACACCCGCGTCAGAACCTAGTTCAGCTTTGACTATCTCAACTTTCTCAAAGGCAGCCTTCATCGCACGTCTCTGAGTTGCCCGACGTAGTGGTTGGAGGAGGAGTTCCCCCATATTTGAGACGCCTCCGCCGATCACTATCGTGTCAGGATTAATAACATTGATAAGGTTCGCTATACCTATTCCCAGGTATTCTGCGGCCTTATCCACTATCTCCTTGGCGAGGATATCCCCGGCAGCAGCAGCCTCTCCCACTGTCTTGGAAGTAATTTCCTCAAGTCTGCCTGAAACCATATCAGTCATTATTGTCTCCTGCCCATGCAAAATACAGGCTTGGGCTTTCCTGGCGATTGCAGGACCTGCAGCCAAAGCCTCGAGGCATCCTTGATTTCCACAGCCACACAAGGGACCGTCGTCCGCAATGGTCATGTGTCCTACTTCACCTGCCATACCGAAGGAGCCGGCATAGATCTCTCCGTCCAGGATAAGACCGCCTCCCACCCCTGTGCTGACTGTAATGTATACCATGTTACTTGACTTTCTGCCTGCCCCGAATCGATACTCTCCAAGTGCTGCTACATTTGCGTCATTTTCCAAGCACACAGGCAAATCCAATTCACTCTCGAGCAGCTCCACAATAGGCACATTGTGCCACATAAGATTCGGTGCAAAAACTACTACACCTGCCTTTGGATCAATAGGTCCGGGACTTCCAATTCCGACAGATCTAATATCTGATTTGGATGCGCCTGCTGAAGTCGCTGCCTCCTTAATAGTATCCACGATCGTCTCGATTACAGCACCTATACCTCGCTCCGGACGAGTAGGCTCTATGACCTTTGCAAGGAGCAACCCATCGAGATCAGCAGCAGCAGTTGCCACCTTCGTTCCACCAAGATCTACACCTATTACAAGCGCTTTACCCATTGCTAAACCAAAACCCCTCTCCCGTCCAATTCATCTAATGCTGATTCCTAAGTAGGCTGCCATAAATATTCGCTGCTTGCGGGCGGGGTACTTCCGAATTTGGCAAGCATATGGATAGGCGGACAAGCCAAATTCGATCTATGTGTGCCGCAAACGTGCCGTCCCCCGAACGCAACACCGGTTGGCTACGTCACCCAGACTTCACTCATGCCTTTCATCGGCCAGCTTATCTTTGAGATAATCGATGGCCTCAATCGGCTTAGGATCCTGACCATAAAGAAACGCCAGATACAGACTGGTAAAATCCCCTATGTGAATCAAAGACAGAAGCCTTGCCTCCTTCGTCTTGCCACGGCTGAATACCTCACTGATACCTGAAGCCTCTTTCATGAGGTCCTTCGTTATCTCAATCATTTGCTGCACCCTGGGGTGATCTCCCCTATCTCGCAGAAGCACAACGTGGATGGCTCCGGATATGTCAGGCCTTGCACTCCATCCTACAACCTCATTATGGGTCAGCTCGGGGAAGAGATTCCAGAATGCATGCGCGTTACTGCTCTCATTTATCTGCGTTTTCCATCTTAACGCTGCTGCAGATGTGATACCCGTAGATCCGTATATGAGAGGGACTCTCCCGCACATGGCTTGTGCCAAACGTTTTGCCTGATTTACCGAAGCCGGCACTTCAGGACAGATAACTCTAGTAAGATCCTCTATTAGCCGGATGGCTTCATTCATAGGTTCTATTTTGTCTTCTACATATCCCAACCGTCCTAAAGTCACCAGGACAGGAGTAAGCAAGTACGCCAACGCACATCTTGGTGGAAACCCTGTAGGGACAACTATGACAGGAACGTGGTCGCGTGATGCGTTCTTAAGCATCTGACCTCCGCTTGTCACACAAACAACCCTCGCCCCTCGCGCTCGCGCTATTTCGTACGCGCTAAGTGTCTCTTCAGTATTCCCGGAATAACTCGAGATAAACACTAATGTCTCACGGTCAACGAAAGCGGGCAAATTATAGCCTTTAACTACCACCATAGGCGCCTCAGCTTCATGACTTATTAGTTCCCGGGTAATATCTCCGCTTATTCCTGAACCGCCAACGCCTACTGTCACGATTTTTTTCAAGCCCCTTAGATCGTCTGGCAGGTCAATATCATTTGAAATCCTCAGTGCCCCATCAAGCTGGTTTGAGAATCCGGCGACCACATTCATCACCCCGCCCGGATCCAGCTTGCGCATCTTGTCCATGTCATCAAGAAGGAGTTCTGATTCGGACACCGGGTACGTCGTCATTGCCACTCAACCCCCATATGCCGTTTTATCTGGTCCTGAATTATCAAAAGGGGATAGCTGGGATATTTTCCCCAACCATCCCCAGGCGCAGTCCAGGGTCAGTTACCGATTAGCAGCCGGTTAGTCTTAGTACTACCGGATAGAAACCTCAGTATCTTTACAGAAGAGGTGAGCCTTTTCCGTATTGAATACCACCTTGTGAGTAGTACCGGGTCTTGCGCGGGTATGAGCATCCACTCTGGCAATATATGATTCCTTGCCTGCGGAGAGATACACATAGACTTCAGCGCCCATAGGCTCTGTCACGTCTACATTAGCGGTGACTATGAGATCCGGATCCGCATCTTTCGCAAAATCCAAGTCAAGTATGTCTTCCGGCCTGATACCGAAGATAACTTCTTTGTCAATGTATTCGTCTGCTGTTTCAAATCTCGTGCGAGGCAACTTCACTTTGAAACCGTCTGATTGAACCCAGAGATCATCTCCGTCTCTTCGAAGCACGGCATCCATGAAATTCATTGCAGGGCTTCCAATGAAACCTGCAACAAACGCGTTATCCGGGTGGTGATATATCTCCATCGGAGGACCTACCTGCTGAATCAAGCCATCCTTCTGGACAACAATACGATCGCCCATTGTCATGGCTTCGGTCTGGTCATGGGTCACATAGATTATTGTTGTCTTAAGCCTGTCATGAAGTTTCGCAAGTTCCGCTCTCATCTGAACTCGTAGCTTTGCGTCGAGGTTTGACAGAGGTTCATCCATGAGGAAAACCTTAGGTTCTCGAACAATGGCCCTTCCCAACGCTACTCTCTGCCTCTGTCCTCCTGAAAGCTCTTTCGGCTTTCTCTTCAATAGGCTTTCAATGCCGAGGATCTTGGCAGCTTCGTGGACGCGTCTATCAATCTCAGCCTTGGGAAACTTTCGAAGCTTCAATCCGAAAGCCATGTTATTGTAGACATCCATGTGTGGATACAAGGCATAGTTCTGAAAAACCATGGCAATATCTCTATCCTTGGGAGGAATATCGTTGACAAGGGTGTCACCGATATAGATATTGCCTTCCGTAATTTCCTCAAGACCGGCTACCATTCTTAAAGTTGTGGACTTGCCACAACCGGACGGACCTACAAGAATAAGAAATTCTTTGTCCGCAATTTCAAGTGTAGCATCTTCTACAGCAACAACATTACCGAACTTCTTTGTCACATTTTCCAGATACACTCTGGCCATTCCGGAATACCCCCTAATGCCATCTCAGAGAACCGTACGAATCGAATTCCCAAGACAGCGTAATTGGCATAAAGCCGGGTGTAATACGTGACCCTGGACAACACGTACATTTCAGATTAGTCTCTTGTTCCTTCACCGCCTCCTACCGATAACGTTAACCTTCATAAATCTATTCGACGAACGTTTGGCTAATCCTCCCTTATTCTTTAAGCCCCCCAAGGGTCAGGCCTGATATCAACCATTTCGACGAGTAGAGGAATAACAGCATGGCAGGGATTGCAACCAGCACTGAGGCAGCGGAGAAGACTCCCCACTGTGTTGTAAACTGGTCCCTGAGCTTTTGAAATCCAATAGGCCACGTGAACATACTGGCTTTTTGCAACATTACCCTGGCCATCATATATTCGTTCCAAGCGGTCATGAAATTAAAGAGGCCTGCAATAGCCAGAGCAGGAGTGGCAAGAGGCAACACAATCCTGTAGAACGTAGTTAACGGACCTGCTCCATCCACCAGTGCAGCCTCTTCCAGCTCCCTGGGGATAGTGTCATAGTACCCCTTGAGAAGCCATATTGAAAAGGGCACAGAGCCAACAGAATATGCGATGATCATTCCTGTATATGTGTTAAACAAGTTCAATCTAACGACCATGATATATATGGGAAGAAGCAACATTCCAGGAGGCAGCATCTGGGTTAGCAGAAGGAATACCAAGCCCTGTCTCCGTCCTGGAAACTTCCACCTTGAAAAGGCGTAAGCCGCAGTCGCAGCCAACAACAATCCAATCAGGACTGTAGCACCTGACACGATGAGACTGTTCCAAAGCCATATTGTAAAATCTTTGTCAAAGATCAGAGTGCGATAGTTTTCCAAAGTCGCCCCGGGAGGAATCAATGCCAAACTCGTAGAAAGCAAAGCAGACCCGGGACGTAGCGATATGCTCACTACACGCAAGAATGGATATACAGCAACGATACAAGCAGCTATGAGAACAAGATGGATGGATACACTCTTTAGCAAGTTCTTAACCCTCGTTCTACTCAACGTCTGCGGCTGCTTCTTATGTGTCGCAGTATGTGGCACCATGGGTGTCATGATTCCCACGCCCCTTTAAATCCACCGCTGATTCGCAAGTATATCACGCTGAACAGCAG
>DIQZ01000017.1:9666-30287 GCA_002424305.1 Firmicutes bacterium UBA5449
CCTTCCATCGGACCGCCTCCGGTAACCAAGTAAATAACGTTAAAGTTATTGAATGTCCATATGACGCCAAGAATGATAGCAGGTGTAAGGATAGGATTGAGCAAAGGCAGTGTTATGAAACGGAATTGCTGCCAACCGGTAGCGCCGTCAATCTGGGCTGCATCATAATAATCCGGTGATATGCTCTGGAGACCCCCTAAAATAGTGACCATCATAAAGGGAATTCCAAGCCAAATATTTACAATTACCACAGCCACAAAAGCCCAGAAGGGATCAGACATCCACTGAACCGGCTGGAATCCCAACTTTTCCAGGAAGAGGTTGGCAAACCCATATTGATAATGAAACTCGCATTTCCAAGCGAGAGCAGCTATAACCTGGGGGATAGCCCATGGAACAACCAAGAGTGTCCTATATATTGCCTTCCCCCTCATTGGTCTATTGAGAAGAATCGCAAGAAAAAGACCGCCGAGCACATGAAACACTACGTTAATAGCTGTCCATAGGAACGTTCTGAGAAACAACTGAAAGAATGTAACCCTTTGCAAAACAGGCACCCTGAATACATCGAGCAAGTTAGAAATTCCGTATTGCAGTCCTACAGAGAATTCTTTGAACCTATACATGCTCATGTTGCTAAACGCAAGGTAGATATTGAACCCGAATGGGTAGAGTATGAGAACTGCCACACCTACAAGTGCAGGCAGTATTAACATGAAAGGCAAAGTATTCTTGAGCTTAAGCCACCTTATCAAAATAAGGTATGCTAACACTTCTAAGGCGATAACCGCTATAGCGACAAGGAGAATCAGCTTACCGACTTCACCTAACCCGTGAGCAATGATGTCCCAGGTAAGGGGTAGCAACCCTAACACCCCCTTTAATGAGCCTGCAGGCCCGGATCGACGTTTGTACTCAACGCTTGATCCGGGCCTGCAAACACAGAATTCATCCTATTTGTTCATCTCACGAATGAGATTCACACATGCTTCCTGCATAGCTTTTGCTGCATCCGCCGGCTTGGCCTTGCCTGCCATAACAGCCTCTTGGTTAGGTCTTATAGCATCCCATGCTGCACGCATTTCAGGCACTGTAGGCATTGGCTTTCCGACAACCATCTGATCGCTGGAACCCTTGACTATCGGGTCATCTGTGACCAGAGGGCTCTTAAGAGCTGATTCAAGAGCCGGTAGCCTCATATATTTCTCGAGGAACATTAGCTGAACTTTTTCAGAACATATGTACTCCACGAAATCCTTTATGACTTCGATCTTATCTGCACTGACGTATTCAGGGAACATGAAGTATATGCCGCTTGTCATCGGAGACGGCCATAGACCTGTCTTTGTGACCTTTGGAATTCTGGCTACACCAAGGTCTACATTCTTTTTGACTTCCTCTGTCAAGTAACCGGAGAGCGACCAGTCGCCATTGACGATCATAGCAGCCTTACCCTCTTTAAAGAGAGCATCTGCAGCATCATAATCACATTCCATTGGGACGATCTTGTGAGTAAACTTCATATCTTGGGCAAACTGAAGGGCATCAACCATGGCAGGAGTATTGAGGGTAGGCTCCGTCCCGTCAAGCGGCCAACCACCGAATCCCCCTATCCACGGAGCGAAGAAGAACGGCTCGTTCAAGTTGTATACAAGACCGTACTGATCAGGCTTGCCGTCGCCGTCCAGATCCTTAGTGAGTTCTTTGCCGACTTTGATGAGTTCATCAGTGTCTTTAGGCGGGTTTGCTATGAGCTTCTTATTATAGATGAGCATTAGGTGGTTTCCTACACTGAGTGGGACTCCCCAAACCTTGCCGCCAAGCTCTACTGCTTCGACACCCGGCTTAACAAACTTATCTACATACGATTTGCCGAAAATCTCGTCCACAGGCTTGATAAGCTTCATCGCTTCGAACGGACCTGCGTGGTCAGACACAGTCCAGAGAAGGTCAGGACCTGCGCCTGCAAATGCAGCAGATTGGAAGTTCTGTCTCAGGTCTTCTACACCATAGTTAATGATCTCAAAGGTGACCCCGGGATGAGTCTTCCCAAATTCATCTGTGAGCTCAATAATCTCCTGGAGAATTCCTTCTGCCTCACTCTCTTTAGTCCAAAGAGTTATTGTCGTCTTCTTCTGAGCAAATGCGCCAAGGGACACTATCATACCAAGCAACAACATGGAAACCAGTACCGACGCGAACACTCTTTTCATTCAAGCTTCCCTCCTAAGTTGTTGAATTATGGTACAAGCGTTCGTTGCATTAGTTGCGTACTCAACAAAAGCAACCTAACGTTAGGCACCTGACACTGCTTCCGCACCACTCCTTTCATGGAAAATCTTATGACCTCCACACGATTCACGAATCATAAGCTCCGTTGGGAGCACCTGTCTACAAGGTTTCCTATCCGGATATTTGATAAGTTTCAGCAGCTCGCGGGCTGCGCTCTTTCCCATTACCTCGCCGTCCTGCTTCACTGTGGAAAGAGCAGGCCTTACATAGGAAGCGGATTCTATGTCGTCAAATCCAATAACAGCTATGTCACTTGGAATTTTGAAGCCTGCCTCTCTTATGGCTTTCATAGCACCGATGGCCATGAGATCACTACCTGCAAACAAAGCCGTTATGTTGGGGTAAGAATCCAATAAGTCTGCCGCAACTCGCCCTGCGTCCTCTTCCATATAATCAGCGGGACGAACCAACCTGACATCAAAAGGTATTCCATGTTTCTCTAAAGCTTGTTTGTAACCTAAGAGGCGTTGTTTTGAAATAGGGGATGTGACATGCCCGTCGATAAACCCTATCTTGGTATGACCTAGAGATATCAGGTGTTCAGTTGCAGTCATCGCACCCCCTATATTGTCTGACGTAATGTATGTAGCCCTGGGGCCCTCAAAAAAGATATCTATAAAAAGTGCAGGCATTTGACTTGATTCTATTTCCTCAAGCACCTCAGGCCCGGGCAATGTCCCCATGACAAATATTCCTTCAGCTCGAGATTCATAACATCGTTTAAGACTGTCTCTCCATCTCTTATCGCGAACATCTTTTATGCTGAGGACAAGATCGTATCCGGCTTTCTCGATTTCCGCGCTAATACCACATATTACTTCATAGAAAAAGGGGTGTTTAAGACCTTCCACAGAAAAAAGAAGGAGTTGCAACATGTAACTCCTCTTACGAACCAGGCGCCGCGCGAGCGCACTCGGATAGTAGTTTAGCTCTTTCATAACTTTCCGAACCCGCTGCTCTGTATCTTCACTAATATCCCCGTACTCATTAAGCACGTGAGAGACTGTGCTAACGGATACGCCGGCAGCCTTGGCTATATCTTTTATTGTCGGTTCTCGTCCGGATCTTGCCACAACCATACTCCGCCTTTCCCTTGCCCTAACTTCAGTGTTACTTTCTTAATTTAACTTGTTAATCCGTATGAGTTGCTAATGTGCATGCGTCGCTGATTAGATGAGCAACTAATCCAACCCAATCCGCGTTCCTAGGCCGTATGCTGCTCCCGACGCTATGAACGCCAAACATGAATGATGCAGAAAATGATACATATGCAAATGTTCTATAACGTTGTAGCACTAGACTAAATTATAGGCTAAAGCCCTTTCTCTGTCAAGGAATGAAAGGAAAGGTAACAACGAAAATCATTAGCATATGACGACAGATAAGGCCCCTGAACTTCTGTCCAGGGGCCTTGGACCGGCTTTCCGCCGGTGCTTTGACAAGTGGGAAGGTAATTTTAGGTTATTATTATTAGAATTCCACGCTCATGCCTGCTGTCAACGAAAGACCTTGAGCCCTCTTGGAGGTATAGTCCTCGTTGTAGCTGGCTATGAACTCGATACCGCAAGGCGCAGTGTAGGCCACTTTGCCAAGATATGTAGCTACGCCTTCACTGTATTTGAGATTCCCGGACATTTCTACGTCAGAGAACATCGGGAAATCCATGGTTGTGGAAGCAGCGACCTTGTGTGAACTGTCCACGCCGGACCCGGTTGTAGACAGCTCCAGGTCATAGCCGGCATCCACTACCGCAGGCCCTACCGGAATATCACGGCTGACTCCCATGGTAAGGGTGGTCTTCGTCTCCGGATCTGCGTCCTCATCACGATCAAGAATAGCATATGGCGCATTTACCGTAGACCACAGGTTGCTGATGCCGGCCCTGAGGTCAAAACCTTCATAAGTCAAGGCTGCATCTGCACCTACTGTAGTTCTGGTGCCAACGAGGTCGCGGTTGATATCTCTTTGCTCATGCCAATCGGCTTTACCGGTAAGCCCTACACCCATTATGTCAGTGTGAATCTCACCTGTGACTCCGCGCTTTCCTGCGTTCAGGTCAACTACGTTTATGTCCTCGTCCGTATCGTCATCTTTTCTGTCATCGCGATAGATGGGATTAAACAGCGGATCGAAGCTCCTCACAGCTACTCTTGCGCTGACTTCAGGTAACATCGGAATCTCGCCAATGCCTGCCTCAACCTTAGCTACAGTAGCCTTATTAGCTCCGTCCCATGCTGCCGACCCAATGATATCCATACCTGACACAGGTGCAAACTCAGCACTTCCTGCAAGTGCAATGTCATCGCCGGTCTTCAGAGCTGATCCCTGAAGAGCAATGCCTTCGATTTCGCCTTGCCCGTAGATACCGAGGTCAGCAAATCTTACATCTGTTGTCTCTTCCGCTTCTCCAACCTCGCGGGTAGCCCAGCCGTAGAAACCTGCCAGTTCAACAGGGCCAAGGTACAAGCCGCTTATCTGCAAGCCTTCAATTGTACCGTCAGTCTCTGAGATGTGAGCAGTATAGGGCGAGTAATCGACTGCGAGGTCTCCAAAACGAGTAGTTAGAGCAGAGCCGCCCTCGTAGAGTGCCCCGGTAGTCTCTAAGTAGACCTTATCGATAGTAAGAGTGTTCAGGAAATCCACGGTTCGCGGAGTTAAGCTCTTGCCATTCATCTCGCCTTTCTCAGGATCCTCTGTATCGTTTTCAAAAGGATCCCATTCCTTCAGCGCAAACCCTATGTATCCGCGGACCTGATTTCTGCCTGCCATTTCCATGGAGAGTTCCAGATGCAAGTCAGATGTGGCAGATATTCCGGCATCTATAGGATCGCTCGGAACAATCTGGAACACCGTGGAAAGAGAACCTCCCAGGTTGACGCTGGGGGCTGCCAGAACCGGCGCTGCCACGACCATAGCTAGGACTATAGCTAGTATTGAAATATGTCTTTTCATAATCTATCCCCCTAGATAAATTGCTTAGTAAGACTGTGCTACAAATAATGCTGCGATTGGGAACGTAGGAACAAGTATCCATGTTTCCTTGCACTTGACGTTCCGTTGCTTCGTTGTTTGGTGTATCTAGTCTCACCGTTAGGTATATGTGCTCTCACCCAGTCTCCGGCGCTATTGTGGGGGGCACCTCCTTTCATGCGCCTACCGGGTCCGATGTCCTGGATCATCCTCACCGTCAAACTTCATCTCTAAATGATTTGCAGAGAATCTTAGCTGATCATGTGATTTTTTTGGGTGACGTTGACCAGGTGCTGACTTAATTCGTCGTATTGAGCGCAGTTCCTTCATGCAAACAGGGCTCTAGCAGGTGTAAGTAATGGAGATCCTGGGATGCATGTCCCATCGGAGGAAGTGAATGGATGACCTGCGAAACGATAGCTCCTCTTCATAAAAGCAACAGACTGCGCTAAACCTTTGGTACGGCGGCGCAGCCTGTATCAGGCCTGATTATTCAATTGCTCACTAGCCTAAACTTGTATTACAAGTTTGATACGGAGTAGTTAGAAATCCATACCGACAAGGACTCTAAACCCTGTGGAACTAGGTGCGTTCTGTGTCTTGAAGATAACCTCGCCGGCTAACCAGAACGGGGCATAAACGTCTGCCATCACACCACCGGAAGCCTCCAGCCATGCCTTGACAGTACCGGAATCGAGTCTGACTCCCGCACCGGCATCGCCATACACAACAATCTGTGGGCTTACCGGCTGCTCTCCCCTTACACCTAATAGCAGAACCGGCTTCTGGTCTCCGGCAGTATATAGTCTGACCCCTCCATAGGCCCCGACAAGAGCGTCACCGAATTCTTTAAGATACATTGAACCATAAATGTCGGCCCAGCCTGCATTTTCAAGACCAAAATAGTTTACACCCGCCGATATCTCGTCAGTCACATTCAGTTCACCTTTGAGGGTCAATCCTCGTGCATCTCCCTGGAAATAGTAACCAACCCCGACATGGTTCGCTGCAGATGCCACACCGGCAAAGGCCATCGCACTAATGAGCACTACTGCAATAAGTAGCTTCTTCTTCACCTTTATCCCTCCTTTTCTCGCCATAGTCAAGAATATGGTTCGACAATATGACGGAAACTCCTGCATAAGTCCGTCTGAAACATTGTTTTCCCCAATCTGGACAAAACTATAACCGAAAGGAGGTAAGCGGCCGACATAAGCACTGAATAAGTGTTGCACGGGCACTACTTGAAAGTCGGAAACCGCGACATATTCATGGCAATTGTTTTCGTAGATTCAGACCTGTGTATCGGTTGCGGGCTTTGCACAGAGATATGTCCTGAGGTTTTTGAAATGGGTGATGACGGACAAGCCCATGTGATAAACGAAGACGAGTGCAGTGAGCTGGATTGCTGTGCTGAAGCGAGTGACTCTTGTCCAACAGAAGCAATTAAGTTTGAATAACATGGATAGGAGCGCCACAGTACCCACACTCAGCGTCCCTGATATGGTATTCGGTAACACCGAAAACACTGCGCTCTATCACTGTATTGCCACACTCATAGCAGATAGTGTCAGCGCCTTCCTTACCAGGGACGTTTCCAAGATAGACATACTTTAGCTTGCTCCTTGCAATATCAGCAGCCATGCGCAGCGTATCAACGGGCGTCGAAGGCTCCTTGAATTTATACGCCGGGTAGTACCTGGAGAAATGCAGGGGTGTTATATCACCAAGGGTTGTGGCAACCCAATTGACCAGCTTACTTATTTCGTTCCTGGAGTCATTCAAACCCGGTATTACAAGGTTCGTAATCTCAATATGACAACCCGCCTCGCGCGCAAGTTTAGCTGTACGCAAGACCGGCGCGAGTTTTCCGTGGCACACTTTAGCATAAAATGAAGGCGAGAAAGATTTTACGTCAATGTTCATAGCGTCTATATATGGGAGCAAGTCCTTAAATGGCTCTTCATTAATGTGACCATTTGTTACCAGCACGTTCTTAAATCCTTTTTCATGGACAAGCCCGGCAGTTTCCAACACGAATTCAAACCAAACTAAAGGCTCAGAGTACGTATATGAAAGCCCTATAGACTCCCTCTTCCTACCATAATCTGCGACAACTTCAGCTAATGCCTTTGAAGTAATACTATAGGCATCTGCGCGTCCTTGGGAAATTTCCCAGTTTTGGCAAAATCCACATGAAAGATTGCAGCCTTTGGTCCCGACTGAGAGAATCTCAGAGCCCGGGTAGAAATGATATAAAGGTTTCTTCTCAATGGGATCCAGCGCGAAAGATGTTATCTCGCCATAGTTCAACGAAACAAGTTCGCCTTCTACGTTTCTCCTTGCACGGCACACCCCTATCTTACCCGGCTGAATGTTGCAGTATTGCGGACAAAGAAGACACAAAACACTCTCATTCGGTCTTGTTTCCCAGTAAGATGCCTTCTTCATTAGGTGTACCTCTTAACCTTAAACCTCTCGAGCTCCACCTCTTCATTCTGACCTATGCCTGCCTTACGCTTCGCTATAGACACCTGTTCCCAAGGAGTGTCTACTCCTTCAATATCAGGCAGAAGCAGTCCGCGCCTCCGTCCCTTCCGAACTACAACACCATAGCTCTTCGGGTCCAGCTCATCAAGATCTCTAACATGCTCACAAGGCATCAGAACGTCCACAGAGTAAGAAAGACTACTTAGCTCATCTTCTCTGACAGGGAAGAACCGCGGGTCGGAAGTGGCAGCAGCAATAGCATTCCCAATGATTTCTTCTGCGATGCTCCCTGAAGTCGACTCTATCGTCCCGATGCAGCCCCTTAGCTCTCCGTCTGTCTTCAGGGTGCAAAACACTCCTGCCTGCCTAAGAAACTCTTGTGGGACATCTTCGGGGGGATCTATCGTCTTTCCGTGTTTTACGTACGTTTCAACTGCAGCTCGAGCCAGTTTTGCAGGGAGGCTTTCAATCTCAGGACCGAAAAGCGCACATCCATAACCCACTCCAAACGGGCCTTCGTATGATAACACCTCTGACCGAAGATCATCTCCGTCAAGAGCACCAAGTGCGGTTACCACAGGACGATAGCCACACTCACCCGCCTGTTCCAGCAGTGAATCATCGAGTGAGAGAATCCCTTGGATGTCCGTTTCTCGTATAAGCTGCATAAGCTTCTCATCAAATTCGCGCCCGCGCACGCTATATCCGGCAGGCGCATCTCGCGTCAGGCGATGAGACAGGTCTCCGCTGGCAACGAGGACAGCTCGCCGTCTGAGCCTCTGGGCCGCCTTATCTATAGCCTTCCCCAAATCGTAGAGCTCATCTCGAGATAGCAAAGCAGTACCCATTACCACTATAGGGATATCCTGCCCCACTTCTTTCCCGAGAAAGTGCATAGGGACAAGAACCCCGTGATCCAAACCTGTAGGTGTCCCATACCTCTCTTTGCCCTGTAACGAAAACTTGTGCACTCTCACCCCTATTTGCGCAGCTTCGTCCATAATAGCGTTGGCAAGTTCCAGATCATTCCAAAAAGAGTATCTGGCTTCGGATACGCCAAACCCGGAAAAATCGCCGCTCAGAGGATCATCAACCAAAATTGCAATGACATCATGAAATAAGGGCGCATGCGGACTGATCACAATAATCACATCAGGCTCGGATTGATTCACACGGCGAGCCATCTCATCCATGGCTTCCGCTGTAGTCTTGACAGCATTAATATCCCGCTTCCCTATCTCGGGAATAAGAAGGGGTGGATGAGGCGCAAGAACGCATAACACTACGCCGGTCTGTTTCATGAAAATAGCACCCCAATTCTCTCACGTAAATAGCGCTGTTCTCAGTCGTAGGATAATCCCCAAGTTGGTAAGATATTCTGCAAGTTGTAGAGTTTCTCCTCTTCGCTACGTCTATGTTCTCTTCGTCATCCACGGCAACAGAAAGATTCCAGCGTCTATCGCTGAAATCGATCAAGCTCTATGATATCAAAGTTGGGCGAAAGAGGCTCATCGAGGAAAATGTGGCCGGCAATAGTAGAGGACTGAGCACCCTCAACTAAGATCTGGACTTCTTTGATTCCCGAAACGTCCGCCAACGTATTCACAATAGAGTATATTGTCAACTCCTCAGCCCTGCTTCCTCCCCAATGGTTCTCCATGAGTTCTTTGCTAAAGTCTACATAGGCCACATTACCCATAATCTTGAGAGACCTGAGAAGCGTACCTCGCGGCAACGTAGGACACAGCACACTTCCACCGGCAGGACCTTTTATGAGTTCCTGCACGACCTTTGAGGCGCGCGCATCCGGATTACTCTCTGCCTCTAAACCGGCAATATGTCGAACTTCAGGCATGAGATCATCGTCAAAATTGGTTGGCCCTGCAAAATATAGAACTACTTCGTTTTCATCCAAGTTTAGGGCGGCCTTAGCTCTTGAATATAGTGAAGTATAATCCTCAATATCCATGAATTCCCTTGGCGAATCAGAGGTTGGTCTCGACTCATCCGCCTCCCAAGGCTGCCCTTTCTTATAAGAGTCTAAGAGATAATTGACAGTTCCGTAGAAGACAGCCTCGGCCACTTGCCTCCTATAGTCTGCTTGAGCAAGCAGGGCTTCTTCCCTGGGATTTGAGAGGAACCCAACCTCCACAAGGACTGCAGGCATCGTCGGCTTGCGTAGCACGAAGTAATCATTGCCTGTCTTGGCTTTTCGCAGATTAGGGCCAAGACGATTGACAAGTTCCTTCTGAATGGATATAGCCAGAGCCTTAGCCTCATCGGATTTGCTATGATAGAAAGTCTGCGCACCTGACCAGACTTGTTCAGGAAAACTGTTTGCATGGATACTTATGTAGAGGTCAGCGTTATGCTGAGATGCAAGATTGACTCGACTTTCCAAATCCAGTCTCTTCCAGTTGGCAGGGGAATGGGCACCGGGCTCTATGAAGCCTTTGTCCTCATCGCGGGTTAAGACCGTATAGACAGCAGCTCGGTTGAATAAGCCCGCCAAATGTCGGCTGATATCCAGTACCACATCCTTCTCCTGAAGCCCTGAACGTCCATGAGCACCTGCATCAATCCCGCCGTGGCCGGGGTCGATAACAATGGTTTTACCACATATTGCCTCGGAAAGAGGGGCATTGACCTTCACTGCCACGTAGGTAAGGACAAGAAGGAATGCCATGACTGTTCCGATAGTTGCAAGAGTAGCAAACCACGCTCTGTTTGTCCATACAATAACCACCGGTGACTTCAATACGAATTCACCCTTTATAGCGCGCTATGTCAAGGGGAGACAAACTCACCCTTGAAGCGAGCAGTTTCTATAACATAGTTATGCGCGCGCTATTTAAGGAAGACCGATAATAGAAGCGGAGCCTTCCATGACTCGATAACCACCGCCTTTTTCAATTTCCTCTGCCACATCGAAGACCTCGGCCATGTGCTTTAGAATACTCTTTGACCCTTGCTTAGTACGGGCTACCACAAGCAGACGCCCACCGGGAGAAAGAAACTCCTTAGCCTCAGTGATAAGCGGGAAAACCACTGACTTACCCGCTCTTATCGGTGGATTACACAAGATAAGATCAAACTTCATACCGCGGACCGGTTCAAAGCCATGACCCAAGATCACCTTGGCGTTTGATACCTGGTTTTCCTTGATATTCCAAATGGCAAGTTCACATGCTCGACTATTCACATCCACCATGACAATCTCCGCTTCTGGAGCAATTCGAGCAGCTACAATGCCTAGCGGACCATATCCGCACCCAAGGTCCAGGACCCTTTTAACCCCTTCAAGATTCATTGCCTCGATAAGAAGTTTTGTCCCACGGTCAAGTTTGCCTCTGGAAAACACCCCTCTGTCCGTTAACAATTTAAACGAAAACCCTCTGATATCAACGGTAAGTTCCTTTATCGACCGCTTTGAACTTGGGTCTTCGGTAAAGTAGTGCTCCGCCAATAGCGGTAGTCCCCCCCTATTCCTCGATTCTGCAATCGGGCGATTGTCGGCATATTTGTTTTGAATTTATTGCGTCGAATACGACTCTTAACAGCATCAATGAAATCCGGGTCAAAACCTGCTTTCAGTAGATCTTGTCTGTTTCGCCTCTCGTCCACCATTAGATAAAGAAGCTTATCAAGATCATCATATGTAAAGCCCAAATCTGCCTCATCAGTTTGACCGGCCCAAAAGTCAGCGCTGGGAGGCTTTGTTACAATATTCTCCGGAACTCCAAGATACCTTGCGTATGAACGAACCTGTGTCTTGTAGAGGTCTCCTAAAGGATCAAACGCAAATGCAAGATCCCCGTGAAGAGTGCCATAGCCTAGGAGAAGTTCTGTCTTGTTGCTTGTCCCTACAACAAGACCTCCGGTAACAGCAGACAAATCATAGAGCAATACCATTCTTTGTCGCGCCATCATATTACCTAACCGTACCTTGTCAGCCTCTCTTCCGGTCGCAGAAGAAAGGGCCTTGGAACACTCATCGACTATAGCGGTAATATCTATCGTCACGCATTCAAGCCTAAGAATGCTCCGAATATTCTCTGCGTCTTCAAGACTCCCCGGGCTGGTGGATTGATAGGGAAGAATAGCAGCAAGGACATTGTCGGAGCCTAAGGCCTCAATCAGAACATATGACAAGACAACTGAGTCAAGGCCTCCGGAAAGCCCGAACACGGCTTTCTTGCGCCCTGCCTTTGACATCTGGACTTTCACGAATTCAACCAGGGTTTTGTGAGTGGTTTTGGCGTCAATTTCAAGACCCGGGATAATAATAGACGAATAAAGCATGTATATACCTCTCTCGATTTGTCTTATCTATGGCTGAACTTTGGCATGCGCTTCTCAAAAAACGCCTGAATGCCTTCTTTCATATCCTCTGATGCACAAAGTTCTCCAAAGGACTTTGCCTCTAACTCTAAGCCTTCATTGAGGGGAATTTTGATCCCTTCATTTATCGCTCGTTTCCCTGCCTTGACTGCAAGAGGTCCTTTGCTAAGTATAGTTTCTGCAAGCCCGGTACAGGTATTCCGGAGTTCTTCATAGGCCACCACTTGACTTATAAGACCTATTCTTAACGCTTCCCCGGCATCTATGATGCGGCCTGTGAATATCAATTCCTTGGCTACACCTATGCCTACAAGCCTGGGCAATCTCTGGGTTCCGCCCCATCCCGGGATTACCCCGAGGTTTACTTCAGTTTGCCCGAATCTTGCATTGCCAGTGGCAATTCTGATATCGCAGGCAAGGGCAAGCTCCATCCCGCCCCCGAGACAGAGCCCGGAAATACCGGCAATGACAGGCCATGGGAAAGCGGCAATTTCATTATAAACCTCATGCCCCTTCCTGGAAAAGTCTCTGCCTGTCTCCTGTGTAAGCTGATTTATTTCAGCGATATCAGCTCCCGCTACAAAGACTTTTTCACCCTTCCCTGTAATTATTACGACCATAGGCTCGTCGTGTTGTTCTAAGTGCCGGAGCACTTGAGACAATTCGTCCAAGACTTTGATGCTCAAAGCGTTCACAGGAGGCCTGTCTATTGTGATGAAAGCCACACCGTTATCGCAACTCAACTTCACAGTGTCTAACTCCACAGGTGGCACCCCCTCAATTGCTTTCTTATCCCCTCATGTCGCACGCTTGTCATTCCTGATTTCTGATATGCACTAGAACCTCGTAACCAACGGATTCCTCGGAACATTCAAATTCAGTCGGGATAGGCGCCAAATGCACGTGAAATCTTCTCGATAGGCTGAAGCTTGATTAGTCCTGTCTCTGTCTCCACTGCAAACATGAGTCCAAAAACACTGTCAGGCACAGTAAAAGCATACTTCCCATTCAGCTTCTGCCCTGGATTAATCTGCCTCATCCAGAGGGACTCATCGCGATTCACATAGTACACACTTGTGCTGCTTGGCATGTAGACCTGCCCTGATCTGTCCACCAAACGGATGTCTTTTGAAAGAATAACAAAACGTGAGTTATTCTCAACATGCATATTCACAATAAGCAGGTCTCGTCCCCAAAATACCGCATCTTTCACGCCCATCTTCACGGTCAGAGGAAGAGTTACTAAATCCCAATAGACCCTTACTCGGTCAATAACTTCTGTAGCACCGGGTATGATCCATGGATACCGTATAACAATCACAGTGATGCTTGCAGCCGCCACAACCAGCCAGACAATTAGCTGAGTCATGACTTGTCTCCGCCTCCTCACCTTACGCGGCACATACGCTTTCAAGTCAAGACCCCCAAACATTCAAGGGTTCGTCTGTGAGTTACTTTTCTAGGCGCTCCCCGTATTTCCTGCCAAAGCACGTCTTTTTCCCATGACGCACCTCATGAGCGTGTCAGGCAAAGGAAGTCGACCTGCCACACGCTAAGTAGCAAAAAACCGGCCGTCTACCTCAGCAAAAGGAGGAAACGCCCGGTATTTGTACTAAGCTTATGGAAACAACTATCTTCCCTAATGTAGATTAGGGTGCACAACAGCTTATCTCTTGGAGTACTGTGGTGCTTTACGAGCCTTCTTAAGACCGTACTTATGGCGCTCTTTCATGCGTGGGTCACGTGTCAGAAGCCCGGCCTTTTTCAGGGGCGAACGCAGGTCTGGTTCATATTCCTGCAAAGCCCTGGCAATGCCGTGCCTAAGAGCCCCTGCTTGACCCGACATACCGCCGCCTTGAACCTTGGCAGTTATGTTGAATTTGTCTCCGGTACCGGTTACTACAAATGGCTGGCGCACGATAATGTCAAGAATCTTGCGCCCGAAATACTCAGATACCGGTTTTCCGTTAACAATAATCTCCCCGTGCCCAGGCGTCAATTGAACCCTGGCGATTGAATGCTTACGTCTGCCGGTTGCTTGCACCGGTCCCTGCCGTGTCTCTGCTAAATCCATGCTTTACCCTCCTTCATGCGGAATAACGCTGCTTCAGCCCGTTAAGCCTCAATCTTAAGAGGTTTAGGGTTTTGTGCAGCATGGGGGTGGTCCGGGCCGCTATACACCTTAAGCTTCCCTCTGAGCTTGCGCCCAAGCCGATTGTGAGGCAGCATTCCCTTAACTGCATTCTCAATTACAGCTTCAGGCTTCTTTGCAAGCATGTCTTTGAGAGATACGGCTCTAAAGCCACCTGGGTATCCACTATGACTATAATACATCTTCTGCCTTAATTTATCGCCTGTAACTCTTACTTTTTCAGCATTAACCACTATTACATAGTCACCCATATCAAGATGTGGGCTGTAAGAGGGTTTATGTTTGCCCCGAATCACACTGGCGACCTGGCTTGCCAGCCTGCCAAGGGTTTTTCCCTCAGCATCAACAATGTACCATTCGCCCTCTATGTCTTGGGGCCTAAGTCCACCACGAGCCATCATGATATCCCCCTCGTGAAATCTTCTTACATTAATAAAATAAACGTGGGCGTCAAGCCCCACGAGTTATTCTAATACAGCAGTATCACAGTGTCAAGATGATTCCTTGCGGTTTTGTGTTTCCGGTTCTTGAAAGACACTTACTATTCTTTCTATATTCGGCATAGCGAAACTCCTAAAGTCCCCGGGCTTTTGAGAAGAAATCCAGTTGAATGAGGAGTGTAATATGCTGCTTGTTAGCATGTTTGCGATAAATCCACTATCGTAAGCGTCAGTAATTTCGCCCTTGTCTTGCCCTTCCTTAATACACTGTCTTGTGAGTTTCGCCATTATAAAATCGTTAAGATGAAAAAACCTACCCTTTGTCTTTAGCTCAATCACAAATACCCTTGAAACAAACTCCTTGCCCTTCTTATCAAAATATTGAAACTGAAATCCCAGAAATTCATGCAGTTTCTCAATTGCTGATTCCGGAGTCAGAGAGTTATAGTATTCAAGCAGGTCTTTAGTCTCCTCTGCCAGGACTTCAATTAATATGTCCTGCTTCGACTTGAAATAATGATAGAACGCTCCGTTTGATATGTTCGCTCTTTCGCAAATGTCATTAATCGTGGTTTTTTCATACCCGTTTTCTTCAAAGAGCTCTAATACCACATCCAGAATCTTCTCTTTTGCTTTCATTCCCTTGACTGTCTTGGGATTCCTGGTTCTAATCATAAATATCCCTCTATTACTACCTACGGTTTTCTTTTGCTCCGTGTTTTTACCCAACTTCGGAAAGCGCCTATTTACATCTGTTAGACAGTAATGTGTCATTTAGTGTTGACAAGTTGCCATAAGCATCTTACAATAAAATACAACAGAGTGCAATCTGTTTTTGGGTAATGCCCTTCTTTGTAGTATGACACTTCATCTCATTGATGTGTTTACATCTCTTTGTTTGGGGAGGATAGCATGAATAATCCGCTCGTACACAAAACACTGGTAGCAGTTATCTGGCTTGCGTCATTGTATCTCGGGATTTCTAAGGGTGCCTGGCTTCTTGCAGTTGCCATTGCCGTGCTCCACACAGTCGAAGTTTTCACAAAAGGTATCAGTGCCGGAACAAAAGCAGGTAAATCCAAACTGTATTCTGCCGTCATGACACTTATCTTTGGCTACGCCTGGTGGAAGTTTATCATTTAGAAACGGGGGATTGACAATGAATGCGGAAAGCTATGTTGTCATTACAGAGGCTCCGGATAGTGACTACTTAAAGGATTATGTGACTCTGCCCAAGAACTACGGCACACCTGAGTATTTCTCCAGAGAAGATATCCTTGCCATTAGAACCGCTGTCTTTAAGAATCTGACTACCCTCGATAAACACACCGAGTTCACAAAAGCTATTAGAGGCAAGAAAGTAATAGTAAAGCCAAACCTGGTATCAGTGTACCACAAGATTGGCTTTAGAGACCCTGATTATCCTCAATCAACAGATCCAAGAGTGCTGGACTCAATTATCGAATTCATCCGGCAATACACTACTGATATTGTCATAGCTGAAAGCTCAGGAAGGGGTATGCCTACAAGGGCCTCGTTTGCAGTCTCCGGCATTGACAGACTGGCCAAACACAGGAATGCAAGACTTTTGCCCCTGGAAGAGCAGCCTTTAGATAGGTATATTCTACCCAAGGCCCAAGTGATGAAAGACATATGTATACCGAGGATATTCAGTGAAGTCGTCCGGGGAGAAGCGTTCTACATATCTGTACCAAAGCTCAAAACCAACCTCTACACCGGAGTTACATTAGGCTTTAAGAATGCCATGGGAACAATCCCATACAACCTGAGGCAGAAGAACCATAATTACATGATCAACAAGAAACTTGTGGATATGTTGTTTTTATTCAAACCGGATCTGGTGATTATCGATGGTATTGTCGGAGGCGAAGGCAATACTCCTGCACCCATCGATCCTGTTCCCTCTAGGGTCATAATAAGCGGTAACAACGGTGTTGAAACTGATAGAGTCGCCACAAGGATGATGGGATTCGACCCTGATGAGATACCTCTGATGGTAGAAGCCAGGCAAATGGGGTTTGGATGTGACAACGTAGAAATTATCGGCGAAGAGAAGGTTATTCCCTTTAGGAGGCCTGACGTTTCACTACACAGTGAAAGGTTTAAGACGCAATTTCCCAATGTCAAGTTCTTAGTAGGTCACATGAAGAATAACGCTCCTGACATTTCCGATGTGAATAGGGTAACACCGGATGTAGTGCAAAAAATCACCGATGCGTGTATGGGCGGGTGCTTGCCTTGTCTCAGACAGGCTTTTGAATTCGTCTATTATGAGGGAGTCCGATGTGACTTCCAAATGGTAGTTGTTATGGGAACAGGGGTACGAGTAAACGGTGCCACTTATTACTTTGATGAGACAGGGAAAGCCTATACTACTAAAGACATAAAAGAAATGAAAGTTAAGAAACTGGGAATGGGCTCTTGCACCTCTCATCTTAAAGATGATGTTGATTTGCACATCGGCGGTTGCATGCCGAGACCTAATGAACCTCATATGGCTATCCATAAGCTAATACGTCAAGGTTGCGCCATTCAATCTCTCAAAAACAGGCAGTTGGCAAAGCTGCTCTACGCAATGATAAAAACACGCAAAGAGAGAATCAAGCGGATAAAGAACGGAGAATGGGTTGACTGCATCCCTGATTTCTATGATGACAGTATCACTAAGGTGCCAACTTTAGGTGATGAGGATATGAAGAAGGATTTCATTCCTTGGCCTATGCCTGAAATGAAAGGTGAAACTAAGAGAATAATCTTAGACGATGTCAAGAAACACTCATTCTAGCCGGGAGATTCTCATGAAAGTCAAGGTTTATGCACCTGCCTTCTGTAGCTTTGATCATCTGGATGATGACAATGTCATGGAATTGCCGGAAGGCGCAACTCTAAATGATGTCTTTCAACGTCTCAAAATACCCTTACCACTACGGCTTTTTCCCATATATACCGTGAATTACGAGAAAGCCTATTTAGGCACGCGACTGAAGGATGGAGATGTAGTCAGCTTTTTGACCCCATTAGCAGGGGGGTAGTTTCTTTGGAAACCAGGAGGGTTCAAATGAAGGGATATACCGGCAAGATCTTATTCGTTGATTTATCCACCGGCAGAATCACAGATGAATCTATACCGGATGAGGTCTATGAAAACTTCCTATCCGGGGTCGGGTTAGGATGCTATGTTTTGCATAAAAGGATACCAGAAGGAGCCAACCCCTTGGGCCCTGATAATGTGCTGGGTTTTGTCAGCGGATTGCTTACAGGCACAGGGAGTGTCATGACAGGCAGATGGATGGCTGTGGCGAAATCTCCGTTGACCGGAGGTTGGGGGGACGCTAATTGCGGTGGGACATTCTCTCCGGCAATAAAACGATGTGGCTATGACGGGATATTCTTCCAAGGCATTTCCAACAAACCTGTGTACTTATACGTCGACAGCCACAAGGCTGAATTGAGAGACGCTACGCATGTATGGGGACAAGACGCAGTTGAAGCAGAAAATACACTGGAAGAAGAGTGCGCCTCAGCAGGAAAAAGGCCAAAGATAGCCGTGATTGGCACCTCAGGAGAGAAGCAATCTCTTATCTCCGGTATATGTAATGACCGAGGCAGAATTGCTGCAAGGTCAGGCCTAGGCGCAGTCATGGGCTCAAAGAGACTTAAAGCGGTGGTTCTTGCGGGAAATCACAGGACAAAGTGTGAGAATCCCGAACTTATGAAAGCCATCAGCAAAGAGTTTACAAGCAAAGTGAAGAAAATGAACATACCACGCTTTCTGTCCGGACGGCTATTGGAGCCTGCAGGCAAGCTACTCAGCAAGATGAAAAGCGTAGCTGTTCCTGACGGCATTATGGCTGCCGGAATCCTCAAAAAATGGGGAACCGGATTTAACAATGTAATGGGTATAGTCAACGGTGATACACCGATAAGAAACTGGAATGGCTCTGTGCTGAACTTCACCAAATCAAGATATAGAAATTTAGGGCCTGACCTGCTAGAGAAAAGAGAGGTCAAGAAGTACTCTTGTTATTCCTGCGTAGTAGGATGTGGCAGCGTTTGCAGGATAGATGATATCACAGACGGCAACTTTCGAGAAACCCACAGACCGGAATACGAAACAGTCTCCGCTTTTGGGAGTTTACTGCTAAACGGAGACCTGGATTCAATTCTCTACATAAATGAGCTGTTGAACAGGGCAGGTATGGACAGTATCTCAGCAGGCCATGCCGTAGCATTTGCAATCGAGTGTTTCGAGAATGGAATCTTGACAAACAACGATACTGACGGCCTGGAACTTGCCTGGGGTGACGCAGAAGCCATTATCAAATTGGTCAAGCAAATGATCAATCGGGAAGGAATCGGTAATTTGCTGGCGGACGGGGTGAGAGTCGCTTCGCGGAAGATCGGTAAGGGATCTGAAAAATATGCACTCCATGTAGGCGGACAAGAGCCTGGCCTCCACGACTCCAGATTCGATCCGATGATGGGAGTCCATTACTGTGCTGACCCTACCCCCGGTAAACACACTATTGGTTGCTTTCAGTATTACAATTATGTTCAACTATGGAATGAAGTCTCGTGGGCGCCCAAGGTATCGATGTACCCTAAAGACAAAGAATACCTGGCCTCTCGCGAGAATGCAACTAAAAGTGTGGCAATATCATGCTATAAGCAGGTAATTGACGGTGTAGGGGGATGTCTGTTTGCCATGACAATGGGGGTTCACAACTGGAACCCATTTAGGATGTTAAATGCTGCCACCAATTGGAACAAGACTGCCGATGAATACCTGGAGATCGGAATGCGGATTCAGACTCTAAGACAGCTTTTCAACGTCAGAGAAGGTATTGATCCGAAAGGGAATAAGGCACACCCGAGAATGTCGGGAAATCCACCTTTAAGTGACGGACCCTTAAAGGGAAAGACTGTTCCCATTCGGGATATGGTAGCCATGTACTGGGAACATATGGGTTGGGATAGTGAAACAGGAATTCCCACCGAGGAGACAGTGGCAAAGCTTGGCCTCGCTGATTTTTCTTAGTGCGACTACTGCAAGTTACTGTCGTTGCCATATTCAACCCTAATGAGGCAAAGACCACGAGCAGGGGCTGTAGGACCTGCAAGCCTCCTATCCCCTGCATCCCTTATATATCGGACGTCTTCGGATGCAATCTTCCCGCGCCCGACTTCAAGAAGCGTCCCTACGACTATCCTTACCATGTTGTACAGAAAACCATCAGCCTCAACTAAGATTCGCAGGATTGGGTCATCGCATGTTTTGATCTCAAGTCCCCTGACATTACGAGTGAATGTCTTTGCGCTTCCGCCTGAGGACACAAACGAACGAAAGTCATGTATTCCTACTAAAAACCCGGCAGCTATCCTCATTTCTTCTAAGTCCAACGGAATACTCAAGTGATAAGTGAAGTTGCGGGTAAACACTGATGGAACCCGCCTGGTATCTATTGAGTACTCATATGTCTTCCAGCGTGCGTCATACCTCGCATGAAACTCCCAAGGGACTTCCTCTGAAGATATGATACGAATATCCCTGGGTAACACACTGTTTAGGGCAGGCACAAACTTTTCTGCAGACATCCCTGAACATGTTCGAAAATTCACGACTTGTCCAATAGCATGTGCACCTGCATCAGTACGCCCTGCCGCTGTCACATGTGAGTACATTTTGGTAATAGCCTCAATAGCAGCCTCTAACTTAGCCTGGATAGTAGGAACGCCTACTTGGCGTTGAAATCCGCAGTATCTGGTTCCGTCATACTCCAGAACCAGCTTGACATTTCTTGAGCCCTCCCTATTGCAAGCTTCCATTATCAGACCGCCTGTTCACTCCTGCTTACTGACGTAAGCACCACGTACTTACCGATTGTTGCTTATTGCCTTGATACCCCGATGCTCCC
>DIQZ01000042.1 GCA_002424305.1 Firmicutes bacterium UBA5449
ATGGGAACTTTGTATCGTTTCATCCCGTATTTTTCGCCGGGCTACGGTTTTACCGGAATCGCGGTTGCAGTAATTGCAGGCCAAAACCTGTGGGCTGTTATCCCTGCAGCCTTTCTTTGCGGAGCGTTGCAATCAGGCGGCCAGACGATGCAGCTTTTTGCGGGGATACCCATGGAACTCATGACAATGGTGCAGGGATTGGTGATTCTGTTTGTAGCTGCGCCAACCCTAGGGAGCATGTTATTTAGATTGAGGAACCGTTTCCGGGAAGGCGGTGGCCGGGAGTGAGCGGCTTTATGGATGTAGTCTTTAATATTAATAACCTCACAGCCACTATCAGAATGGCTGTGCCAATAGCCTTGGCTGCCATGGGTGGGGCATTTTCTGAAAGATCCGGAGTAGTCAACATTGGGCTTGAAGGCATGATGTTGACAGGGGCTTTCTCAGGAGTGCTTGCGTGTCAGATTACAGGTAGCCCGTGGCTTGGCGTTTTATTCGCTATTATCGGAGGAGGACTTGTTGGAGCAATTCATGCTGTGTTAACAGTTGGGCTGAAAGCGGATCATGTTGTTACCGGTGTCGGGATAAACATTTTGGCTTCAGGTACTACTACATGGCTTATGCAGGTTATTTGGAAGCGCAAAGGCACATCGGATCTGGTTGCCGGGCTCAAGACGTGGTCTGTGCCAGGGCTGCGTGACATACCTGTCATCGGGACGATTCTTGGCACGCATTCTCCTTTGGTCTATATTTCTTTCCTACTTATTATCCTTGGATGGGTGTTGATGTTCAAGACCCCCCTGGGACTTCGCATAAGGATGACAGGCGAGCATCCTGAGGCTGCTGACACAGTCGGAATCAACGTGCGTGCGGTGCGGTACTTTTGCGTGATTCTCAGCGGATGTCTTGCAGGGTTAGGAGGGGCATATCTATCCCTTGCCCAGCTTAACTGGTTCAGCAAGGATATGTCTGCAGGACGTGGATACATGGCCTTGGCAGCATGCATATTCGGTGGTTGGAATCCTCTAAAGGGCTTAGGCGCAAGCTTCTTATTCTCATTTACAGACGCCATCCAGATGCGTATGCAAACCTCCACGATGCGCATAGCAACAGAGATAGTGCAAATGATCCCTTATGTTCTTACGATCCTGATTCTTGCAGGAGCAGTAGTCCGATCGAGGCCTCCTGCAGCTTTAGGCGAGCACTATGAGTCCGGGCATGTGAAGGAATAGAGCCTCTGCTGTCATCGGTTCAGTGGCCAGGGGCGACATCAATGACGCAAGCGATATTGATGTCATCATTATTGCCGAAAACTTGCCTGGAGATCCCCTTAAGAGATCCGATATGCTTCATGAAAACGTTCCCCCTCTTATTGAGCCCAAAGCTTACACAAAAGACGAATTCAAGAAGCTGCTATCAAAAAGGATTTGCACGAGGAGGAGAGGTCGCTGCGACGAGTGATGACCCTTGGCTATAGATAGTCAAATCTTCCACGAAAGATGAGAAAGGCGCTAAGACGCGAACTAATTTCCCAAGGTTTTTGACAGCTCCTTCACTTATGGTATAATTAACACTCAAAATACTTTCTGTGGGGATTGTCATACAAGTAGAATCATTGATGTAGGCTACAATCATGGGCAGTGCCATGGTTGTGCAAGCATCAGTGCGTTCTACGAGAGTAAGTTCTGCAGCGTGTTTCGCATGCTGTTGACATGATGGGCTTTGCCCGGAGGGCGTTATTCTATTTGATTCGTAATGTAGCGTTTTTTGGGACTGTGTAGAAGTTTTTCGGGATTTCTCACTTCAGGCCGTCGTCTAAGAGCGGCCTTTATGCTTTCATGATTTTCTGTTCTCGCTGAGCGGGCTGATGTACGAGCGGAGATTCCACCTCTCTTGCCTGCAGTTTCTTTCTCTGTATTCCATTATGATGCTGAATGATTCTAAGATGTCAAGTAGCCTTTAGAGGCCTCTGACCATGCTTGAAGGTATCCCCATAGTTTGAATACGGTATTGGAGGGGATTGTCGGCTCATGATCAGATTTGACCACGTGAGCAAGGTTTACGATGATAAGGTAATGGCAGTAGACGATGTCAATCTTGAGATTGCTAAAGGAGATTTTGTAGTCCTTATCGGTCCCAGCGGCTGTGGTAAGACTACCACCCTCGAGATGATAAATCGACTCGAAAAGCAGACCAGCGGGTCTATATACGTTAATGGGGAGGATATCAGCAGACTCAACGAGGTGGATTTGAGACGTAATATCGGATATGTAATCCAGCAGACCGGCTTGTTTCCACATCTTACAATCGGCAGCAATATCGGATTAGTGCCGAAACTACAGAAGTGGCCTGAGGAGCGCATCGAGGCACGGACCAAGGAGCTGCTTGAAATGGTGGGTATGGATCCGTCTGAATACATTGACAGGTTCCCGCGCGAATTAAGCGGCGGACAGCAGCAACGGATAGGTGTTTTGCGTGCGCTGGCTGCAGAACCGGACATTATTCTCATGGATGAA
>DIQZ01000010.1:0-294 GCA_002424305.1 Firmicutes bacterium UBA5449
ACTTTATCTGCTCTGGCCTCTTTCATACAGCCTCGTTCCTCAGTTACGTCCAGATCCTCAGGCCAACCATAGCCCTTTTCTACAGCCCAGCCTGCCCCTTTCTCCAAGACTTCAGCTATCTCACTCTTTCCAAGTTTGATAACACCCNNTAGAACCTACTCCGGATGGAATATCTCGAAAAAGTTGATTCACCAATTTGTCAAGTTGAGGACGTACGTCTTCTTCAGAAAGATCTGTCCTAAGGAGCCTAACTCCGCAATTAATATCGAAGCCTACCCCACCGGGCGAGATCAC
>DIQZ01000010.1:505-936 GCA_002424305.1 Firmicutes bacterium UBA5449
ACTCCTCCTATAGCAAAACCGTATCCCCAGTGAATATCCGGCATGGCAAGGGATGCACCTACTATTCCCGGAAGATGGGCGGCATTTGCCACTTGTTCCGGAGCTTGATCTTCCCGCATGATGTTAAGATAATCTTCGTCCACGTATATTAACCCAGGCACCTTCATGCCGGGCTTGTACGTTTGGGGAATTCTCCACCTAAACTTGTCAACCCTATCAAGAGGTCCTTTCCATGCATTACTCATAGCACGACACCCCCTAATGTCAGTTGGGTATGGAAAGTCCCGAAAAAACAGTGGTATTTATGTTCTCATTGGGTGAAAGGTTGGTTGTGAATGCAAGAAAGATAAAGATTGAGGTTTCCGGCTTCCTTATATATCGAGTATTACCTGAGCACACCATCCCACCCTATTGTCTGGTGTCCTTCCTGG
>DIQZ01000010.1:1122-27662 GCA_002424305.1 Firmicutes bacterium UBA5449
CAGGTGTTCAACCTTGAGCAAGTGATAGGTAACGCCTTTGATTTCTAGGACTAATTGATGTGCTTCCGGCCGGAACCTCTCTCCGCTGATTACTGCAGAAAGTGAATACTCCCGGGAATCAGCGGTAGAGTTCCTAGGTTCTTGAATTTCTGTGTTTTTGACAGTTGCCGGTATGAACCCTTCTGAGTAAATCTGAAAGAGAAGCTCTGATAACCATGCCACCATAAGACTCTCCAAATCATAGCCTTTGACTTCAACAGGTCTTTCTTCTGCACAAGACACATGAGAGTCAGAAGAGAGAATAAGCTTGACCATTCCTACAGCCATGATAGTAAATGTATCCTCAGGAGTCTCACCAAACGCACGAAGGCCTACGTCTGCAGTATGTTCCAGCACTTCGTATCTGGGCAACAAGTCTATCTTAGCCTCCATTTCTAGTTATGACTTGTGCTATGGAAACCACCTGATCTCCGGGTTCGAGTCTCATTACACGAACACCCTGTGCTGCTCTGCCTTGCTGAGGAATGTCGGCAACGTCCATTCTAATTACAATTCCCTCAGCAGAGATACACATAAGCTCGTCATCGCCCTCGAGAACCTTAACAGCTACTGCGTCGCCGCTCTTATCAGTAAGCCCTATAGTCCGAACACCCTTCCTTGCGCGAGAATAGGTGCGGTATTGGCCCAAAGGAGTTCTCTTTCCAAAGCCATTTGCAGTTACAACCAAGAAATCCCGATCGTCTTTGACTACATCCATGCCTATGACTATGTCTCCCTTTGCAAGGTCGATTCCTTTGACTCCCCTGGTATCACGACCAATTGAACGAACATCTTCCTCCTTGAATCTAAGAGCCTTACCCTGGGCCGTCGCAATTATTACCTCCTGCTTTCCTACAGTTGGCTTTACGCTAACCAGGTCGTCTCCTGGATCAAGACGAATTGCTATAAGTCCGCCCTTCCTGTTAGTGTCGTACTCAGGTAGAGCTGTTTTCTTCACCACGCCATACCTGGTAGCCATAAGAAGGTATCTGTCAGGCGCAAATGTCCGAATAGGTATGACTGCCCGGATGGTTTCATCAGGCATTAGGGGTATGAGGTTCACAATAGCAGTACCTCTGGCTTGACGGCTTGCTTCAGGGACTTCATAGCCTTTCAGCGAATACACTCTTCCTTTATCTGTAAAGAACAGGATATAGTTATGGGTAGTCGCAATAAACAGGTGCTCTACAAAGTCTTCTTCCTTTGTATTCATACCGGTAATGCCTCGGCCTCCTCGCCTTTGACTTCTATAGGTGTTCACAGGAAGCCTTTTTACATACCCCTGATGAGTCAAGGTTACTACAATATCCTCTTCAGCTATTAGGTCTTCAACATCAAATTTTGAACTTCCTAAGGTGATCTGGGTCCGTCTGGGATCTGCGAACTCTTCCTTGATTGTCAACAGTTCGTCCTTAATTATACGCAGTACCTTGCGTTCATCAGCAAGAATTCCGCGAAGTTCTTCTATAAGTTTCGTAACATCTCTGAGCTCATCTTCGACTTTTCTTCTCTCAAGACCGGTCAGCCTCTGAAGTCTCATGTCCAGAATAGCCTGAGCTTGTTTTTGGGAAAGGTTGAAGTTATTCATGAGACCTTCCCTGGCAACATCCGGAGTTGGGGAGCTACGAATCAAATCGATGACGGCATCAAGATTGTCCAGGGCTATCTTGAGGCCTTCAAGGATATGCGCTCTTTCCTCGGCTCTATTAAGATTGAATTTCGTTCGTCTTACAATAACCTCTTCTTGATGTTCAATGTAGTAATGAATCATCTCTTTGAGGTTGAGAATCTTGGGCTCTCCGTTAACGAGAACTAACATAATCACTCCGAAGGTCCACTGCATTTGAGTGCGCCTATAGAGCTGATTAAGTATGACATGGGCATTAGCATCTCGCCTAACCTCGATGACGATTCGCATACCATCCCTGTCACTTTCGTCTCTGAGGTCGGTAATACCATCGATCTTCTTGTCGCGAACCAATTCAGCAATATTCTCAATTAGTCTGGATTTATTTACTTGGTATGGAATCTCCGTAACTACGATACGATTTCTTCCCCCGGAAAGGGTTTCAATTTGAGCTCGGGCTCGCATTCTGACAGAGCCTCTGCCCTTTGTGTATGCATTTCGTATCCCTTCCCTGCCAACAATGAGCGCACCTGTGGGAAAGTCAGGTCCCTTTACGACAGTCATTAAATCCTCGACTGTGGCGTTGGGATCATCTATTAGCATAATGGTGCCGTCTATCACTTCCCCTAAGTTATGAGGCGGAATGTTAGTAGCCATTCCTACAGCGATTCCTGAGGAACCGTTCACAAGGAGATTAGGAAAACGAGAAGGAAGCACCACAGGTTCTTTCAGTGATTCATCAAAGTTGGGTGTAAAATCAACGGTATCCTTATCTATGTCTGCTAAGAGTTTTTGAGATATCTTAGCCATTCGAGCTTCAGTATATCGCATTGCAGCAGGCGGATCTCCGTCAACGGAACCGAAGTTTCCGTGCCCGTCTATCAAGATATATCTCTGTGAAAAGTCCTGAGCCATTCTAACCAAAGCGTCGTATATGGCAGCATCCCCGTGGGGATGGAACTTACCCATAACCTCTCCGACGATAGTCGCGGATTTTCGGTGTGGCTTCTCTGAAGTAAGTCCTATCTCACTCATAGCATAGAGAATGCGCCTGTGAATAGGTTTTAAGCCATCACGAACATCAGGTAGCGCTCGCCCGACTATTACACTCATAGAGTACAACATATACGAGCGCTTCATCTCGTCTTCCAGTCTTATTGGAACTACTTTGCCGTCAGTAAATTCAAGCAAAGACTATGACCTCCTCAAGGCCCTAAATATCAAGATCAGTAATCTCTCCCGCATGGGTTTGGATGAACTCTCTACGGGGTTCTACTTTGTCACCCATTAGTGTAGTGAATATCTCATCAGCTGCCATGGCATCCTCAAGAGATACCTGTAGAATTGTTCGGGTTTCAGGGTTCATTGTAGTATCCCAAAGCTGATCAGCGTTCATTTCTCCAAGACCCTTGTACCGCTGAATATTGATATTTTGGCGTCCGGAATCTTCAAGAAGTTCTTTCATTTCATTTTCGCTATAAACGTACTGCTCTTTTCTCCCTTGCCTGACCCGAAAAAGTGGTGGTTGAGCAATGTAAACATGGCCGCCTTCTACAAGAGGCTTCATGTACCGATAAAAGAAAGTCAGAAGCAAAGTCCTTATGTGCGCTCCGTCTACATCGGCGTCAGTCATGGTCACTATTTTTCTATAACGAAGTTTATCTATATCGAAATCCTCACCGATACCGGTTCCGAAAGCAGTAACCATTGCACGAATCTCAGCATTTCCGAGAATCTTATCGAGTCGCGCCTTTTCGACGTTTATAATCTTTCCCCGTAGAGGTAGGATAGCTTGAAAGCGCCTATCTCTCCCTTGCTTTGCACTACCTCCGGCTGAATCTCCCTCCACAATAAATATCTCACATAGCTCCGGTTCGCGAAGAGAACAATCAGCAAGTTTACCAGGAAGTGCAGCTCCGTCCAGCGCGCTCTTTCGACGGGTCAGCTCCTTAGCTTTTCTTGCGGCCACCCTGCCGCGGAACGCTTGGATGCCCTTATCAACAATTGCTCGCGCATCCTGAGGGTTTTCCTCAAAGAAGTCAGTAAGCCCTTCCGATACCGCTGATTCAACCACTCCCCGCATATCAGTATTGCCCAGCTTTGTCTTTGTCTGACCCTCAAACTGGGGAGCAACTAGCTTCACACTGATAACTGCAGTGAGACCTTCCCTTACATCGTCCCCTGTAAGGTTCTCCTCATTCTCTTTAAGAAATCCGGCTTTCCTAGCGTATTCATTAATCGTACGCGTCAGAGCTGAACGAAAACCGGCAAGGTGGGTTCCGCCTTCAGTGGTATTGATGTAGTTGGCGAATGAAAAGGTGTTATCGATGTACCCATCATTATACTGAAGGGCTACTTCAACATAAGAACTACCGATTTCCTTTGAGACATAGAAGATTTCTCTGTGTATAGGATCTTTGTTTTTATTGAGATGATCAACAAAGGATATGATTCCGCCCTCGTATAAGTACTCAGCAGACTTGTTATCTCTCTCATCGGTAAGAGAAATCTTTACGCCCCGATTAAGAAAAGCCAGCTCCCTTAATCGATGAGCCAAAGTATCAAAGCTAAATTCGGTTATCTCAAAAATCTCTTTATCAGGAACAAAAGTAATAGTAGTTCCCGTGCTGCTTGAAGGCCCGATAATCGCAAGCTCAGTCACAGGATGACCGCACTCATAACGCTGGTGATATGTTTGCCCTTTAGAACGAACTTCAACTTCCAACCATTCTGAAAGTGCGTTTACCACGGATACTCCTACACCGTGGAGCCCACCGGAGACCTTGTAAGCTCCGCTATCAAACTTGCCCCCGGCGTGGAGTACTGTTAACACAACCTCAACCGCAGGTCTTCCTGTACTCGGGTGGATATCAACAGGTATTCCTCGACCATTGTCGGTTACCCTTAGCGAGTTGTCCTCTCTAATGCTCACTTCAATTAAGTCACAGTAGTTTGCCATGGCTTCATCAATACTATTGTCTATGACTTCGAAAGCAAGCTGATGAAGACCGCGCGGCCCTGTGCTTCCAATATACATACTTGGTCGCTTTCTGACAGCTTCGAGCCCTTCCAGAACCTGAATTTTAGCTGCATCATATGGGATCTCAGGAGACGAATGTGACGATAGATTGTCGGACATTAAGTCCATATTACCTTCAATCCCTCTATTACCCGGGGTATTACCCATGAAAACGCCGCCACCTCCACATTTGCCAAGGCAAGTAACTTTTCGGCGGGAAGTCAGCGACATGCCTCCTTCCACAACACTACTTCGGAAACTTCTATTTAAGCAGTTCGTTTTGCACTGTTTTCAGATTCTCCATAACTGTGGCCTAACCCAGTCTTGCACAACAAGACTTATAAGCCGACAACTCATTTTCATTTCTTCCCACGTCAATGTGTCGGCCTTTGTCTGTTGAGTTTGGTAAGAACCGTGATGGGGTCCACCACGGTTCCTCAAGCAAGTGCTTCTCTATTAAAAATTATAGCAAACATAGGTTCGCAGTCAACCCTACATACTGACTATATTATATACACCGGAAGAATGTCACAAAAGCATGCAAATCCTTGACATCTCATAGTATTTCCATAAATCTTTTTCCATACGAACTAATACTAATATACATTGGAATTAGTGTCAACGGGCGGTGTGTGTCCGGAGTATGTCGTCTAGGGTATCGCTTTTCACAAAACCGGATCTTATGCTAACTCATCAGAATCTATGGACATGGCAGACGTAAGATCCTTATATCCTGCCTCATGACGTCGACGCAATGTTGAAACGGATATTGGCGATAAATAGATATTATGTGGGGTTATAACAACAGATTTCGGTTCGCGTGTATCTACAGACAATACCTTACCTGTGGCTTTCTGAGAATTGAGAAACTCAACAGTCAATTCTGATCTATCTAAGGTGTCTATTGACAAAACAGCAATAATATCCTTGTCAAATATGCTGACCTGGGCCCCTAGATGAAGAAACACATATATCAACTCCTTGACAATCTGTCACGTAGCGGACGGGTTTCTTCTACGGTAATTACAAATCTGACAAAAGCTGATTGTATTGCAGGATCCTTTATGTCAAGGGCAGACTCCTTTATGCTCGCAATTTCACTACTTGAAAGAGCTTGTTTCTGAATAGCTAAATCATTGACACCCTTCTCTTTGTCATGCTTTCCTTTAGGCCTTTGAAAGCTTCTTCCCGTTGCCCGGAATCTGATATCTTTTATCGTTCCCCTACCTAAACGTCGATTCATCCTCTTTATGATATCTCTCTTTAGCAATGACAGCTCTGACGCCCATACAGAATTCTTCACTTCCACAAATAGTATGCCGTCCTTACAAGCAACAGCTGCTGATACTTTGGCAGTAGTAGGGCCTACTATGTCCTCCCAAATATGTATAGCCTGAGAACGTCTGACTTTTCGCACTATACCAAACCTACGTAAGCTACTTTGAATAGCTACGTCAATGCGGACCGTCATTTAGTGACCTCCTGTACAGAACCGGATCTCACTTTAAACACCTTGGCAGGTTTAGAAAACTCATTCAGAGTCCTCTTATCTGTTGTGGTGATGATGGTTTGAATACCTCTGTCAATGTATTTCCAAAGATGTGCTCTCTTGAATGGGTCTAGTTCACTTGAGACATCATCCAGCAGAAGAATCGCATCTTCTCCCATCTCATTTCTCACGAAATCAAGTTCCGCCAGACGTAGGGCAAGGACCGCAGTTCTTTGCTGACCTTGTGAGCTAAAGATTCTCATTTCAACCCCGTCGAGGGTAAAAGTCATGTCATCTCTGTGGGGACCGGCTAAAGTTATGCCCCTCATAAATTCAGCTCGCCTTAGTCTAAGAAGTTCATTGGAAAACAGAGTAGACCATCTTTCTGTAAGTAGTGCTTGGTTTACATCCTCAGTATCTTCAGTATGAAATGACGGACTGTACTTGAGCTCAAGAATACCGTCGCAGGAGATTTCCTTATGTGCGTTTTGTGCCATTAAAGAAAGCTCCTTTATGACCTTTGCTCGCTTAACCATTATCCTGGTACCGACAGATACGAGCTGTTCATCCCAGGCATCTATTGCTGCTCTACCATGCATGGACCTATGGGAATAGCGTGCATCTTTTAGAAATGCATTACGTTGTGCCAGAATCCTTCGGTACTGAGAGAGATCCTTACGATACCCTTCATGAACGGCGGAAATCTCGACATCTAGAAACTTTCTTCTTTCAGACGGGCCTCCCTTAACAATTCTAAGGTCATCGGGACCGAATATGACTACATTTGCGGCACCTATGTATTCTATGGATGTATCTTGATGAACCCCGTTTAGGCGAACTCTCTTTCTTCTTTCATGACTACATGCTACTTCTACAAGTAAGTCACCGTTCTTACGTAGGAAGCGAGATGCCGTATAGAACGTAGATTCCCCCCACCTAATAAGTTCTACGTCACGTGGGGTTCTGTATGATTTTCCGGTGCCACATAAATAGATAGCTTCTATTATGTTGGTTTTCCCCTGCCCGTTATCACCCAAAAGAACGTTTTTCCCGGGAAATAAATTAAGATCGAGAGAGGCGTAATTCCTGAAATTTCTCAGTCTTAACCTCTCAATGAGCATCTCCGTTGCCTCCCATTACTTCGTAGGCCACCCCCTCAATGCTATCGATATTCACGACATCACCTGTTTGAAGTTGCCTACCCCTGTGAGTTTCTATCCGTCCATTAACAAAAACATGTCCATCTTGTATGATCGCCTTAGCATGACCTCCAGTGCTCGTAATTCCCACCCATTTTAGAAATTGGTCCAGCCGAATTATGCTCCCTCTTATGTTAACCTTACGACATTTAGTTTCGTTCATATCACAACAACCTAACTGTTACCAGGCTTATGCGTTTAGTGTTACAGGCATTATCAGGTAGAGAAAACTACCTGAATCCTTTGATTCAACGCCTACCTGGGTAATAACTACCGGACTCAGGGATCCTGTTAACCTAAGGGAAACCTCATCATCATCTACAGCCTTTAAGATATCCATAAGATACCTGGATCTTAAAGCTATTTCTCCGGGTTCTCCCGACATACTGACTGTGGTGACTTGGTCCTGAGCTTTCCCAACTTCAGGTGCATTGGCGCTTATTGTGAGTAAGTCATTATCAGTAGTCAGACGTATGGTTCCGAACTCGTCCTTTCCCATTATGGCTACACGATCTACAGTCTCCTGGAGAGCAACCCTTTTCACAGTTATCACAGTGCTATACTGCTGTGGAATTACTCTATCATAATTAGGAAATTGCCCTTCAATCAGCCTGCTTACTATAGTCGTCTCTTGGCACTTAAAAGCTATTTGATTTTCTGATGCATATACTTCCACTTCGTTATCAGAACCCTGCACTATTCTGGCAACTTCACTTAGAGTTCTCGCCGGAATAATCAAACCCTTGTTTTGCTTGGGAGAATTCACATTATCAAAAGAAGATTTTCTTAAGGCTAACCTAAATGAGTCAGTGGAAACAAGCCTTACTTCATCTCCTTCAAATGACATAAAAACGCCGGTAAGAAATGGCCGAGTCTCTTCTGTCGCTGCACAAAACACTGTCTGCCTTACGAAGTCAGTAAGGTTTTTGCCAGATACTTTCCACCAGGGGATATCCGGAACCTCAGGAAATAGAGGATATTCCCGTGCTTCCATAGAGTTTATTTCGTATATTGCTTTTCCACTTGAAATCGTTACGACTCTGTTTTCAGAGTCACATGTGATTATTACTTCCCTTGCAGGCAGCCGACGCACTATCTCAGTTAAATACTTGGCAGGAAGGACCACCTGAAAGTCCCCGGTTGACATAACAGGCACATATGCCTCTATTGATAATTCAAGATCTGTTCCAATAAGGCGAAGTCCTTGGTTGGATGTTTCAATAAGCACTCCCTGCAAAATAGGCAAGGTGCTTCTGGCTGATACAGCTCTTTGTACTATCCCTACTCCCTTCGCAAGTAATTCTCTGTCACAGGAGATTGAGCTACGTTTAGCAGTGGTCACGTCACCCGAATCGAGGCTTTGCCGACTATTATCTTCCACATTATTCATGTAAAGGTTCCCCCTTTTCCAGTAGTGAAAATCAAGGTTACGATCAAAAAGAGAAGACTGAGAACTTCATTTATATGGTAATAATTTCCATGTTTACTACTTAAGTACTACTACTATACGATCTTATATATGTACTTGTACAATTTAGTAGTCGTCGTAGTAGGGCCTGTGGATTTGTAGATAAGGCATCGTATCACAGGATACGAGCGATGTTGATGTGTGGACAACCTTGTGGAGATTCGACAGTGGTTGTCCACACAATCCACAAACCAACTTATTTCGCAAAACTATGAACATAGTGTCCACAGGTACTAAACATGTTACTAACAAGCAATCCACAACAGATTTTCTGCAGATTCCGGAGTACTAGGTCATTTCTTTAAGTTTGGATATTATGTCTTTAATGGAAGCGGCAAGAACTTGATCTTGTTGTATGTCGTCTTGAATTTTTGAACACGCGTGCATCACAGTAGTGTGGTCGCGACCACCGAATTCATCTCCTATCCTAGGGAGAGATGCTTCAGTAAGTTCTCTTGACAGATACATTGCTATCTGCCTGGGGTAAGTAATATTTCTAGTTCTCTTTTTTGATTTAAAATCGTCTATTGATACACGAAAGTACTGGCCAACCGCTTGCTGTACCTGGTATATAGATACCTGTCTGGGTCTTTGTGATGGAATTAAGTCTTTCAAGCAATCTGCTGCTGCTGAGACTGTCATCAGACGCTTATGGATTGAGCAGTGAGCAGCCACTCTAGTTAAAGCTCCCTCCAGTTCTCTGATATTGGAACGAATCTGGTTAGCTATGTAAGCCATGACATCCTGTGGTATGTCCAGACCTTCTTGCTGAGCCTTCTTATTGAGAATAGCAATTCTTGTTTCAAGATCCGGTGGTTGAATGTCAGATATTAAGCCCCATTCAAATCGAGAACGCAATCTATCTTCAAGAGTTGGAATCTCCTTGGGCGGACGGTCGCTGGATATGACTATTTGCTTTCCAGCTTCGTGTAATGTATTAAACGTGTGGAAAAACTCCTCTTGGGTACGTTCTTTTTGGGCTAGGAATTGAACATCATCAATGAGCAAGACATCAACATTTCTGTAACGCTCACGAAATTCCATAGTCTTATCATCCCTGATTGAATCGATAAGGTCATTTGTGAATTTCTCACAGGGAGCGTATACAACCTTGGTTGCCGGGGAGTGTCTCAGAACGAAATGTCCAATAGCCTGCATCAAATGGGTTTTTCCCAATCCCACTCCTCCATAAATGAAAAGAGGATTATAAGCTCTGCCCGGCGCCTCAGAAACTGCTAAGCATGCAGCATGTGCAAACATATTACTGTTGCCGACAACAAAGGTCTCAAAAGTATACTTTGGATTAAGCCTTGTGACGTAAACTTCATCTCCCAATAGAGTACTACAATGAACCTGTTCATTAATTATGGCTTCTTGGCTCTCAGAAGGGCCACCTGAGACAAAGGAAACATCCATATTACTATCTGTAAGGGCTTTGAGTGTACGAAGAATTGGTTCGCGATAGTTGTCACCTAGAAATTTTCTGCCGATATCATGTGGCGTTTTGACAACTATCATATTTTCATTGATGGTTACACCTTCAGTATTACGGAACCACGTTTCATAGCTTGGTTTTGATACTTCTCCTTGCATTACTTGAAGTACCTTATCCCAAAGCGTATTAGCGCTTTCAGTCATATAACCTTACCCCCTGAAAAAAACCCCCCGATAAATACCTTATAGCTTATCCAGTAATATAGGGGAGAAATGCAATACCTTTAGAAGTCAACTTGCGTTTTCCGGAATTATCTACAGTTTTGATGAGACCATATTCCTCAAGGGCAACTAAATCTCGATATGCGGTACTAAGGCTGATCTCTAATTCCTTCGCCACCACAGAAGGACCTCCTTCACCTTCTTCTGCAAGGATCATGAAAACTTTCTGCTGGCGTGGTGAAACAATGTTTTCGAGCTTTTCAACGGAAACACTTTCATCTCGTTCTTTCTCTTCTTCGTTTTCAGGTTTTTCATCGGTCTGAGATTTTCCCGCTGTTTCAGATGTATGTTGTATTGTAGAAAGCTGGGAAGAAGCTATGCCTCCTACAGCAGGTTGTTCTCGGGCTATGGGTTTGGGTTTTACCATTTCCGTTGAACACGAAAGTGTAATGACACAACCTTTTTTCAGATTATCTTCTATCAGGATATAACCTCCGACAGAGTGCATGGAATCTTTCACTATTGGAAGACCGGAACCTACTCCCCTGACGATATCTTTCATTGTAGATGTTGCTGTAGTGAAACCCGGAAGGAAAGCCCTGTCTTTGTCGATTATGCCGGGGCCTTGATCTGATACTCTGATAGTATTGCCGTCCGGCAGGATGGTTATAACCGCTTCCTGAATATCGGCGTGAAGTAAGTTTTCGACAGTCTCCTTAATGGCAACATACGGTACAGCACCGCCCTTATCATGGGCGAAAGCATACGTTTTTGAGGAAACCTCATTTAATAGCTCACCATGATCACTGGAGCGAATATCTACGATTCTGGGAATAGTGCCAATGGAATCGTACACTGCGATTCGAACGAGACGTTCTATTTCTACAGGGGATTGCTGGTCCCTGCCGAAACCTGGCTGGCTGCGGCCATCATGTATTCCAGTTTGCTTTCTGAAGAGACGTGAAAAAAGGCTACGCATTCATTGTCATGCCTTTCATTATAAGTTTTCCAGAAACCTTTCCACATAATGTGAAAAGATGTTGATTAATTGAAGATTCACAGGAAACCCCCGCTCTATCCACAGGAAATCCACAGATTCTGTGGATAAAGTTGCGACAGTTAGGAGGCGGTTTTCGTTTTTTAATACGTTCTTTAGCTCGTAGTACGAGTTATCCACAGGTGATTTCAGAAAGGGTTGAAAGTCTTATGGATCAATTGCTTGAGAAACTATTGAGTTACCCACAGAATTATCCACAGCCTGTGTATAAGTGTTTGCTCCCAGGGGAAAACTATACCTCTGGGTAATATATATGGAAAGACTGGAAATGCCCACAAGCTTATATTAGCAGAGGTTTTTGTAGTAAACAAGTATCGAAAGGTGTGATAATAGGCATAAGTATGGCAATAGTGGTAAGAGAGTGAAAATAGTGAAAAGACAGGCACAGTGCTTTCTGGTATTCGGCCACCCTTTATATACTGCAGTATGTAGTGTTTAGCCGTGAGCAAGCTTAGCAAAGAGAAAGCTAAACCTTCAACCTTGACATGCAGAAAGGCGTTAGCTTATACTCGTAGTTACAAAGAGGCGGTTTACAGTTTATTATAGGGGGCTTGTCACCGATGAAAAGGACGTATCAGCCGAAAGTCCGGCGTAGGCAAAGAGTCCATGGTTTTAGAAAAAGGATGTCCACGCGGGCAGGGCGTAGAATTGTGAAAAATAGACGTTTAAGAAATAGAAAGAGTCTCACTGCTTAGTGTTGACAGTGTGAAAAGTAAATCGGGGTGCCACTGATGGGAAAAACAGAACGACTCCGCAAAAACAAGGAGTTTTCTAGGGTATTCAAGTTAGGCAAGGCGTTCGTGGGTGAAAAGATTGTCGTATATACCTTTGAAAATACCTTGTCATGCAGTCGGGTCGGCGTAACTGTAAGCAGGAAATTGGGTGGTGCCGTCGAAAGAAATCAACTGAAAAGAATCGTGCGAGAAGCATGGCGGGCTCGCGAAGGTGAGTTGCGAAAGGGCTTTGACCTTGTCCTGGTGCCTAGGATGAAAGCAAAGGATGCTTCTTTTCGTGAGATTTCTGTAGAATTGCAGCAATTACTTATGAAATCCGGTGTGCTTGAAATAGGTGTGGGATGTGGCGAAAAGCCGGATGTGGTCTGGGAAGGTAAAGGCTGAAATAAGAAATGGCGTGGAAAATGTGTCTCAGTTTTTGCAACGCATAGAGTTAAGAGGTATCGAGTTTTATAGAAAATGGGTCTCATGTAGAAAGTTGAAACCCACATGTAGATTTTACCCCACATGTTCAGCATATGCTTACGAAGCTATTGGAAAATACGGTGCGTTGAGAGGGACATATCTTACGATATCACGCTTACTCAAATGTCATCCGTTCCATCCCGGAGGATATGATCCTGTACCATAGACATGGATGAGAGGATACAGAAGCGACAGGAGGTCACTGCTCTTGAGTCTTACAGCAATAATCAATTCGTTAGTAGGCTTTCTCCGGGATGTTACCGGTAGCGATGGACTGGCAATAATCGCATTTACCGTTCTTCTTAGGCTAGCGCTTTATCCTTTGACTCTCAAACAGACTAAGGCCATGGAAGAAATGAAGTTACTTCAACCTAAGATGCAAGAACTTCAGGAGAAGTATGGGTCTCAGAGTGAAGAATATCAAAGACGGGTTATGGAACTTTACAAGACCTACAACATCAATCCTCTTGGTGGGTGTTTACCTACTTTGATTCAGTTGCCCGTTATCTGGGCGCTCTTTGCTGCACTTAGAACATACCCTTTTGAAGAATCATTTCTCTGGATATCCAATCTTGGAAACACTGACTGGATACTTGCCATTCTTGCAGGGGTTGGCACATACTTTCAATCTTCCATGATGTCTACAGAGTCTAGCCAGAAGATGATGACCTTAGTGATGACTGGGTTTATTACGTGGCTAGGCGGGACGCAATTCCCGGCGGCTGTTACCCTGTACTGGGTAGTCACAACGGGCGTAGAGATATTCCAGCGTTGGATAATCGGTCGAAGCGCGGGAATGAAAAGGCGTATTGAGGAGTTATCATCGCCTTCAGAAAAAGGAAGCACGCCCAAGGCCTTGCTGGACAACCCGCAGCAGGGAAGCAAGGGGGAAGAAAAAGATGACGACTCGAAGCGTTGAGAAGATTGGTAAGACCATAGAAGAAGCAGTTCAAGATGGTTTAGAAGACTTAGGTCTGCCACTGGACAAGGTAGAGGTCAAGGTTCTCGACGAGCCTTCAAGAGGGATTCTCGGGCTTGTCGGTCAGAAACCTGCGCGTGTGAGATTGACAGAAAAGGTGAATCTGGCAGATGAGGTCTGTGAATTCTTTAGGGCGCTAATCGATCATACGGGGTTAGAGGATATCTCTTTTAGGTCTTCATTTAACGATGGCACGCTTGAGCTTGAAATATACGGTGATGATGTGGCTGCCCTCATTGGAAGGCGTGGGGCTACTCTTGACGCAGTGCAGTATATAGTAAGTATTGTTGCGGGAAATTATTGGAGAGAGCTGGAAGCTAGTGGAAATCCTCAAGAGAGGATTAGGATAGCTGTTGATGCTCAAGGATATCGTCATAGAAGGGCTGCATCTTTAGAAAGGCTTGCCCGGTCTGTATCTGAACGGGTCCTTAGAGACGGGAGAGAAATTCGTCTTGAGCCAATGAACCCGATGGATCGAAGAATAGTACATGTTACGGTTCAAGAGTGCCAAGGCGTAGAGTCGTTTAGTGAAGGCGAAGACCCGTTTAGGTACGTTGTTGTTATATGTAAAAAAGCGGAATAGTCCTGACTTTTTAGGAGCATAATTTACGGCACAAAAATAGGGGAAAGAAATGCGTGTCTTCAAGGCACGCATTTTTGTTATGCGTCTTCACTCTAGGTAGTTTGCCTTCACTTAGAGCAGTTTCGGTTTTGTGATAGCTGATAATCGCCTAGGATAGAATGCTTGGGATGGAACTTAGACATATTTATGCTACACTCTTTGTTAGAAGGTTAATCCCTTAAGAAACAGTCTTGAGAGGAGCTGCGCTTGTGTTAAAAGGCCGGAAAACAATTGCAGCTATATCCACCGCTCTCGGAGAGGGCGCTATAGGAGTTGTGAGGGTTAGCGGAAGCCGGGCATTTGACATTGCTGAGAAAGTCTTCAGAGATTCTTCAGGTCAGCATCAAAGAGAACTGAAGCCCTGGGGTGTCAGGTATGGTTCGATAGTAGATTGCGAGACAGGCGAGTATATTGATGAAGTCCTTGCCATTGCTATGCCTGCTCCTCATAGTTTTACCCGAGAGGATGTAGTAGAATTCAGCTGTCATGGGGGAGTTGCGGTTCTCACTCGAGTTCTGGAATCTGTAGTAAAGTGCGGAGCGCGGATTGCAGATCCAGGCGAATTTACGAGAAGGGCCTTTTTATCAGGCAGAATCGATCTTTCCCAGGCAGAAGCTATAATAGACGTCATTCGTGCCAGGACGGACTCTGCACGCAGGCTTGCGTTGGGAAATCTAAGAGGTGACCTTTCATATAGAGTAGCTCGCATAAGGGAAAACGTAATAACAGTCCTTGCGCACATAGAAGCTTCAATTGATTTTCCTGATGAGGATATCAGCGCCTTAACGATAGAAGACATGACAAAGCAGGCTCGAGAATCAGCATCTGAGCTTGATGAGCTTATCCGCCTTGCAAGAAGCAGCAGGGTTTATCGGGATGGCGTAGCGGTAGTTCTGGCAGGACGGCCTAACGTGGGTAAATCAAGTCTCTTCAATGCTCTGGTAGGCAAAAACCGTGCAATTGTCACTGATGTGCCAGGCACTACCCGCGATGTCATAGATGATTGGACTACGATTATGGGAGTGCCTATGAGGCTGGTGGATACAGCCGGAATGAGAAAAGCCGGAGATCCTATAGAAAGACTCGGAGTAGAGGCTGCGAGTCAGCAAGCTGAGGAGGCCGACCTTGTTGTGGCAGTTATTGATGGGAGTTGTCCTATTTGTGATGAGGATAAAGACATGCTCAAGAAGATCATAGATAAGCAGGGCGCGGTGGCCATAAATAAATGCGATCTAAGAGTTGCAGTTGAGGAAGACTGCCTCAAGTCGTTTACCGGGGACAAGAGAATACTAAGGGTGAGCGCAAAGACAGGAGAGGGTATTGACGAGTTGGAGGAAGTCTTGGCCGGGCTTGCTGTGGCTGAAGTAACAGGTGGTGGTGAAACTCCGGTAATGGCGAATTTACGTCAGTTGGAGGCTTTAGAGAACGCTATGAACTCCATAAGAGAAGCGACACATGCCCTAGTCAATAGTGTGGCACCTGATTTGACTGCTATTGATATACACGAAGCCCTCTTCTGGCTTGATCAGATTACAGGACGCTCTGCATCAGACGACTTAATGGAGAAGATCTTCAGCGAATTCTGCATCGGCAAATAGGCCGCTGGAAAAGTTCTCTCAAAGGGGCAAAGGGGTTGTTAGTGGGAGTGTATGACTGCGATGTCATTGTCGTTGGCGGAGGCCATGCAGGTTGTGAAGCAGCTCTAGCTGCTGCGAGGATGGGCGCAACCGTCCTTCTGCTGACTTTAGGTTGGGAGTCAATTGCTGATATGCCATGCAATCCATCCCTTGGTGGTCCCGGGAAGGCCCAGATTATTAGGGAGATAGATGCCCTGGGCGGGGAAATGGCTAAGAATATTGACCACGCTTATCTACAAATTCGATTGCTTAATACCGGAAAAGGCCCTGCAGTGCATTCACTGCGAGCTCAAGCAGATAAAGAGGTTTATCAGGCACGGATGAGGGAGACTCTCAAGGCCGAGGAGAATCTTTCAGTAAGAGTCTCACATGTGGAGAGACTTCTGATCAACCATGAAGGTGAGGTTGAAGGTGTAGTAACCAGAGAAGGTACCAAATATCAGGCGCCTACTGTAGTCCTTGCCACAGGGACGTATCTTGGTGGCAAAGTATATATCGGGGATACAAGTTATTATTCCGGACCTTATGGGCAGCCTGCATCTATAGGACTGCCTAAGATCCTAGAGAGCCTCGGACTTCAACTTGCAAGGTTCAAGACAGGCACTTCACCTAGGATAGCTCGGGCTTCAATTGACTTCAGTAAGGCTAAGAAGCAGCCGGGTCATGTCCTCCCGTTCGCGTTCTCCTTTGAGACGCATGGAACCGGAGAGGATCAGGTGTTGTGCTATTTGACTTATACCACATCTAAGACGCACGACATCATCAGGGCGAATCTGAGTAAGGCGCCGCTTTATACGGGTGCTATCACAGGATGCGGGCCGCGTTACTGTCCTTCTATTGAGACTAAGGTGATGGAATTTCCCACGCGAGAAAGACACCAAGTGTTCCTGGAGCCTGAGACGAGAAGTGGAGAAGTCATATACCTAGGAGGTTTGTCCACAAGTTTGCCTTTGGATGTGCAAAGAAAGATTGTGCATAGTGTTCCCGGGTTAGAAGATGCAGAAATCGTGCGTCCCGGATACGCCATAGAGTACGACTGTTTAGTTCCCACCGAGATATCTTCATGGTTAGAACTAAAAAAGGTACCCGGTCTATTTACTGCCGGGCAAATTAATGGAACCTCAGGTTATGAGGAAGCTGCAAGTCAGGGGCTACTGGCAGGGATCAATGCTGTTTTGAAGCTTCAAGGACGTGAACCTTTTACGCTGGAGCGCTCTGAAGCTTATATCGGAGTGCTGGTTGATGATATAGTCACAAAGGGTACCAGGGAACCATACCGCATGATGACGTCCCGTGTAGAGTACCGTTTGACTCTTAGGCAAGATAATGCAGATCTCCGCTTAACAGATAAGGGGTTCGCGTTAGGGCTTGTCTCACAACAGAAATACGAGAAGTTCCGTACGAGGCGTCAGCAAATCGAGGATGAACTAGCAAGACTCAAGACGACAACTGTTTCCGGGGATGCAGTTACTGCCGGACTCCTAGCAGAGATAGGAACGGCGCCTGTGCAATCGCAGACCTCTCTTGGGGATTTGCTGTCACGTCCGGAAGTAAGTTATGAAGCTTTATCAGTTATTGATGATAATAGAGTCGAATTGCCTGAGGATGTAATTCTTGTAGTCGAAATAGAACTAAAATACGCCGGCTACATAAGAAAACAACAATGTCAAATAGAACGAACTCAGCGTCTGGAAAAACGTCAGATACCGAGAGGTATCGATTATTCGCTGATTCGAGGGCTTTCTCGTGAGGCAAGAGAAAAACTATCTTTTGTGAATCCCAAATCCCTCGGACAAGCGTCGAGGATATCAGGAGTGTCTCCTGCGGATATCTTGGCGCTTATTGCATATTTGGAAACAGGCAGTCATAGGCGGAGGTAGGATAGCGGTGATAGGAATGGACTTTAGGGATGCACTTGTTGCCGGAGGACAAGAGCTGGGTATTGAGATTCACGAGGATGCTTTGGATCTGTTTGAGCTCTACTATGAGGCTCTCACGGAGTTTGGCAAACAAACGAACCTTACCTCCATAGAGGGGGCTGAGGAAGTCGCTGTGAAGCACTTTCTGGATTCGCTAATGTGTTTTGAGGCAGTGGAGGTTAGGGATGACTGGGATGTAGTGGATATCGGAAGCGGTGCAGGGTTCCCAGGTGTGCCGATGAAGGTGGCAAGACCTTCTTTGACCCTCACGCTAGTCGAAGCTTCCTTGAAACGCATTAGATTTCTTGAGCTTCTCATTTCAAAGCTCAGACTTGTCAGAACAGAAGCAGTATGGGGCAGGGCTGAAGATGCAGGTAAGCGCAGAACCCATAGGGAGAACTACGATCTGGCAGTTGCGCGGGGAGTTGCTGAACTTGCAGTGCTGGCTGAGTTATGTTTGCCGTTTGTTAGGATTGGGGGGATATTCATCGCGCTAAAGGGACCGGGTATTGATGATGAGCTTTTGAAAGCCAAAAAGGCAATTAAAATCATGGGTGGACGGGTGGAGAATATCGTCAAGACGGCCTTGCCATGGAATTATGGAGACCGAAGCCTAGTAGTCATTAGAAAAGAGTCTTCCACACCGGAGAAATATCCAAGACGACCCGGGATTCCCAATAAGCGTCCAATAGCCTGAAAGTAGGATTTTGTGATGACAGAGTGTAGAATCCGGCAGAAATAGAAACCGTCTATATGGTCCGAAGCTGGTGAGAAAGGAAAAGGCTCCGCCTCGGACAGGAGTTTTAGCAAATGGGCTACGGATAAGCCAGGGGAGGAACTCAGTTTTCTACGACGAAATAGTATCTACGGTATTTCTAAGGAGAGGTCTTGGTATGAGAGAAGAACTGTCGCGTCTTATAGGCTTTCGCGGGAGAGCCAAGACGACGACAAAGGACCAAATTACAGAAATCCCTATAGAGCTAGTTAAGCCCAATCCTTACCAGCCGCGAGAAGTGTTTGACGAAAAAAGCCTCGAAGAGCTGTGTGCCTCCATCAAGGAGCATGGGGTACTTCAGCCTGTAATTGTGAGACAGATCGGTGAAGAGTTTGAACTGGTTGTGGGTGAGAGACGTCTAAGAGCTTGTCGTATGGCTGGATTTGCTACAGTCCCTGCAATAGTGAGGGATCTCACCTGCGGTGAATCAGCAGAACTTTCTCTTATTGAGAATTTGCAGCGTAAAGATTTAACTGTAGTTGAAGAAATCAATGGGTATGAACGATTGATTAAGGAATTTGGATTGACCCAGCAGGAGTTGGCGAAGCGTGTAGGTAAGGGTCAATCAACTATCGCCAATAAGCTGAGGCTACGAAGGCTACCTGCAAGTGTTCTTGAGGCTTTGGGGGAGAAGAGAATTACTGAGCGACATGCAAGGGCCCTACTGAAGATGAAATCAGAGCGCGAGCAGATTGTAATGTTGAATAAGATATGCAAAAAGGGTCTTACTGTTGGAAAAACAGAGGCGCTAATAGAGCGAAGGGAAAAGGAACTTCATAGAAGACAAGTTAAAAGAAAGGTACGAGGAGAAGAAGCCGGTTCTGTCCGTGCAATTAAGGATATAAGACTTTTCCTAAATACTATGAAAGATGTTGTCGGGCAGCTGAAAGCAACCGGTGTGGGGGTTGCTACTGAAGAGGTGGAGGATGGGGATTTCTTAGAACTCAGAATTCGTATAGCTAAGTCATGGGATGGAAAGAAGAAACGTAATCGTGGAAGTCACAAACTAGCGTGATATCTGTAAGTCGGGAATGAATGAGCGAGAGAAGCTTTTCAGGAGCGGGTGGTTATGGCAAAGGTAATAGCTGTTGTCAACCAAAAAGGTGGAGTAGGAAAGAGTACCACTGCAGTGAACTTGAGTGCATGTATGGCAGACGGTGGCACAGATGTCCTCCTAGTCGATATTGACCCTCAGGGCAATGCAAGTTCCGGTGTTGGGATTGATAAGCTGTCTACCGGGAAATGTGTTTATGATGCTATAATAAATGATGAACCCATTGAGAACTTAGTTCTCAATACGGCAATCAAGCATTTGCAGATAGTGCCTGCCACTATCCAGTTGGCAGGCGCAGAAATTGAGTTAGTCTCTACTATGTCACGGGAAATGAGATTGAGGAAAGCTTTGGAGGAAATTCGTGAGAATTACACCTATGTAGTGATTGATTGTCCACCGTCACTTGGATTACTGACCTTGAATGCCTTAACTGCTGCAGACTCTGTCATAGTGCCTATCCAATGCGAGTACTACGCTCTTGAGGGACTTAGTCAATTGCTGAACACGATTCAACTCGTGAGGAGGCATTTGAATCCTGACCTAGCGCTTGAAGGTGTAGTTCTTACAATGTATGACTCCCGCACAAATTTATCGCAGCAAGTGGCAGAAGAAGTGAGGAAGTTTTTTTCGGATAAAGTATACCAGACTGTCATACCTAGAAATATTAGGTTAAGCGAGGCGCCTAGTTATGGAATGCCTATCATTCTATATGACGAGAGGTCAAAAGGCGCTGAAGCATATAGACAATTGGCAAAGGAAGTGATGGCCGGTGGCTAAGAGGGGGCTAGGGAGGGGGCTTAGCGCGCTCATACCAGACATAGAAACAATTAGTGGTCAACAGGTAAGAGAATTACCGACTGATGAAATCTTGCCCAACCCCTTTCAGCCGCGAAAGCGATTCGATAAGTTAAAACTTGCCGAGCTTGCTGAGTCTATTAAACAACATGGGATAGTGCAACCTCTCGTAGTTAGGCAGAAGGACAACGACTACGAATTGGTAGTAGGCCAGCGTAGGCTTGAGGCTGCGCGGATTCTCGGTCTGGAGAGGGTGCCTGTTATCGTCAATGCTCTCGAAGACATTGAGATGGTACAAGTTGCCCTCATTGAGAACCTTCAACGAGAAGATCTTGACGCAATAGAGGAAGCAGGAGCGTATAGTCGACTTATTGACGAGTTTGGGATGACCCAGGAAGAGCTTGCAAAAGTCCTCGGTAGAAGCAGGCCTACAATCACAAATACCATTAGACTCCTAAATCTTTCTCCTAACGTGCAAGAAAATGTTTCACGTGGAACAATTTCTATGGGACATGCTAGGGCGCTGCTGTCAATCGATAATTTGAGGCTGCAAGAGAAGGTCTGTAAACACCTAATTGATAGGCAGCTTTCTGTGAGGGAAACGGAAAAACTTGTACGTCGAGTGGTGGCTATGGGCGGACTGGAGAAGGCAAAGACCAAAGCAGAACAGGAGAAAGATCCGCACATTGTGTCAATCGAGGAGAGGCTCAGACGCGTGCTTGGGACACAAGTTCGTGTGTTTCCAGGGAAGAAGAAGGGGAAAATCGAGATTGAATACTATAGTGATGAAGATCTTGAGAGGATCCTTGATCTTGTGTTGTAATTTGCGATACGCTAATTGGCATATATAGCTGGAAACAGATTAGCTTTCTTGTGACCAATGGACCATGAATGTTTGTCTGCACAAGTCAATTCGTGAGCAGTAAGGTCATTGCCCTCAAGGCTCTTGAGGGTCAAAAACTATGTAGGGGCGCCAGGTTCTTTTTGCTACCAGATAGCCGGCCACTGGGATCTCTGGGTGGAAACATGGAAACGTCATTCCTCTCTTGTATGAAGAAATGATTTCTATGGCAGCGAGTGCCGGCAAAATGGACCTTAATGCGATTGCGAGTACGTTGGATAGTGACCACTCTCTCAAGATTCTTGAGCAGAAGGTCTTTGTTGTTTTTACTGATCCAGATTGTGTTATTGAAGAGATGGGCTGCGACTTAAGTACCGTGCATCCCTAATGAAAAACCTGTAGGTGCAATAGTAGAGATAGACGCAGTAAAGATTTGCTAGTGGAGAAGCCTTTAGAAAAAGCCTCTCTTATGCTATTTATGTTATAGCATGAAGCTTGCGTCACTCTCGCCTGGTACAAGTTAGAGGCGCCTAATCAGCAGGCAACTTTGGATGGCTTTAGAAGCTTTTCTACGGAGTCCCCTTCCATTTCATGGGCGGGGATGATGTCAATATGCGGGCAACTCTTTGGCCTATTGCGCTGATTGCTACGAGAGAGCATCTCGTTATTCTTTGCTGGTGGATTGTAGGCCGCGGAGGCCCAGCTAGAGAGGCTGTAAATCAACGACCGGGCACTTATGGGGAACGTGCGTTCCATGCGTTTCTTCGAAAGCTGAGTGTTTGTGTTAGCGAGAGCGCTGTGAATGGCTGAAACAGGTGTATATCGGCTTATATATCTTATGCTAAGCATCCCAGGCTGTGTTTTGGAGTTGGCCGACTTAGGCTTAGCGAAAGGGGATACCTGGCTTAAGAGTGCCAGCATTTCGGTGGGATGGAAATCAAAGTGAAGTCCCATTTCGCATGGGCCACGATGTGGTCGGTAGCGCAGCGGAGGCTTGGGTCATGACGAGATGCTAAAGTGGCGAGTCATCGGCATCATAGAAAGCCTTACCAGACCAGATCTACTGCCAAGTATGAGGATTAGGATGCAGTTGGGTCGAGCCGGTGAAACCGGGGATGCCGGAGAAGGAGATTATGATGAATAGATTATTTGTCATAATGCCAAGCCTTTGCGTAGGTGCTTTCGGGATTACTTTTTTGCCACTATGACTCAATAGGACGCAAGAGAAATGTTCCACGTGGAACATTTCTTATAGTTGTTATTTCCCGGGAAATATTCATCATTGATAGAAATGGTGTTGTGCATATGAGGCGGAGCTTTTGCTTAGGAGCATACTCAACTGGTTACAGGAATAGAAAAAGTAATGTCATATGGAGGCCAGCGCCGTGACCTGAGCTTTCAATGTCGGGTATAGTCATTGTAGGTGGAATGTAGAGGAGAAACCTAGGGGGAGGCAGTCTTGTGGAAGCACTAAACAATTTATATGAAGCAATTAGCGTTCTTGTTGAGAATCCCATGTACATTATCACCATTCTTTTTGCAGTAGCAACCGGTCTATTTCTTGTACTCAATATTAAAATCAGCAAGGTTCTCAGAAGCTATCGTACTATGTTGAAAGGCGTGCGTGGGGAGAATCTTGAAGAGATTACTCGAGAATATGTTGAGCGTGCGGGTGTAATTGAGCATGATATAGAGGGTCTTAGAGCTTTTATTGAGGATGTTCATGCTGCCTCACAACGTCATTTACAGGGTGTTGGCATAGTTCGCTTTAACGCTTTTGAAGATATCGGAGGGAACCAGAGTTTTGCCATAGCATTGCTTGACGGTAAGGGAGACGGAGTAGTGCTGAGCAGCCTTTATGGACGTGCCGAATCAAGAGTATACGCAAAACCTGTAAATGGAGGACTATCAAAGTATGCTCTTTCGAATGAAGAAAGACTCGCAGTTGATGAAGCGTTGACCATTGATCAATGATCTTCGATCTTCGCAATTGCGCGAGGAAAACCCGGACATGTCTTCCTTTTTCTACTCATTACTCAAGTTTGGGCAGCGCCGATGTGTGTTGCTTTCCGTGAGCCAGGTTTCCGGCTAGCTGAGTTGCAGATTTCGTCTGAGATGAATGGGCGTCTTCTAATAAGCACACACTAGTTCTAAAGGGGCCGCAAAAAAGTTGGCGCCAGCATTAAGGAAGCAGCAGGAAATTGGGCATGCCTGGCGAAGATCAACCATACCTTTTCGGTTTCTTTTGTATTTTTTGGGCAACCTTGTCTGAAGAACTAGATGTGCTGCTTCGCCACCCGTAGGTGCCTAAATAGACTGTCGCCTCTGTTCACAAGGTCTTTTTAGGGTTAGCTCACGATAGTTAAAGGGAAATTAGTCAATGATGGTTTACCATGGAAGGAGCGAGCCATATTGTGGCGTAAGGCCCTGAAGCGTAACCTTGCTAAGAAGCGAGGCCGCGCGCTGACTATTATGGCCATACCAACCGGAGATGAATCTGTCAAGAGCTTAAGCATACCAATGCTTTGGGTATATGTAGGTATTGCTATCGTTATTGGCTTTGGAGCGTTCATCCTTTCATCATATCTGGGTATGACTGCAACTGTTGCTCGGTCTTATAAGGAGCATCTAGGTAAGGACGCATATATTGAGCAGTTGTCTAAGGACAATGCAGTACTCAGCAGCATCAACAAGGAAAATGAGAAAAGACTTCGAGAGATTAGCGATAAGCTGGTTCAACTGGAAACAGATTTGGCATATCTTGACTCGCTTAGTGGAGAGATCACGGAAATTGTTAAGGGGAAGAAATCTCCTACTGCTAGTGCATCGATTCCCAGCAGGGGGGACTATGAACGGGGAGCTGTTCTAAGTTATCAGAGAGAGCAGCCTGGGACGCTTCTATTAGGCAGTCAGCCAGATGAGAGCTTGTCGTTAGTGACACAGATGACAAATAGGCTTGAAGAACTTCAGCAATCGACAAGTAAGATGGAATCGCAGCTTAATTCCTTGAAGAAATCAGCTGCTTCGTACCGAGACAAGCTCAACCGTACTCCTCGTGGTATGCCTACTAGAGGAAGAGTAACGTCCCGCTACGGTTCGCGACGTCATCCACTCACCGGACGAACTCAAATGCATGAAGGCATTGACTTGGGTGCCCCCACAGGGACGCCGATTGTTGCTACAGCAGATGGCGTAGTGAAGTTCAGCGGATTACGTGGAGGGTATGGACGCACAGTAATCATAGATCACGGATATGGATTTCAGACGCTGTACGGCCATGCCAGTAAACTCGTTGTTCGTTCCGGCCAACGAGTTAAACATGGACAAGTTATCGCATACGTGGGGAGTTCCGGCGTAAGCACAGGATCTCATCTCCACTATGAAGTCCATGTTTCGGGAAGGCCGGTAAATCCGTGGTCATACATGAACTAACCTGTCAACAGCCTGCTTCTATCAATGTCTTTATTGATTTAGTAAGATATATGCTTCAACGAGTTCGTGCCAACGATGCGTTTTGACCTATGCTTTTGAAGGCAACCTATCTTCAAGCTTATCCTTCGGTTAGACAGATGATTATTGAAATCAGTAATAGGCACCAACTGTTTCACAGGAGTTACGCGGTGCCCACTTGCTTTGTTACTGAAGACTTTAACATGCATCATGAGTAGACGCTTTCATAGTAATCGTAAGATAAGGGGGAGTGGTTTAGTGTTTAGCAGACGGTCCCAAGCCCCTCAAAACAAGAAGGTTGACACAATTCTTGGGAAAGACAGCAATTCAAATGGACGCATAGAAATAGGTGGTTCAATTCGTGTAGATGGCTACTTTGATGGGGAGATTAAGGCTGCCGGTGATGTGACTGTAGGTGATAGTGCAAGGGTAAAGGCTTCAATTCGAGCAGTAAACATAACAATAGCCGGTGAAGTTGTAGGGAATCTATACGCCAGTGGCCGACTAGAGATTGCTTCAACAGGCAGACTATGCGGGGAAGTAAAGACCGGAGCGCTCTGTATCGAGGACGGAGCAATATTTAAGGGCTCTTGCGAGATGATAGATGATAGGGAATTACCGAAACTTCCACCAGGCAAGGTATCTGACACGGCAATATCAGGTGATGAAATCGGAAGGAATGAGTGACAGGGAAGTGGTCTTCAAGAATCGTGCAGAAGCAGGGCGAGTATTAGCAGCCCAACTTCACCAATATCGAGGTAGTGATGCCTTGGTATTAGCATTGCCAAGAGGAGGAGTTCCTGTTGCAGCGGAAGTAGCTTCGGTCATAGATGCAGAATTGGATGTTATCATCTCAAGGAAGATTGGTGCACCCGGAAATCCAGAACTGGCTATTGGCGCAGTAACTAGTGATGGTGCTATCCTCCTTAACGATGCTCTTGTCGCGACTCTTAATGTGGGTGAGGCTTTCATAGACCATAGTGTCAGCCAGGCCAGGCGTGAAATTGCAGAGTACACAAGACTATATCGCGGAGAAAGGCCAGTTCCGAAGATTACGGGTAGAATCGTGATTATTGTTGATGACGGCATTGCCACTGGCTATACTGTTTTGGCGGCAGTGCAGGCTAGTCTAAGGAAAAATCCGAAAGAGCTAATCATAGCTGTTCCAGTTGCCCAGAGGGAGTCTGTCTATGAGCTTGAAGAGGCCACAGGGTGTCAGGTAATTGCCGTGGTGCAACCTACTTTGTTCATTGCGGTAGGGCAATTTTATGAAGATTTCCAGCAAGTTCCGGATGCACAAGTCCGTAGTATTCTCCAGAGCTACTGAAAGGATAGGGTGCTGAGTCAAAGAAGAAGGACTTTGGAATACAGGGATCTAACTTGAGGTATGCTATTCCCGAAAGACGGGGTGGCAGAATATGAAGTGTGTAGTTGCATTGGCTGATACTCTTTCATCTTATCGAGAAGTGTTGGAGAGAAGAGGTTACCACACAGTTGATCTGGACGAAGGACTTGATGTTGCTGACATAGTGCTTATTTCCGGTATGGATATAAACCATTCAGGGGTGTCGACTATTCACACTGGAGTGCCTGTGCTAGATGTTACAGGGAAGGCGCCTGAAGAGGTCGCAGATGATATCGAAAGGCATCTGGAGACTTTCCAATAAGCTCTAAATATCCTGGCATGGCACATCTATATCGCAGAGTCAGTCATA
>DIQZ01000010.1:27843-28495 GCA_002424305.1 Firmicutes bacterium UBA5449
GCAGAGTCAGTCATAATTTGGGGCTGTAGCGCTTGTCTTATCATCTTGTTCTGTCGGCAGTCTCAAAACATCCTCTGTAGCTCGCAAAAGAGCCTGGGAGATGATTTCTGCCATCCTTATTACCACTGAGAGTCGGGTATTTTGAAGGACTAAATACTCCATGTACCCCCCTACATTGACAATCCCGGTAACATGGATATCTCCGATAGATGGCAAGGTCTTACTAACACCCGTGCCTGGTCTAAGCGGTCCTTGGGAGGCGGTTACCATACCTACATTTTCAAGTCTACCAAGACATGCATCTGTTGCAATGATATATGGATTTTGAAAGGAAGAATAGGCTTCATCTATTGCAGTATGAAGATTGGCTGCATGTACCGGAAGATCAAGTGTTCCCCATACATGTGATGCATCAAGCCCAAAACCAACCAAACGGGTGCCAATAAGGGGACCTAGGGCATCCCCGGTGGATCGATCAGTTCCGATACAGAAAAAGAGCACGGGACGACGTACCGGATGAGAAAGATCCTTGACTATAAGCGAACGGAGTCTCGAGACCAGCCTGTCCAGGGTTGCAGGGTCATCAATATGACTGCGCCATAGCATGTTACGGGAAACGCCACGAAATGGCCCCAATCGAGTGCCCTCCTAT
>DIQZ01000010.1:28728-36467 GCA_002424305.1 Firmicutes bacterium UBA5449
GGACTTCTTTTGGATCTCCTACGTATATGATCAAGCAGTAAGACGCTTTTGCTTTCTTGTGGGCATTCTATCTACCTATCAAAACTCCAGGTTCCGAAGTAGTTTGCATTACTGTGGCATGTGTTGAACCTAACGGAACTCACAATGATGCTAAAATACTACTTGCAGTATATGAAGTCTGAGCACTAGATATTCCGTAGGCGAAAGTTGGCGGTGCTTTCTGAAAGTACAAATCACGTACGCTTTAAGGTTCTGAGTCTTGCATATAGATTAAGGCGTGGGATACTATGATTTCGATTGGGGCGTGCCAAATCTTGCGTAAGAACAGAATGCTCAAACTGGCTGCCAGTTATGTAGGAGCTGTTGTTGGAGCAGGCTTTGCTTCCGGTCAAGAACATGTGCATTTCTTTTTTAAAATGCCCCTCCAATCAGGGCGGGGAATTCCTTTTGCAGGACCGGGAATTCTTCTGGCAGGAGGGCTATTCGTATTATTTGGCGCAGCACTTGGAGGGCTCGCATTTGAATATCAAACATTCTCGTCAGAAGAGTTTCTTAGACAATTCGTTCCCTGGCCGCTGTGTACAATTTATGATAGCCTAATGACGTTATTCATTTTTTGGTCCCTTTCAATAATGCTTGCCGGTAGTGGTACGCTTTTTGAACAGTCCATAGGCTTGTCTTCAAGAGCTGGAATTCTTATTACAGCAATATTCACGATATTCGCCACAGCAGCAGGAATAGACGGCTTACTAGTAGTCAACTTAATCATGAGTCCATTTATGGTGATCATGCCTATCTTGGTCGCCATAATCTCAATGTGGAAGAGAGCTCGAGGTTTCTTGTTGCCTATATGTATGCCGAATTTCAAGAACGTACTCGTGTCTGTCTTGATTCCTTCGTGGCCACTTTCAGCTTTGCTATATGTTTCCTATAATATCCTCCTTGCGGTTGGAGTCTTTGCATCCATAGGAAGAGACATACCTGATAGTGGTACAGCTCAACGAGGGGGTATCTTGGGAGGCATAGCCCTGATGTTCTTCCTTGTTGCTATCCAAATAGTGCTAGTTATCTATGGGGCATCCATTGCAGGTGACGAATTACCAATGCTCAGAGCTGCATCTCATCATGGATTGTTGATAGCGAGGTGTTACTCTCTTGCTTTATGGTTTGCAATGGCTACTACCTCGGTCTGCAGCGCTTTTGCTTTGTCACAGAGACTTAGCAAGCATTTTATCATGTCGAAGTTCAGTGTGATTGCAGTCATAACTATTGTCGCCGGTTTCCCTGCTCAACTAGGCTTTGCAAAACTAGTGGCTACCGTATATCCAATTGTTGGATACATGGGCCTACCTGTTCTTGCCATAATTCTCTTTCAATTTCTCAAAATGCAAATAGGTTTTCGTTAATATCATGGCCATGAATCTTGTGAATACAGATAGACGCTTCAATCATTCCATATGTGATGTATAATTTGAGTAGAGTTTCCAAACCATGCTTTTCATGGCTTTTGGAAAAGGAGCAGACGCAAAAACAATCCGGTAAAAGTTGGGGTATCACACAAATTATGAATTGGAGGAATAGGCAGCACAAAAGTAGAAAAACCGATGGAGATTTGGCACAAGTATTATGTCAGAGTTCCAGATACTAAGTTTGGCACAGTCAGTCGCCGGTATCCACATAAAAGGTTGAATGTTCATAGGATCTGTCCAGTTGTTTGATGAGAGAGGGGTCGGATCTACAAGAGACTGACTTGCTGCATCATTTATAGGAAGTAGGTATGGATGATGTCTGTCTTCCCCCGAAAGGTACATATGAAGCATATTGTCCTACTTATTTGTGTTACGGCTATAGTAGCACAGGGTTACATAACTGATAGTGCGGCTGAGGGAAAGCTAATTGAGCCGATAATTCTTGAACGGGTTCTGATTGAGGACGTAGAGCTTAGCGGTATGACCCGAAGTGAGGCAGAAGAGGCCCTCTATCAGTATGTAGATGAAGTGATCTTACAACCACTTCTCCTGGTGTCAGGCGATGAGACCTGGCAACTGGATCCTATTGATATTGGTCTTCATGTGTTTGTTCCTGAAACTGTTGAAAGGGCCTTAGCTGTTGGACGTACAGGGAGTTGGCTGGAGAGGTTGAGGTTTAGGAGATTATCTTCAAACGAGATAGTAAACATCCCTCTGACCATGTCAGTTGATGAAGACCTTTTTAAAGACTTTGTTTTTGACCTTATGACAGAAATTCACATTTCTGCCAAGGATGCTGCTTTTGTGATTAACGAGGATGATACAGTCTCAATTAGCCCGTCGAGGATTGGAAGATATCTTGATCCGAGCGACTTTGGAAAGCGCGTTAGAGAGGTCATTTCAAAGAGATACGATCGAACACTAGTTCTTAATGCGCATCCAATTATGCCTTCTCTTACTACTGAGCAAGCCGATGCTATGGGAATTAGGGAATGCATCAGCAAGTTCTCCACGAACTTCAATCCGGGTAATAAATCAAGGGTTCACAACATACGAGAAGCAGCCAACGCAATTAATGATACGATTCTTGGCCCCGGTGAGATATTCTCATTTAATAAGACTGTAGGTCCTCGCAGTACAGAAACAGGATACCTGGAAGCCCCTGTTATGGTTGGCGATGACTTGGTGCCAGGAGTAGGTGGAGGAATATGTCAGGTCTCTTCTACCCTATATAATGCGATCCTTCTTTCGAACCAAAGTGTTGTTGTTCGAGTAAACCACTCGATGGCACCTGCCTATGTTCCAGCCGGTAGAGACGCTACAGTTGCTTATGACTACATAGATTTTAGCTTTCGTAATGATGGGTCGAGTCATATTCTGATTAGATTTCTCGTCACAAAGGACGCTATTATCTCCAAAATATATGGTCATGCCCCAATCGGTCAGAAAGTGTCTATTGTCACGACGATTGACGAAAAGATACCACCCGGAGTTATCAAAAAGGAAGATCCTCTCCTAGCCCCCGGGAAAGAAGTGGTAGAGGATGAAGGAGCCTGGGGGTATGTAGTTACTGTCTATCGAGTAGTAGAGCAGGACGGTGTGGAGCAGTTCAGGGAACTTATTTCGAAGGATAGATATCGTCCTAGATCAAAGCGTGTCAAAGTTGGTATCTCTTCCTCTGAAGAAACATAGGAAGTCGGGTAGGATTCAATCGACGGCTTACAGGGGATTATGCGTATCCTAAGACTATAGAGCGAAATAGGGTTTGGAGGTAATGTCGGTGGGCAAAGACAGAAGGAAACACATCCCTGGGTTTCTGGAAGCCCTCCGCTTTTACACTAGTGTAACTATGCGAATTGGAGGTTCTCTGTTGCTTGGTTTCCTAGCAGGTTATATTTTGGATTTCAAATTTAACACTCGCCCATGGTTGGCAATGGTAGGTTTTTTTCTTGGGGCGGGTCTGGGTTCTTGGAGTATCTGGGACCTTGTCAGGCGTACTCTTACGGAAAAGAGATTGCAATCGAAGCGGAGGCGACGTATCAGATAGGGATATTGATATGCATGCCAGTAGGCATTCTCATTGGGATAGCAGAACGTCTTATTCTTAGCGTCACTGCCAAAAAGGCAGGACAGGCTGAGTCTTCTGGCGTCTCACTAATTCTATATCGAGGTGCGTTTATCCGCGTTATCAGTGTAATTATTGTGCTGGTAGCAGGTGCTGTCGTGTTGGATGAGACCATGTTTATCTGCTTGGTTGTGTCCTACGCTGTGACACGCCTCGCTATAATGTTCTCTGGTTTATGGAATTTGCCGGTTTGTACAAAAAGGCCCCGTAAACAGCAAGAATCCTAATAAACAGGATATCTTGCGTCGAATCTACTCGCTGAAAGGTTGGGGATAATTTCTTCCTGGTTTCACGAAGTGAATGCAGATGTAAATCATGGAGAATGGAGGTAAGTCACATGAAACTTGAACCTTTCGCGCTTGAGCGGTGGTTTGGAAAGTATGAGTTTACTACCAGGTATAACATTGCTGAAAGTTGTATTAAGCCTTTTACTGTCTCTGAACTTGAGGCGATATGTAGGTGCGATTTGTTGCGTACTACAGAAATTGAGAACCTTGGGTATACGGATAGCCGTGGCACTGATGAATTGCGCGAAGAGGTTGCTAAGCTCTACCCGGGTCGTACCGCCGATAACGTGTTGATAACTTTAGGAGCGATAGAGGCGAACTATCTCGTGTTCACAGCTTTGCTCCAACCAGGCGATGTAGTTATTACTGAATTTCCAGCTTACCAACAACTATACGAAGTTCCACGCTCTTTGGGATGCAAAGTTCGGCTGTGGGATCTAAGGGCTGAAAACAATTATCGGCCTGATATTGCCCAGCTCGATGCGATGATGGCTGCTTCTAAGGTGAAAATGATCGTAATTAATCACCCACATAATCCTACCGGTGCATCTCTTGATGCAGGAAGTATGGCTGCAATTTGTGAGATTGCAGAGCAACACGGTGCAGTCGTATTATCAGATGAGGTCTATAGGGGATTAACGCTCATAGATGGAGTTTCGACACCTTCTGCCCAGCTCTTCTCTGACAATGTCGTAACGGTCGGGAGTATGTCTAAGGCCTTTGGCCTCTCCGGACTCCGTGTTGGGTGGGTAGTAGGGCCTGAAGACATAGTTGAAAAGTGTTGGACAATACGCGACTACACGTCAATATGTCCTCCGGGGCCTTCTCAGGCGATAGCGCTGTCAGCGTTGAGAAACATAAGCAGTGTTATGACTCGGAATACTTCCCTTGCACGCAAGAATTTCTCTATTCTGGATGAATGGGTGTCTGTTAATTCAGACATTGTCAGCTATATCCCTCCTTGTGAAGGGGTCGTGGCCTTTGTCAAGTATGGTGCTTGTGCAGATTCTATACAAGTTGCAGGCGAGCTCGCAAATTTCGATAGCGTTCTTGTCGTACCCGGGTCCTGTTTTGAGGTTGACGGCTATATCAGAATTGGTTTCGGAGGAGATACTGACACGCTTCAACTAGGGCTGGATCTTGCAGCGAAGAGGCTTCAGATTATGTGATATCTTGAGATTAACCCAACTTCCCGGGATTCCTATATTACCACGGGAAGCCGGCGGCTGGAATATGCTATAATGTAGTTAGTCTGGGCGCACAGGCATGGTTTCCTTGAGTTGCCATGTCTAGCCGGTCTAATATTACTATGACTCTTGCTTTACGGTGCGTGGGAGGCCTATAAGGATGTCTTAGATGCGGCCGAAGCGAGAGTGTGAAGAGGAGCTATCCATGAAGAGGGGAAAACTTATTGTCCTCGAGGGTATCGATGGTGCAGGCTGTACGACAGAGGCCATCAAGTTGAAGGACTACATAGATTTAAAGCTGAAATTGCCCGTCCACCTGACTAAGGAACCTACCGATGGACCGGTTGGCGGTCTTATTCGCTCAATACTTGCAAAGCGGGTAGGCACTCCATCCCACGATGGAACTTTCCAGACGATAGAACCCCATAGTCTTGCTTTGCTCTTTGCAGCAGATCGCGTGGACCATCTCGAGGTAGATATTAAGCCTAAACTCGATGGCGGGATTGTTGTTATATGTGATAGGTACTATCTTTCATCCCTTGCATACCAGTCACTACACATGGATCTTAAGTGGCTCGAGGCAATAAATGCAAAATGTATCACTCCTGATCTGACTATCTTCGTTCAAGTGCCTCCGTTAGTTGCTGAACGTAGGCGAAATAGATCTCGATGGCACGTTGAGCTTTACGAAGAGACTGCTAAATTGGAGAGAGTGGCAGAGAACTACCTTCAGGTTATTGAGCTTCTTCAGAAAAGAGGGCACAATATAGTAATCATTGATGGCAATAGACCTCCTCGTGAGGTGCAACGTGATATTACAGCTGTTGTGAAGCCTCTGCTTACAACAAGAGCAACTCGGAGAAGCAAGAAAAATGAACCCGCGCCAGGTGAATTGCAGCTTGATATTGGATTTTCGGAAATGTCAGGTAGCGAGGCTGAGGAGGCCTTATAATGCTAAAGTTTCATAATCAAAAGATTACGGTGACACTCACTGAAGATGGGAATCAGCCTGCGAGCTTTTCGCATGAGGGCAAGGACTACATAATTCGTGAAATAGTCAAGGTTTGGCAGGACGGGGCGTTCCAGGCTCCGGCAGGTAGACGGGGTTCTGCTAAACAATGGTGGAATCAACGAGGCAAGATGTATTATCGTGTCATGGTAGACGAAGATTGTATCTTTGAACTCTGTCACGATCCGCGAAAGGATCAATGGTACTTGAGTAAGGAGTGGCGACAATCTTGACAGCAGTAGTTGATGATGTCCTATCTTGTGATAGTATCCCGTCTACGACATAGCACTTCCGCCTCATGGCACTTATCTGTCAACTGACTAATGTCTTGAATGTTTTCGTCTTAAGACACTATCCTATCTGAACCAGGGTAGGATAGTGTTCAGTTTAATGACTGACATCAGTGTTAGACCCTGAGTTTGTCGAGAGAATGCTGAGTTCTATGAAAGGCCTTGCTTCAGGTGGCATGATAGTAGACAGCAGAAGGGGGGTATTGTAAGGGTCCTAAAGAATCTGATAGATTTTAGGATTCTTGCGCGACGACAGGTGAAGGCATTTATTGATCTTAGAAGCGATACTGTTACAAAGCCTACTGAAGAGATGCTCCAAGCCATGGTTTCAGCGCCTCTGGGAGATGACTGCAGCGGGGAAGATCCTACAGTTAACCGGCTGGAAGCATTAGCTGCAAGCAAAGTCGGCAAGGAGGCCGGTCTGCTGGTTCCTTCCGGCACAATGGGGAACTTAGTTTCTGTACTGGCCCATACCAAACATGGTGATGAGATAATCATGGAATCTGAATGCCACATGTATTACTATGAAGTTGGTAACATTTCTGCTGTGGCCGGCGTACTACCTAGATTTATCAGAGGTCATAATGGTGTGCTTGACCCTGATGATATTAGAAAGGCCATAAGGGGTACAGACATTCATTATCCAACTCCTAAACTCGTAGCTGTAGAGAATACCCATAATCGCGGTGGCGGGACTGTTACGCCTTTGACAGTCAGTGGTGCTATCTGTGATGTGTCTAGAGAAAGAGGGCTCTTAACCCACCTCGACGGCGCCCGAATATTCAATGCGGCTGTTGCTTTAGGAGTCGATGTTAGGGAAATTGCCACGCCATTTGATTCGGTCATGTTTTGTCTTTCAAAAGGTTTGTCAGCCCCGATAGGTTCAATTGTTGCAGGTAGTCGAGATTTTGTTGAGCGTGCAAGGAAGTATCGAAAGATGCTTGGTGGAGGAATGCGTCAAGCAGGGGTTATAGCAGCAGCGGGAATTGTTGCCATAGAGATGATGACAGATAGACTTGAGGAAGATCACAGATATGCACGTCTGCTAGGGGAAGGCCTGGCATCAATCCCCGGTATCCACGTAGCACTTGAGACTGTTCAAACTAACATGGTCTACTTTGATGTAGAGGGCCTTGGCCTTGATAGCTCCTCTTTCGCCGAAGCGCTTGAGGGATATCATGTGAAAGCCTCTCTTCGTCCTCCTACAGGCATAAGAATGGTTACGCATAGACATATTTCCCGGGAAAACATCTCTTACGTACTGGATGTAGTTGGAGAAATTGCTGAAGATCATCTTATGTCGCAGTAGCTTCTGCAGTCATAAGTCACTTTTGAACTTATATAAGTATGCGTAGGAGCGATAGGTCAAAAA
>DIQZ01000010.1:36762-47254 GCA_002424305.1 Firmicutes bacterium UBA5449
AGTAGTGTCTTTGCCACAGTGAATACACTTGCCCGGGTTAGGCTGGGCATTCATTGGAATACATCTGATAGTGGCGCCGGTCTCTTCTTTCACTGATAATTCGCATTCCTGGCTTTCACACCAGGGAGCAAAGATGAGCCCGCGTTGCTTTTCCATGATAGTCTTGAATTGCTCGTAATCATCTACTATGTGAGTGTTTTCATCCAGGAAGCGTTTAGCTCGTTCATAGAGACCGGTTTGAACGCTACCTAGCATATCTGTCACTGCTTGTTCCAAGTTTTCCACGGGCACAGAAGTCTTTTCGCCTGTATCGCGTCGCACCAGGACTACTTTTCCCGCTTTGACGTCACGCGGTCCGATCTCTAATCTGATGGGAACGCCTCGCAATTCCCACTCATTGAACTTCCAGCCTGGTGAGTATTCTTCTCTCGCATCCAACTCTACTCTGCAAATCTTCTCCAGCCTCTCAAGAACATCATGAGCTGAGTCGAGTACTGTCTCTTGAGAGGGAGGTGGCATGATAGGCACAATTATTACCTGTATCGGCGCAACCCTCGGTGGAAGAGCAAGCCCTCGTTCGTCTCCGTGAACCATAATAAGTCCACCAATTAGTCTAGTCGAAACGCCCCAAGAAGTCTGCCAAACATATTTTAACTGGTTATCCTTATCAAGGAAAGATATGTCGAACGCTTTTGCGAAGTTCTGGCCTAAATGATGGGATGTGCCTGCTTGTAAAGCCCTCCCATCAGTCATTAATGCCTCAACGCAGTAAGTGGTGATGGCACCGGCGAACTTCTCTCTTTCCGTTTTTCGGCCGGCTAGAACAGGTATTGCCAAATCTTCAGATATGAAGCTTCTATATACATCTAGCATTTTCAAGGTTTCTTCTTCCGCTTCTTCCTCAGTTCTGTGACAGGTATGTCCTTCCTGCCATAGAAATTCCGAGGTTCTTAGGAAGGGCTTCGTAGTTTTCTCCCAACGAACAACATTGGCCCATTGGTTTATGAGTACAGGGAGATCGCGCCATGAACTAATCCACTTTGAGTACATATGTCCGATAATCGTCTCAGAAGTCGGTCTAACTACAAGAGGTTCCGCTAACTCTTCATTTCCGGCTTTAGTTACCCAGGCGACCTCCGGAGCGAAGCCTTCAACGTGTTCGGCTTCCTTCTGAAGAAAGCTTTCCGGGATAAATAATGGGAAGTAGGCATTTCTATGTCCTGTAGCCCTGAAACGTTTGTCGAGAAGCTCCTTTATGTTCTCCCAAATACCAAATCCATAGGGGCGTATTACCATACAGCCCCGCACAGGAGTATAGTCAGCAAGTTCGGCGCGAAGGATCACATCTATATACCACTGTGAGAAATTCTCCGATTTTGGGGTTATATGTTCCACAAATCCTTGTGAGTTTTCCATTTTGCTCGTATCCCTCCTAATTTGGCTACAAGGAATCTACACATTTTACCGTTTTGAAAATAGGTTATCCAACTTATCAGTGTACTTAAGTTGAGATGCCGACCAAAAAAATAAGAAAGCCTTCGCCCATATGAGGGCGAAGGCAAAGGCCTCCGCGGTACCACCCCGATTAGCACTACACTAAAAAGACATAGTGCCCCTCTCTAATATGTGCCCACAGTCCCACGAAGCACATCCCTCTTAACGGTAGGTCCCCGTCGAACTCATCGTTCGCAGCTCCAGGGTGGGTAGCTCATTAACACGGACGATGGGCCTTTCAGCAAGCGGCCCACTCTCTGTGCTCCATAATCAATGGCAGCCCCTTCATCACTAAGTTTAGCTGAATTTACTTATGATTATATGATAGCACATTCATTCTCCACAGGCAACTAGCCGTGCGGAATTCCTGCTCTAACTCTCTCATAGCTCCCTGTTGACTCTCCCGTACGGTACTCGGTACTGTGCTCGTTGCCCACACTAGCTTTACTCAGTCAATTACCCCAATTGCACAGACTAGTCCCGGACTTGATAGTCCCGGAGTTGTTCCCGGAGTGTCGTTGGCTGAAAAAGGTTCTCACTACCAAGGCTCCGGTGTTATCAAGCTGAGATACTGTCTGTAATAGGGACAAAGAACAGTCGCCATGATGGGAGGAGTCCCTTCAAGTGAGATTGTTAAACCTACCATGTTCGTGGTTTGCAAAGGATTTCATGGACTCTCAGGTCGAAAACATTGTTGGAGTGCGCAGGGACTATGATTGCCGCTGTGTCTGCGCCTGAGCTGCTACCTCCTACTGCTACGATTTGATTACCATGCGGTACTAAACCGGCATCTAAAGCCATGATGGAGATTTCTACACATACTTTGAGGCCTTGCCCAAGCATCCTCAGGCTGTTTGCGATTATCTCAGGCGGATGGATACCTCCGTACTGATTTCTAAGAGCTCTATCAACGCCTGCTAGGACATGGGTAGTGGTAAGGATTTTTACGCCGCACGAACCAAGATATGCGCGCTCATCTTTTGACATTTCATCGATTCCCGGACCGCGAAAACCCACATGATGTGTAACGCAGACAATAGATATCCCACTAATATCCAGATCCAATGCCTTCCTTACAGTTGCCCCTGTGTTGGAAGCAACCACAATATGGCTTATTTGATGTTTCTTGCAATTGCTTATGGCTATCTTCAAAGTATCGACAGTATTTTCCGAACCCACCTTTTCCCATATCATTGAAAACACCTCCTCGACAATAGTCTCGCATTCAAGATAATAATCAAGCCACTAAAGTGTAGGGAATAACCGAATAAGAACAGCAGCAACAGCTATTGCAGGCAACATGTTTGCCACTTGAATCTTCTTAATACCGAGTATGTCCAAACCTATTCCCACAATAAGCAATCCACCGGTTGCAGTCATCTCAATGATTGCAGCATCTGTCAGGAGTTGTCTCATGACAGATGAAAGCATGGTCAGTCCCCCTTGGTAAACAAGTACTGCTACTGCAGACAGGGCAACTCCAATACCCATGGCTGAAGAAAAAGCGATAGAGGAAAACCCATCCATTATGGATTTTGTCATGAGAATCTGATAATTTCCGGATATACCGTCTTCCAGAGACCCGATAATTGCCATTGGGCCCACACAAAACAGCAGGGTTGCTGTGAGGAAGCCCTTGGCAATTTGCGATTGTTCAGTTGCAAAACGCACTTCAAGGCGAGCCGCCACACTTTCCAGTCCTGCTCCGATATCTAGAACTGCGCCAAGAATTCCTCCAATTATCAGACTGAGCAACATGGTAAGGACGCTTTGTGTTTGAAGAGCTAAGCGTATTCCAAGAAAAATCGTAAACGTGCCGATCCCCTGGACAACCACATGAGAAATTCTATCAGGCATACGTGTTTTCAATAACATGCCCAGGGTTGTCCCACCTAAGATCGCTGCTATATTAATTAATGTTCCTTTCATAGGCGCGTACACAGCCTCCCGGTATTTCTCCGCCCATAACCACGTCCCGTAAACGGAAACGCTGGTTATCACGGTTCATGTCTTTGGTTGTCAGCGCTTGGACGTGTTAGGGATGCTCGAACCATCACGAGTCATCGCTTACAATCTGAAATTGTGTTTCTACATATGGGTACAAGATACCTGGTGAACTACTCGGCACTAAAATACCGAGCTTCGTAATTCTAGGCTACGAACTTTAGTCCGTTGAACCTATACATTACCGGCCTGCCCAATACCACTACCGGTCGCTCCATACCAAGAGATTCCAGATACTTTTTTGCGATATTGACTGCACCGTTAATATCTGCATCAATTACACTGCCACAGTCACGACAGGTATATAAGCCTCGGTGTTTTCGATTGGATTTTACTGCGTTTTCTTTTGACGGAACGTCTTTGCAAATACAGCAAGTCTATGAAGTGTAGTTTTCTTCAATATTATCCACAACTTGTATTCCGGCCAGTTGCGCTTTGTATTTTAGTTGATTAATCACTTTTCTATACGGTAGCTTATGAAACTTCTGATTTGTCTTTTTGCCGAAGTTGACGCCGCTACGGATGTTGGTAATGTCACCAATGAATATTACATTTACATTTTTAGAGGTGGCAGTATCTATTACGCTCTTTGTCATGCAATGCAGAAGATGCTCTACCTGTTTTCTACGTTTTTCATATAGCCTGTATACCCTTTCAGTTTGTTTAGGGTATTTAGCGCCTTGACTTACCTGCTGAGAATCGGATATTGATTGGTAGTGGCTTATGGTTTTATCGAAATATCTGTTTATTGCCAAAAGCTCTTGCGCTGATTGAGACGGTAAGTTTTTATACCAGAAATGAGTTTTCAGTCTCTTCTTTTGGTCATACATGTAGTATATCAAACATACATCCTAAATTTAACCCTGTAATGGCATATGATGCTTTGCATATGGTCGCCCACAAATAAGCTACCGTCTTTCATCTCCCCATTGAAATAGGGAGGACTCCCGGCGGCTTTTCCTAAAGCTGAATGATGAGGATAATAGAGCCTGAGGCTCTATCAAGAAGGTGGGATTTTACTGATGAGGCATTGCCGATGAATACTAAGATGAACGCACTTAACTGTCGGTGAGCAGATTGTCCACGGTGGTTCGGTTGAAGTATAGTAATGCGGTTAGTGTCTAAGAGTAAAGTCAGCTTTACTGCACTAAGAATAGATATAGATTAAGCTTTTAATGTGGAATCTGTTATCTTCCTTTTCTAACTATCACGATACAAGTTTTCTTCCGCCACTTGAAGATAGGCCCAATGAGTCTTTCGAGTAGTTGATACATGGAAGCTACCTCCTATTTCTTGCTAACATTTGCCCGAACAGCTCGAACAGGTTAACTAACAAGTTAACTACAGACTTATCTTACGCAGACATCACAATGCTAACTTGTAGTATCTCCGGGAAGCAAAATCTATGATCATAGATCATAGTATCCTAAGTAAGGTCAAATTGTGCAGAACTGTGACAATAATGGTCCTCTTCCGAGTCTTGTCGGCCGACACTACCTTATTGAGAACTTGAAATCTGAAGACTCGCGTTTTTCTCCCCGTCGGATTTCACAAGGCCTCAGGTCATACATAGTCGGGCTGGATGGCTCCGCTCCCGTGTCTTACTCATGAATGGCATCTGGATAGAAACGTTCACGAATAGTGACTCATTGGTGTGCTATGGATTAGAAGCCGTTTTTCATGATTACCGACAGTATTATCTCTTGTGCTAGACTATTTTTCTCACATAAGTCAGTTCCAAGAAAGAAGGAATTGACGGGTCTTGGTCTAATATATAAAGCGAAAGGTGTGAAATATCTGTTCCGACCATTTTACTTGCAAGGTAGAGCGCATAGTAAGCTTTTTGGAAAAGACCTACCTTTAGGTTTCGTGGATGAAGGGCGGAAGCGTTGGTAGGCTTTAAAGCGGAAGATGTCGGCGGTTAGACACCAACTATGAGCACGAGACTCCAACGGAGCCTTTGGCTCCCGTTGATAGGGCGCTGTTACATATACTCGTGAAGACAACATGAATAGCTTACCGGATGAAGCTAGAGGGAGATGCCTTCACTGGATCTGGAGAATGCTTACGATCCCCCATGTGAAGGAGCCGTAGGAGCAAGACAGCTTCCAGCCTAAGAAGTCGTCTAAACTCTCAGGCAAAAGCACCTTAGGCTGACGGACCTCTGGAGAGGCGCTTACTATACCTTTCGTAGGAGCGCCGCCGACGGAGTAACCCGCCCGCTTTGCCGGAAGACGGGGAATCTCTCAGGCGACAGGACAGGGAAACGGGCAATACACCTTGCCCGTTTTTTGTTGAGAAATAATCAAGGAGGTGCTAGAAATGACGGAAACCCACGGTGGTGAACCAAAGAAGACTCCGTTATACGATGCTCACGTTCGCGCCGGCGCAAGAATGATCGATTTTGGCGGCTGGCTCATGCCTGTATACTACCGAGGAATCGTGGAGGAGCATAAGAAGGTAAGGCAAAAAGTGGGCCTGTTCGATCTCTGTCACATGGGAGAAGTAGAGATATCCGGTCCAAGAGCTCTTGAGTTTCTGCAGCAAATTACCAGCAATGATGTGTCTGCACTTACTGTAGGCCAAGCCCAATATACGCTACTTTGCTACCCTGACGGTGGAATAGTTGATGATATCTTGGTTTGCAAAACAGATGACGCGTACTTACTTGTTCTGAATGCTTCCAATACTACTAAGGACATAGAATGGATTCGGTCCCATGCAGATGACGGTGTAGAAATAAGGGACCTGTCGCCTGAGACTGCTCTTCTGGCTATACAAGGGCCTGACTCAGCTTCTTTGCTTTCCCAATTAACTGACGTTGATCTTGACAAAGTCTACTATTATCAGTTTACTTCCGGGCGTGTAGCTGATGTTGATTGCCTGATATCTCGTACCGGATATACAGGCGAAGATGGTTTTGAGCTGTTCTTCGACCATGCTCACGCTGAAACTCTATGGAATCTTCTGTTAGAGGAAGGTTCTAAATATGACATTGAGCCAATTGGGCTTGGAGCTCGTGACACTCTCCGTCTGGAGATGGGGTACTCTTTGTATGGAAATGAACTGGATTCCACAACAAGCCCTCTGGAGGTTGGGCTAGGCTGGATTGTAGCTAAGAATAAGGGCGATTTTGTCGGAAGAGACGCTATTGAGCAGGTTAGAAAAGAAGGGGTTTCTAGGCGACTTATAGGTTTTAAGCTGCTGGAACGTGGTGTGCCTAGGACAGGATTTCAGATAGCAAAAGATGGTGAAGTAGTAGGTGTTGTAACCAGCGGCTCTCTATCGCCAACGCTCAGCGTCGGTATAGGTATGTGTTTTGTGCCTCCTGAGCTAGCTAAGCCCGGGAACAAATTTCATGTGCTCATTAGAGGTAAGGGAGTTGCTGCAGAATCTGTAAGACCACCATTCGTAGAGGGAAAGGTTAGAAAATCTAAGTAAGAAGGATAGTACACATTACGAATCAATGTTCCACGTGAAACAATAGACTATTCTTACTATTTCCAAGGCCACAGATTACTATCATGAGGGAACGGTAATGGTGTCAGGGGTAATATTGAGAATCCAGGTAATAAGTAAGCCTTTATGGTAAGGAGGAAAGATAGTATGTATCCTAAAGATTTAAAGTACACCGATCAGCACGAATGGGTTCGTGTAGAGGGCAACCAAGCGACTGTAGGTATTACCTATTTTGCTCAGGATCAGCTTGGCGCCATAGTCGGAGTAGGCTTACCTGACGAAGGGGTAACTGTCAAAGAGGGAACAGAACTTGCTGACCTAGACTCAATGAAAACAGCAGATCAGATCTTTGCACCTGTAAGCGGAAAAATTGTGAAGGTTAATACCGCATTGGAAATGCAGCCTGAACTACTGAATGAGGACCCGTACGGCGAGGGATGGGTTGTTATCATTGAAATGGCCGACTTGAAGGAAGTAGACGAGCTTATGTCTGTAGATGAATATGAAGCTCTGGCGGCTAAGGAGGCTGGTGAGTAATGAACTACGTTCCCCATACCAGTGAGGACCGTAGTGAGATGCTAAAAGCTGTGGATGTTTCCGGTATCGATGAGCTGTTTTCGGACGTTCCTTCAGAAGTCAAGCTAGGTCGAGAGCTGGATCTACCACCTGCTTTGTCTGAATTTGAGCTCATAAAGTACATGTCAGAACTTGCGGGAAAGAATACCACGACTGACCACATGGTTTCATTCTTAGGCGCAGATGTCTATGACCATTATGTGCCTAGCGTTGTCAGGCACATAATCTCGCGATCCGAGTTTTACACCTCATACACTCCTTATCAAGCTGAAATCAGCCAGGGAATGCTCCAGTCTATCTTCGAATATCAGACGCTTATGTGCCAACTAACTGCTATGGACATCAGTAATGCTTCGCTGTATGACGGGGCTACAGGAATTGCTGAAGCTGCAATGATGGCAAGCAGGCTGACTCGTAAACAAGACGTGATAGTATCTTCGGCTGTACACCCTGATTACCGTAGAACACTAAAAACATATGCGCACAACTTGGAACTCAATGTAATAGAGGTTCCGTTTAAAAACGGTGCAACTGATGTTGAAGCACTAAAAGATTTTGTCTCTGATGAAACCGCCTGTGTCATTTTGCAGAGTCCAAACTTTTTTGGGTGCATAGAGAACATGGCGATCGCAGCAGAAGTTGCTCACGGGAAAAAGGCACTCTTTGTCGCGTGTGTAGATCCTATATCTCTTGGTATTCTGGCACCTCCGGGTGAGTATGGTGCTGATATTGCAGTAGGTGAAGGACAAGGTCTTGGAATTCCTATGGGCTTTGGCGGCCCACACTTAGGTTTCCTAACTTGTCGGCAAGAGCATGTGAGACAGATGCCCGGGCGAGTTGCGGGTGAGACAAAAGACAGCCAAGGACGCCGAGGATATCTCTTGACACTTCAAGCGAGAGAACAACATATCAGGCGAGATCGGGCAACGTCCAATATCTGTTCCAACCAAGCCCTTTGTGCTCTTGCTGCTACTGTGTACCTGTCATGGCTAGGGAAAGAGGGGATTAAGGAAGTTGCGGAACTGTGTGCTCAAAAGGCGCATTACGCGTGCCAGAAGCTTTCTGCGCTTCCTCAGTTTGAGCGGAAGCATTCATGGCCTTTCTTCAAAGAGTTCGTTATAAAAACACCTCTTGAGCCGGAGAAGATTTGCGCAGGCCTTGTTGAGGCAAATATCCTCGGTGGGCTACCACTCGGACGGTTCTATTCTGACCTGTCTGATTCCATGCTAATTTCGGTAACAGAGAAGCGAACCATAGATGAGATTGATGCACTATGTCGGGCATTGGAGGGATTAATGTGAGTATGCCACTGATATTCGAAAAAAGTAAACCGGGTCGAAAGGCCTATTCCCTGCCTGAGCTCGATGTTCCGAAGAGGGATGCTTCTGATTTCTTGCCTGACTGGGCAATTCGAAAGAAGCCTGCATCTTTGCCGGAGATAAGTGAGATTGATCTTGTTCGTCACTACACCAAATTATCCCAGCGGAACTACGGGGTAGATCAAGGCTTATATCCTCTGGGTTCATGCACGATGAAGTATAACCCGAAAGTTAACGAAGATGTCGCAGCTCTCGACGGATTCAATAATATTCACCCATATCAGCCTGAAGAATTGGTTCAGGGTGCGTTGGAGTTAATGTACGAATTCGGACAGGATCTATGCGAAATCAGCGGGATGTACAAAGCTTCACTTCAGCCTGCTGCAGGTGCTCACGGGGAACTCACGGGACTCATGTTGATAAGGGCATACCATGAGAGTCGTGGGGACGGAAAGAAACGAACTAAAGTAATAGTCCCTGACTCAGCACATGGAACAAACCCTGCCAGTGCTGCATTCTGTGGATATCGGGTGGTTGAAGTAAAGTCAGATGAACGAGGGGGAGTTGATCTTGATTCTCTCCGAGATGTCATGTCTGACGATGTTGCAGCCCTTATGCTGACTAACCCCAATACACTTGGACTTTTCGACGAAAATGTCGTGGAAATTGCAGAAATTGTTCATGACGCCGGAGGGCTTCTCTATTATGACGGCGCCAATATGAACGCAATAGTAGGCGTAGTACGCCCCGGAGACATGGGTTTTGATGTTCTTCACTATAATGTGCATAAGACGTTCTCTACACCACACGGAGGTGGAGGCCCTGGTTGTGGAGCTATTGCAGTCAAAGAGATTCTAGCTCCGTTTCTTCCGGTGCCGACTGTTGAAAAACGCAACAATCTATATACCTTGGACTATGACAGACCCCAATCTATTGGCAAGGTAAAAGGGTTCTACGGCAATTTCAATGTTATGGTAAAGGGATTTGCTTACATCAGATCTCTGGGTGCTGAAGGATTACGCCAAGTAGCGGAAAATGCGGTTCTTAACGCAAACTACATTATGAGAAAGCTGGAAGACTACTACCACCTACCTTATGATCGTCATTGCAAGCACGAATTCGTTATTGACGCGTCTCGCCAGCTTAAACACGGAGTGCATACTAACGATATTGCAAAAGCCCTCCTTGACCTTGGATTCCATGCTCCGACAGTATACTTCCCGCTTATTGTCAGGGAAGCAATGATGATTGAGCCTACAGAGACCGAATCAAAGGAAACCATTGACTCTTTCATCGAGGCTATGATCACAATAGCGGAGCTTGCTGAAACTGAAGCTGAAAAACTCCGGACAGCCCCACACAATACAGTTGTAGGTAGGTTGGACGATGTTACTGCTGCAAGACGGCCTATATTGCGTTGGATCCCTCCTGAGGAGTAAGTGATTCCTCGGGATTTGACTTTTTGATTGTTTCAACTTGAAGTGTAATTGCTTTGACCTTAAGGGTTACCTGCGTATCCATGTACAGGCAACGATACTCCGCATGGCGCAGGTAACCTTGGCGGTTCGGAAAGCATGACAGAGGAAGATATATATTGTGCGCCATATTACATCATGAACCGTGGAAAGGCCTCTGAAATC
>DIQZ01000010.1:47483-48479 GCA_002424305.1 Firmicutes bacterium UBA5449
CTGATATTCAGTCAGTTGAGGCGGAGCCGTTAGAGAGTCTGATGAAATCGGCATGGGATATCCGTCTTGATAATTTCGGATCTGACATTGGGTGGGTAAATCCCATTCGCACTGCCGTCCTGAGCGTAACCGGGACTGCATGCGCTCTTAAGTGTGCCCATTGTGGGGGCAAGTATCTCAAGCATATGCTTCCGATTGAACGTTGGGGTGAGCTTGATTCTTCCAAGGTTTCAAGCTGTCTCATAAGCGGCGGATGCGACCCTCTTGGTAAGGTTCCACTGGATAATTATATCCACCTAATTCCTGAGCTTGCGTCAAGATGGCGACTCAACATGCACCTTGGGCTGGCTTCTGAAAAAGAGATACGTACAGTAGCTCCTTTTTGCCACGTTGCATCATTCGATTTCGTAGTTGATGATGAGACCATCCGAGATGTCTATGGCTTTGAAGCCTCCGGGCAGACCTTTAGTAAGACATATTGTATGATGAGAGAACATATCAAAGTAGTTCCTCACATTTGCATTGGGTTGCGCGGGGGACAGATTTCAGGAGAGCTCGATGCCCTTTGTGCACTAGCCGACATCGGGGCTGATGCTATTGTGTTTATTGTGTTTATTCCTACTCCGGGAACTCGCTATGAAAACTGCATGCCTCCGTCAGTTGAAAGCGTTGCCCGCATAATTGCCACTGCGAGGTGTGTATTTCCTAAGATACCGATTTATCTTGGATGTATGCGTCCTCATGGCGAGTACAGACATGCTTTGGATCTTTTGGCAATACGAGCAGGAGTGAATAGGATAGTAGCACCATCTCGGCCGGCGCGAGCCAAGGCTTCGGAATTGGGACTTGACGTATCATGGACAGAGGAGTGCTGTGCACTGTGAATAGAGGCCGAACGATAAGGGTATCCGTAGGCACAGCAGCTGCCTTGGGGCTGGTAAATGTACGTTGTGATGTTCTTCCCACTACTGCTTATCTCCTTACTACCGGCGGATG
>DIQZ01000010.1:48661-71330 GCA_002424305.1 Firmicutes bacterium UBA5449
GTATCGCGATGCGCATTTTGTGCTCAGGCTAGATCCAGCAATACTTCGGAAGCTCTCCTCTCCAGAGTAAGTTGGCCTGAATTTCCTATTGAGCAGGTTCTCGAGGCTCTTGTCAGAGGCAGTTCAGCCTTGCAGCGAGTATGTATCCAGGTTACTTCTACACCTAATGCACGAAATATCGCGAAGGAAGTGGTCGGCAATATACTGGAGATTAAGCAGATGTATGGAGCTGCTTATGACATATCACTGTCATACCACCCTTCATCAGTGTCTGATGTAGAGAGTCTGCTTTCCTTAGGGGTGGATAGGATAGGGATTGCCCTGGATGCTGCAACGCAAAGGATACACAGCAAAACAAAAGCAGGATCCGGGTCTTGGGAGAGTACAATGGATCTCCTTGAAGAATCTTCTACGAGCTTTCCTCATAAGATCAGTACCCACTTAATAGTCGGGCTTGGTGAGACAGAGGAAGAGCTTGTCAAGATAATGCAGACACTACGAGATCTTGGGATAACTGTAGGGCTTTTTGCGTTCACGCCTATAAAGGGGACCCCAATGGAGCATGTTCCCCAACCTCCACTGGACGTATATCGTCGAGTGCAAATAGCTAGATATCTTATTACCATGGGGCAAGCAAGTGCGGGAGACTTTACGTATGTTGACGGACGTATCTCCGGAGTCGGCCCGACCCACAAGTTCGTTGAAAGACTGTTAAGTACAGGTGATCCGTTCAAGACCTCAGGCTGTCCCGATTGCAACAGACCGTACTACAATGAACGTCCGGGGGGAGTCATTTTCAACTATCCAAGGCCTCTACGAGAGGATGAAATCCGTAAATGTCTGCTTGAGGCAAGACTTGAGCATGTGTGAACCGGGGTTTTTGCTTACAGATGAAGAACCGGGAACTTTGTGAAATTTTAAACATGATATCTAAGAGAAGATATACGGGAGAGGAAACTTGATGAAATGGCGACTGCTTCGTACAGGACATAATTCAGGCGCCTGGAATATGGCGGTAGATGAGGCAATAATGATGCATGTGGCGAAAGACCTGGTTCCTCCTACCTTCCGGCTTTATGGCTGGGTACCACCTGCACTGTCTCTTGGCCGTCTGCAGTCTTTTGAGAGGGATGTTGATTCTGATAGGTGCCGGAATTTAGGAATAGATGTAGTGCGGCGTCCAACAGGGGGAAGAGCCGTTCTTCATGATCATGAAGTTACATATAGTCTCATAATCAGCGAGAAGGATCCTGTGCTTCCTCCGAATCTTCATGATTCATTTTATCTTGCTACAGAGGGAATAGTGAAGGGGCTTGCTATCCTTGGAATAGAGGCAGAAATCCAAGGCAGTCAATGGGCGGGAGGCCTGTCAAAAGCTCATCAGAGAGAATCGCAACGCAGTCGTAAAATAGATCAGAGCGCTCAGTCCGGGGCGTGTTTTGATTCGCCTTCGTGGTATGAAGTAGTCTCAGGCACCAAGAAACTGGTGGGTAGCGCTCAGGCTCGGTTGAAAGGAGTGTTCCTTCAACATGGGTCTATTCTTATCAAGCTTGATGCAGAGAAAGTGTGTCAGGTCCTGCAATATGATTCACCTGATGCCAGGGAACAGTCTTCAATACATCTTTTAAAACATGCTACTTCAATAGAAGCCATACTGGGACGTTCCATAAGCTTTCAAGAGATAGAGGAGGCTGTTATTGTAGGTATGCGAGAACATCTTGCTCCTATAGAGCTTGCTGAAGATCAATTACTCCCGGAGGAGTTGTCAATGGCAACAGACTTAATTTCTCGGAAATATAGCACAGACGCTTGGACAAAGCGTCGCTGAACCAGGCTCTGATAGGTAGAAATCCAAACAAAGGTTAACCAAAGACAAGTCTTTTTAGGGGGTGCTCTCATTGATATCAAAACCTGAATCCTACGAGAAAAGCCTGGAGCGGCTAAAAGCAGATGCACGTCTGATTCTCGAGAGTGTCCTGGATGCAGCAGATCCGTATAAAGCTGTGCATTCTCATGTTTCCAGAGAAGGACACTTCCTCAATGTAGATTCCCACAGATATGATTTGCGAGAAATAGAAAGAGTAATTGTTGTAGGCGCAGGAAAAGCCAGCGCCAGGATGGCAGTGGCGATAGAGGAGATTCTATCCGACTTCATCAGTGACGGACTAATCAACGTCAAGTATGGTCATGGAGAACCTCTGAAAAAGATAAGGGTATGGGAGGCAGGCCATCCGGTGCCTGATGAGTCCGGCATCGAAGGGACCCGCAGACTTCTCTCCCTTGTAGAAGATGCAAAGCAAACTGACCTTGTGCTATGCTTGATCTCCGGAGGGGGTTCCAGTCTGTTGCCTCTCCCCACTTCAGGCATAGATTTTCTGTCGAAGCAGGAGACCACACAGGCGCTTCTGAGAAGCGGAGCAACGATTCACGAAGTCAATTCAGTGAGAAAGCATATTTCCAAGGTTAAAGGTGGTAGGCTTGCACAGGCTGCAGCTCCTGCTCAAGTCATATCTCTTCTCCTGTCAGATGTCATCGGGGACGATCTCGACGTAATTGCGTCAGGCCCTACTGTCCCTGATACATCAACGTTCACCACTGCCCTTGATGTGCTGGAGAGGTATGGTTTGACAGGACAGATTCCTCAATGCGTACTCAGTCATTTAGAAGCAGGCGCAAGGGGCGAGCGGCCTGAGACCCCAAAGCCCGGCGATACTGTTTTCGAGAATGTAGCCAATGTCATTGTCGCCAATAATGCCAGGGCAATTGACGCTGCTGCTGATAAAGCCGGTTCTTTAGGCTATAAACCTTTGGTGCTGTCCTCGTTTATCCAAGGAGAGGCAAGAGAGGTTGCGCGGGTCATGGCAGCTATCGCCCGTGAGATATCCATGACCGGTAGGCCAATCGCAAGACCTGCATGTGTAATAGCGGGCGGAGAAACCACAGTAACACTGAAAGGTAAAGGCATCGGTGGAAGGAACCAAGAACTTGCCCTTGCAGCATCATTAGATATAGAAGACATTGATAATATCCTTATCTTAGCTGCGGGGACTGACGGAACTGACGGTCCAACTGATGCTGCAGGTGCTATTGCTTCAGGCAAGACACTTGCAGACGCAAAAGAGTTAGGCTTATCTGCAAGAGGCTACCTTAACAATAACGACTCCTACCACTTTTTCAAAGCAGCAGGCGGTCTTATTGTGACAGGACCTACACGCACAAATGTAATGGACATTATTCTACTCCTGGCCGGGAAGTGATGTGCTTTTCTGAAAATGAGGCTTTGCTTGCTTAACTCCCTGTATGATGATGGCCTCTATTCGTCAAGTGATGATTCTCACTTGACCACTGATAATAGTGATCCCCCAACAAGTATGGCATAGTGCATATTGCGTCAATATCTGGTTATTCTATATTTAGTATCCAGCCAATTCTGATTGCAGGGGGTGAAAGCAGGTGAATGACTGGCTTCGCCATATAGTGAGGTTTATTGTTTCGGCTCTGGTGCTCATGTTTGTCGGGCTTATCGTGCCGGGTTTCAGCACACTTAGCTTCTGGAATGCTCTATTGGCAGCGGTAGTCATAGCAGGTATTGGTTATTTGATTGAAGCCGCAATTGGAAGAAATGTTTCTCCATTCGGTAGGGGGGTTGTGGGGTTTCTGGTGGCGGCTGCTGTTATCTACATCGCGCAGTTTGTCGTCCCTACGATGCGAGTTACAGTCTTGGGAGCCTTAATTGCTGCGTTTATCGTTGGGCTCATTGACATGTTCATTCCCACTACTTTGCGATAGAAGTGTCTGTATTGTCTCTCGCGAGGATCAATAACGAAACTTTTGGACTCCCCGCCCGCTCGGACGGGGAATTCGCTTTTTATGCGGCGCATTCGCTTTTCCCCATCCGCATGGAGCTTCTGGCATTTTTCCTTTCAGCGAACACATTGCATTTATCCCTGGAACCATTAGAATATTATTAGGAATCTAAAACATTGCAAGCATCACCGTTGGGGAAATGCTTCACCCTTTGTGAGGACAATCTCAACAATGTAGCTATTGTACCTGCAAAATGAAATTGAGATAATAGATTCAGTTGGGAGGGAATGAATCTTGGACGATATTGTTGCGTCTATTATGAGTGTACAGGAAGCCAGTGAAGGCGCTGTTAACAACGCGTTTATTTACCTTGTGAGTTTGAGCGGAATATTGATACGCATAGCGGTGACCCTGCTAATAGCCTATTTGGTTATCAAGGCTGCCAACACAGCTATTGATGGAATCATCTTGAAGCAAAGGCCTGATCGAACCCGGTTGTTTGACGAACGCAAAGCAAAAACCTTAAGCTCTCTTCTGCGAAGCGTTGTACGGTATTTGGTGTATGCTTTTGCAGTAATGGCCATTCTTAAGCAGATTGGTATTGATACGACAGGCCTGCTTGCCGGTGCCGGACTTGCCGGTCTGGCAATAGGTTTTGGGGCTCAGAGCTTGGTTCGGGATATCATAAACGGGTTCTTTATCCTGTTTGAAGATCACTTTGCAGTGGGTGATTATGTAACTATCGGTGATGTCTCCGGAATCGTTGACAGTGTCGGTCTTAGGGTCACGCGGATACGAGGTTTCGGTGGTGAATTACATATTATTCCCAACGGGCAAGTGGAAAAAATCGTGAACCATATGGGATCTTCAATGAGAGTGGTTTTCGGTGTAGTTGTCAGCTATGGGACTGATGTTGACCATGTAATTGACGTTTTGAACCAAGACTTTGAAAACGCGAAGCGGGAAATTCCTGATATTATGGAAGGACCGACAGTCCTCGGCGTGAATGAGTTGGGCGATTCAGGGGTGGAGCTTCGCATAATGGCAAGGACCAAACCCATGCAGCAATGGGGGGTAGAGAGACTTCTCAAGAAGCGAGTAAAGGATATCTTTGACCGTGAAGGGATAGTAATCCCCTACAAGCATATGCAAGTCCTAATAAGCATGGATGAACAGGCTCTTAAGGGAGACAGGACTTTCACAGTACAGGAGGAGCAATAATTGAAATTCTACCTAGGCGACATTGTGCGACTTCGAAAACCACACCCGTGCGGATCTTCCGAGTGGGAAGTCATGAGGGTAGGGGCAGATTTTCGCATCAAGTGTATTGGATGCGGTAGAGTTTTGATGATAAGTCGGTCTAAGTTTGAGAGAAGTGTAAAACAAGTGGTTTCTAGTTTCGGGGGTGAAGAATAATGGTCCGAGTGGGTATAGTAGGGCTACCTAATGCAGGTAAGTCCACTTTATTTAATGCGCTTACTCGGGCTAGTGCTGAGGTAGCTAATTATCCGTTCACAACAATTGAGCCTAACGTCGGGGTTGTGGCAGTTCCTGACAAGCGTCTTCAGAATCTCGGGAGGCTCATAAAGCCAAAGAAGCTTACTCCGACAACCATGGAGTTTGTGGATATTGCAGGCCTTGTCAGAGGGGCCAGCAGAGGAGAAGGCCTTGGTAATCGCTTCCTTGGGCACATACGCGAGGTTGACGCTATTGTTCACGTTGTGCGCTGTTTTCCTGATCTGAATGTCTCACATGTCAGTGGCTCTTTCGACCCGATTGAGGATCTTGAGGTAATTGAATTCGAGTTGATTTTGGCTGACCTGGAGACTGTAGAGAAGAGATTGGAAAAGACCATAAGGATGCAAAAAGGCGGTAATGTGCGTTACAAGGAAGAGGCTTTACTCTTAGAGAGATTTAAAGATGGTCTTGAACAAGGCAAGCCCGGGAGAGAGGTCCTTTTGTCCGATGAGGACAGACTCGCTGTCAGAGATCTTTTCCTTTTGACTATGAAGCCTGTAATTTATGTGGCAAATATCGGTGAAAACGAGATAGAGGGAGGCTCTGACAATGTTACAGCAATTAGGGAACGGATCCTGACTCGAGGGCATAATGTTCCTGTGGTGTCCATTTCAGCCAAGCTTGAATCAGAGCTTACCGAACTGGATTCTAAAGACGCAGCAGAGTTTCTTAAGGAACTGGGACTGCAGTCATTAGCCCTTGATAGGATTATTCTTGCGTCATACAAAGCTCTTGATCTGGTAACCTTCTATACAACCAAGGGAGACGAAACACGTGCATGGACAGTAAAAACGGGGACACCTGCACCGCAAGCCGCAGGTGTGATTCATTCAGATATGGAGCAAGGCTTTATTAAGGCGGAAGTTATTGATTACGAGAGTCTTATGAGTGTAGGCTCATTAGCAGACGCACGGGACAAGGGATTGGTGAGGCTCGAAGGACGGGACTATCCCGTTCAAGACGGAGATGTTATATTGTTTCGCTTCAGTGAACCTTTGAAAAAATAGATTGTACATGGATTGCACAATGAAAATGTAGGATTTCATCTGGTGGCTTTGTAGTGCTTTTTATGTAATGCTCTTGTGTAATTGTTATCTTGTCATGCTGATGCTATAATAGGGAAGCCATACATTGGGAATATAAGTGTACAAGATCCCTGCTCCATACAGAGTGTGGGGCCATTAGTCCAGAGGGAGGTGTTATTTAGATGCGGGATTACGAGACAATGTTTATTCTAAAGCCTGACCTGGAGGAAGAAGATGTTGAGGCAGTCCTCACAAGATTTCAGGGACTCATAACTGACGGTGGCGGTACTGTTGCCGGTGTTAATAAGTGGGGTAAGCGCCGTCTTGCTTATGAGATTGAAGGTTATGGAGAAGGCATATACGTAATCATGGAATTCGTGGCTGAAGCAGGTGTGGCACGAGAGCTTGAGCGAGTTTTCAAGATTACTGATCAAGTGCTAAGATATCTTTCAATCAAGAAAGACTAAGAGCCCGGTTTCAGGTAAGAGCACAAGAATAGGTGGTGCTATAGTGTGAATAGAATAGTGCTCGTAGGGAGGCTTGCCCAGCAACCGGAACTTCGCTATACTCAGACAGGCATAGCTGTCACCCAGTTTACTGTTGCTGTGAATCGTCCGTTCCTAAATCAGCAGGGTGAGAGGGAAGCTGATTTCATCGACATTGTGGTATGGCGTAACCAAGCTGAGAATTGTGCAAACTATTTGTCCAAGGGTAGGCTTGTTGGTGTTGATGGTAGGCTTCAAATCAGATCTTATGAGACTGCTGACGGCCAGAGACGGCGTGTCGCTGAAGTGGTTGCTGATCGAGTTGAATTCCTTGACCGAGCCAAAGACGCAGGCCAAGGAAGCGATGACAATGTTGCGCAACAGTCAGGTGACGATAGTGGCTTCCCGGACGATGTGCCATTCTAAGGCATAGGTTTATGTCCATCATTTTTCGCATGAAATCTTCTAGGGGGGCAACAGTGTGAGGAGAGAAAGAGGACGTAGAGGCAGAAAACGCGTTTGTGGATTCTGCGTAGATAAAATTGAAGGCGTGGACTATAAGGATGTGGCCAGGCTTAGACGTTATATAACAGAACGAGGCAAGATCGTTCCGAGGCGCATATCCGGTAATTGTGCGAAGCACCAGAGGCAGGTTACTGTTGCTATCAAGAGAGCGCGCGCAGTTGCCTTGCTTCCATTTACTGCCGAATAGGCTAACAAGCATACTTAAGAGACATGGAGCTTAAGGGGGTCTACCGGGAAAGGTGGCCCCTTTTTAGCAATAAGTCATAGAATGCCAACGGTGATATCAATAGAATACCAATGGTGGTATCAATTGTTTCCATGCGCCGTGAAGGAGAACTCCAAAGAATCGGAGAATAAGTGACTTATGAATAGGCGTGACGATGAAGGCTCCACTTAGGGAGGGGGCGGAGAAATATATGACTTTCTCAGGGGGTATTGGAAGCGCAGACAGGGAGGTAGTATCCCGGGCTGATATTGCCCGTAACATCAAGACTACTGAGTGGCTGAAAACCGAGCTTGTCGCAGGCATCTCTTCGCTCTTTAAAGGTATGCTTAAGACTAATGACGAGCTTGTCGCAGATTCCCTTGCTAACATTGTAGTTGGGTGTTATCTTCTAGGTAAACGGTTAGGCCTTCCTTTTGCTGCTCTTGATGAAAAAATCGGTGAAAAAGTGAAAGCGAATTTGGATCAAGGCCATGAGATTGAAGTATGGTACGGTGATTTTTCCTTATTGAAAAGGTATTTTGCGGGGAGGAAAACCTGAAATAAATGACTCGTTCTACCAACACTAGAATACTTGTAGAAAGCGCCCTTCTTGTTGCCATATCAACATTGTTTTGCGTTCTTGACGCTTACTTACCCATATTCGCCCTTGTTTATCCTCTTCCAATTGTAGTTCTTGTCGTAAGACGAGGTCTACGTACCGGAGTTTGGGCAACTGTTGTCACAATTGCGGCCACCAGCATGTTTGTGGGACCTCTTCAAGGATTTCTGGTCCTCACCAAAGTAGGGATTATCGGGATTACTCTGGCATTGTGTATCCGTCGCCAATTGTCACCTGTTAAGACTCTGGCAATCACTGCTGTGGCTGTAGCTGTCTCCATGGCTTTTGTGGTTGGATTCAACATGTTTATTGGCGGTTTCGGTATCGACGAAACATTTGAACTGATGCAAAAGGGTATGAGTTCGGCTCTTGAATTTTACCGAAGCATGGGACTTGCCGAATCGGAAATATCACGCATGGAGACTTACTTATCTCAACTTACAGAGACCATGAAAATTGTTCTCCCTGCCTCGTTGTTTATGGCAGTGGTGACAGTAGCCGGTTTTAACTATCTCATGGCCAGACTTATTCTAGGGAAGCTTGGCCATAAAATGGTAGAGCTCAAACCCTTTTCAAGATGGAGGTTATCATGGCATTATGGGTGGGGTTATGTTGGAGGTCTCATGCTGGTGATTATTGGACAGGTTACGGCTGTTCCTATAGTCTTTAAGATAGGGACCAACATAGTGTCAGTATTCGGCATAGTTTTCTTAGTCCAAGGCATGGCCATAGCTTGGTATTTCTTTGATAAGTATAGCGTGCATTCTATCGTAAGATGGTTAATTATTATTTTTGCTATATTGAACACGACTCTTCTACAGGTCTTATCATGGGTTGGCGTACTTGATGCATGGTTAGATTTTCGCAAATTGTCTTCATAGAGTAAGGGGTGGGGGTATGGAAGTCATTCTCGTAAAGGATGTTAAAGGACTTGGTAACGAAGGTGAGGTCGTTAACGTAGCGGATGGATACGCTCGAAACTACCTCTTGCCTAGGGGTCTTGCTCTGCAAGCGACAAAGGCGAACCTGCGGGCTCTTAAGGAGAGAAGAGAGACCCGGGAGACTAAAGTCCGAAAAGAGCTTGCTGCTGCCGAGAAAATAGCTAAGCAGTTGGAGCGCTCAAAGGTTACTATCCGTCGCAAAGCAGGCGAAGGTGGTAGGTTGTTTGGATCAGTAACATCCAAAGACGTTGCTGATGCTATAGAAGAAGCACTAGGAATTGAAGTAGACAAGAGGCGAATTGATCTGATAGAACCGATCAAAGCAGTTGGTTCTTATACTGTTTCGATGAAGCTTCACTCAGAAGTTTCTACTACAATAGACATAGAAGTGGAGTCACAACCAGAAGGGGATCTATAGTCATGAATAGTGTTGTTGGAAAGCTATCAAAGAAACAGGGGGCTGATTCTGAATCATCCAACTATCCCAATGCAGGTCTTCATGCGCCTGATGACACAGATAGGACAGATAAGTTGGAACGACAGCTTTCTGCTTTGCTCGAAGTCTTAGCTCACATATATGGTGCCGATAAACTGGTCCTTAAAGCAGGCAAATTAGAGGCATTAGGCCTTATGAAATCTCAGCGTTTCGAGGATAGGGTTGTTGCCCTTCAACGTATTGTTTTTGAGGATCCTACCCTTGACGAACTGCCGCCGGATAAAGACATCATGACGATTATCGGGGAAATCGAGAATGAAGTCGCTGAGATCTTGGCCAGGCGAGAGGTGGAAGACAGACTCGAGCGAAGAGTTGTTGAAAGGATGCAGAAAAAGCACGAAGAGTACATCCGAGAAGTAAAGATGCAAATGATAAAGGAAGACGGAGTAGCTGATAACGCCCAGACTCTAAAGAAATATGCAGAGCTGGAGAAGCTGGAGCAAAGGAAGCTGTCCAAGTCTGCTCTTGAGTTGTTGCGTCCTAGAAAGCTATCAGAGGTTATTGGTCAAGACTGTGCTATCAGAGCACTCCTTTCGAAGTTGGCTTCGCCATTTCCTCAACATGTAATACTCTATGGCCCTCCCGGTGTTGGTAAAACAACTGTTGCCAGGCTTGTTCTGGAGGAAGCGCGGAAGCTTAAATTTACACCTTTTGAGAAATCGGCCAAGTTTGTCGAGGTGGATGGGACAACATTAAGATGGGATCCTCGAGAGGTAACCAATCCTCTGCTGGGTTCTGTACATGATCCTATATACCAGGGGGCTAAGAGAGACCTGGCAGAAAGCGGTATACCCGAACCTAAGCTTGGTCTTGTCACGGAAGCTCACGGGGGGGTCCTATTTATTGATGAAATAGGAGAAATGGATCCTATCTTACTGAGCAAGCTTTTGAAAGTGCTTGAGGATAAACGTGTACACTTTGATTCTTCGTACTACGACCCTATGGATCCACATGTGCCAAAGTATATAAAGAAGCTGTTTGAGACGGGCGCACCTGCAGACTTTGTCCTGATTGCTGCCACTACCAAAGATCCATCATTGATAAATCCGGCCTTGAGGTCCCGGACTGCTGAAGTCTATTTCGAGCCTCTGACATGTCCACATATTACGCAAATTGTGGAACAGGCCGCTAAAAGAATGAAGATACGTCTGGATTCGGATGTGCCTGAGATCATAAGTGATTACACAATTGAAGGAAGGAAAGCAGTTGCGCTCCTTGCTGATGCTATTGGGCTTGCCCTCTATCAGGCTGAAGGGAAGATAAAAAGGCCTAAGCTGACGAAAGAGCACGTTATGGAAGTGATCCGCTCTGCGCGAATGTCTCCGCAAATCCTTGTTAAGGCAGAAGATCGCGCAGAAGTAGGGCGAGTTCTTGGACTGGGAGTAAGTAGCTTTGTGGGCAGCGTCATTGAGATAGAGGCTATTGCATTTACAGCGAGGGAAGCAGGTAAAGGCAAGATCCGGTTCAATGATACCGCCGGTAGCATGGCAAAGGACTCAGTTTTCAATGCTGCATCAGTATTTCGCAAGCTTACCGGTAAAGACCTGGCTGATTACGATGTTCACGTAAACGTCATCGGGGGCGGGCTTATAGACGGGCCTTCAGCAGGCAGCGCTGTGGTGATTGCGATTCTAAGTGCAGTTACGGGCCGGCCTATCAGGCAGGATGTTGCAATTACCGGCGAAATCTCTATACAGGGGAAGGTAAGATGTGTCGGTGGAATCATAGAGAAAATATACGGAGCGAGACAGGCCGGTGTTAAGACAGTAGTAATACCTGTGGAGAATGCGTTAGATAGTCCTCCGAATCTCAGAGGAATTCGCGTAGTTACTGTTGAACAAATTGAAGAGGTCTTCCCGTACGTGTTCAAAGATGGAAGTCCCGCAGAAACGAAGTTTGTTGAGGAACCCAGCCATAATCCTTCAGAGACTCCTTCTTCTATCTTTGTTAGCTGATAATTCCCGGAGGAGCCTCGTTTTTTGTCCGGAATTTCATGATAAGCGTTGGGGGAATAATACTTCTTAGGGAAAAACAGCATGATGTGTCTTATCATGCTTTCTAGCTAAGGCTTTTGTAGAAACAGCATTACGTTAGTTGCCAATTCGTATTCTTGCTGTCATAGTGTTCTTCTATGTCAAGGGCGCAATCGGAAAGGGGTGAAGGGTATGGAGGCAGCATTTGAGATTGGCCGGGTGCCGCCGCAAAACACAGAAGCGGAGCAAGCAACCCTCGGCTCAATGCTTGTGGATAGCGACGCTATCATAAGAGCTATCGATATCCTCTCGCCTGAGGATTTTTACCGGGATTCCCACAGGATGATTTTCGAGACTATCGTTTCCATGTACGAAAAAGGCGAGCCTATTGACTTAGTTACTGTTACAGAGCAACTGCGTCGACGCGACTGTCTGGAGCTTGTGGGAGGGATCCCATATATAGCGCAATTGGCGAGCATTGTTCCTACTGCAGCAAATGTAGGGTATTATGCCGGGATAGTAAAGGAAAAGGCTATCTATAGAGCTTTGGTCAAAGTTGGGACAAATATTGCAGCTTTAGGGTATGAAGGCGCTGAGGATGTAGACTTAGCTCTGGATCAATCAGAGCAGATGATATTTTCCCTGTCTCAGCAAAGAAGCACTGACGGTGTGGCAGATATTAAGATAGTTCTAATGGATACATTCGAGCGCATTGAGAACCTCTATGAGACCAAAGGCAGGGGCACCGGCGTTCCTACAGGGTTCAAGGACTTAGACGTAATGTTAACCGGCTTTCAACCGTCAGACCTTATCATAATCGCTGCAAGACCGTCTATGGGTAAAACCAGTCTTGCACTTAACATAGCTTCACATGTTGCGTTAAACGAGAATTTGCCTGTAATAATCTTCAGTCTGGAAATGTCCAGAGAACAGCTGGCAATGCGTCTTCTTTCTGCTGAAGCAAGAGTGGACGGCCAGAGGCTACGAAGGGGTCAACTGGAAGACGAGGATTGGCAGAGACTATCATATGGACTTGGTAGACTCAGTGAAGCTCCACTCTACATAGATGACAGTCCTACACTTACCGCGTTGGATATTAGGGCAAGGTCTCGCAGATTAAAGGCTGAAGCAGGGCTTGGCCTCATAGTCATTGACTATTTGCAGCTTGTTCAGGGTAGAGCGCGAAGTGAGAATAGACAGCAAGAGATTGCTGAAATTACAAGATCTCTCAAAGCCCTGGCCAGAGAGCTAAAAGTGCCGGTTGTGGCGCTCGCACAGTTGAGTAGGGCTGTTGAAACTGCTGCAGAGCGTAGGCCTCTTCTCAGCCACCTTAAAGAAAGCGGTGAGATTGAGACTGCGGCTGACGTTGTGGCTTTCATTTATCGTGAAGATTACTATAATCAGAACACACAGAAGAAGAATGTGGCAGAGATAATCGTGGCTAAGCAGCGTAACGGCCCCACCGGTTCAGTTGAATTGATGTGGCGCAAGGAATTCACCAGATTTGAGAATCTTGAACGATATCAAAAACCATCTTAAGTGATCCAAAAGTTGAGAAAGTGATAGGGTAAAGTCAGGCTGATTTCCCGGGAAATTATCCATTTAACGGGCAAACCGATGCAGCCCGGCATTTTGTGCCATGTGCACAGCCTCTTTGTGTTCATGTGAAGTAGTGCGCCGATTTAGAGGCGGGTAATCTTGAGAATGGTATGCAGGACGGTACTGGTCCATGATATTAATGTAAGTATCCCGGGAAATCTCATCTGCAATAAACCGCACGATCTCTTCGGTTCCTGCGAGACCTTCAGGCAGCACTAAGTGACGAATCAGAAGGCCACGGCAAGCTATCCCACTATCATCAACTATGAGGTCTCCTACTTGTCTGTGCATTTCTTTGAGCGCCGATTTTACTACAGAAGGGTAATCCTTTGCCCTTGAAAAGCGAAGAGCAGGCTCGGCGTCGGCATACTTGACATCAGGCATGTAAATGTCTACAATTCCGTCGAGAATCTTGAGTGTTTCGACAGACTCGTACCCACCGCAGTTATAAACAAGAGGAAGTCGCAATCCGTTTTCACATGCGGTGATCAGTGCTCCTAGTATTTGTGGTACATAATGAGTGGGCGTTACAAGGTTTATGTTATGGCAACCTGTTTTTTGTAGAGAGAGCATAACCCTTGCGAGCTCGGTTTCAGATACCGTACAACCCATTCGCATTTGGCTGATATCCCAGTTCTGGCAGAATACGCACCTGAGATTGCATCCGGTAAAGAATATGGTGCCTGACCCTTGTGCGCCTACAAGGGGTGCCTCTTCACCGAAATGCGGTCCCCAGCTTGATATTTGGACAGTATCATCAGCCTTGCAAATTCCCGTCTGACCGGCAAGTCTGTTAACACCGCATATATGTCCGCATAAATCGCAGGCATTAAGTCTATCCCAAGCAGCAGCCTGTCTCTTGCGGAGTTCATCTGTTTTCCAGAGTAACCTATAAGAACCCACGTGCTTCATAAAGAATACCTACTTGTTGAGAAAGGAAGATAAGAAAAGCATGGGCTTTTCTTATTAATCTTATTATACCATTTGCTCAAATTAGAATTACCACGTTAACATTAACAGACTCTTGAGGGTCTAGGCTTTCCGTCTTTGTTCGTCAAGAAGGATTTCTTCATTCGTAGGCATATAGTTTGAAAAGGAGGTGACATGTCATGAAAGAGACAGGTCATGATATAGGTAAGGCTGCGGTGTCTTATTTTACCTGCGGATTCAACTGTGCTGAGTCAGTGACCAAAGCGCTTTGTGAGGAGCTCGGAATGGGTCGGGATGACGTTGTTAAGATGGCCACTCCTTTTGGCAGCGGTATAGCCGGTAAAGGGCATTTGTGTGGTGCTGTGACCGGTGCGATGATCTCTCTGGGGTTGTGTAGGGGCCGCGTTACTCTGAAAGAAGACAGAGGCTCGTGTAATAAAGTATCCGGAAGGTTTATTGACGAATTCATGACGGAATTTCATAGTGTCTCATGTAGGGATATTATTGGCGTCGATCTTCAAACTGACGAAGGCCGAAAACAGCAGAGGGAACATCTCCGTTACGAGAAGTGCTATCCTGTTGTGAAGTTCGCTGCTGAAAGGATGTACAGTTTGATAAGATCCTCGCGATAAACTCCAAAAGAGAGAATATTCCACGCTTTTAGAAGGTATAAACTTGAAATTGTCGGAGAAGGTTGTCGTTTGACGCGTATCTCTGTAATAAAAATGGAGCGGATGACGGGATTCGAACCCGCGCTCCTCGGCTTGGGAAGCCGATGCTCTACCGCTGAGCCACATCCGCTCGTAAGACATTTATGTGCGTATGGTGGTCGCTGCTGGACTCGAACCAGCGACCTCTACGATGTGAGCGTAGCACTCTAACCAGCTGAGCTAAGCGACCATCTTAAACCTACCGATACGTACATAGTGTATATTCATTATAGTATTTCAGATACAAAAAAACAAGTACAGTAAATCAATGCGGTAAATCAATGTGCGGCAAATTATTGTATAGGTGAAAATAAATGGCGCTCCCAGCGGAATTCGAATCCGCGCCGCCGCCTTGAAAGGGCGGTGTCCTAGGCCACTAGACGATGGGAGCGCAAAGTGAGCTCATTATTATTAGATTGCTTGACACCTGCAATCCTAGCACATGAAATGCCCCGGTGTCAAGATCTTCTGTGAGCTCCAGTCGGACTTTGTGAGGGAAGCTATGATATAATATCTTCCATAAGTAGCGCATAAAGGCCCAAATAGCGGAGGGCAATAACTGAGTTAGCTTTAGATGAGAAGTGATTTCGTATCCAGTGGGGGATGATCTTAGTGGGAAACCTGCACGAACGTACCAACTGTGACATCGAGGTTCTGCAAAAGGAGAGGCTGCAAAACCGTTGTCTGGAGATTCTAAGGCATTATGAGCTTCCCAAAGGCATTATAGACCATTCAATAAGAGTGGCTCACATAGCTGAGTTCATCGCTTGTGGACTGGATACTTCAGGTTACCCTGTTGACATTAGTGAAACGGTGGCTTCAGCGTTGCTCCACGACGTAGGAAAATCCAAGGTTTACAGGAGACAGAGAGCAAGGAACCATGCGGAGGCATCCGCGGAAATTGTAGCCGAAGAAGGCCTGGAAGAACTGGCTCCTATAGTTTCCAGTCACATACTTGACGCAATTATCACTGAGAATCATTCACCCCTTACGTGGGAACAAAAGATTGTGTTCTATTCTGACAAGATTGTGACTCATAAGCTTGTGACGTTAGAGGAGCGCTTTCACGATCTCCATCAAAGACGTCCTGATATAAAACACCTGCTTGATGCAGCATACAAACCCACAAAAGCCCTGGAGACTGAGGTGCTGGAGTCAGCACGTATCAATTGGGATGATCTTGAGTCTCATTGGGCTCACTATGCTCAGAAGTGACAGGCATAGCGTGATGCACTACTACACGACGCTTCCAGCGCCCTGTCTTATAGTAGGCGTAATTCAGTATCGATCCTGCAATCGGCCCTGCTACAAGAGCCATCCATACGCCTTTTATGCCGAATCTCGGCAATCTTGAGAGAACTGCAGCCAGAGGAACTCTTACTCCCCATAAAGAGGTTAAGGTCATTAACATGGCGGTAACCGTATCGCCTGCCCCACGCAGCACCCCTGATAATGCAAACATACAAGCATATGGGACATACGATAGCGCTGCGAATCTCAAGTAATCTATGCCTACAGCAATTACGCGTACATCTTTGGTGAAGATAGCCACGAGCCTATCAGGAACAGCTAATACTATTAAGGATAGGGTTGCTGTAATACCCACTGTGAGGAGCAGGCTCCAGCGAACAGAATCCCTGACTCTGTCGTCGCGATCTGCACCAAGGTTCTGACCTACGAGAGAAGTAACTGCAAGACCTCCGCTCATTGCCGGCATGAACGCAAATTGATCCAGTCTAAGGCCTACGCCGTAACCTGCCATTACGGTGCTTCCAAACCTGTTTACTATGGAGTTAACTGTCAGCGCGCTCAGTGAAACCGCTGTTTGCTGAACGCCTGCAGGAAGTCCAATCTTTGCTATCAATGAGAACAGAGAAAAGTCTATCCGCCATGCACCTCGCCGGAGGGTAAGTAATCCTGAGACCTTTTGGAGATATGTAAGAGCTAGAATTGCTGAGAATGCTTGGGCCAGGACTGTAGCAAGGGCTACTCCTGCAATCTCCATCCGAGGGATAGGTCCTAGTCCGAATATGAAGATTGGGTCGAGAATTATGTTAGCAAAAGTCGCGTATGCCAGAAAACGTAGTGGGGTTCTGGAGTCACCAAGTCCTCTGAGAATGGAGCCGGCTGCGTTATACAGGAACATCACAACAAGGCCCGACAGGTATATTCCGAGATACGTGGATGCGCCGTCAAATACGTCAGGAGGTACGTTTATTGCCCTAAGCAGTGGTTTTCTTGCCAGAACTCCTATGGCGGATACAATGATTCCGACTATGGTCAGGAGGACGATGGAATTCGTTACTATGTGGCGAACCTGATCTTCCTGTTTTGCACCCCAGTGCTGTGCAACTATGGTGGTTATGGCTATAGTGAGACCTAAGACTAACGCTATCAGGGCATGAATGATAGGTCCACTGGCTGATACTGCAGCAAGAGCCTGCGGGCCCAGATACCTGCCTACCCAAAAACTGTCTACGGTGCTGTACATAGCTTGAAGGAAATTCCCCAACAGCAAAGGTATGGAGAACGTTATGAGATGACGAGGTATGCTGCCTTCTGTGAAATCAGTGGTTCCTTGTTGCATGTGACTGCTCTCCAAGATCCTGCCTGCTTGTGCTGGGCAGGGATTTACTCTGTAATCAGTAAGGCCTGGCATTTAGTGAAATGAGTCCGGTAGCAATTCATCAGGTACGGTGATTGGTATAGCAGTACTTATGTTACCTGTCATGGTAGCATAGATCAATGACTATCCAAAAAAGACGACTGTTCATTATCCCGGATTATCTCAGAGTTCGTATATGGAGTGGAAACTTCCTCCCATAATGGTTCTAGCAGCCAATATTGCCCTGAATTACCTGGTTCAGATCATCTTTCCTATGCAGGAATTCAATATCTATACGCGAACTTGATGAGATATACCTGCTAACTTATGTCTACTAATCCAGTATAGCGGTAGAAGGGAGAGAATTAGGATTAGAAGCAAGAAATACACTTTATCAATAGCATTGTTCTTAGCTCTTGTTGCAGCGCTTAGCATGATGATGACAGGTTGTTCGTCCGGGAGCTTCGGTGATCCTTATCAACCACCTGTTACGCCTGATCCTGATCCGCCGACAAACCCATTTATTTATGGGAAAGTCGTTGGGCATGTGGTGATGGAGACCGGCTACAACGCAACAGGTCTTACAATGTCGGACGGTCCCGGCGTGGTAGTTCAGGGAGCAACCAGTACGAAGCCGCTCGCCCCTACCGGTGGTCCTGAATATCGAGATTCAGATATTTTAGTGAGTTTCCGGAAAGGCACATCGGAGGACGAAATCCGAACACTGGTGGGAAACCACGGATATCATGTGAAGCGTGTCATAGAGGGTCTTGGGGTCCATGTTATAGGAATCCCCGGTGGTACTGACCCGGTTCTGGCAGCAGAAGACTTCCAAAGCAACCCTCAGGTAAGACACGCACAGCCTAACTGGGTCGGGCGGGTCACTGAGACGCATGATGCAAGCACTTTGAGAGTTCCCAATGACTCGCGCTATTCCAGCCAATGGGCACTTGATGCCATGGGGCTCCCCTATGCCTGGGATAAAACCACAGGCAGCGGAAGTGTGACTGTAGCAGTGATTGATACCGGTGTTCAGGTAGATCACCCGGATCTTGCCGGAAACGTTGGATCAGGCTATGATTTCTACAATAAAACATCGAGCGTAACTGATTACAACGGACATGGAACACATATTGCAGGAATAATTGGGGCAACAGCCAATAATGGATTGGGAATTGCCGGGATAAACTGGAATGTAACAATAATGCCTCTTAAAGCTGCTGATAATTCCGGAGGCGGGTATCTCAGTCTTTCAGAGATTATCGAAGCCTTACGCTATGCTGCGGATAATGGAGCTGACGTAGTCAATATGAGCTTCCAAATCGGAGGCGCATCCAGCGGTGAAGATTTGTTCATGGAAGAGGCAATTGAATATGCGTATAACAAGGGCGTGACAATGATAGCAGCCGCCGGAAATGAAGGTCAACAGTGGTTAGCCTATCCTGCCAGGCATTCTAAAGTTATTGCTGTTAGCGCCGTAGGACCTGACCTGAACCGTGCAAGCTGGAGCAACTACGGTAACAACATTGATGTAGCTGCGCCGGGAGATAGCATTCTCAGCACATGGCCTGTAAATACTTTTGCATCTGCTTCAGGCACATCTATGGCAGCACCGCAAGTCGCAGGTGTAGCAGCACTCTTAATTGCATCAGGTGTGAGGGGTCCGGAAAACATACGGAGAGTCCTTCATGAAACCGCCATGGATTTGGGTGAGCCGGGGTACGATAATATGTATGGTTGGGGTCTCGTCAATGCTCATGCAGCTGTAACCGGTTCTTTGATCACGAAGATGAAAATCTTCGCAGGAGATGATGACGGTATAAGTGTAACTCCTCGCAGTGATATGGCAAATCCGGTTGCAGGTGGTTTCTTCCAGACAGAGAATGTTGAAAAAGGCTCCTGGTACATATACGGGTGGATAGATATTAATAATGACGGAACTGTAGATGAAGGGGATTACTTTGGACGAACCCCCGGTAAGATAACTTCTAATGACGGAGTTGTGACTGGGATTGAGCTTCGTGTAAGCCCTAATGTCGGAGTCGGGGTAACAGGGATATCAAGGGTTGTTAAACTTCCGGACGAAGGAAGGTGATTAGTGATGTTTTCTGAACGAGTTCTTACTGGAAACAGGCTGATTATTTGTTTGATAACGGTACTTATTACTTGTGTCTCTATTGCAGGGTGCTCTGCGAATGCTTTCAAGAACCTAAAAGTTCAAATAGGTGCAAGCCCAATAAGGATAGATGGGCGAAATTTTACAGTATTCACTGTAGCAGCCCTAAACACAGGTGAAGAGAGTGTCGGGCTCAAGTTCTCCAGTGGAATGCAATTCGATTTCGTGATCGTGTCAGAGGATACTGAGATATGGCGCTGGTCTCATGATAAGGTTGCTGCCATGATGTTGACAGAGCGCGAGATAGCCCCGGATGAGCTTGCCCTACATTCAGTTGTGTGGGACGGCAGTGACCTTTTAAATATGCAAGTACCTCCGGGTCAGTACCAAGTGTTCGGTGAGATTCTCACAAAACCTAAAGTGAGAACAAACAAAGTAATTTTCTATTGGCCGGGTAACTAAGTACGACATAATTACAGCCTTACAATAGGATGTCAATACTCATTTAAGCGCGTTCACCCTCATAAATTATGTGTAGTATGGGGGTGAACGTCATGTCTTCACGCTTCGTATGGAAGGTTTTCATCGCTTCAGTAATAGCCTTAACCGTAGCAGCTTTCAGTCTTCCGCTTATTTCTCTGCCCCTTATCTCCCCACGAGCTACCAGGCTTATGCTCGCGGAGGCGAATCCAAGTAACTACACGCTTATCATCCCGGGGTGCGAATGCAGCGGAACCTATCGCAGTCTCCGCCTGGCTTACCCGCACTTCCGCGGATACGATGTAGCTGAGCTTCAGGAGCGCCTTCTTGCTTTGGGCTTTTTCTCAGGGAAGGTTGACGGTGTGTTTGGTGTTTCGACTGATACCGCAGTACGAGAATTTCAGAAAGCTGTCAGCATGGAGCCGGACGGTCTTGTCACAGATTCACTATGGCTTGTTATGGCTACAGGTCCGTCGCGCACTCTGCCCACAATTGCTGATCTTCCCCCCGGTGAACGAAGAATTGTTGTTGATGTAAATAGACTTGTGCTGACTCTCTACGTGGGTGACGAAGTTATCAAGAGATATCCAATAGCTATTGGAAAGTGGCGAACGCCTACACCTGTGGGAGAGTTCATCATTAGTGACAAAGATTATGCGCCGGGCGGGGCGTTTGGCACCCGCTGGATGGGTCTTAATGTGCCTTGGGGAAGCTACGGGATTCACGGTACAAACAAACCATGGTCGATAGGTAGCGCAGCCAGCGCAGGATGCATCAGAATGCTTAATCAAGATGCGGAAGAGCTTTTTGAGCTTGTTCCAATTAAGGCTTCGGTGGAAATAATCGGAGGGAAACCGGAGGGCGAGATTGCGCGCAACCTCAAGATGGGACACACAGGTCGAGATGTCCAGGTGCTTCAGTACTTCCTTCGACTTTGCGCGTTTGACGCGGGTCCATTAGATGGCAGATTTGGTAGTCGTGTTGAGGCAGCAGTGAAAGAAATGCAAAAGCTTTATGGAGTCCCACCTACCGGCCGAGTTGGTATAAATGAGCTCTACCTTCTGGGGTTGCGCTAGGCAAACGGAGGTTTGGTATAGGCTGGCTGCCCTATCGTCATAGGAGGGATTTGCGTGCTCAAGAAGGCTCTCAAAATCGTATTGGCAGTTTTAGTCGTTCTGCTGCTGGGTGTTGCAGGAGCAGCAGTTCATATATTCAACCATCCGGGACTCTTGCCTCCGGGGTCTTACCATCCTCGAGCATTATACTGTCGGTTTCTGGGGTACCATGTCCATCCATGGGTGGAGGTTGATCCAACTAAGGAATATACGTTAAAGATTTGGAGTGCTCGCTGGCCCATATTTCAGGATGGGTACGGGTATGACGATCTCATCGAAGAAGTAATTGAAGAATTTCAGCAGACTTACGCGAATGTCGATGTTGAATATGTGCTCTTGCCCTTGGGTGAAGTTGAGGTAGCAATAGAGAAGGCAGTTGAAAATTCCACACCTCCTGACATATGCATAGCTCCGTTCGATCCCTCGCTTATTGAGAGCGGGTTAGTGGTTCCTATTAACATGTTTGTGTGTGATGAGCCAAGAGAAGATATTGACGCTACCCCGGCTGCTGATTTTGAATCCTCTACTTTAGAGTCTGTATCAATTGATGACCGCTTTTGGGCATGGCCTTCATGGACAGCAGTGGGATCTTGGGCAGGAAATGCACAGATCCTTCGTGAGGTAGGAATAGATGTTGAAAGAGTCATGCTGCATGGATGGTCATATGAGGATGTCCTGACAATGGTGGATGCGCTAAAGGAGCGCCAGATTGGAGTAGAAGAGCGATACAGAACATATGGGTTAGTTCTTTCCACAGCATCTACTTATACAATTGACTCATTGATGGAAGCTGCCGGGAGCGGGGTTGTGTTCTCACAGGACGGCAGCCTTTTGTGGCAAGGAGAAACCCTTCAATCCTGCTTGTCTTTTCTTAAGAATATCAGGACGGGGAAAGGTTTTCCCGAGCCGGTCCATATGATGGATGAGAAGATGCTGGAACTTTTCTGGACGGGTAGAGCAGCTGTAATAGGTCCGGTGGGTCCGGGCTTCTTGAGACATGTCAGAGAGAGACAGGACAGAATAACCAAAGGCACCCTTTTCTCGGGTGGAAGAGAAATAGAACCTGTGCTGTTGCCGGTTCCCCATCCTATTGACAGTAAGATTTGTGCATCCATAACTTTGCATGTAGCGACTGTGTTTATGCGCCCTGAGGCACGCGGGGCAGATGCTGCGCATTTGGCTGTCAGGCTTGCAGAGGCTTTAGCCGGAAAGGAGGCTCTATGGCTTGCTCGCCAGTTGCCTGTAATGCCCGCTAGAACGGAAGACCGTGAGCGTGGGTTTGACCATGCAGTGTTGGACGGTGCTACTTGGAGTTTTCTTTCGGGAGCTGCCTCATCCGGCAAAATGTACCACAACTTATCAACTGCGATAAAAGAAAAGGAGAGGCTTTCCAAAGAACAGGTAATCAGTCCAATGATGGATGAGTTTTGGAGAGGAACCGTAACCCCACACGAGTTCGATCAACGTCTTTCTGCCTATGCTGAGGAAATCTCAGACAATTGAAGGCAATCCACCTGATT
>DIQZ01000002.1:0-5004 GCA_002424305.1 Firmicutes bacterium UBA5449
GATGGTCAGAGAGCTTTGTGGCTCATAAGTCTCAGGTGATAAGGCTTCCTGATAACGTATCTTTTGAAAATGCAGCCCTTATAGACGCTTTTTGCTCTGCGCTCCATCCGGTTATGAGGAACTATCCCAAAGATGATGATACATGCCTTGTCATGGGCGCAGGTGTCATTGGTTTGTCAGTGGTAGCGAGCTTACGGGCGTTGGGAAGCTCAGCAAAGATAGTCGTACTTGCTAAATATCCGCATCAAGCCGCTCTCGCCAGGAGTTACGGTGCTGACGCTGTGGTGTGTTTGAAGGAAGACCCCGATTACTTCCAAGCTCTTGCAGAAATCCTTGACGGAGAGCTTCTGAAACCCATCATTGGGAAACGGATCATGGAAGGTGGGGCAGATGTAGTGTTCGAGTGCGTAGGGAGTGCGACCAGTATCGATGATTCCTTGAGGTTTACGAGAGCCGGTGGAAAGGTCGTGCTGGTGGGACTCGCTTCTTATCCCAAGGGGGTAGACTGGACACCCATATGGCTTAATGAGATCACGGTCAAGGGGTCGTATTGGTGCGGCGGTGAACACTACTTAAGAAAAAACACGACTACGTACAAGGTAGCTGTAAGCCTGCTTGAAGAAGGAAAGGTATCTTTGGAACAGCTCCTCACGCACAAATTCAGAGTCGAGGATTATAAGGAAGCTATTGAAGCTAACCTCAACAAATCGCGGACAGGCTTGATAAAATCAGCGTTTTACTTTGAGTGAAGATAAAAACCAAGACTTCTGTTACGATAGCCTGCTGAGAAATCCTCGTTCATTATTCCTCGCGAAAAGGCCTTGCCCTTGTTAATGGGCGGGGAGAATGTCAAGATGTGGCCTTTTTTGCTTTGTTACTGACACCTGCCAGGTGATGGTACGCATATCATGTGAGCGTAGACTGTAACTTACATCCACTAAAAGGATGTCAAGGCGGGGAGGGCTTGACATTGCTTAATAGGCCACTGAAATTTAAACGGGGCGATAAAGGCCCGTTCATTGTAGATATCCAGGAGATGTTCGCAAAACTCGGTTTTGATCCGGGTGAACCGGAAGGGGTCTTCGTAGCAAAGACTGAAGATGCGGTAAGAGTGTTTCAGTCTGAATATGGCCTTGAGGTTACCGGTATTGTCGACCCGAAAACACTGAAGTTTCTTTATGACGAGGCGGATCCGGAAGGATACCCTACCGCGCTTATTGAGGGACAAGAGGCACATGGGGAAGAGCACGAGATATATGCTGATGAGCACAGAGTTCTTGCTGACGACAAATACGGGATCCCTGACGGCGGACATGAGGTTCCTACAGACGGATATGAGCCGCCTGATGTCGGGCATGCGGCTCCTAAAGATGAACACGAGACTCCAGATGACGGACATGACATCCCTTTTGAGGGGCATGAGTCCGAAGAAGATGCGAAATTAACCCAGATCAGCACAGGTGAAGCGTCTGTAAACGGCAAGGAGCTTGGAGCTGATGAGGAGCTTTTAGTCGACCTCGCTGAAGCCGGACCTGCTTCAGCCACCGGTGCAACTGCACCTGAGCATACAATTGTGATCAGTCTTAGTGAACATGCATTGGGGCTCTATCAAGGCAATCAGCTTATTAAGCGTTATCCTGTTGCCCACGGCAAACCCTCAACTCCTACACCTGTTGGCACTCATAGAGTCTTAGAGAAGGTCCTCCATCCCGGAGGTGCGCTGGGCACGAGATGGATTGGATTTACCTATCAGATGCATGGGATACATGGGACGAACCGCCCTGAACTCATCGGACAGGAAGTCTCCAACGGGTGTGTGAGGATGCATAACTCTAACGTGGAAGAGCTCTACGACATAGTCAATGTAGGAACACCGGTTGTGGTAATGGTATCACCGGTTCAGTCTTGGTCAGACCTGGGAAAACCTGCAGGTCAGACAGGAGCTGGTTCGGGGCAGACAGGGAAACCTATAGGGAAACCTACAGGGACACCCACAGGAATCCTAGATCCTGCTGCACCTCAGCCGAAAGATCCGGTAGGGCCAAGTCCCGGTCGTACTTACACTGTTCAACCCGGCGATAGCATCTGGTCTATCGCCAAGCGTTTCGGGACTACTGTAGACGCCATTGTGGCCGCTAATGATATCAGAAACCCGGACATTATTTACCCGGGTGAAGTTCTTAAGATACCGTAGTGCTTAGCAAATAGGTCTCTTTGTAGGTCCGAGTCCATAAACATAAGGTTGTCTTGTTTTTCTAAACAAGTCTTTCGCTGCTGTAATATCTAGGGGAGAGCGTATCGCGGTCTAGCTGTCGGCGAGCTTATCGGTGTGATTATCAATCTGCTTACCGGTCTGAGAATGAGATTGCCGGTGTTCTATTGCGGAGACCTGGTTGGGCCTTCCGGATTGTCATACACAATTGACAATGCGAAGAATTACGCGTAATATGAAACTACGATCTACGAATAATACGAAATGCGTAATTATTGAGGCAGCAGGGAGGACGTCAAGGTGGGAGAGGGAATCCATGTGCGCAATGCCATCACCGGCCTCGATGAGTTAATTCTTACTCTCGGACAGCGCATACTTACTTACTTCGCATCAAGAAGCGCAGATTTCACAATCAAAGAGATGTTTCTCATAGACGTTCTCGGAGCGCGTGACTTTGCGACCATGTCAGAGCTTGCCCAGATTCTTTCGGTACCTCTTACTACTATGACGAGTATGGTCACAAGACTGGTCAAAAGAGGTTACTTAGACCGTTACCGAACAGAAGAAGACAGAAGGGTTGTCTTCGTTAGACTGTCTTCGCAAGGGCACGAGATATTCCAGCAGCACAGACAGGCATACATAAGAACCGTAAGTGACGTGCTAGGAGACCTCACTGAAGAGGAACAGAAGACGATTCTTGCATTCATAGGTGAAGTGCTCACTGCTATGTCTTCCGGCCGTTCTTCCGGGAGTGGCCGAGGTTAACTGCAACGATATCGGCTTTGGCAAGGCCAAACATGTTGAGGCTAGCTATTTCAGGTTAGCCCTGTCGATGCCAAGGGCGGTAACATCAAGTAGAAGCAAGCGCAAGACACCAAGAAGACTTGAAAAGAAGCACCAAGAAGGCTTGAGAAGAATGAGCAAGAAGAATTGAAGAGAAGCGCCAAGAAGACTTAAGGAGAATCATCAGGAAGGCTTGAGAGCAATTACCAGAAAGGCTTAGGGGGAATGTCTGTGATAGTCATAACCGGCCCTACAGGACACATAGGAAACGTTCTTGCAAGGGAACTCTCAAAACGCGGCGAGCGTGTCAGGGCATTAGTGCTTCCTGCTGAAGACATCACACCTATCTCAGGTTTGGATGTAGAGATTGCTCAAGGCAATATTCTTGATTTGGACTCGCTAATCAAAGCATTTGAAGGCGCTGATGTTGTCTATCACCTGGCAGGGATAATTTCCATTGTTCCCGGCGAATGGGATAAGCTCTACAGAGTCAATGTAGAGGGCACTAAGAACGTTATCGAAGCTTGCCTCAAATGTAGGGTCAGAAGACTGGTTTATGCAAGCTCCATCCATGCGTTTGCAGAACCACCTCCCGGTATTACTTTTGATGAGACTTCTCCCTTTGACCCCGACAAGTTAAGCATGGAATACGATAGATCAAAAGCCATGGCTACTCTGGAAGTCCTGAAGGCTGTTCCGAAGGGACTGGACGTAGTGGTGACATGCCCCACAGGGGTAATAGGTCCCTACGACTATAGACTGTCTGAAATGGGCCGACTAATCAGGGATTTTTCCAGAAAGACCTTGGTTGGATATGTGGACGGAGCGTATGATTTTGTTGATGTTCGCGATGTGGTACAAGGCCTTATCTTAGCATGTGAACGCGGCAAGACAGGAGAAAGCTATATCCTCTCCGGGGAGAGAATTACTATCCCCGAGATCATGTCCTTATTGGAGGAGTTAACAGGCTCGCCCATGCCGAGGTTAAAGTTTCCTGTTTGGGTTGCGGAGATTGCAGCTGCGATTCTTACTCCGTTATACCTTATGGTAGTACGCGAACGACCTATCCTCACAACATGTTCCATCCAAACACTTCAAAGGAATTCTGAGACGACTTCACGAAAAGCCATGGAAGAGTTGGGTTATTCCGCCCGCCCCATCAGGCATGCTATTGAAGACTCCATAAAATGGCTAAAGGAGCACGGTATGCTCAAGTCATCGAGATAAGGCTCTCGATTCGGCCTGTCTGACACATAAACCCCGGTTTATAGAGGAAGACTATGGAAAGCTATCACAATTTTCCAGGAAGGAGTTACGGTAAGCTCGCCGAAGAAGATATGTGCAGGTGAGGAGGGTGTATTGACACTCTTTTCGCAAGACGTATATAATTTCAGTATAGAACTCAGTATATATTGTGAAGCTGGAGGGGTTGCGGTGGCCCAGGTTAAGAGAGTCATGATTACTATGCCCGATAGCCTCTTAGAAGAGGTAGACGGTCTTGCGAAGCAAGAAAATCGCAACCGAAGCGAATTTATAAGGGAAGTCATGCGATGTTACATTGATGACAGACGCAGAAGAGAGCTTCGCGAAACGCTAAGAGAGGGCTACTGCAAAATGTCACAGCTAAATCGTGAGTTGGCTGAAGAAGGCGTAACCGCATGTGAACAAGCCTTCGCGCTCTATGAGGAGGTCCTGGCGCGTAGCAATGGAGCTTAGGCGCGGTGATATTTACTATGCGGACCTCAACCCGGTTATCGGGTCAGAGCAGGGAGGAACCAGGCCTGTCCTGATACTCCAAAACGATATTGGAAACAGATATAGCCCAACAACGATTATAGCTGCTATCACATCTCGCATTCGTAAGGCAAAACTGCCTACCCACGTGGAACTCCCTACTGATCAAAGTAGACTTCATGTAGACTCTGTGGCACTTCTGGAACAACTGCGCACAATCGACAGACAAAGACTCACTGAGAAGGTGTCTCACCTGGACTCATCCCTAATGGAAC
>DIQZ01000002.1:5276-20229 GCA_002424305.1 Firmicutes bacterium UBA5449
ATGTTCTGCATTTGCAAGCACAGACACTTCCATCACATAGTCCATATAGCTGAATTCGCGTGAATCTTAGCCAGGCAAGCAAGCTAAGGAACATGTCGGATTACAGAGGATTTTTTCGACATTACGAGAATATGATGGATACAGCAGGCAATTGAGAAGGAGGGGGAGAGATTGCGTCCACTGATAGGGATTACTTGTTCTTTGGGATTTGGAGAGTCCGCCTCATATAGGCTTCATCCGAGCTACGTTAATGCTATTAGTCACACAGGAGGTGCGGCAGTAATTCTGCCTCACACTGATGAGCAAGGCATTCGAGAACTCATAGGCACACTGGATGGCATTGTCTTATCCGGAGGCGACGATATTGATCCTGCTTATTACCACGAGCAGCCTCATGTTGCTTTGGGCCAAATTGATCCTAGCAGGGATAGGTTTGAACTTGAACTTGCGAAGACAGCGATACGTATAGGCGTGCCAATCCTAGGCACGTGCAGGGGCATGCAAGTCTTGTACGTTGCTATGGGAGGTAGGCTCATTCAAGATATACCTTCACAAGTCAAGGACGCAATTAAGCACAAGCAAGAGGCGCCTAAATCCCACCCCGGTCATAAAGTGACAGTGGAGATAGATTCTAAGCTTGCAGGAATGATAGGTTCAGGAGAAGTCGGGGTAAACTCCTTTCACCACCAGGCTGTTAAGGAGCCTGTAATCGATAGGTTTACAGTCTCTGCACGGTCTGCTGACGGTGTTATTGAAGCTATTGAGTTTCCGGAAGATCAATTTGTCCTCGGCGTACAGTGGCATCCTGAAGCCATGTTCAGCACATCTCCTACTATGATCGAGGTGTTTGCCGCATTTGTTGCAGAAGCTGCTGCAAGAAGGTAAATTGCCGTGACTATTGAGCGCGATTGTCGAGGAGAGAATTGGGGGGACAATCGATATGGGAAGGATTCTTCTTCGCGACGCGAAGATCGTGGATGGCACAGGCAGTCCATGGTTTTTAGGTGATGTAGCTCTTGAAGACGGGAGAATAGTTGACATAGGACGAGACCTCAAAATCCCCGGTTCAGGCCTGCGCATCATAGACTTGGCCGGCCTGGTTCTGGCGCCGGGATTTATTGACATACATTCCCATTCTGATGATGCCGTTCTCATCAATCCCCTTTCTGAAAGCAAAATTAGGCAAGGGGTTACCACCGAGGTAATAGGTAATTGTGGCTACTCGTTGGCACCGCTTGAAGGGGAAGCTATCGACTTTGTTAGGAATGACCTTGACGGATCCGGAATTACGCCGGACTGGTCGTCATTTGGCGAGTATTTGGAGAGGATAGAGGATAGCGGAACAGCTGCAAATATTGCTGCTCTCATAGGTCATGGTACTGTAAGACAGGCTGTGATGGGATGCGTTAAGAGAACGCCTTCTCCGGACGAACTGGAGCATATGAAGATGTTAGTTTCAAAGTCCATGGAAGAAGGCGCTTTCGGCATTTCAACGGGGCTTATTTACCCACCGTCGTGTTATGCTGATACAGACGAGATTGTGGAGCTTGCAAGGAGTGTGGCCTCAAAAGGAGGCATATACGCAACTCACATCAGAGATGAAGGCCTCAATCTAGTAGATGCGACAAGAGAAGCAATTGCCATAGGAAAGAGGGCCGGAGTGCGAGTCCAGATATCTCATTGCAAATCCTGCGGGTCAGAAAACAAGGGAAAGGTTCAGGAAACTCTCAAACTCATGGAAAACGCGAGATCCCAAGGGATAGATGTTGCATGTGATGTATACCCTTATATTGCAACTTCCACTGGGCTGTCTATTATTTTGCCTGCGTGGATATTTGACGGAGGCCCGGACAAGGCTATCACAAGACTCCTGAATGAAGATATGCTTCGTGAAATCCGTCCACAGGTGGAGGAAGACCAAGGAAGAAAACTGGGTTGGGATAAGACTCTGATATCTTCTGTTAGAAAAGAGCAGAACAAGGCGTTTGAAGGGAAAAGCCTCTCAGAGATAGCGCAGGTAACCGAAAAAGACCCATTTACCGCGGCTATTGACTTGCTTGTGGACGAAGCCTTGTCTGTTCAGGTTGTTCGATTCATGATGTGTGAAGAAGATGTCAAATATGTGTTGGGTTCACGCTTAAGTTCTATAGGGACAGACGCTTCTTCCAGGGCGCCCTACGGATTCCTGGGTAAGGATAAGCCGCACCCCAGAGCGTACGGCACATTCCCAAGGGTTCTTGGAAAATATGGGCGAGACATGGGTATTCTCACACTTGAAGAAGCTGTTCGCAAAATGACGTCTCTCCCTGCTCAGAGACTGGGTATTATGGATAGGGGGTTAATCCGCCCCGGGATGATTGCGGATCTTGTGGCATTTGACCCTGAAACAGTGAGTGATACAGCCACATATTCCGACCCCCATAGATATCCTGATGGGATAATATGGGTTATGGTGGGCGGAGAGCCAACCATAGAACAAGGGGAACATACAGGCTTATTATGTGGCGAGGTTCTAAGACACAAAGGCCGGTGACTCTATTATGACTCTCTTTGATTACAGGTTCTATGGTATAATCTCCTTGAATCAGTGGTTCCGGGGGGTGTAATTTGCTTACTCTTCAGACTTCCGATCCTGAAGAAACCAGGAAAATCGGAGAAATAATAGGAAGACTTCTTAGTCCCGGTGATGTGGTAGGACTCATGGGAGACCTTGGTGCCGGCAAGACTGTGTTCGCTCAGGGGGTCGCAAGAGGCATCGGCGCAGGTGGTCCGGTTACGAGCCCTACGTTTACTCTTATCCATGAACACATTGGAAGGATTCCCCTCTATCATGTGGACGTGTACAGGCTTCGCACACCGGCTGACGTGGAGACTATAGGCATTGAAGATTATCTTTACGGTGATGGTGCAGTGGTGCTGGAATGGGCTGACCAGGTGCTATCAATTTTGCCTGATGAACGGCTGGATGTAATGATAAAGCGATCACATGAAGAACAAGATGATGACGTTCGGGAGATTAGCATTAATCCCCACGGACAGAGATATCAGCAAATGCTCGAGGAGTTGAAAACTATTGCGTGTCGTAGGGATTGACACGTCTACGTTTACAGGAGGCGTGGCGCTAATAAGCGGCGGACGAATAGAGTCTGAGTATTGCGCCCATGTGACTAGAAAGAATTCAGAGAGTCTCATGGGTGTGCTGGATAATATGTTGCGGGATTTGCGTTGGGATGCCAAGGATCTGCAAGGTGTTGCCGTAGCTATAGGGCCGGGGTCCTTTACCGGTACTCGAATTGGGGTTACAATGGCAAAGGTCCTAAGTTACTGTCTGGACATTCCCATCGGTCAGGTAGTTACCCTTGATGCGATTGCAGCAAATGTCGCTCACACGAACTCACTTGTCTGCCCTGTCATATGCGCCAGACGTGATCTTGTTTATACTGCCGTCTACAGAGTGGACAGGCCAGAGCCTGAAAAGGTGACAGACTATGACGTGAGAAGAATCGGTGAAGTCATTGACAGCATAAAAGACCACGGTTATCTCGAAAATCAAGAATATGATAAGATTCTGTTTCTCGGTGACGGCGCCATAAAGCACAAAGAGATAATAGAAGAGAGATTAGGAAGGCATGCTGTTATCGGTCCTCCGTGGTATCTCGGCCCCAGGCCCGGAGTGGTGGCAGTCATGGGGCAAGGCAAAATAGCTGCCGGTAATGTTGTGGATGCGCGTGATCTGGTTCCTTTTTATATGGGTAAGTCTAGCGCGGAAAAGGTGCAAGCCCAGCGCAGACTGGAGGAGCGTGCATTGGGTAATGAATGTGGAAATCAGCCGGATGACAAGGGCTGATATTGAATCAGTCATAGACATTGAGAAGGCTTCATTCACTACTCCCTGGTCCCGGTATGCTTTCCTGGCGGAGCTTTATGAGAACAAGAGAGCGCGGTATTTTGTGGCCCGGGAGAACACAGAAGAACAAGTAACCGGATATGTAGGGATATGGTTGATTCTGGGTGAAGCCCATATCACAAATATTGCGGTTCATCCTGATTTTCGTAGGAGAGGGATCGGAGAGAAACTCATGTTGGCGGCTATTGATTATTCTGAATCTCAAGGGATAGACGCAATAACTTTGGAGGTGCGGGCATCCAATATCGGGGCCCGGAGGCTTTATGAGAAGCTCGGCTTTGTCAGTGTAGGGATACGACCGCGCTATTATCACGATGACGGAGAAGATGCTGTAATAATGTGGAGGAACCAAACGAGCAAATGATTATTCTTGGCATTGAATCAAGCTGTGATGAAACAGCGGTAGCGGTATTAGAGGGGACAGGTGATCTTTCTCCTGCTGCCATTAAATTGAGATCAAACGTAATTGCCTCACAGATAGCACTACACAGGGAGTTCGGTGGTGTGGTTCCTGAGGTGGCGTCCCGATGTCACGTAGAAGCAATTATTCCTGTGATTGATAAGGCACTAGGTGAGGCAGGCGTATCGCTTCAGGATATTACAGCTGTTGCTGCCACTCACGGTCCTGGTCTGGTAGGAGCTGTGCTTGTAGGTCTGTCGGCTGCTAAAGCCCTTGCTTTGGCGTGCGGTATTCCGTTTATCGGAGTAAACCACATCGAAGCACATATCTACGCTAATTTTATTGAGCATTCTGATCTTGCGCCTCCTTTCGTTTGCCTGGTGGTATCAGGCGGTCACAGTGATCTGGTGTACCTGGCGGACTACGGAGATTACGAGGTTATGGGCATGACCAGAGACGACGCAGCAGGTGAAGCTTTCGATAAGGTTGCGCGGACGCTTGGCCTCAGTTATCCGGGAGGACCTGCCATAGACCGTGTCTCAAGGGAAGGCGACTTTGAGGCTGTACACTTTCCCAGGGCTTTCCTGGAGGAGGGATCCTATGATTTTAGTTTCAGCGGCCTCAAGACAGCGGTGGTAAACCATGTGAGAAAGGCACAAGATGCGGGCAGGGAGGTGTTTGTGCCGGATATCGCAGCCAGCTTCCAGGAAGCAGTAGTTGATGTTCTTGCAGAAAAGACTCTGCGAGCTGCATCAGAGAAAGATGTGGCTACTGTAGCTTTGGCCGGCGGAGTAGCTGCCAACTCCAGGCTGCGACAGGAATTGTCCGGCCGTGCACAGAGGAAAGGCATAGAAGTGGTGTATCCTTCACCTATTCTATGTACCGATAACGCAGCAATGGTAGCCTGCGTAGGATATTTCCAGCTGGTATCCGGGAGAACAAGCTCTTTGGATCTGCCGGCTGTACCTAATCTCCATCTTGAATGAGGTTTCAGTAAGAGATGGAGAGGCACCGTGGGGGGATGCTGTAACATGACAGGAGAAGGATTTGTCGGTCAGGGAGAGAATCCTCTTGAATCTTTAGACCAACCGGAGAAGCTCGATAGGCCTACACGCGGGCGGCTCGTTTTCATGATTGCTGTCTGTGTGGTTGTTGTCATAATCAGCTTTCTCATGGTTGTTGGCTCTTGGCTATCGCTTGAGGCAACATTTAAAGTAAAAGACAGACCTATAAACTTCTTGCTTCTTGGGATAGATCAGACTTATGATGACAAGGGCAAGCCCATGGAAGGGCTGGGACGAGCTGACACTATTATGGTCGTCTCAATGAACCCCAAGCAAGGCAAGTCATATGTAGTGTCAATTCCCAGGGATACAAGGGTCAAGATTCCGGGGCGCGGAACCGGCAAGGCTAATGCTGCCTATGTTTACGGGGGGCCGCAGTTGACTGTTGAGACTGTGGAGGAGCTTCTCGGGATGTCTATTGACCGTTACGCTGAGGTTGATTTCGAGAGTTTCGTCGGAGTCATAGACGCAATCGGCGGTATTGAAGTGGATGTTGACAAAGACATGCACTATGTGGATAAGGCGGGTGGACTGAGAGTAGATATCAAAAAGGGCAGGCAGATGCTTGACGGCGAAAAAGCCCTGCAGTATGTGCGATTTAGAGCTGATGTCCTAGGGGACATAACGCGAGTGGGTAGACAGCAAAATCTAATCGGCGTTCTCATAGGTGAAGTTGCAAATTATCGCAATATACGCAAAGCGCCTAAGTTGGCCGGGGTTCTGATGGAGTATATACAAACAAACCTATCACAGCGAGACATGGCTTCTGCCGGATGGTTTCTTATTAGGACAGGTGGCGATGTGCTAACCAAGACGATACCCGGGGATTTCTCCAAGCAGTACTGGGTGCCTAATAGGGATGCCATGCAAGAAATGGTGGATAGTATGGCTGAAGGATTTGATAGGTAATCTTTTGAGTTGTTGTAGTGTGGAGAGGAGGTCGCATAAGGCGTGCGTATTGATGTAGCATTGGTGCCCCAGGAAATTGAGGGCAGAAATCTAGAAAACACCACCGCTATTGTGATAGATGTTTTGAGGGCGAGTACTTGTATAGCGAACGCTGTTGCTAATGATTGTGACGGAGTTATTCCCACTGTCTCTGTTGAAGAGGCTATGGACATATCCAGGGCTTATGCAAGGGATGACTATCTTCTGTGCGGTGAGAGGAAAAATGAGAAGATAGACGGTTTTGATCTGGGCAATTCGCCGCTTGAATACAGTTTAGATCGGGTGCAAGGCAAGAAACTAATCATGACCACAACCAACGGGACGAGAGCAATAAGGGCTGCAAAGACAGCTCCCAATGTGATAATTGGCGCGTTCCGGAACATAACTGCCTGTTGTCGACTGGCAGTCACCTTGAATAGAGATATCCTCATTGTTTGCGCAGGTCAGAATGAGAGATTTGCTATGGAGGATGCCATTTGTGCAGGGGCATTTGTAAGAGAGCTTTCCGGTATGATAGATATCGAAGAGTCTGATGGGTGCCGTACAGCGCATCTTCTTTATGATACCGTTCATGAGAAGCTCGGAGAAGCTTTATCGCAATCAACTCATGGTCGGAACCTTATCAATACCGGATTCGGAGAAGATGTAAAGGTAGCTGCAGAAATCGATTGTGTAGAGGTAGTTCCCGTATTTCACGAAGGCCATATAGTGGCTATGGATGTTTCCGGAGGCGTTCGGGTTCATGCGTAGGGTTCCCCTTTCGGCGGTCGTGTTACTTGCCATAATTACCTGGTGTATGCCGACATATGGGGAGAGCCCTCAGGTGGTTATGAGGGTCGCGTTGTCGGTGACCCTGCCGTTTGAGTTCTTGCTGGAGCAGGATGCGCTTGTTTTTCCCCTCTTGGCAGCGGAGCCGGTGGATAAGGCGGAAGAAGCCTCCAACGGACATGAAGTTGACGATAATGAGCAATACATAAGTCTCGGCTCATCAAGAGAGCTTTTCCGGATCCGGAAAGGGGAGCTGCCAAGAGAGGTCGTGCTTTGCCATCCATCGGGAAAAACTGTCTCGTTCCTCGGGGGACTACGTATTGTGCCTGTTGATTGCACATCTCCTGCCTTTCGGATAAAGGATGCGCTCTATCCCGGGGAGCTACAAATAGTATTTGGAGTATCGAAATCAGGTTGTTACGAAGCAACTGCTATCAACCTCGTAGATATAGAGGCCTATGTCGAGGGTGTGCTGGCAGGGGAGGTCTACCCCTCATGGGCGCCTGAAGCCCTCAAAGCCCAGGCTGTTGCATCCAGGACTTATGCGTTAAGGCGAAAAGCCGACAACGAGTCTCGCAACTACGATGTGGATGACACTGTATTGTCCCAGGTATATGTCGGGGAAAACCGTGTAGATGCCTTTCGGATTGCGGTCCTTGAAACCCGCGGCCAAGTCCTTGTTTATGAAGATGTTCCCATCAGAGCCCACTACTTTTCTTCAGGGGGCGGGACAACAGAAGGAGATGAGGAGGTATGGTTAGGAGGAAGAGATGAGCCATACCTCACCGCGAGGGAGGATTTTGATTGGAAATCCCCGCACTATCGCTGGAAAGAGCCGCTTGTCATGAAAAGTCAAGATCTCCTTGGGAAACTTGGGCTAAGGCCTGACTTTCCGGCGTGGATTGAGCCTTCTATTCGGTCCGACAGCAAAATCCTTGCATATAGATTTCGCGCCGGGGATCAAGTGATTAACCTTACAAGAGAACAAATTCGGCACAGGATCGGTCTGCAAAGCCCGAGATTTGATATTACCATTACAGATGGTGAAGGAGAAGGGAAATTGGTGTCAGACCAGGCGGAACTCAGTCCATCAGCAATCCTGATATTTGACGGTGTAGGAAAAGGCCATGGAGTGGGCCTAAGTCAATGGGGCGCTCAGGGCATGGCTTCAATTCTTGACAGTAACGGGGTTCCGCTCTACACTTATGTAGACATACTAAAGCATTATTATCCTGGCACTGAGCTGGTTAATAATTGTAATATTCCAAAGGAGTATATGGAGCCTGCTTGCGAGGATCAGGCTGAACTCGTATGCGAAGGCGAAGGATTTACAGAGTCTGTGCACGAGGATCATGTAGAACCTGTGTCAGGAGACCATGTGGAGACTATGCATGAAGATCACGCAGAGCCTTCATACGATGACTGCGCAGGGCTTGTGCACGAAGAAGAGTATACAGAACCCGGGTGCATAGACGCATGGGATTTGTATTGGTAGGGGGGGGATTTGCGGCAAACGATGGTTTGCGGTAAACAATGACTCAATCTAAATCTCCGAGTTAGTTCGCCTATGAAAACATGATGGTAACTAACCGGTGACCACATATGGAAGTGTGGTCCGAGGGCTTTCAGGGAAACCTGTTAGCCTCCCATATTTGGAAAGGAGATGCTATTAAATGTCAAGACGTTTTATGTCAATTCTAGCTGCTTCCCTATTGATTGTATTGTGTGTAGGTGTCACCGCTGTCGGAGCCACGAAAGAGCTTATTCTTGCAACAACCACCAGCACCCGAGACACAGGTCTCCTCGATGTTCTGCTCCCCATTTTTCAGGATCAAACCGGATACAATGTAAAAACAATTGCGGTAGGAACAGGTGCAGCGCTTGCCCTTGGAAGTAAAGGGGAGGCAGATGTTCTGCTTTGCCATGCTCCTGCTTCAGAAATTGAGCTTGTTGAGGCCGGAGATGTAATTAACAGGCAACTCGTAATGCACAACGACTATGTAATCATAGGTTCGGCTAAGGATCCTGCAGGCGTTAAAGGATTCACATCTGCGTCTGAAGCACTAAGGAAAATTGCAAGTAGCGGAGCAGTCTTTGTTTCCAGAGCCGACGATTCGGGAACGCACAAGAAAGAGAAGGCGATTTGGAGTAAGCTTGATTATCAGCCGTCAGGGCAGGCATGGTATTTAGAGGCAGGAACCGGCATGGCCAATACACTCAATATAGCCAACGAGAAGCTGGCTTATTGCTTAACTGACCGTGGGACTTACCTGTCTATGAAGGATCGCTTAGATCTGCCGATACTTGTTGAAGGTGACGCGATTCTCCTTAATATCTACCACGTTATGCAAGTTAACCCTGAAAAGCATAAAGTAGTGAACGGACCCGGTGGACAAGCATTTGTGGAGTTCATGATATCTGAAGATGTCCAGGCAATCATCAGTGAGTTTGGCATTGACAAGTACGGAAGCCCACTATTCTTCCCTGATGCAGGCAAGACCATAGAAGACCTGGAAGGGTGAGGATGAATTGGACCTGATAGCGGAAGGGATTACGCAGGCTTTTCGACTCCTCATCAAAGGAGACCGTGAGGTGCTTCGTATAGCCCTTCTTACCCTTAGAGTTTCCGGACTTGCAACCATGATTAGTACTTTAGTCGGCGTGCCCTTAGGGACAGCGCTTTCTCTGTGGTCGTTTCGCGGACGACGGCGGGTAGCCGGGTTCGTTAATACAGGAATGGGCCTCCCTCCTGTAGTCGTCGGCCTCTGGGTGAGCGTCTTTCTTTGGAGGACCGGTCCGTTAGGATTCCTCAGGTTGATGTATACGCCTACTGCTATGGTTATCGCCCAGACGATAATTGCTCTACCGATAGTGACCGGCCTTACCATGGCAGGTGTGGGACAACTTGACCCCGGTATACGCCTTCAGATGCTTTCTCTTGGAGCATCATCATGGCAACTCGTGTGTATTCTCATGCGAGAAGCCAAACTTTCAGTGCTCGCAGCTATCATGGCAGGGTTTGGTCGGGTAGTTGCAGAGGTTGGTGCGTCCATGATGGTAGGGGGCAATCTTTTGGGACAGACACGGGTGCTCACGACAGCTACTTCCATGGAGGTGTCCAAGGGCAACTTCGGGTTTGCAATAGCCCTCAGTATTATCTTGGTTGCCATTACTTATGTTATTAATGCAGGCCTCACCCGAATTCAACAGCAGGGCCAATAAGAGGAGGTAAAGGCGTGAAGGCAGGGCAAGCTATTATCGAGCTTAATGATGTGAAGCTCAAGAGGGGATCCCGGAAGACTCTGGATGTTTCACACTTTGAGATACACTCGGGAGAGAACGTCGCTGTAATCGGTGCAAACGGCGTCGGTAAGAGCACGCTTCTCCAGGTAATAGCTTGCCTCTTGCGTCCCGGCGAAGGCCAAGTATGTGTTAGGGGACATGTAGTAGGTGAGGATATCAGTGCGATTAAGGCGCGACGTCGCATGGCCATGGTTCTTCAGAGGCCCTACCTTCTGGACGCTACAGTCTTTGATAATGTGGCTGTCGGGCTTAAGATGAGGCGCGTGCCTGAAGATGAGATGCGAGATAGAGTAGATGAGGCCCTTGCGCTTTTTGGTATTGAACACTTAGCTAATCGGCATGGACGCTCCCTCTCCGGGGGTGAAAGCCAAAGAGTCAGTTTGGCGAGAGCCTTGGTCCTTGAACCTGAGCTTTTGCTACTTGATGAGCCTATGAGCTCTTTAGACGTGCCTACAAGAATGGCGCTCCTTACCGAGTTGGGGCGGATAATCGAAAAGACACAAGTGACAACGGTTTTCGTGACGCATGATGTTACTGAGATCCCCTTTCTTGCTGACAGGACTGTGATTATGGACGGTGGAAAAATCGTGGCAGATGGTCCTGTCCGTGAAGTATTGCGCCAAGAGATGCGTGGTGCCTTATCACAACTTGCAGGTGCTACCAATTGGCTTCTCACAGAGGACGGTGAAAGATCAGATGTCGCTGTTTTTGTCTCTGACTCCACGTGCTGACGCATGGAATAAGTTAAAGCAATACGTTAAAGTAGGGCCTCGAGAAGTTGAAACAGTCAGTATCCTGGATTCAGTTGACCGGATCTTAGCTGAAAATGTTACAGCTCCTATAGATTTGCCTGGATTTGCCAGGTCTACCAAGGATGGTTATGCGGTTTCGGCATCTTCCACTTTTAGTGCAAGTGAAGGACTCCCTGCGCTTCTTTCACTAAAAGGCCGAATCAGAATGGGTGAGTGCACCGGGCTTTCACTGGCCCCGCATGAATGCGCAGCTATAGCCACAGGGGGCATGATACCCGAAGGCGCAGACTCAGTCGTCATGGTGGAGACGTGCGAAGTCTTAGACGATGAGACCATTGCGGCAACTCATTCTGTGGCACCTGGGGAAAACGTTGTGGGTGCAACAGAGGATATAGCTTCCGGGACATTGATACTTTCACAGGGCAGGCGCTTGCGTCCATCTGATATCGCAGCTCTTGCAGCAATGGGAGTACCTGAGGTCAAAGTCGCCGTAGGGCCAAGAGTTGCTATTATTTCTACAGGGGACGAACTTGTAGACATCAGAGAGTCTCCCTTGCCCGGACAGGTCCGTGATATGAACGCCTACTCACTTTATAGTGCAGTCAAGGCCATAGGAGGGAGGCCAAAATTGTGGGGTATTGTACAAGATGAATCTCTTGCAATGCGGGAAGCCATCGCTAAGGCTCATTTGGAGTCAGACATGGTTATCATGTCCGGAGGGAGCTCTGTCGGAGAACGGGATTTTACGAAAGAAGCTATTCAGTCTTTAGGCGAACCGGGTGTGCTTGTTCACGGTGTCGCAATAAAGCCGGGTAAACCTACTATTCTTGCTGTGGCAGGTGACAAGCTTGTATTTGGCTTGCCGGGCCATCCCATGTCTTGTCTCGTTGTATTCAATCTCTTCGTTGCTCCTGCAATCGCCCGGTGGATGGGGGGGGCTATCTACAGGCGAGAGACGCAGGCGATACTCAGTGCCAATGTGGCTTCTATCGCAGGGCGTGAAGACTATGTCAGTGTCAAGCTTCGCGTAGAAGACGGGGAAGTCTGGGCAGACCCGGTTTTTAGTAAGTCCGCGGTGATTTCAGGGCTCATCTTGGCTGATGGGGTAATGAGGATTCCTGTAGAAGCGGAAGGCTTTGAAAAGGGCACCCGGATTAGAGTGATGCCGTTTTAGTGACGGGAGCATCAGGTAGGAGCTTTAGTAGCAGGATCTTCAGTGGCAGGAGCTCAAGGAGCAAGAGTGAGGGATTAGAGAATTGAAGAAACGTGATGTCTACTTGAAAGGAATACCGCTTCATGATGCCGGAGACAGGTTTTTTCACGGACTGGCAAGTCAGGGGCTAGCGCAAGTTGTGGAAGGCGAGTCGGTTCCTGTAGATGTGGAAGCCTTGATGCGGGTAACGAGTGAACCTGTCTTTGCTAAGCTATCGTCACCTGCGTATCATTCATGCGCCATGGATGGGATTGCTACGCGCTCACATGTAACCTTTGGTGCAAGCGAGATGAATCCTACACGCCTTAGGCTTGGAGAAGATGCAGTATTTGTGGATACCGGAGATCCACTGCCTAGAGGGTCAGATTCTGTCATTATGGTGGAAGACCTTGTAGAGGTTACGGCAGACGCTGTTACAATAATCGCTCCTTCCAAACCTTGGCAGCACGTTCGGACTGTAGGAGAAGATATTGTCGCAACCGAGCTTGTCCTTCCTGAGAATCATGAGATTCGCGCAGTGGACTTGGGTGCGCTATTAGCTGCAGGTGTAACTCAGGTGATGGTTCGCAGGAAGCCTAGGGTGGTAATAATCCCCACAGGTGATGAGTTGATTTCCCCGGGGGTGACACCTAAAACAGGAGACATAATTGAGTTTAACTCGAGGATTATCGGAGGATTCGTCTTGCAGTGGGGAGGGGAACCTGTATTTTGGGATATTGTCCCTGACAATCCTAAGGCTCTGGCTGAGGCTGTGCATAAGGCTTCCCTTACTGCAGACATTATTGTGGTAAATGCAGGCTCATCTGCTGGAAGCGAGGATTATACCGGCGATATTGTGAAGTCCATGGGAGAACTCATTGTGCACGGGGTCGCAATCAAACCGGGGAAACCTACAATCCTGGGAATCGTAAATGACAAGCCTTTTATCGGGGTTCCCGGGTATCCGGTCTCCGCTGCTTTGTCTTGTGAGCTGTTTCTCCTCCCTCTCTTAGCAAAGATGTTGGGGCTGAGAGTCAGGCAAAGGGCAAAGGTAGATGCAATCGTAACTAGGAGGATAGTCTCTGCGCCGGGTATGGATGAGTTTGTAAGGGTTAAGGTAGGTAAGGTTAAGGGCAGGTATGTAGCTTCTCCCCTTCCAAGAGGAGCAGGCGCGATAATGTCACTTGTGAAGGCAGACGGGTATGTGAAGGTGCCCGGTTCATCCCAGGGGATCTTGGAATCATCAGAAGTTACGGTAAACCTCCTCCGAGATATCGAGGAGATAGATAATGCAATCGTTGCTATCGGCAGTCATGATCTGGCTTTGGACCTCCTAGGCAGTCTTTTGGCCCGGGAATATCCAGGCGTCAATCTTTCTTCTACCCACGTTGGTAGCATGGGCGGGATAATGGCTATGCGAAGGGGAGAGGCACATATTGCCGGTATTCACCTCTTGGATGAGGAGACAGGGGAGTATAATGTGCCTTACGTAAAGCGATATCTTGATCCCAAAGACTATGCCATTGTAAATCTTGTCCATCGTGAACAGGGCCTGATTGTGGCGCCGGGAAACCCAAAGAATATTCGTGGGATTTCGGATCTGGTCAAGCCCGGTATTACGTTTGTGAACAGACAACGCGGTGCAGGTACGCGGATTCTCCTTGACCTTGATCTTAAGAAGCTCGGCATTGAGCCGGACGGGATTTCCGGTTATGAGCACGAAGAATACACCCACATGGGTGTCGCTGCATCAGTTGCAAACAATGTAGCTGACGTAGGCCTTGGCATAAGAAGCGCAGCCAAAGCTCTGGGTTTAGACTTTGTCCCTGTGGCTTGGGAGCGGTACGACCTGCTGGTTAGCCAAGGGTTCTTGCATTCTTCATCCATGGACAAGCTCTTTAGTATTATGTCCTCTGAAGACTTCAAAAGCAGAGTGTCATCCCTCGGTGGTTATGATGTGTCTGACAGTGGGGAGGTTATGTGGGAAGGATGACCCAACTTGTGGATAGATTCGGACGCAAAATCACATATCTCAGAGTGTCAGTGACAGATAAGTGTAATCTAAGGTGCATCTACTGCATGCCGGAAGAGGGCGTGCATCTTAAGTCTCACTCTGACATTCTTCGCATCGAGGAACTGGCAAGAATCATCCGTGTTGCATCTCAGCTTGGAATAACCCATGTTAGACTCACCGGAGGTGAACCTCTGGTAAGGCAGGGAATAGTGACACTTATTTGCTTTCTTTCTGAGATCCCGGATATCCACGACATATCTATGACCACTAACGGTCTGCTTCTGCCAAATCTTGCAGCCAGGCTTGGTGAGGCAGGCTTGGATCGGGTGAACATTTCGCTGGACACTCTTAAACCTGAGAGATATAAGAAAATTACCAGGTGTGGTGAGCTCAGCTCGGTCCTTGATGGACTAAAGGCCATAGAAGATGTGGGACTTTCGCCGATTAAAATCAACACAGTAGTGATGAAAGGCGTAAATCATGACGAGGTTCAGGACATAGCCATGCTTACCAAGGAGCACCCTTGGACTGTAAGGTTTATTGAGTTCATGCCGTTTTGGAATAACGGGTGGAAATTCGGCAGCAGGCATGTAGTGCCTATACGT
>DIQZ01000045.1:0-234 GCA_002424305.1 Firmicutes bacterium UBA5449
CTAATAGGTCGAGGGCTTGACCTATTCTGAAAAATCTCAAGATACCCGATACTATGCAGCTTTCAAGGTGTAAAAAGTGTATATAAGCTTTCCGGTGGTAATGGCGGAGGGGCAACACCTGTTCCCATCCCGAACACAGCAGTTAAGCCCTTCAGCGCCGATGGTACTTGGGGGGAGACCCCCTGGGAGAGTAGGTCGCTGCCGGATTCCAATATTCCTCAGTAGCTCAACGGT
>DIQZ01000045.1:390-63855 GCA_002424305.1 Firmicutes bacterium UBA5449
GCCGGAAGACTTTTTTTGTTGTACGCATTTGGCTAGTTCATTTAGCTGGTTTTTAACTGTTCAGCCGTTTGTGTGATGCTCTTTTTTACATCGAACTCATCAGTGAACATGTGCTTGCAAGTCCCTGGAATCTGGTGCTTCACCGAGAATCGAATGCTTTTCGGGATAGGCTTTGAAACTACGAGGATTAGCAAGACCAACTGAGACCAAATGCTTACTTACGACGTGCAATAGCCTGCAAAAACTCATGTTCCCTGTCGATGTTCCATCCGGTGCCTACATAAGTTATTATGTCCCCTTTGGCTAGGACAAGTGTGGGCGTATCTGTAAGGTGATACTTGGCATAAGTCGAGGAGTCTTCATCGCATAGCACCGTAAAGGGGATAGGCATGCGCCTGAGTTCGCTTGTTGTGAGTTTCTTCGGTCCAAGAGAGACAACTATTACTTCAGTATCTTGCAAAAGATGAGCATTATTGCCTAGAAATCTTAATGCTTCTCTACAGGGTTCACAGTTCATTATAGTAAACACGTATAGTAGGTGCGGCCGGATGTTCTTCGTTTTTCTGTAATCTGACAGACTCCATGTTTTCCCTGATACTGAAGGCAGCGTTATGTCCGGGGCATAGTCTCCTACCTTAAGTACTCTAGCCGGATATGACTCAGGAATCTTTCTGCCCTGGGCAAAGGAAGAAACAACTTCAGCAAGACGCTCATTGTGACCGGGGCTGTACTTTCCATGTTTATATACAATCTGATCTTCATCAGTCAAAATGATTGTAGGTACTTCCAGTACGCCAAAGTCATCAAGAAGCCTGCCTTGTTTGTCATAGAATACTTCGGCCACAGCGTTCTTGGCTTTCAGAGACGCTTCAAGCTTTGTCGGGTTGTCAGTTGTGACAATTATCCACTTGATAGAGGTCATATACTCATGCGACATGAGCGCAATAACTTCAAGAAACTGCTCCGACGCATCACCTTGAAAATCAAAGAAGCAAATCACTGCCTTGGGTGCATTGATTAGCGCATAAGCCCTATCTGCCGGCATTTGTGCAAGAGAATGGCAAGACTCAGGGGTACATGTTAGAATAACAGCCATTGTTGCTACAAGTGTCAGGATTATTAATAAGGTCGGGTATTTAGCGGTGTAGATAGTTATTTTTGATCACCCCCATATTATCTCTCCCGTATTCTTTGTCTCAGGTGTTTCTTCTTTCTTTGACATGGCTTACGGCAGACTAAGATAGGCGCGAGCGTTCAACATGAACGTCCGACACGATTCTATAACATTTGCCACAGCATCCCGAGTAGATATCCGCCGAGAAGTAAGAACAATAACCCGGTAAGGAGTTTTACCGTTACCATACTTTTTGCTGCAAGTCTTGCTAAAGCCTGGGAGCCCATCCCGAAGTAGGCAGCCAGGAAAACTCCTACAGCCGGCACCATGAAAGCCAGGTTGTAGGCAATAAGGTAAAGTATTGCCCTGGGATTGCCGGGATAGATAGAGTGAACGTAGACAATCGTGGGTAGATATACCTGGCCTGTGCAGAGAAATTCCATTGCAGACACTAAGAAACCTGTTGTTATCGCCCCAACCAATAGGGATCTTGGGTTGGCATGTTTCCTAATTGTTGCCCGGACGGACTTTGAAATTCGCTTAGGGAGACCGAGCAGAAATTCGATCTTATCAGGATGGATCGCCGCTCCCAAAGCATCTACAAGGCTTAACACACCTAGAACTACAGCCAGAAGGCCAACTACACCGCTCAATAATGGCATAATCCATGATATTACTTGAATGCGCTTAACTACGGAAAGAATCCCTGTTCCGATCGTAAGATACGTCATGAACATTGCTCCACAGAAACCTAATCCTGTGTAGAGCAAGTGTTTTCTACTGCTACCTGACATGAGAAGGTATGATACGAGAAAGGTGAGTCCGGCAAAGGCGCATGGATTGATACCATCGATAAATCCGGCACCCAGTACAATGCCTAAGTTGAATGAGGCAAACCGTTGCGTGATAGACTCTTTGTCCCCTGACAAAGAGTCCGGAGGTTCTTCATATGAAGCTTCCAGTAGCCAGCCTTCATCTACTGCAACCTCCAGCTCCCTTACACCGATGAACCAGGACTGCCCTACGAAGACGGCAGGCACAGCACCTCGTCTCGCCAAGGGGACCTGGTATATGGCGTCAAATCCTTCGCGCATCTTCATAACGCCGGGTTCAAACATGTTGTGGGGGTGTGTTTCCAGGTGAGGTCGGTTTTCTTCTAACTTGTTTAGAACCTTCTCTGCAAGCCGGCATTCACCGCAACCGGGTGAATAGAAATAGTGGATTGTCCCTATTGCTTCAGCCCTGACAACGTTTGAGGCGGCTTGCGCCACGCTACATTGCATGCATGGATCGATAAGGAGTATTAAGGTAATAACCGGGATAATGGCAACAGCCAAACAAGAGAAAAACCTTGGTTGAGGGTGCATGTCAGTGTGTTGACCCACATCTCCAGTCCTCCGCCTAACGTTTCCATCGTTTAGAGGTAAGATACAAATCCCTGCCTGAACGCTACCTATATATACGACACCGGGCGCCTAAGTCCTACCGGCATGACACCTGCTTTCTGCGGTGCAGTTTGGGATTTAATTGTGTATGTATGGCGCCGGAAGTCCAAGAATATAAAGGATTTTTGAGTCAGCCATATAATAAGCTTGTTGAGGCAATATGGTGTTTTCTTTCGAAATACGATGAAACAGGGTAGACAGGTGTGTCTTGTCAGATAAATTCTGTTAATACAAAGGATGCTGATGGTTTGATTCTGACAATCGGAGGCATTACAGCAGACATCATGGTTTTCCCGGAAACCAAGCCAAAGCCGGGGACTGATGTTCCGGCAACTATTCAAGTACACCCCGGCGGAGTGGCTTCCAACTTCGCGTTCTGGTGTTCACTCCTTGGTCAAGATGTCGGCCTTATTGGCGCAGTGGGTCAGGATGCTCTTGCGGATATAGCACTTTCAGGGCTCAGTGAGGCAGGTGTTAATGTTTTCGTAAAATCCCACCGGAGCTTAAGGACTGCATGTGTTGTCAACCTTGTAGGTGCATCAGGTGAGAAGACCTTTATCACCCAGCGTGGAGCTGACGAGGCAATTCCTCACGAGATTATCACAGATGAACTGATTGCCAAGGCTAAATGGTTACACATAGGCGGTTATGTTCTCTACAGTGATGTTTCGCGTCCCGCAGCAGAGAAAGCCATGCGACTGGCACTTGCTAACGAAGTTCCGATGTCTATCGATCCGTGTTCTTGGTATCCTCTTCGTGAGTATGGCATATCACGTTTCTTGAGTACAGCCGCACACTCGACCCTTCTTATTCCCAACTATGATGAAGGGGTGACTCTTGTGGGAAAGAAGTCTCCTGAGAAGATGGCGTCTGAGCTTTTAAATTATGCTCCGTATGTTGTGGTGAAATTGGGGCGCGACGGTTGCGTTATTGCAGCGGAAGGCTGTGTCAAGGTTTGTTCCACCGAAGCTGTGGACGATCCGGTTGATACTACCGGTGCAGGCGACTCCTTTAACGCAGCGTTTGTCAGCGAGTTCTTACGTTCAGGAGATATGTGGTCTGCAGCATGCTTCGCCAATTCCCTGGCCGGTAGGGTTGTGACTACGGTAGGAGCAAGGCCTGATGTCAGCACTGCTCGTGCTTGGATTGGATGTCTGGAACAAGAGAGAAGAAAGAGGGAATGTTCCACATGAACGAATACTTGATAGTCAATGACGAAGTAAGAGATGCTGTGAAAAGCGGGTTGCCTGTGGTTGCGTTTGAGACTTCTATTCTAACCCATGGCCTGCCTCAGCCTCATAATGTGAATTTGTCCAAAGAGGTCCGGGCAATTGCACGGTCAAAGGGCGTTGTGCCTGCGACTACTGCTGTCATTGACGGTAAGCTGAGGGTGGGATTAACTGAAGAAGAGATAGAGTTTCTCGGAACTGGTCCCGGTGTAGCCAAGGCAAGTTATCGGGATCTCGGTGTGCTCCTGGCCACCGGGGGTTCCGGAGGCACAACGGTAGCTTCAAGCATAGTTCTGGCGGAGATGGCGGGTATCCGCATTTTCGTAACCGGAGGCATTGGAGGCGTGCATCGTGGGGCTGAAACTACCTTCGACATATCAGCTGATTTATTGATGATGTCAAAAGTAGATGTAGCTACGGTTTGTGCAGGTATGAAGTCTATCTTGGATATAGGATTAACATTGGAAGTCTTGGAGACTTTGGGTATTCCGGTTATCGGATACGATACTCATATTCTACCTGGATTTCATATAAGGCGGACTGCTCACAAGGTGTTATACACCGCTGAAGATCCTGAAGATGTTGTAAGATTCATGGTGTCAAAGTGGGATGCAGGCATAAAAGGCGGTTTTCTTCTTGCTGTACCTGTACCGGAAGAAGATGAGGTGGATTCCGGCCTGCTCCGGGATGCCATCAACCGGGCAGTTTGTGAAGCCGGGGAGAAGGGGATCAAGAGCAAAGATGTGACCCCTTATATCTTGTCTCGTCTTGGAGAGTTGACTCGCGGAGCGACGCTCAAGGCTAACCTGTCTCTTGTGCGGAATAACACTTGCGTAGGATGTGATATAGCAAAGTGCTATAGTCGTTTACGTAAAGAATGAATGTGATGGCCACTCATGAGTGAACCAGCTGAGAGCTGAAAATAGAACTCCATTAACTTATGATTACCAACGTATGATAATATAATACATAAGGACTAGCACTTTTATACTGAAAGCAATCCGGATACGCCTGGGAGAATCTGTGTATAGGGGGCGTTGACCATAAGCGTTGTTACTACGATTAAGGGTAAGTGCAGGGAATGCTATGCATGTGTCCGGAATTGTCCTGTAAAGGCCATTAAAGTAGAAGACGGCCAGGCAACTGTAATCGAAGAACTGTGCATATCTTGTGGTTATTGCGTAAGGGTCTGCGCTCAACATGCAAAGCACATCAGGGAAGATTTGGTTTCAGTTAAGAATGCGCTAAAAACAGGAAGAGCTTGCGCTTTGCTGGCTCCTGCTTTTGCAGTGGAATTTCACGGGGAATTGAAACCGGGTCAGGTTGTGGCAGCGCTAAAAGAAATCGGATTTGCCGGCGTGTATGAGGTAGCGTGGGGAGCGGAACGTGTAACCCAGGAGTACATGAGGATTATAGAAGGCGAGCACCCGCGCGGTATTATTTCTACGCCTTGTCCGGCCATAGTTAACCTAGTGGAAGTTAAGTATCCTCAACTCATTCCAAGACTTGTTCCGGTAGTCTCACCTATGGTAGCCGCAGGAAGAATGATAAAGAAGGAACACGTAGGGGCCTATACCGTATTTATCGGACCCTGTGTCGCCAAGAAGAGCGAGATGTTTGACTACTCAGTTGCTGACGCCATAGATGCGGTCCTTACATTTGTCGAATTGAGGACATTACTGGAGGATGCGCCTACCGGATGGGCAGATTTGCCTGACATGTCCTTCGACAGAGAAGAAGCATACCTAGGCCGGCTTTATCCGGTATCAGGCGGGCTACTTAGAAGCGCAGCGCTTTCTGCGGATATAGCTGATAATGAAATCCTCGTTATGGAAGGTAAGGATAATTGCATCGATTTTCTTGAGGCGTTAAGTCTGGACGAAGACTGTCCGGAGTTTGTTGATATGCTGTTTTGTGAAGGATGCATAAATGGTCCCATGATGACGACAGAGCTTGACAGCTATGCGCGACGAGTAGTTGCTGTAAATTTTGCCAAGCAATCAGCACATGCCGGTTCAAGCATAACTCTAATGAAGCCGCAATTTCCTCAAATCGAGGGTACCCGTGGATTTTCACCTAGAAGTATAGACATGCCTGTTCCTGCAGAGGAGGATATACAGCGCATACTCCTTGAGCTTAACAAGACCAAACGGGAAGATGAGTTAAACTGCGGTGCATGTGGATATAACACATGCCGAGAGAAAGCTACAGCAGTATTCCAGGGACTTGCTGAAAACAAAATGTGTCTACCATATTTAGTAATGCAGCTTGAGGTGCACAACATGGATCTGGCAGAGCTTAAAGCATATCATGAAGACATAATTGACAGTATTATTGAAGGTATTGTAGTTGTGGACTGTAACATGACGATAACCAGTCTGAACAAATCAGCAGACCGATATTCCACCTCACAATCCATTGGCAGAAACATGTTTCAAGCGTTCCCGGAACTGGATATTCCAAGGTGTAGGCATGGTCTTGAGAGAGCCATATCACTGGGTGAGTCAACAGATTTAGGAGAGATGGTTTTTCAGCTTGGCGCAGACAAGATTACCTTACACCTTAAGATCAGCCCTCTTAAGAACTATGATGGAGAAGTATACGGAGCAGTCCTCCTAAGTCAAGATATCACTGAGAAGCGCAGGCTTGAAAACCAGCTCATCCAGTCTGACAGACTAGCTGCTCTAGGGCAACTGGCAGCAGGGGTTGCTCATGAGATCAATACACCACTGACTCTCATTCTCGGATATACGGATATTCTCAAGAAGTCTGTGAGGTCGGACAACCTTGAGAGTTCATACCTTAAGACAATAATTGAAGAATCAGAGAGGATTTCTGATATTGTCCGTAGCCTTCTGAATTTTGCAAGGCCGACTAACATGTCTGCAGGTAGATGTAAGGTGAATGAGGCCTGCAGAAGAACCCTTAGGATATTCGGAGGACAAATGAGTCGAAGGGGAATCAAGGTTACTTCGGATCTTGACGAGAGTCAGCCGGAGGCTGCCATTGATATCGGAGAATTACAGCAAGTTATCCTTAACATGATCCTCAATGCTATGCAAGCTATGCCTGATGGGGGGCATCTGGGCATAAAGACAGGTACATCCGGTGATGTGGTGAAGATTACCATAACAGACACAGGTACCGGAATCGCGCCGGAGAATATGAGAAAGATCTTCAATCCGTTTTTTACTACTAAGGATGTAGGCAAGGGAACAGGTCTTGGACTTTCAGTAAGTTTTGATATTATAGAAAAGCACGGTGGAACCGTCAAGGTCGAAAGCCAACTTGGCAAGGGTACAGCTTTCATGATTATTCTTCCTAAGAATGGAGTGCGGTAGTATGGGGGCAATCACCGGTAAGGTGCTTGTCATTGATGATGAAGAGAAAATGTGCGAATTTCTCTCTCTGGTGCTCTCTCAGGACGGACATAAAGTCTTTACTGCCACAAATGGGGAGCAAGCTTTGGATACTATGCGGTCCAAGGCAAACCTTGACGTTATTGTCACTGACCTCATGATGCCTAAAATCAGTGGTATGGACGTTTTAGAAGAGGCAAAACGCTTGCTCCCGGATACCCCGGTGATCATGATTACCGGGTACTCTACAGTGGAAAGTGCTGTAGACGCCATGAAAGCAGGGGCGTTCGATTATTTACCAAAGCCATTCAAGGTCGATGAGGTGAAACTTGTAGTCAACAAGGCGCTGGACAGGCGAGCCATTACTCTGGAAAATAAAAGGCTTAGGCGAGAACTCCAGGCAATTCGTGAGCGGTCAGGTGAGATTATCGGCACATCCGAGAATATGCAAGAAGTTTTCCGGCTCGTTGAGAAAATCGCGAGGACTGATGCTACAACGCTGATTCGTGGAGAAAGCGGGACCGGCAAAGACCTAATCGCCCGCGAGATCCACATGCAGAGTCTGAGAGCCTCAAAGCCTTTCATAAGCATAAACTGTGCTGCACTACCTGAGACACTCCTCGAGAGTGAGCTTTTCGGTCATGCTCGTGGAGCTTTTACAGGTGCGGTTACGACTAAGCGGGGTCTATTTGAAGAAGCGGACGGAGGCACCATATTTCTGGATGAAATAGGAGACATCAGTCTTGCGCTTCAGGCCAAGCTCTTGAGGTTTCTCCAAAACAGAGAGTTTATTCGTGTTGGCGAGACTGTTGTGAGATGCGTGGATGTCCGGGTACTGGTTGCAACGAACAAAGATTTGGAGGCAGCCATCGAGAAGGGAGCTTTTCGTTCCGACCTTTATTATAGAATGAATGTGATAACTATCTACCTACCCACACTCAGGGAGCGTAAGAAGGATATACCCCTATTGTCTAGGCACTTTGCCCGAAAATTCGGAGCCAAATGTCTGAAAGGTACGATTGCTTTTTCCAAGGAAGCTATGGATGCTTTAGTTAATTATGCTTGGCCCGGTAATGTAAGAGAGCTTGAGAACGCAATTGAACGGGCTCTGATACTAATGGAAGGCAACGACCTTGAGCTGCATGATCTTCCGGATGAGGTAATTGAAGCGTACGAAGTACAGAAGTCCGGGAAATGCGACAATACAGACGGTGAATCATTTTATGAAGCTGTTGATGAGTACAAGCGCGAGCTGATTTCCAAGGCGCTTGAAAAATCTGAAGGCATCCAAGCCGGAGCTGCCCGGATTCTCGGTATTAAACGAACTACACTGAATGAAATGATGAAACGTTTAGGGATGCTGGGATAGGATCAAAACGCCAATAAATTGGACGTAGTGTCCAACTTATTGGATCCAATATCCGTCTTGTATTACCGGTGTGATGAGAGTAAAATACATAAAAGACCTGCGTAAGGTATGGTTAAAGAGTTCTTCGGAACTCTTGTATTTTTGCTGGAAACCTGGCACGGGACTTGCACCTAATAATGAGTGGAGCCGGTATTGGGCAGTTGCGAGCGTTAATGACTGTCCATTTCTAATGACCGGGATTGTGAAATTAGGCACAAAGGGGGGGAGTAACGTGTCAGCGCTGCCGCTAAAAGAAAACAAAGTACAGCGTTGGATACCTCATGGAGTCGATGAGGATTTGGCAGAAGAGTATGTAGAGGCAATGCAGAAGTATGGCCCGGGATACCCTGACAGTGGTTGGTTTAGACGAGCTGCGCAACTCGAGAGGCAAATGCATGACGTTCGCCTGGAGACAAAATTTGATGAGAACTAGAGGTTGTAAGCGCAAGGGGTGATAGTAAGATGAGTCCATTTATTCGTGCACATATACTGGTATGTTCCGGAGCAGGATGTGTATCTTCAGGATGTTATGAAGTATATGATTCACTCATGCATGCACTTGAAGATCAGGGAGTCCTGAACGAAGTTAAGGTAATCAAGACAGGCTGCATAGGTTCGTGCGACTTAGGTCCGACTGTCTTGATCTATCCGAATGGAACCTTCTATCAGAAGGTTACGCCTGAAGATGCCAGAGAGATTGTTGAGGAGCATATAGTCAAAGGTAGGCCGGTTGAGAGGCTGTACCCTAAACGAGCTACCGGTGAAATGGTCAAAAACATCTCAAGTTTGGATTTCTTCAAGAAGCAGGTTAAGGTGGTTCTCAGGAACTGTGGAGTCATTGACCCTGAGAATATACATGAGTATGTTGCTCGTGACGGTTATGAAGCTTTAGCCGTAGCCCTTACTGATATGACGCCCAAAGATGTCATTGATACAATAAAACAGTCAGGTCTCAGGGGACGTGGCGGGGCCGGTTTTCCTACAGGCCTCAAATGGGAATTTGCGCAAAGAGTCAATGCCGAAGAGAAATACGTAGTATGTAACGCTGATGAGGGTGACCCAGGCGCTTTTATGGATAGGAGTGTTCTGGAAGGTGATCCCCATAGTATTATCGAGGCAATGACTATAGCAGGATATGCAATCGGGGCGAGCCAGGGATATGTCTACGCTCGTGCCGAGTATCCACTGGCAGTAAGTAGGTTGACCCATGCCATAAAGGAAGCTCACGAATTTGGAGTATTAGGTGAGAACCTCTTTGGCTCCGGATTTTCGTTTGACTTGGATATTCGAGTTGGTGCAGGTGCTTTCGTCTGTGGCGAAGAGACTGCTTTGCTGGCATCCATGGAAGGCAAGCGGGGTATGCCAAGGCCCAGGCCTCCGTTCCCGGCAAATGAAGGACTCTTCAAGAAGCCGACTCTTATCAATAACGTAGAGACGTACGCGAATATTGCGCCGATAATTCTTAAGGGACCGGATTGGTTCAGAAGCATAGGGACGGAGAAAAGCCCGGGCACAAAGGTCTTTGCTCTTGCCGGGAAAATAAACAATACAGGTCTTGTGGAAGTTCCGATGGGGACAACTCTCAGAGAGATCGTGTATGAAATCGGCGGAGGGATTCCTGACGGTAAGGCGTTTAAGGCAGCGCAGACCGGCGGTCCTTCAGGTGGTTGTATTCCTGAGTCGCTCTTGGATATCAGCATGGAGTATGACACTCTGACTAAAGCCGGCGCTATGATGGGGTCCGGCGGACTAATCTGCATGGATGAAGACACTTGCATGGTGGATATAGCCAAATTCTTCTTGCAGTTTACTCAAGACGAATCTTGCGGCAAGTGTGTCCCCTGCAGAGAGGGCACCAAGGTGATGCTTGACATCTTGACGCGTATTACTGAGGGGAAGGGTCAGCCCGGGGATATAGAGACTCTCGAATCCCTTGCGAAGACGATTAAGAATACAGCCCTTTGTGGACTGGGACAGACTGCACCAAATCCTGTCCTCAGCTCCATAAGGTACTTTAGAGATGAATATGAAGCTCATATTGACGAGAAACGATGTCCCGGAGGAGTTTGCAAAGATCTGATCCGGTATGAGATAGATTCAACCAAGTGTAGGGGCTGCAGTCTTTGCGCAAAAGCCTGTCCTGTGCAGGCTATTCATCCGGTTGCCAGCGAGGCTGAAGTGGCCAAAGCTGCCGGAGGCGAAAGCGGTCAGAAGCCCAAACGCAAAACGTACGAAATCGATAACAGCGAATGTCAAAAATGCGGCGAGTGCATGAGTGTTTGCCGCTTTGACGCCGTGTCCAGGAGGTGAGTATGATGGGAAATGAAAAAAAGAAGATTAATTTAACAATTGACGGAATCCAGGTTGAAGCACATGAAGGAGAAATGGTGCTCGAGGCGGCGCGGCGTGCAGGGATCGATATTCCTACTCTTTGCTACCATCCGGCTGTAGGCCCGATAGGCTCTTGTAGGGTGTGTGTAGTGGAAATCGAGAATGGTAGAGGCCTCCCTGCTTCATGCGTGACCCCTGTTCGGGAAGGCATGGTTGTGCGTACTAATACTGAGGCGGTGCGTGAGGCCCGTCGTACTGTGGTTGAGCTTATATTAGCTTCTCATCCCCAGGATTGTCTCCAGTGTGAAAGAAACGGCAAGTGTGAACTCCAGGAACTTGCCATGCGTCTTGGGATTCGGGAGAGTAGATTTCATAGAGAGAAAGAGCATAGAGAGTCTGATACGTCCAGCGTTGCACTGGTGCGTGATCCGGAGAAGTGTATACTGTGCGGCCGCTGCGTGAAAATGTGCAGTGAGACGCAGACTGTAGGTGCTCTGGGTTTTGCATATCGTGGCACTGATGCTCTTGTAACACCCATGTTTGAGCGGGGACTGGCTGAGTCAAAATGCGTATCATGCGGACAATGCGCGAAAATCTGTCCTGTTGGAGCTATTCATGAGAAAGAAGAGTGGCAGAAAGTCGCGGACATGATAAGCGATCCTGATCTACATGTGGTGGTGCAGGTAGCACCGGCAGTTCGAGCTGCTATAGGTGAGGAATTCGGAATCCCGGCAGGCACGCCTGTAACAGGTAAGCTTGCAACGGCTCTAAAGAGACTCGGGTTTGATGCTGTATTTGATACGCAATTCACTGCTGACCTTACGATAATGGAAGAAGGAACTGAGCTTCTTGAAAGGATGAAGACAAAAGGGCCGTTGCCTCTAGTAACATCGTGTAGCCCTGGATGGATAAGGTATGCAGAAACCTTCCACCCGGAGTTTATTCCCAACATATCGTCGTGTAAATCGCCTCAGCAGATGATGGGCGCGGTTATAAAGACGTATTACGCTGACAAGGCAGGCATTGACCCTGACAAGATCGCATCTATTTCGGTGATGCCGTGCACTGCTAAGAAGTTCGAATGTGCCAGACCTGAAATGAACGGATCCGGACGAAGGGATGTAGATGTCGTCCTAACCACGAGGGAACTGGCGCGTATGATTAGACAGGCAGGTATCAGGTTCGAGGAGCTCCCTGACGGTGAGTTTGATGCGCCACTTGGAATATCAACAGGAGCGGCGACGATATTCGGTGTTACAGGCGGTGTCATGGAAGCTGCTCTTCGTACCGTATACGAGATTGTCATGAAGAAGCCACTTGGCAAGGTTGAGTTCTTACAAGTCAGGGGTATGGATGGTATAAAGGAAGCTACCATTGACTTAGGTGGAACGAAGGTTCGAGTGGCTGTAGCTCATGGCTTGAGTAATGCAAGCAAGCTCCTGAAACACATTAAGGAGACCGGAGAAACCTATCACTTCATAGAAGTAATGGCATGTCCCGGTGGCTGCATAATGGGTGGAGGCCAGCCAAGATCCGTTGATTCCGATATTGCTGTTAAGAGGGCTGCTGCACTCTACACAGAGGATAGGAGCATGGAGATGCGCAAGTCCCATGAGAATCCTGCGGTCGCGCGTCTTTATGAGGAATTCCTGCAGAAGCCGGGTAGTGACATAGCCCATAAATTGCTGCACACTACGTACGAGAGTGTGGATGAAGCTGCTGCGGCTAGTAGGAAGGAGGCTATGTAAATGGCGTCAAGTGTTGAAGCAAAACGTAGTAAGCTTGAATCTAAAGGCGGAGAGTGTAAGTGTCATGGGAAGCTCCCTGACGATAGGTTTGCCAAGCTCCATGACATAATTGAAGAGCATAAAGATGAACGGGGCTCTCTTATCCCTGTCCTCCATGAAGCCCAGCAGTTGTTCGGATGCCTTCCTGAAGACGTTCAAAAGCAGGTAGCAAAGGGTCTGGATGTGCCTGAGAGTGAGGTTTACGGAGTAGCTACATTCTACTCGCTGTTTTCTCTCAAGCCAAAGGGCAGGTGGATAGTGAACGTCTGCCTTGGCACAGCCTGTTATGTGAAGGGGGCAGCCGATTGTCTCGAGGCATTGAAAAAAGAACTCGGTGTCGACCTCGGTGGGACAAGCAAAGATGGGCTATTTACTTTACAGGGAGTGCGCTGTGTAGGAGCGTGCGCCCTTGCTCCTGTGGTAGTAATCGATGATACTGTCTACGCTAAAGTCAAGCCTGAGGATATTAAGAGAATCCTCGCTGAACATGTAGAAGCGAACGCTAAGGAAGCCCATGCTTCGTAGCTTATTGTAGATTCACTCAAGCGACACAATAATCTCCAATTCCACAACTTAGCAAATCCCATATCCAAAGGAAAGAGCTCCGGCTGTATGGCCGGGGCTCTTTCTCTACGTTTTCGAGGCAACCATGCCCGACGTCCGCGCAAAAATGATAATTGATGCTCGCGGTACAAGGAAAAGTCTATAGCAAAAAGAAACAAAAAAAGGATTCTGAGTACATATGACGAATAATACAACCGGTTGCATTATTGACTTCAAAAACTACACAAATGGCTGCTACAAGCAACGTAACATAGAAAACAATCGTTTGATATGCTAGGAGAGGTTGCAATGAGACCCACGCTTCAAGACATGGCAAGTATCTTGAATTTGTCTAAGTCTACAGTATCTCGGGCCCTGGCGGGAGACCCACGCGTCGCAGAAGTTACTCGCCATAGGATCTTGACCTTAGCTCAACAGATAGGCTATCGGCCTAACCCTGTCGCGCGAGGCCTTGCTACCAGGCGGACGAATACTATCGGTCTTGCTGTGCCGTGCGGGCCCAGGTCGTTTTCCGACCCATTTTATCTGGAGTTCTTAGGGGCAGTAGGTGATACTGCCATGAAGTACGGCTACAGTCTATTGCTCTCTACTGCTGACAGTGATGGAGCAGGTGGGTATCGTTCACACATGGAACTTGCAGATTCTGCACGTATTGACGGAATGATTCTCACTGAACCCAAAGTCGCAGACGAGCGCGTAAGGATGTTGAAGGAGATGGATCTGCCGTTCGTATTTCTGGGGGTAGCACAAGATCCGAATGTGTCGTGGGTGAGCGGAGATAACCGGGGTGGTGCAGCTAAAGCTGTTACACGCCTTATTGAGCTTGGGCACATGAGGATAGCCTGTGTTACAGGTCCTCGTGACCAGACTGCCTCAGGGGCAAGGTTCGAAGGTTATTGCAGAGCATTAGCAGAGGCGGGTATGTCTCTTGACCGCAATATCGTAGCCGCCGGTGATTTTACGCAAGCCGGAGGATACATAGCTATGAGATCAATTCTCGAACATGAGAAAGACATCTCCGCAGTATTCGCGTGTAACGATGTCATGGCATTTGGTGTGATGCGAGCCCTACGGGAAGCGGGCCTTTTGATACCAAATGACGTTTCAGTCCTGGGTTTTGATGGGATACCTCTTGCCAGGTACATGGATCCACCTCTTGCTACTGTAAGGCAACCCATTCTGGAACTGGGGACAACTGTTATAGAGGTTTTGGTTGAGCAGATGAATGGAAAAAGCGGATGCCCCATTCACAGGGTGTTGCCAGTGGAGTTTCAACCTGCCTGCTCAATTGCACCGCCTGAAAGGGCTTCAGGTAGTGTCAGCGGTGCAGTTTGATCTTGTGCGGTTTGTGTGCGTGGTGTCTTGGTATGTTGATGTAAGCTTATGCAGAAACAAGATGTGCTGTGAAAAACCAATGGTCAAATAGTCAATCTGTACTTTGATAGGGAGGTGATTGCCGGGAGCTGTTGCCACAAGATACGGTTTTGGGTTCGCCAAGACCTTGTCAGCGAGCCAAAGAGAACTTAAGGAAACTGCTAAAATGGAGGGATTTTCATGAGGCGAAAAATACTTGTTGTGCTCCTTGTTGCCTTGGTTGCCATCTGCAGTCTGCCTGGAGTAGCCGCTGAGAAGAAACTTACTGTGATTAGTGGATGGTCAGGGCCGGAGATGGATGCGTTTATGCCGGTTCTTTCGGCATTTGAAAAGGAAACCGGTATTAAGGTGGATTATCAGATTTACAGGGCTGAAGATTTGGCTGTACTGCTTCCAGCTCAATTTGATGCGAAAACAGCACCCGGCGACGTTATCTTCATGTGGGCATGGTTTGTCGATAAGCATGCCGAGGACGGGCATGTGCTTGACATGACCGGATATTTAAACGAAGCAGACTTTATCCCCGGCGCACTCGATCCTGTTAAGAGCGGAGATAAATTGTATGGTGGAGTATTTACCGGAAAAGTAAAACCGGGGTTCTGGTATCGAAAATCGTTCTTCAAGAAGCATGGATTATCAGAACCGAAGACTTTTCTCGAATTCATGGAGTTGTGTGGCAAAATACAGAAGATTTCCGGTATCAAAGCTGCTATTGCCAGCGGAAACGGGGTCGGTTGGCCACTTTCTGATATCGCTGAGCACTTCATTGCCAGCTATGCCGGGCCTGATGTGACGCACGCGCTAATCGACAAGAAGATATCATGGCAAGATCCGGTGGTTGCTTCCGTGTTCAAGGACAGGCTTGTCCCACTTCTTGAGGCAGGTTACTTCAGTGAGCCTGTAGAGTGGACCATGGCTCAAGATCTATGGTGGGGCGGAGACTATGGCCTGTTCTTCATGGGTAGCTGGATTACAGGTATGGTTGATGACCCTGATGATTTAGGCGTATTCTCACTACCTGAGTGCAAAGGTATAGTATTTGCTCCTGACTATGCTTTTGTCCCCGCTTACACAAAATATCCTGAAGAAGCCAGGCAACTTCTGGCATTTCTATCCACAAAAGGGCAAGAGGTTCAAGTAACTACAGGTGGGCATATCGCTACATACACAAAGGTTCCGCTAAGCGCATATCCCGGTGTTGATCGTGGGGTAGCCGCGCTTCTTGACGGTGTTGTCGCGTTACCCGACCTGGATGACACCATAGGTGGCGAGTGGCAGCCTGCTTTTTGGGATCAGCTCAAATTGCTTTGGGTAAGCCCGGATAGAGTAGACGAAGTTCTGGAGACGCTTCAGCGTAAGGCTAAATAGAGACAGGTATATACGCTCCGGGGCGATGTGGTGGCGTGAGACATCGTCCCGGAGCACCTTCATTGCCTTTATTGCCGGCCTTTGGAACCTGTCCGGGAGGTGATAGCATGGGGCAGACGCGAGGCAGGATCTTTTTTTTCTTGCCTGCACTGGTTTTACTTGCAGTCTTCGTTGTTTACCCGGTGGCGAATACGGTGTGGTTAAGTTTTCAAACCCCTGATGGCGAGTTCGCGTTCTTCAGAAACTATGCTGACGTACTCTCTGAACCTGAGATAGTAGACTTACGGGGATTTAAGAGGGGATTTCCTTACGGTGCCCTGATTCATAACATCATATGGATTGTCATTCACTTGCCTCTGACTGTCATGTTAGGTTTGATTCTCGCCGTGATACTCAGGGATGTCAAGGGAGGCGTGTTAATCAAATCCATTGTTTTTCTCGGGATGGTTACTCCTATGGTTGTCGGCGGGATCATCTTGAGATTCCTGTTTGACGGGAGCGTAGGAATACTCCCTTCATTCCTTGCCCTGTTCGGTGTCAAGCAGCGTACTCTTACGGCACACCCTGATACCGCTTTGTTTGCGCTGATAGCGGGGTCGCTTTGGCTGTGGACCCCGTTTAGCATGGTCTTATACTCAGCGGGCTTGGAAACTATTCCTGACTATGTCTATGAAGCTGCTGTAATTGACGGAGCCTCTCCCTTGCGAATTTTCTTCCTTATTACTGTGCCCCTGTTAAGACCGGTTACCGGCGTTGTTGTAACTATGACTTTCCTATGGGTCCTGAAGATTTTCGATATTGTTTTTGTGGCAACAATGGGTGGGCCGGGTGGCGCGTCCAACGTGTTAGCCTTGCAGATGTACATGTACGCGTTCCGTGAATTCAACCCAAATGCAGCAGCGGTTGTGGCGACATTCCTCATGATAGTTGCGTTAGTCGTGTCAATTCCTACATTCAGGGCTCTAAGGGGGGATAACTAATGAGAATGGCAGGACGAAGCGTTTCCGCAACTTTCGTTCTTCATGCAGTTGCCTGGCTTATAGCACTCATTTGGTTGGTTCCTTTTCTAGGTGTATTTATGGCTTCTATTAGTCCACTGTCTGAGGTCAGTCGTGGTTGGTGGAAATTCGACTCTTTCACTCCTACTTTCAAGAACTACATAGGCGCATGGAATCACCCGGCTGCACCCATATCCCGGGGGATGCTGAACTCTTTGAAAATTGCGATTCCGGCTACAATATTTCCCGTCCTTATGGCGTCCATCGCAGCATATGGATTTGCCAGGTTTTCATTCCGTGGTAGCAATTTTCTGTTCATTGTTGTCGTAGCCTTGATGACTTTGCCACAACAGATGATAGCTGTACCTCTTTTTCGTATCATGAATCAACTGGGTGCAGTTGACTCTTATGCCGGGTTAACTGTAGTTCACTCCGCCTGGGGTATCCCGTGGATCCTCTACTTCATGAGGAATTACTTCAGTGCCCTACCTATTGAAGTAGAGGAAGCTGCAAAAGTTGACGGGGCGTCCGACTGGAGAATTTTCCTCCAAATAGTTATGCCAATGGCTCTTCCGGCTGTCGCGTCCTCATCGGTGCTTCAATTCATGTGGGTTTGGAGCGATTTCTTTCTTGCATTGATCTTGATATACTCGCCTACAAAGCTCCTTGCCACCCAGCGTGTGCCTTTGCTCCGTGGAGTGTACCATGTGGATTGGGGTATTCTCGCTGCAGGAAGTATCATTGTAATGGCTGTACCTATTATTGTGTTTGCTCTAATGCAGAGGTACTACATTCGGGGTATGGTCGGATGGGTGTCAAAGTAATGATAACAAGAGTTTCTTAGGGGAGGGACTGCGCATGTTTCGTGAAGTGGAATTGCCTAAGAAGTTGCTAAAGGATCAGGTGCCGTCTGCAGGAGGAGAGGTAGTAAGAGAGATTAGACAGATGGCCCAAGGTATGGAGAACCTCAGCGTGCTCCATGTCAACTCCACTTGCTATGGGGGCGGCGTGGCTGAATTGCTCTACACCATTGTTCCGTTAATGCGTGATGCAGGCCTTGACGCTCGCTGGTATGTAATGGACAACATACCTACGGAGTTCTTTGAAGTCACAAAGAAAATTCACAATTCTCTACAAGGAGCAAAGACGCCGTTAACTGATGAGGAGTGGCAGCTATACGAAGACGTCAACATGGAACTTGCCAAGAGCTTCCCGCGTGGCCCTTGGGATGTGGTGGTAATTCATGACCCTCAGCCTCTGGCTGCTCGGACTTTTTTAGAGCGTATTCCTGAAAACCGAAAGCCTGTTGTGGGCAGATGGTTTTGGCGTTGTCACATTGATCTGTCTACACCTTTCATGGATACGTGGGAAAGAGTTGCATTTTACGTAAATCGGTTCGACGGTGTAATACTTACCAGCCCCGAGTATGCGCGAGAGGAAATTAAGGCTCCTATTACACAAATAACGCCTTCAATAGACCCAACGAGTTCAAAGAATATGATTATATCTGATGAAGAAGCAAAAAAGATAATAGCTTCGCTCGGCGTGGATCAGGAAAGGCCTCTTGTGGTACAGGTTTCAAGGTTTGATCCGTGGAAGGATCCGTTTGGCGTGGTAGAAGCCTATCGCATGCTAAAGGTCAAAAGACCTGACTTACAGTTGGCGATGATAGGTTCCATTGCACATGACGATCCTGAAGGGATTGAGCTGCTTGAGAAGCTGAAAAAGGCGGCTGAGAACGATCATGATATCCATGTGCTTTCAAATGAGGATGGTGTTGGCGCACCTGAGGTTGCTGTCTTCCAGCAGCTGGCTGATGTGATTGTTCAGAAATCCATTCGAGAGGGTTTCGGCCTTACGATAACTGAGGCGATGTGGAAGATGCGGCCTGTTGTAGCAGGCGCAGCCACCGGTTGCAAGCTCCAGATCACAGACGGCGTGGACGGCCTTATCATAAATAGCACAGAAGAGTGCGCAGAGAGGATTGATGAAATACTGCGAAATCCTGATCTTGCTGCCAGACTCGGAAGTAAGGCCCGGGAAACAGTGAGAGAGAAGTTCCTTTCCACTGGGCATGTGGCCAACTATCTCAAGCTTTTTGCCCGGCGTTAGTAGGATGCTGTCCTTTTTTCCGGATTCAACCACCTGCAAGATCGGAGGTGGTTGAATTTCGGCCGCTCCAATAACATAACATGGAAAATAACTATTCTTGAGTTAAGGGGAAAGATTTGCTACAATTGGAACAACATAAGTCCCAGAAGGAGCTCTTTAATATATGGAAGTCAACCAGAAATTTGGTCAATCTGCCTTAACTTTTGATGACATACTTTTAGTGCCGGGATATTCCGAAGTCTTGCCCAGAGATGTGGATGTGTCCACGAAGTTGACTCGGAATATAGATCTCAACCTGCCTTTGATAAGTGCTGCCATGGATACGGTTACAGAGTCAAGACTTGCTATTGCCATGGCACGGGAAGGCGGCATTGGTATCATCCACAAGAATATGTCTGTAGAGACGCAAGCAAGTGAGGTTGACAAAGTAAAGCGGTCGGAACACGGAGTGATAGTCGACCCCATACATTTGGGTCCGGATGATCTGATTTCTAACGCCTTAAAGATAATGGAGAGCTACCATATCTCCGGTGTGCCTATCACAAGAAACGGTAAGCTTGTGGGGATTCTTACTAACCGCGATCTCAGATTTGAGACTAACTACAATCAACCCATAAAGAACTTAATGACCAAAGACAACCTGGTCACAGCCTCGGTAGGGACTACTCTTGAAGAGGCAAAGGCCATTCTTCAGAAGCACAAGATAGAAAAGCTCCCCTTGGTAGACTCAAACTACATGCTAAGGGGACTCATTACTGTCAAGGACATCATGAAAGCGCAACAATTTCCCAATTCATCAAAAGATGAACGGGGACGTCTTCGAGTAGGTGCGGCAATCGGTGTTGTCGGTACCTTGGAACGTGCCGGTGCGCTGGTTGATGCGGGTGTTGATGTTCTTGCAATAGATACTGCTCACGGCCACTCAAGAACTGTCTTAGAGACTGTTCGGCTCGTTAAGGCGAATTTCAAAGACGTTGAAGTGGTTGCAGGCAACATAGCCACTGCTGAGGGTGCACTTGCGCTTATAGAGGCAGGCGCTGACGCCGTCAAAGTCGGAGTTGGGCCGGGTTCCATCTGCACTACCAGAGTAGTTGCAGGAATAGGAGTGCCGCAAGTAACCGCTATCTTTGAATGCGCCAGAGCCGCCAAACAACATGGCATACCTGTTATAGCTGACGGTGGGATTAAGTACTCAGGAGACATAGTAAAGGCTATAGCCTGTGGTGCTGATGTAGTAATGATCGGCAAGCTTTTTGCAGGAACAGAGGAGAGCCCCGGAGAAAGAGTTATTTACAAGGGCAGAAGCGTCAAAATGTACCGAGGTATGGGATCAGTTCAAGCAATGAGGGCAGGTTCAGGTGATAGGTACTTTCAAGACCCCGCTCATAAACTAGTTCCGGAAGGTATTGAAGGTATGGTTCCATACAAGGGTTCGCTTGCGGATACCGCATATCAGCTTGTAGGCGGATTGAGAGCAGGTATGGGTTATTGTGGGACGAGAAATATCACAGAGCTCCAGACGAACACTAGATTCGTGCGGATGACAGGCTCAGGGCTTCGTGAGAGCCATCCCCATGATGTTGTTATTACCAGGGAGGCGCCCAACTATAGCTTGGCAGACGCAGATTCAGACGAGATATTCTAGAATAAAGAAAGGGGCGGATATAAGTGCTGAAGAGTCGTAATAAATGGTTGGTTCTGGGAGTTGCGTTGTTGATTCTCGTGACTGTGTCGCAGATAGGAGTTGCTGCTGACGAACCACCAGTTAAGCTCTTTATTAATCCGAACCCGAGTCCTGAATTTGGAGCCGACGTGTGGGTTGACAGAGGACAAGGGGCTACATACTACCCCGGTGATTCTATAGATGTCTACTACAGATCGACCAAAGACAGTTATGCCTACATTCTCAATATTGACGCAGCAAACCGTTCCAGGTGGTTACTTCCCAGCCAATGGTTTCCCAGCAACTATGTCAGGGCTAACAGAACGTATGTGCTTCCTAATATGCAGGTAGAAGCACCTTCCGGCACAGAGTATCTGATAATCTTCTCATCAACAGAACCGCTTTCCTTGCCCTATCTTGAAGAAGCTATCAGATCAGGACAACAGACATCGTTCATTGAAGGTGAAGCCAACCTGATTCTAGGGGCTATCCAGGCTAAGATAAGGATATCGCCTCAACGAAACTGGGTAAGCTCACATACATACTTCCATGTCGGCGGAGGTTATACGATACCTACTCCTAAACCCCCGGCACCTATTTTGCCACCGGCACCAAGGTATGCTGCGATAAATGTATCGACGAGTCCTTCCAGGGCAAGGGTATTCCTTGACGGGGTAGAGAAAGGTACATCACCTATTCTAATGAAAGACGTTCCTCTCGGATCACATGAAGTTACAGTAGTGTTGCCCGGTTACTACACGTATACGCGGAAATTTGAAGTTAACCATGTGCAGACTTATTATGTCAGCACAACACTGAAGCGGATACAATAGAGAGAAATTTAATCAGGGAGAAACTTAATACAGTAGAGGTTGAGAGATGAACCCAAGCCCAGGTCTTGTCAGTGTAAACATGGCCTGGGCTATGCTGTTTTTCGCGGCTTCTGAGGATGCTCAGGCTTAGGATGCTCAGGCTATGGCAGGCATGTTCCGGGGATGGTATAATATTAAGGCACAAGGTGTTCCTGTAGAACGTTAGTATCCGTGCGAATTCTTGTAAGACTGGTGGGATTGCTCCGTGCAAAGTATCTGTATCTCCCATGTAGCTGAACATGTAGGTGAAGAAGTTGAGCTTCAGGGTTGGGTGTACAATAAGAGATCCAGCGGGTCTCTTGTTTTCCTTATTGTGAGGGACGGGACAGGATTCATCCAGGGAGTTGTCGCAAAGGGCGAGGTTCCTGATGAGGATTTTCAAGCATGCGACGAATTGACTCAAGAATCGTCACTTGTACTTCGCGGGATAATCAAAGCCGACAAGAGAGCCCCCAGTGGTTATGAACTTTCCGTAACAGGTGTCGAACCTTTGCACATTGCAGAGGAATATCCAATATCTCTCAAGAAGCATGGGGTTGATTTCCTCATGGATTGGAGGCACCTGTGGCTGCGTACTCCTAGACAGGCTGCGATCTTAAGGATAAGACATGAGATCATAGGCGCGATCCGAACATTTCTTGACCAGCGAGAGTTTGTGTTGGTTGACGCGCCCATACTGACGCCGTCTGCTTGTGAAGGAACGACTACCTTGTTCTCCACAGATTACTTTGACTCCACTGCATACCTCAGCCAGAGCGGCCAGCTTTACATGGAAGCTGCTGCTATGGCTTTGGGAAAAGTATACTGCTTTGGTCCTACTTTCCGAGCCGAGAAATCGAAGACGAGAAGACACCTAACAGAGTTTTGGATGGTAGAGCCTGAGATGGCTTGGGTGGACCTGGAGGGGAACTTAAAACTCCAGGAAGAACTGGTCAGTTACGTAGTCCAAAGAGTGCTGGAACAGAGAAGAGATGAACTTGTGACTCTGGAGAGAGATACAGGTAAATTGGAGAATATTAAACCCCCGTTTCCACGAATTTCATATGACGAAGCTGTTGAAATACTTAATAAAAATGGCGTGGAGTTTGAATGGGGAAACGATTTCGGAGGCGGAGACGAGACTGTCTTAGCCGAGCAATTTGGATTACCGGTATTTGTCCATAGATATCCTACGGATATTAAGGCTTTCTATATGAAACCTGACCCGGACAGGCCTGAGGTTTGTCTGTCTGCAGATCTCTTGGCACCCGAGGGTTACGGCGAAATTGTCGGCGGTGGTCAGAGAATCGATGATCCTGAGCTCCTTGACCTTCGCATACGGGAGCATGATCTTCCCAAAGAGGCATACGTATGGTATACGGACCTCCGCAAATTCGGTTCTGTGCCGCACTCCGGTTTTGGCCTGGGAATAGAGCGCGCTGTTGCGTGGATATGCGGACTCGATCACATTAGAGAAACAATACCCTTCCCAAGATTGCTAAATAGAATTTACCCATAAAGGAGGGGTTCACGTGCCACATCCTAATCGGACTTGGATAACGACGGTAGCTAAGGCGAATTTAGTGCTCTTAATCCTGATTGCACTTATTTTGTCTTCAGGGAGCCGAGCTGCGGGTATCCCTGGCTCTGATGTTCCTTATGGAATCGAGCCAAGTAATGACATACAGGTAGGGATTGGCTATTTCCATCAGGGCAAGCTTGAAGATGCAATTAGGGTTTTTTCGCGTATCATTGAGAATAAACCGGAAGGACCTGAAACAGATGAAGTGTATGCCCTGCTAGGTTACGCCTATCTGTGCAGGGGATGGAATGCTGAGGCGGAGAAGGCTTATTCCGAAGCCCTTCGGCAAACAAGCGATCCTGCTTTGAGGTTCAGGGCATTGCTGGCGTTGGGTCAATTGCAACTTGACAATGGTAATCATGACAAGGCTGTTTCCCTGTTTAACGATGCTTTGAGGGCTTCTGTCGGGCAGGATAAAGCCATCACTTATACTCTGCTTGGGATCGCGAATTATGAGGCAGGTAAGACTGCACCGGCAAGAGAGATGTTTGACAAAGCGCTCAACATCTTTCCTGATGATCCCGTACCTGACTATTACATTCAGCTAATAGAATATGATGTGAAGAAGAAGAGTGTGCTCTTTCCTAAGAAACCTCAGTTAGGGAGGAAGGGAATAGCCGGTAAGAAAGCTGATACCAAGACCTCTAATCTTGGCGGCGTAGTTTCTATCAATTCCGGAGCTAAGTATACTCTGACTCCTCATATCAAGCTGACTCTGGGTACCAAGACTAAGATTCCGCCTGAAGGATTTTTCATCTCTGCAGGAGACGACAGTTTCAGGTGGCATGATTGGCAGTCAACGAATATTGAATGGAGGCTCCGGGGAGATGAGGATGGAGTTAAGAAGGTTAGCGTGGTCTACTATGCAGAGGACTTTCTCGCAACGTCAATTGCAGAGGCATCCATCGCTTTAGATAGGAGACCGCCCTGGGGTTCCTTTGAGATCAACCAGGGAGATAAGTATGCTAACAACGCCTTCGTTAACTTGAATTTCAGCACGTATGACAAGCTGAGTGGAGTTACAGGGGTCTGTCTAAGTAACGACGGTAGGATATGGACCGACTGGATGACCTACCGAAGTACCCTTCATAACTGGCAATTGACTCCCGGAGACGGTACGAAAAAGGTGTACGCCCGTGTCCATGACGGTGCAGGGAACATATCACGTGTCTTCAGCGCCACAGTCCAATTGGACACAACCCCTCCTCAGCTCTGGTTTATTAATGTGAAGCATTTAAATCCCACATCTGTGGAGATTACTTGGATGACTGATGAGGACTGTGATTCAGCTGTGGAGTTTAGGTTGGATGGAGACAAGAAACAGACTATCACCATAAGTGACGATAAGTTTACTACGTTTCACGTAATCTATCTCAAAGACCTTACACCATCCACTAAGTACCGATTCAAGGCGCTTTCGCGAGATCTTGCCGGAAACCTCTCTGCCTCACGGGAATATTCCTTTGTTACCAAGGCCTCTGAGTAAGACCGGGGCAGGCTTGTGCTTTTGCGGCTATCAAAGAGAGGGAGCGGGTAGGTAAATGACCACAAGAAGAATAGGCGAGTCATATGATGTGATTATTGTCGGCGCAGGCCCTGCAGGCATCTTTTCCGGACTTGAACTGGCACGAGGGAGGAACGGGCGAATTAGCATCGCCATAATTGAGAAAGGCCCTGATATTGATGCCAGGGTATGTCCTTCTACTGAGCAGAGCTCCGCATGTAGGAGATGCGACCCTTGTAGTGTAGTGTCGGGATGGGGTGGAGCAGGCGCATTCAGCGATGGAAAGCTGACCCTTTCAACTCAGGTAGGTGGGATGCTGGACATATACGCAGGTGAGGAAAAACTAAGAGAACTCATCAGCTATGTGGACAAGATTTATCTTGATTTCGGTGCTCCTCCGAAGGTGTGGGGTGAAGACGAAGAAGCCATACATGAGCTGGACCGTAAGGCTATCCTTGCTGAACTTAAACTAATCCCTGCGCCAATCAGACACCTGGGCACCGGTAAAACAAAACAGATCCTGGAAGGCATGAAGGATGAGCTGAAACAAAGCACTGACATTATCCTCGGTGAAAGCGCAAAGAGAATTCTGGTTGAGGATAGCAAGGTAATCGGTGTTGAAACATCGAAAGGCCGTGTAATCAAAGGCTCTTATGTAATTGTGGCGCCGGGCAGAGACGGGGCGGAATGGTTGTCAGAGGAGGCTCGCAGACTCGGCTTGTCCATGGCTATTAACCCTGTAGACATCGGTGTCAGGGTTGAGCTTCCGGCTGTAGTCGCAGAGCCCTTAACCAATGTTTCATATGAGTCAAAACTGATCTATCATTCTCGGTCATTTGATGATAAAGTCAGGACGTTTTGCATGTGTCCGTATGGTGCAGTTGTCACTGAGAGTTCAGACGGGCTTATCACAGTGAACGGGCATACCCATTCAGAAAGAAAGACTGAGAACACCAATTTCGCCCTACTGGTGAGTAAGACGTTTACTGAGCCATTCAATGATCCTATTGCATACGGAAAATATGTAGCCGGCTTGGCAAACCTTCTGGGCAACGGTGTAATTGTGCAAAGGCTTGGGGACCTGATAAACGGAAGGCGCTCCATTGAAGAGCGAATCGCGAAAGGAATAGTTGTTCCTACGTTGAAGGATGCGACACCCGGTGACCTCAGTCTGGTCTTTCCGTACAGACACCTTGTGAGTATTATTGAAATGCTGAAGGCTTTGGATGCTGTAGCGCCCGGAGTCTACGGTCGTAATACATTGCTCTATGGGGTTGAAGTGAAGTTCTATTCATCAAGGCTTTCCGTCACTCGCTCCTTGGAAACCCAGGTTAGAAATCTCTTTACTATCGGAGACGGCGCAGGTGTTACTCGCGGACTAATGCAGGCATCAGCTTCCGGTGTCGTGGCTGCTCGTGAGATCTTGCGCAGACTTGATATCGGAGAATAAGTTAAAAAAATGGGTTCTGCTTGACTTGAGCTTAGGCATATTCTATACTCGAGGTGTAAGATTCAAGAGGAAAGTCAACCAAGAAAAGGTATTAGTATGAAGAGAAGGGGGGTCGTTCCAATGATCAGAACCATGATTGGATTTTATGTGGAAACAAGACCCCGCCCTGATTGCTAGCTAGTAAATAATGTCAGGGTCGTGGGTTAGAAACACCCACGCCCTTTTGACTATGATGGACTGCTTATTGTTTCTGTCATTTCAGAGAGCCGTGGGAATCCCGCGGCTCTTTCTTAATCTCTGTGGGTTTGATGTGAGAAAGTGAGGTTTTATCAAAATGCAGTCCGCACTGGAATGTTGTGATGCCAGAAAGGTTTTCTACGTGAAACGAGAGAGAAAGAGTACTTCGATGCTAACTCGTCTCTTTGCTAAAGTTATACCTAAGTATGAGCCGGTAGAAGCAGTAGACAGACTTACTTTTCACGTGAAGCCCGGGGAGATATTTGGTATCCTCGGTCCTAACGGTTCAGGAAAATCGACTCTGATACGATTGATCTCAACGCTTCTTCTGCCTGATGCAGGTTGCATTACAGTCTTTGGGCATGATGTAGTCAAGGAGAGGTACCAAGTCAGGAAGCTAATTAACAGGGTTTCAGTGGACGCTGCCTTTTTTAAGGGGCTCTCAGCTATGGAGAATTTAAGCTATGCAGCAAGGCTCTACGGGCTTGAAGGCGGGGCTTGGCAGACTACGGCTACTGACATTCTCTGCCGTCTGGGTCTCGAAAGCGACAAGCTTCATGAACCGCTTGAGGATTTATCCAGGGGGATGCAGCAAAAAATCGCTGTGGCCAGGGCTCTTCTCACCCGTCCCTTGTTGCTCCTTCTGGATGAGCCTACAACAGGGTTAGACCCTGTGTCCAAAAGAGATGTTCAGGATTTTGTCCTGGAGGAAAGAGAGCGTCGTGGGACTACGGTAGTCCTTACCACCCATGATATGCAGGAAGCTGATAGACTTTGTGACAGGATTGCTGTTATTGACCATGGCAAGTTTGTGGCCTTGGATACGCCTGAGGGACTTAAGTCCCTTATATCAACCAATGGTGAGAGCGTAACCTTGGAAGAAGTCTTCTTTAGCTTGACAGGCAAAACATTGAGGAGCTCAGGAAGATGCGAAAACGGAAATGCAGTCTAGATTGCGTATATCCTAATCGGTAGGGAGAGATGGCACCTATGCTGGACTTTAATAGGGAGCTCCGAAGGAGCTATGCTTTGGTCGAGCGAAATTTCAATCTGATAAAGAGGTACCTCGGCTGGGAAGTTGTGTTCATGGTTTATACAGTGGTCAATACTTTGACAATAGCGTTTATCGGTCTATCGCCTGACGGGTCAGGACAAGATAGAGTCCTTTATCTGGTGGTTGGGGCTTTGCTTTGGGGATTCTTGTCTGTTCTTTTCCACGAAGTTGCTGAATCTGTGCAGTGGGAGCGGTGGGAAGGGACAATTGAATACTCTTTTATGGCGCCTATGAGAAGATTTACATATCTTGGCGGAGTATGCTTATTCGCTGCCGCTTATGGGGCCATAAGGACAGTCATAGTTATGTGCGCGGTAGTAGGCATTTTTGATCTTGATCTCGGCTCTGCGAACCTTCTTGCCGGGCTTATTGTACTTCTTCTGTCGAGCCTGTCATTTATCGGGGTAGGACTCATGGCTGCGACACTTCCTCTAATGTCCCCTGAGAAGGGGTCGCAAGCAGCGCACATATTGGAGGCTGCGATTTTATTGGTCTCAGGTGTATATTACGATGTAAGTGTATTGCCTGTATGGATGCAAAGGCTATCCAAAATATCACCTGCTACCTATACATTGAGGGCAGCACGGGCAGCGCTTCTGGACGGGGCGTCCCTCTTTGACATAAGAAGTGATTTGCTGGTGCTCTTGGCTACCGGAGCGATTTTGATTCCACTGGGATTACTGGTTTTCAACCAGGGTGAGCTCTACGCCATGCGCACGGGAAAGCTGAAGCGGAGTGGGTAACATTGTGCCAAGATTCATCTGTTGGGTATCCTGTTAAATCAATTGCTGGGGTATAGTGTTTGTGCTATAATACTTAATTGGCGAGGTTGTGGTTATTAACTGCATAGACTCGCAGGGAGGTGGACTTATTGAAGAAGGGAATACATCCTGAATACTCTATGACTACTGTTACATGTGCGTGTGGGGAGAAGTTCGAGGTTGGCTCGACTCGTAAGGACTTGAGGGTAGAGATCTGTTCAAAGTGCCACCCTATGTTCACCGGCAAACAGAGAATAGTAGATACAGGTGGCCGGGTGGAGCGTTTCATGAAGAGGCACAAGCTCAACAAGTAGTCTTAATCTGGTACGGGGGGCGTGCGGCTTGAACAAGGAGTTCTCCTACGGCGGTCAGGCTGTGATAGAAGGCGTGATGATGCGAGGCAGGCAAAGTATGGCAATTGCTGTGAGGAGGCCTGACTCAAGTATCATTGTGGAGAATAAGCCTGTAGGGACGCTGACCGCAAGGTATCCTGTATTAGGATTGCCGATTATACGGGGAGTTGTCGCGTTCATTGAAACGCTGATAATAGGATTTAGCGCATTGATGTTCTCTGCGGATCAAGCTGCCGGAATGGATGAAGAGGAGCAGCTAAAACCGTGGGAACTTGCGTTAACCCTTTTGGTGGCCTTTGCGCTTTTTGTCGGTCTTTTTATTGTGCTTCCTAATGTTGTTGCAATTCAGATTCAGAAACTCATTCATAATAGGGTTTTGGTTAATCTGACAGAAGGCATATTTAGAATCGCCATCTTTATTGCATATATTGTAGCAGTCTCAAGGCTTGAAGACATCCAGCGGGTGTTTCAGTACCATGGTGCAGAGCATAAGGTGATCCATACTTTTGAAGCAGGGCAAGAGCTTTCTGTGGAGAATACTAAACCCTACACAATTCTTCATCCTAGATGCGGCACTGCATTCTTGCTTATCGTAATGGTTACCATGGTGCTGGTATACTCACTTCTTCTCCGCCCCAACACCCTTGCGATGAGAATTCTTAGTCGACTTGCGTTGCTTCCGGTTGTGACTGGGATATCATATGAAGTGATTAAACTTGCAGGTAGGTCTAATCCGCCTAAATTCATTCAATGGATAATAGCGCCGGGACTTTGGCTGCAGAAGCTCACCTGCCAAGAGCCGGATGAAGATCAGATCGAAGTGGCAATTACGGCTCTTTCGAGCGTGCTTGAGGCGGACGGCGCTTAGAGAAGATATTTGGTATGCCGTTTCCCTCAAGGGGGTGAGATGTGATGCAAAGTAGACTTGATGAGATCGAGCAGCGTTATATTGACCTCGAGTCAGAGCTTGCGAACCCTGAAGTCGTGACAGATCAAGAGAAGTTCAGGGATATTGCTAAGGCTCATGCAGACCTCGAAGAGATTGTGACGAAATACAGGCAGTACAAAAATGTTCAGACAGATCTTCAAGAAGCCAAGGAAATGCTTGAATCAGGCGCTGATGATGAGTTGGAAGAGTTCCTCCATTCGGAACTGGAGCGTCTCGAGGAAGACGAAGCTAAGCTGGAAGAGGAGCTGAAAATCTTACTCCTCCCTAAAGACCCGAATGACGACAAAGACGTTATTGTCGAGATTCGAGGAGGGACCGGAGGAGAAGAAGCTGCGCTTTTTGCTGCGGATCTAATGCGAATGTATATGAGGTACGCAGAGCAAAATAGCTGGCAAGTTGAGATTATGAGTTCAAACCCGACTGACCTCGGGGGGTTCAAGGAAGTAATCTTTGCTGTCCAGGGGCGAGGCGCATACAGCAGACTGAAGTATGAAAGCGGTGTTCATAGGGTTCAGCGAATTCCTAACACTGAAGCTTCAGGCAGAATTCACACATCAACAGCTACTGTAGCTGTGTTACCGGAGGCAGAAGACGTAGAGCTGGAGATAAGGTCTGATGAATTGCGTATTGACGTGTTCAGATCCACAGGACACGGCGGTCAAAGCGTGAACACCACTGATTCTGCTGTTCGAATAACGCATATGCCTACAGGAATGGTGGTTACATGCCAGGATGAGAAGTCTCAGATAAAGAACAGAGGAAAAGCCCTTCGCGTTTTGCGGGCAAGACTTCTTGACAAACTGGAAAGCGAGCAAAAAGCGGAATTGGATGAAGCCAGACGTATACAGGTAGGAACCGGGGAGCGCAGTGAGCGCATACGCACCTATAACTATCCGCAGAATCGATTGACTGACCATAGAATCGGCCTTACCTTATACAGGCTCGGCGAAATCCTTGAGGGGAATATTGATGAAGTTGTCGATACCCTTATGGTGGTTGAGCAGAGCGAGAGGCTGAAGAAAATTGGTTGAACCTATTGGAATTGTTACTGTCAAGGATGCGCTTTTCGCTGCTACTCAGCGATTACGCGAAGCGGGTATTGAAGGCGCACGATTGGATGCAGAGGTTTTGCTCGCGCACATACTGAGAACCAATCGTGAGTACCTCTACACATATCCTGAAATACGCCTTGACTATAATGAATATGGAAGATATCAGGCAGCTCTGGAGCGCAGGTTAACCAGGCTGCCTGTAGCTTATATTACAGGTAAAAAGGAGTTTATGTCCCTGGAGTTCATCGTAGATGACAACGTGCTCATACCTAGGCCGGAAACTGAGGTTCTTGTGGAAGAAGTCATTTGCCGACTCAGAATCCCTTGTCTTAAAGATAGTTCTGTAATCATTGCAGATATAGGGACAGGAAGCGGAGCCATAGCAGTGAGTGTTGCGTGGTTTCTAAAGACGGCTGAGGTTATAGCGACGGATATTTCACCGGGGGCACTTATCATAGCTCAGGAGAATGCCGAAAGGCATCAGGTAGACCACAGGATAAAGTTCCTCCAAGGCGACCTCATATCCGCTCTTGCAGGGGAGGGGCTGGAACACAAAATTAATGCAATTGTCAGCAACCCACCATACCTATCAAGGAGAGAGGTGGCCGCTGTTTCGCCGGAAGTGAAACGGGAGCCGGAATCAGCTCTCTTGGGTGGAGAAGAAGGGCTTGACTTTTCCAAAGCTATCCTTCAAGGTTCCCGGAACTATTTGGCGGCGGGTGGATTTGTCGCTCTTGAAGTAGGTCATGATCAAGCCGGGCATCTGGCTGAATTTGCCAAGAAGACGTTGGGATACGGTGAAGTTGAAGTCGTGTTGGATTTAGCCGGAATTGAGAGAGTAGTAGTAGCAAGCTGTTAGCTTCCAGGAGTGGAGGTGTGGAGAAAAGACCCTTGAAAGAGACAGAGATAGTGAAAGTAGATCCAAATGGTCCGGATATTCATGTAATAGAGCGAGCTGCCTCCATAATCAAGGGGGGAGGCCTTGTCGCGTTTCCAACTGAGACTGTATATGGCTTAGGCGCTGACGGACTGCGTACTGATACTGTGGACAAGATATTTGTGGCAAAAGGTAGACCCGAGGATAACCCCCTTATCCTCCATGTTGCATCCCCTGAAGACGTGTTGCGGGTTGCAATGGAGGTTCCCACTGAGGCAGAGAAACTCATTCAACTCTTTTGGCCCGGCCCTCTTACCTTAGTCCTTCCGAAGAAACGCGAGGTGCCTGACATTGTTTCTGCAGGCCTCCCTACAATAGGCGTACGAATGCCTGATAATACCATAGCCTTAACCCTGATCGCTGAGTCAGGGACTCTTCTAGCTGCTCCAAGTGCTAACCTTTCAGGGAGACCCAGCCCTACTGAGGCAAATCACGTGGTAGCTGACATGTGGGGGAAAATCGACCTCATACTGGACGGAGGGCCTACCCGTATAGGTGTAGAGTCAACTGTTTTGGACATGACTCAGAGTCCTCCTCGAATTCTAAGACCGGGAAGTGTTACTTCGGAGGAGCTTGAGAGTGTGCTTGGACATGTTGATGCGCCAATCCGGAAAGGCGAAGACAGGTCTTGCCTGAGACAGACAGCCCCGAGCATGAAGTATTCCCATTACGCCATAAACATACCGCTCGTCCTTGTTCAGGGCGAACCTAAGGCCATTGTCAGCCGAATACAGGAGGAGGCCGGGAATTGTCGGCGCCTTGGCAAGAGGGTCGGTATCATGAGTTCTGAAGAAAGTAAGGCAGAGTACTTAGAATACGCGGATGTGGTAAGGTCTCTTGGCTCAAGATATGACCTTACTCAAGTTGCAGCAAGCCTCTACCGCATGTTACGCAGTTTCGAGACTTGCGGAATTCATGTTTTGTTTGCAGAGGGGTTCAGTGAAACCGGTCTCGGATTCGCAATCATGAATAGGCTGCGACAAGCTGCAAGAGGGCGGATTATCAATGTATGATGCTGTATTATGGCAACACGGGATGCATTACTCCTTCCAACAAGGGGGTGTTGTCTGATGAAACCACCGGAGACAATCGTATTGGTTTGTACGGGGAATACGTGTAGGAGCGTTATGGCTGAAGCTATGTTGAGGCAAGCGTTTGACGAGGCCTTAGGGGATTTCGCCAAAGATGTGAATGTAATTTCAGCGGGGGTTTCCGCATGTCCCGGTGACCCTGCGTCTCGCCACGCTGAGACAGCCATGGAAGAGCTTGGGCTTGATGTATCCCATCATCAAGCTTCTCCGGTTTCAGGTAAGACGCTAAGTGACGCTGATCTCGTATTGACTATGACAATAGCTCAAAAAGATAAGCTGTTGAAAGACTATGCGTTGATTGAAGGGAAGATCATGACTCTTATTGAGTTTGCCGACTTAGCTGAAGAACTCGGCGAAGACATAGAAGACCCTTTTGGTGGTTCTCTTGAAACCTACCGGGGCAGTGCCCACCAAATCAGCAGAGCGGTTAAGGTCATAACAAGGAAAATTAAAGATTTATTTGAATCAAGTAGGTTAAGGACAGACAGTCACGAAGATCTGCATGAAAATTGACTGCGTAGGCTTAGAGATAAGTGAGAGTCTCAAATTGCCGGAAGCCGTCATGCAAGACGGGCAGGCAAAATAGCTATAGACAAAACCGGAAAGGAAGAGGTTCTTATGTCAACAGTTCACCTAATGGATCACCCACTCATTCAGCACAAGCTTGCTCTCATCAGGGACAAGACTACAGGCTCAAAAGACTTTCGAGATCTTGTAGCTGAGATTTCCACTCTCATGGCATATGAGGTTACCAGAGACCTACCGCTTGAAGACACTGAAGTCGAGACCCCAATCAGCGTAGCGAAAGCCAGGGTTATCTCAGGCAAGAAAGTCGGGGTCGTTGCTGTTTTAAGGGCAGGCCTCGGAATGGTAGAGGGTATGCTCAGGCTTATACCTGCAGCTAAGGTAGGACATATCGGTATCTATCGAGATCCTGAAACACTGAAGCCTGTAGACTACTACTGCAAGTTGCCTCCGGATGTAGGTGAACGCGATCTCATATTGGTTGATCCCATGTTAGCTACAGGTGGGTCTGCTACCTGTGCCATAAGATTCCTGAAGGAAAGGGGCGCAACCAACATAAAGCTGGTTGTGCTGGTATCCGCTCCGGAAGGTATCAAGATGGTACAGGAGAGTCATCCTGACGTAGACATATATACCGCTGCAATTGATGAATGCCTGAACTCACATGGTTACATAGTGCCCGGACTTGGCGATGCGGGGGACAGGCTTTTCGGAACTAAGTAGGGCTTTTCGCCCTAAGTGGAGAAGGAATGAGTTGAGTTGAGCAAGGAGTTTATAAGGCCGTCCTGGGACGAATACTTCATAGGAATTGCCAAGCTTGTCGCCGGCCGGTCAACATGCCTGAGAAGGCAAGTAGGCGCAGTGGCTGTGAGAGACAGACGTATTCTGGCCACAGGATACAATGGGGCGCCCGCAGGGCTTGCCCATTGCGCAGAAGTAGGGTGTATAAGGGAAGAGAGACACGTACCTTCGGGCGAGCGTCATGAGCTTTGCAGAGGGCTCCATGCAGAACAGAATGTGATAATTCAGGCAGCTCTTCATGGAATAAGTATCCAAGGGGCTACTGTATATATTACAAACTATCCATGCTCATTATGTGTAAAGATGCTTATTAATGCAGGCATCCGGGACATAGTCTATTTTGGGGATTACCCGGATGAGCTTGCCTCTGAGATTCTGAAGGAGGCAGGCTTGAAGATCCGTCAATATATGGGGTGAAAAGACAGTTACCGACAGGAGCCGGGGCGAAGTTGAGACCAACCTTGACATGCCCATATACCTGGGTTAGAATGTGGACGACAGTCATAGATATGCTCTTAACCTGCATGATACCTCAATAATCTCAAAAGTACATACACAAGCCCTTAAATTGAGAGGAGAAAGCCGGCCTCAAATGACAGCCTATGTTCGAATCTTCATCGAAGCATCAATAATATCGCTTCTGCTGACTCCGATTATACGTGAGGGAGCTATTCGAGCGGGGCTTGTATATATGCCAAACTCACGGACGGTTCATGACCACCCTATGCCTATCATGGGCGGACTCGCTATCTTCATTGCGTTTTTATTCACTGTTCTTCATCATGTAGGTCTCGGCTATGATACACTTGGCTTGCTTTTGGGCGCGCTTATTGTGGTATGTATAGGGATTTGGGATGATATCCGAGAACTTCGACCGTTACCAAAGCTCATCGGGCAGATTCTGGCTGCCTTAGTTGCCATAAAATTCGGTGTGCAAATTGAGTTCATTACTAATCCTTTCGGACCAGGAATGCTTTATCTGGGTTTCTGGGGTATACCCCTTACTATCCTTTGGATTGTAGGGATGGTGAATGTAGTCAATTTCCTCGACGGCCTTGACGGGCTCGCTGCAGGTGTATCAATAATTGCGGCTTTTGCCCTCTTTGCAGTAGCATCATCTCGTGGACAAGTCTTCGCAGCTATGCTCGCAATAGCTTTGGCCGGATCTGCCCTGGGATTCTTACCGTATAATTTTAACCCTGCCAGTATTTTTATGGGTGATGCAGGTGCAATGTTGCTGGGTTTTACGCTTGCGGTGATCTCTGTGGAGGGCGCGTTGAAAGGGGCAGCTACCATAGCATTAGCTGTTCCTGTGTTTACTCTCGGTGTTCCTATTTTCGATACGGCTTTCTCCATAGTTCGTCGGGTTCATAACGGTACACCTTTTTACCAGGCTGACAAAGAGCATATTCACCATCGTCTCCTTAATAACGGGTTTTCTCATAGGGGAGCTGTTGTATTCATATATGCGATCACAGGTTGCCTTGGGATAATAGCTACTCTTATGGCCAAATGCGGTGTGACACTTACCGGCTATGTTCTGGTCGCCTTGTTTCTAAGTGTTATTTTGGTTTCCATTCGTAAGGTACGGGGCGTGCGTTCTCATGACAAGCAAAGAGGCGATATTGAAGCTCAACATAGATAACGCGATACTATGAAAGGGGATTAGGATGCCGAAGAAGAAGGTCATGACAATATTCGGGACTCGCCCGGAAGCCATCAAGATGGCTCCGGTAGTGCAAGCGTTAAAAGGTGCCCGCGAGCTCTCAACAGTTGTGGTAGTAACTGCTCAACATAGGGAAATGCTGGACCAGGTCCTTGAAATCTTTGGCATCGCCCCTGACTATGATCTAGACATAATGAAGGATCTGCAATCTCTTTCAGAAATCATTACCCGTACGTTGATTGGACTCGAGGAACCCATAGAGAAAGAAAAGCCCGATCTGATTCTGGTGCACGGAGATACCGCGACAACTTTTGCAGGTGCACTCAGTGGGTTCTACCACCATGTACAAGTCGGTCATGTTGAAGCAGGCCTCAGAACTCATGATAAGTATTCGCCTTATCCTGAGGAGATGAATAGGCGCCTTACAGGGTGTCTTTCCGACATCCATTTTGCGCCGCTGGGCGCCCATAGGGACAACCTTCTTTCCGAAGGTACGCCTGCCGAGTCAATCCATGTTACAGGGAATACAGTGATTGACGCGCTCCTTAATGTAGCATCGATCCCGTATGAATTTACCTGCCCCCGCCTGGCATCCATTGACTATCAGAGCAAAAAGGTCTTACTCGTAACTGCTCATCGGCGCGAGAATCTGGGCAAACCTATGCGAAGGATATGTCAAGCGCTGAAGACGCTTGTAGCTATGCATTCTGACATAGAGGTGGTTTTCCCCGTCCATATGAACCCCGTTGTAAGGAAAGATGTTTTCCAAATCCTCTGTGGTGTGCCGCGTATCCATCTGCTGGATCCTGTGGATTATCAAACTATGGTAGCCATAATGTCCGGATGCTATTTGGTTTTGACAGATTCCGGTGGTCTGCAGGAAGAAGCGCCTTCTTTAGATAAGCCTGTTGTGGTGCTGAGGGACGTAACAGAGCGACCTGAAGGTGTTGATTCGGGCACCCTTGCTCTTGTCGGTACAGACGAGGAGAGAATCATCTCATTTGTGGAAAGACTGCTTGATGATTCGTCAGAGTATGAGCGCATGGCTAAAGCCCGGAACCCTTATGGTGATGGACAGGCTGCGAATCGCATTCTTGATGCGATTTTGTGGAAATTCGGCATAAATTCTCTGAGGCCCATGGATTTCCAGGGGTAACCTGGACATAATAGGTATCATAGGTTAGGCAGGAGCAAGTTTCCAGTTGAAGCCTAATCTTTCCGATGGTACACTGTTGGTCGAGGTATAACCGGGAAATCACTCAATTTTTTGTTGTTGTGTGTTGAGAGGAGGAAACCGTGTGGAGAGTCTCCTCATCCAGGGAGGAGTAAGATTAACCGGACGAGTTACTGTCAGTGGTGCTAAGAATGCCGCTTTACCTGCGATTGCTGCTGCGCTCCTTACCGGAGGGACTGTCAATCTTTCGTGCGTACCTGCACTTGATGATATCTTCACCATGTGTGAGCTCTTAGAGACAGTCGGCGTTTCTGTAGGCTGGGGTCCGGGATGTCTCACATTGGACGCCGGAGGGGCGAACGCAAAAGAGACCTCATATGAGTTAGTCAGACGCATGAGAGCGTCATTCTTGATTGCCGGTCCTATGCTGGCCAGATTCGGTTTTGCGCGTATGCCTATGCCCGGAGGTTGCGCCATAGGCTCAAGGCCTATTGATCTTCATCTTAAGGCTTTTGCTGCCATGGGTGCGGAGATACTTGTTGAAAGCGGGTGTATTCAGGCAAAGGCTCCCAATGGGCTGAAAGGCGCTCATATATACTTCGATTATCCTAGCGTAGGTGCAACCGAAAATGCCATGATGGCAGCTTCTCTTGTCAAAGACACTACTATCTTGGAGAATGTCGCCAGAGAACCGGAAATTGTGGATCTGGCAAATCTTTTGACCAAGATGGGTGCTAAAGTAGTGGGAGCAGGCACAGGTATTATCAGAATTCAGGGCGTAGATGACTTGGAAGGCACGAACCATACAGTCATACCTGACCGGATAGAAGCAGGAACGTATATGACAGCCGCAGCTATCACCAAGGGCGATGTAATCCTTGAGAATGTTGTGCCGGAACACTTAACTGCGGTAATCGCGAAATTGCGCGAACTCGGTGCTTGCGTTGAGGCAGAGGAATCTACGATCCATGTTTCTTGCACGACCTGTCCTAAAGCAGTAGATATCAAGACTATGCCATACCCGGGTTTTCCAACAGATCTTCAGGCACAGTTAATGTCATTACTGTCATTGGCTGACGGCATGAGTATTGTTACTGAGACTGTATTCGAAAACAGGTTCATGCATGTGGACGAGCTTACGCGAATGGGCGCTAAAATTAAGATTGACGGTAGGGCAGCAATTGTTGAGGGAGTGGACAGGCTATCAGGTGCTCCCGTTACCGCTACAGATCTTAGAGCAGGGGCTGCTCTTGTCGTTGCGGGTTTAGCTGCCAATGGAGATACAGAAGTAGTCAATGTGGAACACATTGACCGGGGATACGAGTACATTGAGAAGAAATTGGGTTCCTTAGGGGCAAGCATAATTAGGAAGTCTGTTTCGAAAGAGAGAGAAACTTCAGCTGCGACAGCCTCATAGCATCATCCGGTTCTAATCAGTCCTTCTGCTGAGTATAGATAAGTCTATAGAGAGATGAATAGACAAGCAGTCATTTCTTGGCAGGAGGAAAGCTTTTATGGGTCAATGGATTATCATTTGTGTTGGGTTTTGTATTCTCGTTGTGGTGGTGCTTCCTTCAGTAATTGTGCGAGGATGCAGCTTTAACATTTACCCTCTGACTGAGCAGTTGAGTTCTTTTGACCAGACTGTCAAAGTCTTCATTGTCGCATCAAATCAACTTCAAGACATGCCGATAGAAGAATATATTAAAGGGGTAGTAGCTGCGGAGATGCCGGCATCGTTTGGCGTTGAAGCACTGAGGGCTCAGGCCATAGCAGCTCGGACTTTCACTTTGAGACGGATGGTAGCAGCCGGCGGGCCTGGGTGTACCGCGCATTCCGGTGCTGACATATGTACGGATCATCGACACTGCCAGGCATGGGTATCACCTGTGTATTCCCGTAAAATCCAAGACGCAGTGAACTCCACAAAAGGATTGGTAGCCACATATCAAGGGGGCTTGATAGATGCTTGCTATCATGCTGCGTCAGGCGGAGCCACTGACAACTCAGAAGAAGTATGGTCCAGCGCTGTGCCGTATCTGAAAGGAGTTTCTACCGAGTTTGAAGCCAAAGAGCCTGATTTTCTCAAGGAAGTCAGCTTCGCCATGGATGAGCTGGAGAAACAGCTGGAAGTAAGCTTGAAGGAGAGGAAGTCTACTACGTACAAGGTTGCAGGAAAGGATGTTCATGTTATATCTGAAGAGAGGATGGATAAACCCATCGAAGTTCTTGAAGCCTCGAAAGCGGGTCGTGTTAAGGAAATCAGAATCGGTGATAAGGTGTTCAGCGGGTACGCTCTGAGAACCCTCCTCGGCCTCCCTTCAACTAAGATGACTTATAGAATAGCCGATAACAAGGTTTACATTACAACTACAGGATATGGACACGGTGTGGGAATGTCCCAATATGGCGCCAACGCTATGGCAGATTCAGGCAAAAATTACGTGGAAATTCTCAAGCATTATTATCAAGGAATTGAGGTTGTAGATTATGTGAATGCACAGGTCAAGTGAACCCTTGGTCTGCATAGACAGGAAAGAATTGGGGAGAATATTGTCTGGGGTGATGCCATGGAGAGAAATGCCGGGAAAAGGCGACCACAGTCAAATTCTCCAGCCAAGAGAAAATCCCTGATTTCCAGTGCTACCGCTACATTAAGTGCAGGTATAAAGTGGACTCATGGAATCTTCGGCAACCTGCGAAACGCTATCCCTCCGTTGAGGGATATCGTTATTGTCATCGCTATCACTACTATCACTTTTGCGTTCGGGTTTGTTGTTGGAAGAGGAACGGTACAGTCTGTCTTGCCCAGTGATTTTGTGACTATTCAAGAGATTGATATTCAAGGTACAGGCTCTCACTTAGCTGACGTGACGGAAGATCCCGGTCTCAAGGACATTGACACTTCGCAAATTGCCAAGGAGGAGGCTGTGACTGAGATCGAGGATGCACCCATAATCCAAGTAGCTGATGCGAACACAGGAGTCGTAGGCCCTGTACCGACTAAGACTCCGGAGGTCAAATCAGAATCTCCTCCCCCACAAAGGATTGCATCCATTAAAAAAGAAGAAATGATAATGCCTGTCCAAGGAAAGGTCGTGTCAGAATTCGGATGGAGGAAGCACCCTGTCTACCAGGATTGGAGGTATCATACAGGAATCGACATCGGAGTGGCTGAAGGCTCTCCTGTGAGTGCGGTTCTTTCAGGTAAGGTCGTTGAGTCAGATAGCAATCGTGAGTTAGGCCGATACATAGTTATTGAACATCCAAACGGCATCAAGACCAAGTATGGCCATTTGGATTCCAACGCTGTAAAAGGCGGTGACTCAGTGAAGCAAGGACAGACCATAGGAAACGCCGGTTCGTCCGGCGTGACGTCAGGGTCATATATTCACTTTGAAGTGATTTCCGGTGGTAAGTCCGGCAATCCTGAGGAATTCCTGTAATACTGCTCTCACATAAGCACGCCTGACATATCTCGCTGTCCCAAGAATATACATGGTATTAAACCGGGGCAGGGGGGCAGCGGATATGAGGGATTACATAAGACGTAGGGTGCTTGATATTGCAGGCCATATTGTTGAGACTAAGTCTACTGTAAGACAGACGGCTAAGCTGTACAATGTCAGCAAAAGTACGGTCCATAAAGACGTAACAGAGAGACTTCCCATGATAAGTAAGCCTCTCTCGAAGAAAGTAAAGCGTGTGCTGGAACAGAATAAGGCAGAGCGCCATATTCGAGGTGGAGAAGCTACACGTAGGAAATATAGGGAAAAAAAGAGAAGCTAGGCGTCCTAGTTTGGAGGAAATCTTCGCAGAATGTAGAAGAAATTACCTTGCGACGGTTTTTTCTTATTTTGACGTTGGATAAGCCTTTAGATTTAGCTCCATTCTTTAAGTGGCCTTCTGAGGCGCCTAGGAGGAATTAGTCCATGTTCGGGCTGTCTGTGGATATTGGAATTGATCTAGGAACAGCCAATACCAGGGTTTATGTCAGGGGTAAGGGTATAGTAATCCGTGAACCCTCAGTCGTGGCTCTGGATGCTGAGACTCGTAAGGTTTTAGCTGTCGGCGGAGAAGCGCGCAGGATGATAGGGCGAACTCCCGGTTCCATATTGGCTGTAAGGCCTATGAAGGACGGAGTCATTGCTGACTACGAGATAACCGAAGCAATGCTCCGTTATTTTATAAATCGTGCATGTGGCCGCAGAGCTCTAATACGGCCACGCGTAATCATCTGCATCCCTTCCAGAGTAACAGGGGTTCATAAGCGAGCGGTGCTGGAGGCGGCTTCGCAAGCAGGGGCGAGGCAGACCTATCTTGTGGAAGAACCAATGGCTGCAGCCATTGGAGCAGGTCTCAACATATGGGAGCCTTCAGGACATATGGTTGCTGACATAGGCGGAGGGACTACTGATATAGCTGTCATTTCTCTCGGCGGTATTGTTGTCGCTGATTCTTGCGCAGTGGGAGGCGACAAATTTGACGCATCGATTACCAGATATGTACGGCGAATGCACAATCTTATGATAGGAGAACGGACTGCTGAAGACATTAAGATAAAGATTGGGTCGGTTTATCCTCAAGATCAGAGCGAGGTTGCTGAGATAAGGGGTAGGGACTTTGTCACAGGCTTACCCAAGACTCTGAGTTTCTCTTCTGACGAGACTTGCCAGGCTCTCTTTGAGCCTACCCATGAAATTGTTAGAAGTATCAAGGGAGTCCTGGAGCGCACCCCCCCTGAACTTGCTGCAGACATAGTTGACAGGGGGATCGTCTGTACCGGTGGGGGCGCGCTGCTTAACGGATTCACAAGTCTCGTGTCAGAAGAAACCGGAATCCCGGTTTATGTTGCAGAGGATCCTATGAGTTGTGTTGTACTGGGCGCAAGTAAGATATTTGAATCGCCGAACATGTTCAAAGATAGTTTAGTTGCCGGCGCTAAGTTCATGTAAGTGAGCCTATCTGTAGGCTTTGGCCTGCTCTTCTCTGAAAATCCCCAAGAGACTCCACTCATAACCATCGTTCTCGCAAGAGGATAGTTGGCTTCTGTATAGAACTGAAAGATAAAGGTAACCTTGGGAAGGAGGTTCATTGTTTTTATGAAACGTTGCAGGCATTATTTTGCAAATAGCTTGTTCATAGTGATTTTCACTACCTTTTTTCTCATTAACAGCACTTGCAGTGCACAATGGATCGAGATTACGGAAGGGTCTGCTGTCAGCCAAGGAAAGCTTGTTGTTGATGAGAGCGGAGCTATTCTACCTGTGCCTGTTATTGCCAAAGGCTCCAACATCCTAATACCCGCGACTTTCGTGGCTGAGACTTTGAGAATCTCAATGAGGTACGACCCTGTCGTACAACGCCTTACATACAGTATACCGAGTGGGTCATTTGAGATTCTACTGCATCAGAAGGAGTGGAAGTTGTCGTCAGGTGAGACTCGAACATTTACGGAGCCGGCGATAAGCCAATCCGGTGTTCCATTTGTTCCGGCAGAGCTTCTTAGAGTGACCGGTGAGTATGATATTTCATGGGATGTACATGCAATGAAACTTCATCTTATGAAACCCGGCGGCAAAGTGGCTGCTCTAACCGAGGCAAGGCACGGTATCCATCCTGATAAGGTCAGAATAGTCTTTCATCTGTCAAAGGAAGTTCCATTCAAGGTCATGCAGATGAAGAATCCCCCAAGGGTAGTTATTGATTTTGAGGATACTCGTGTACAAGGAGCATTTGACTCTTCTATTGCCAACATAGCCGTTAACGGAGTAAGACTCACTATGCCTGAAGGAAATAACACCAGATGTATAATTGACTTTAACTATGCGCTACCTGATGTCACTACTTTCTGGCTGCAAGATCCGGTAAGGTTTGTTGTGGACGTGCCCACGATTTATCGGAATCAAGCCGCGCTCACCATAGATCGTGGCATCCGCTATATCTCTATGAATAGTGGCACTCCCAACGGCCCTCTCACTATAGATGTGTTGGAAATCGCAGCAACTGATAAGACCATAGCAGTAGAGACTGTGCTTGCAGGACCTGACGGTAGTTTCGGGTTGGCCCCTGTTAGTGACCTTGTGGCAAGATCTGGCGCGATAGCAGGGGTTAATGGGGTATTCCATGCGTCAGACGGTACCCCTCTCGGTCTTATTATTACTGATGGGCGTCTAAAGAGCCTTCCTATTATGTCCAGGACTGCCATGGGGATAACACAAGACGGAAGGATCCTTATGGATAGTGTATCTATAGATGCAGAAGGAAACTTAGTCCCTGATTGGCTGGAACAAGGGGTCGTCTATGCTGTAGGTGGCGGTCCCAGGCTTGTAAAAGACGGTAAGGTCAACGTAACCTCATTACAAGAGCAGTTTAAGGCAGACGTGGCCACAGGCCGCGCACCGCGAACCGCAGTAGGGGTGACCTTCGATGATAAGCTCTTACTGGTTGCTGTTACAGGACGTCAGGCGTACTACAGCATAGGGGTAACCTTAGAAGAACTCGCCGATATCATGGTTGAATTAGGCGCAAAGGACGCTATGAACTTGGACGGTGGGGGCTCCTCCACCATGGTGGTTCGTGACTTTGTCATGAATACTCCATCAGACGGAAGAGAACGGAAGGTCGCTGATGCGATTCTTGTGTTTTCCGGTCCGTCTAAGACCCCCCCTGTAAGTCCACCGATTGGTCAGTAGTTTGTAGCTTGCGGAGGGCTGTGAAGGGGGAATTTACGATTATGACGACAGTTTCGAAATCCAAGAGCGTAGTAAAAAAGACGCTTGTGGCCGCTGCTATTACTGTTATCTTAGGCCTTCTGTTAATAGGTACAGGGGCCTTCCTTGATTCTGATGTACAAGCACAGGCAGATCTTGAATTCATGCCTATTTCAGAGATTACACCCGGAATGAAAGGCACTTCGAAGACTGTCATTTCAGGCACCAAGATAGATACGTTTGATGTAGAGGTATTGGGGATCTTAAAGGGCGGGGCAGCCACAGGCGACTTCATTTTTGTAAGGGGAAGCGGAGAAGCACTGGAGGCAGCAGGTGGGATAGCAGCAGGAATGAGCGGTAGCCCTGTTTACATCAATGGCCGACTTATTGGGGCGATAACTCATTCCCTTCGTGACGGCTCAGACCCCTATTTAGCTCTTGTGACTCCAATCGGAGAAATTCTTCGAGTTCTGGAAGCCTCACAAGGATATCATGTCGGGGCAGCAGAGTTTGAGATTCCGGTCATGGTCGGCGAGGAACTGATAAGTAAGGATTCTGAGGTACTGCCGGTGATGACTCCTGTTTCGAGCCCTGTGATGATAACCGGCCTGGGAGGACGGGCGTTTCAGCTTTTGGCAGACGGATTGAAGGATTACGGTCTCCTCCCAATTGCCTCAGGGACTGCACAATCAGGGGAATCTCAGGATAAAGTCGCGCTTGAGCCCGGATCTGCTGTGGGGGTACAGCTTATTAGGGGGGACGTCTCTGCCACTGTGCTTGGTACGGTAACTTACAGAAAAGGCGACCTGGTAATTGCATTTGGCCATGACGTTCTTCTAAAGGGTGATGCCGGCTATATTGCAACAGGAGCTGAAGTTCATCATATTGTCTCCTCAATTCTTAAGCCGTATAAAATAGGAAGTCCGCTGGATGTTGTCGGTACGGTAACTCAGGATCGTTCCAAGGGAGTACTTGTGGAAATTGACAAGATGCCGAAAACACTTCCTATAGCTTTGACTGTAAGAGACAAAGATACCGGTGCAGTGAAGATATTCAGGTCAGATATTATTGATGACGAGTTGCTAATAGGTGAACTTGCATGGTCATTTATCTTGCAGTGCCTTGACTCTTCCATAGATAGGATAGGCCAAGGAACCAGCAATGTGAAGTTTGAGATTCATACGGAGAACTTCGAAGAACCGATATCCCGGGAAAACATGTTTTTCAGCCCTGTAGATATCTCTGCAATTTCCGGAGTCGAGTGTCTTGATATTCTTATGGCATTAGTTGATAATGAATTTACCAAGGTTAATGTGACCGGGATAAAAGTCGATGTTCAAGTTGAGGAAAAAAGGCAGACAGCCCGTATTGTTGAGGCTGAACCGGCTAAGAAAACCGTTGCTCCAGGCGAGACTGTGGAGGTAAAAGTCAGAGTTCATCCGTATAGAGGTATTCCTGAGATTAAGGGTATAAACGTGAAGATCCCTGAACATACCCGTCCGGGGACTCTCTACCTAACAGTGCGTGGCGGGGGGGTTATGCCACCTGAGGATGAGGGGGAGACGGAAGACAGTAAGGCTTCCCAGCGTTCACCTGCTGAGAGTCTGGAGAAGTTAATTCGCGACATGACGACTACTGACAAGAACAATGATATTGTCTTGGAGTTCTATCCCGGTGGATTTGAAGAAATTGATGAGGCAAGTCTCATCGAGGAAGGGACTTTGGAAGGTGACAAGTTCCCCATTGGAATTCTTCTGTCTCAGATAGAAGCTGAAGCTCCGCCCCGTGTGGAAGAGAAGCCTCCGCGTGTTGAGGATACAGAAAAGGTCAAGGAAAACCGGGTCATCGATATAGTAAAGGTCACCTTATCTACAGGCTACGTGATAGAGGGCGAGATAGACTTGGAATTACTTGTTGAAGAATCAACCGCTCAGACACTGCCTGAGAACAACTAACGATTAGATCAACTACTTGCGTCTCCCATTAATGCCATGAATTGGCGCCCTTGCGCGCAGCGTAGGGGCGTTTGTCTATAGAGGAATGAAATAGTCTTTGTCGAACTATGTTTAAGCTGGGAGGGGAGATTATGGCGTCTATGCCCAAAAAGACAAAAGCTCTGGGTGCAGTAATAATCATTGTCATGTCTGTAGCAATTCTTTGTGTCTACAATAATCTCCTAAAAATCCAAAACGCAATCCTCCTGGCGGCACGAGATCCGATAATTGCAGGGCTTGAAGATGCGCTGGGCACTAAGGTGGAAATTGAGTCTATCGCCGGCAAAACCCTCAGCGAAGTGGTGATATCCGGACTATCGGTTGCCGGGTTCGATACAGATGTTCCTGTTCTTTCTGCAAGGCATGTGGAAGTCAGTTATTCATTATTCGATATTATCACTAAACGTAAGGACATAGCTCATGCCATCACAGGCCTGGTTTTCATTGAACCGGAGCTTTGCACAGAGCTTCCTTCCGGAACGGGACTTCCGTCAGGGGCGGAAGGTGTTGATTTAGGGCAGGCAGTCGGTGCGTTGGACGGGTTTACAGGCTTCGTCTCTGTCAGAGACGGGACGCTGAAGGTTTACGGAATTCCCGGACTTGACAGGCCTTTTGCAGCCTGTGGTATCAACGGGGGTGTTTCGCTTAGCCAGCCGGGCATAGCAGGTCATATTAAGCTGTTCGCAGGGGATGAAAGAAAGATCGGCATTGCGGTGACAGGTGGATATGATCGGCAGACAAAAGCCATAACTTGCGATACGACTCTATCCGGAGTGATGCCTCAGGCGTGGTTAGGGGAGCTGCGTAGTATCGTAGATTCAGTAACCGTGCCACTACCCGGGGTCACAGAGGAGTCTATTGCAGGTATAAGGCAGATCCTAAACAGTGTTGACACAGTGGATCTGGCAGGTGGAAAAGTTAACGTAGAGGCTCACGTGAGGCCAAATGCGAAAAAAGGGCTGATAATTAGGGGAAAGGCCGGCATAGCTGAAGCGGATCTTAATGCGGCTCATATCACACTACCCGATTTCTCCGCTGATGTCGGGCAATTCCAAGATCTTGACAGTAGCTTGAATCTGGCTTTCGACTTTCAGTTGGATGAGGCAGGCCTGGCCTGCCAAGGCAAGGGTACAGTGTCTGTTGAGCATGTGCAATGGATTGACAGTCAATTTGGGTTCTCTGAGGTTGATGCAAAAGGTAGGGTGATAGTCGAATTCTGGAAAGAAGCTGAAGATAAGTTGCTGTCTTTTGAGGGCAGTTCAACCTTGGATATTCCTTACCTGTCTGCCGGTGAAGCGCTGAAGAATGTTGCAGGGCTTGCAGCCGGCACCTTACAGGTGGAAGGCCCTGTTCGTGCAAACCTCAGTTTTGCCGGTAAGTCATTAGACAGCATAGAGGCGCAAGGCAGTCTGAAAATGGATAAAGGCAAGGTAGTCGCAGAACATGTCGTATCAGGGGTCTCCGAAATATCAGGGGATATCGGTGCATTTTTCACGTTTGAGGGAAGAGGAGGAGCTCTTGCCGATTATCAAGGACAGGTAAGACTGATTTCGGGATCTGTTGATATTGCCTACCCCGGTCAAGGTATTGAGTCTATCCGAGGATGTCTCACCGGCACTGTGAATGTTTCCGGTGGAAAAGATGTGCCTGTTAAGTATAAGGGAGTCGCCAATCTCAAAGAGGCCGACATAGCCTTAGACCGTATGCAACAGCTAAATCAGTCTTCCCGAGAAGGAGAGTCCTTTGCCGCAATTCGGGTGTCCAAAGGCACGGCAGACTGTGCAGTCGAGTTTGAGGGTGAGGCTCCCGGGACGGTTAGATATAATGGCATAGTCAACGTGATAGACAGTGCGATAGAAGTATTAGGCGCAACGGAGGGCATAAAATCTTCGGTCGGAGAAGGAGAAGCCGGTGGAAACATCTCATTTGGCGGGGAGTATCCGGGTGATGTGGAATACGGTGGCAAAATCAGTCTTCTCAGGGGGGAAGCGCGAATCGAAGACGGGCCTCCCTGGCTGAGACGAGCTTTAGGAGAAGTATCCGGTAATTTGGAGATTTCCGGGAACTCCGGGGGCGAATTTAGATACAGTGGGGACTTGAGTGTAGCTAATATCGAGATAGACGTGTCTGATGCTCCCGGGGGAATAAAACAGTTTTCCGGTGAAGGGTCTGCATTTGTCAGTTTTCTCGGCGGAGGAGATAGCGTCCTACAGTATGAAGGCAGTGGTCAAGCAACTCGGGGGAACCTCCTCGCTACAGAGATTGAAGGGGGTATCCGTCGACTGGAAGGTCCGGTTACGGGCAATGTGGCCTTCAAAGGCGAATACCGGGAGAAGCCGGCTATCAATGGGATTATGTCTATTGCCAAATGTGCTCTTGAGGTAGGCGAAATCGAAGGTCTTGTTAAATCCATTAGCGGTGAGGCCGACGGGGAGATTCATTTTTCCGGCTGCGGGCCGGAGCTTACCGGCTACTCCGGGAGAGGTAAGATAAATAGGGCTGTTTTTGTCTCAGACCAGGTCTATCCGGGCCTTATAGAGGCCGAAGGCTTGGCTGTTATTGACCTGAGATTCTCTTCGTCAGGTGACGATGACCTAACGTATGATGGAAAAGCTAAGATACAGTCAGCGACGATTCTTACGGAGCGAATTTACCCCGGTCTTGAAAGTCTGGAAGGTAACGTAGCGTCTGAGCTTTCTTTTAGCAGCAGTGATGAAGGGGCTAAGTATGAGGGGGTTGCCAAGCTCTCATCAGGCAAGGTTTTGCTTAAAGACGGGATTCCAGGCCTTGATTCTATGGATGGTGATATATCTGCAAATTTGAAATTCCAAGGTGCGGGAGGCGCTGTGAGTTCTTTCCAAGGGGATGCAGTAATCTCCGGGGGAACACTGAAAGCAGGGCAAATATTAGGAGGAGTCGAGTCTATTGAAGGGCCTGCTCGCTTAGAAGCAGCGTTCTCCGGAGGCTTTGACACAGCTCCGACTTATAGTGGAAAACTTGCAATAAATGATGCTTCGTTTAGCGCATCGGACATTCTAGAGGGTGTCAAGAGTGTGGTAGGCAATGCCTGTAGTACGATTCAGTTCAAGAGTAATCCTAACGGTCCCATTCTATTTGACGGCACAGCTGTCATGTCAAATGTGTCTTTCGCCGCAGGCAGGGTTTATCCGGGAATTAAGGAGCTTGGTGGGAACGGTAGCATTAGGCTGTCATTCCAAAGAACTGCAGGCGACGATGTGTCTTACAGCGGGAAAGTCATGATAGACAAAGGAATTTTGAATCTTGACTCCATCGGTGCCAGGCTTGATAATCTTGCCGCTGAAGTGAATTTTGATATGGAGTCCCTGAATATTGAGGGAGCGACAGGAAATTTCGGAGCGTCAAAGTTCGAAGCTTCAGGGCTCGTACATTTTGGGAAAAATCCGGAAATAGACATTACGCTGAAGAGTAAAAACCTGACCATGGAAGACCTAGGGGAGATTGCTGTAGCAGGTGATGCCTTCACTATTTCAGGTGCTGCTGCAGTGGATATCGGGGTCAGGGGGTTTTATCCGGATCTTGAATTGAGCGGAGAAGTATTATTATCTAAGGTTCGGGTAGAGCATGCCTCCCTGAAATCACCTGCAGAAAATATTGAAGGCAGAGTCAAACTGCTCGGGAATAGCGTAAGCTCAGAGGGCTTAACCATGGTTTTTATGGACTCATTTGCTGTGGTTAACGGCTCAGTAAATGATCTGTCTGAGCCTCATTTTGATATGACAGTGTCCCTCGCTGATATTGAATTGAGTCGTGCCATGGAAGTGTTTGCTCCGAACATCGCAGGGGGTATGAAAGGGCACGGCGAAGTGACTCTGAACCTCAACGGGTCTCTTGAGGAACTGTGGGTAGACGGGGATTTTGCATTATCTGAAGTCTCCGCGATAGCTTCGGGGAAATCATTTAGAGCGCCTGAAGTCAAAGGAAAATTCCGTTACGGGAACAACGCAATAACCCTTAATGACACTGTTATTGCCACAATGGGCGGAGAGATTGATGTCAGCGGTGTTGTGCTGCTTAAGAAAACGCAAGATGAGTCCGGTGTAAGCTTGTGGACAAGGCTTTCTCTTGACGTCAAAGGAGTCTCTGTGAAAGAAGCAGCTTCATACGTCATATCCGAAGATATTACTACCTCCGGGGTGTTAGATGCCAAGGCTATGCTTGAGGTTGAGGAGGGTTCTTACAAGGTTGCGGGTTCATGTGCAATAACATCAGGCAGTATCCGGGATTATTCATTTGATAACCTAAGCGCAGAGTTTAGGGCAGAGGACGGCAGAATAACAATTGACGAGCTTACTTCAGAAGGTCCTGACGGCGATCTAGCCGCAAGAGGGGTAATTTTCGATAACGCTGATTTCGAAATGCAGGTGGTTGCAGAGGCTGTTGACCTCAGGAAAGCGGCCAAGTCATTTGGCTATGAGGACGTAGAAGGCAGCGCAAGTTTCGTGGGGACCATCTCCGGTAAAGACAAGAACATATCCCTGGATGGGCTTACCGAAATTGTGAGACCTAAAGCCTTTGGGATTCAGTTGGACTCTGCTGTAGGTCGTATCAAGCTTGATGGCAACACAATCCATCTTTCCAATGCTTCGATTCGCCTGGGGGATGCTGCATGTCTGGTTGCAGGTATAATAGAACTGGGCAGGGAAGACCCTGGGTTTGACTTGTTAGCAAATATTAACGGGATGCCTGTGGGTGAATTGGCGTCCATAGCAAAAATCGGAGAAATTCCTCTAAAAGGGCAGATTTCCGGAAAGGTAGCCATTAGAGGAACTGTACGGAATCCGGAGGCAGAAGGAGACGTTAGGCTTTCGTCAGGGGAGATATCCGGTATAAAACTGGACGATGTCACCACAGGTTTTACATATGCTGCAGACACGGCTAACATAGAGAACCTAAGCATTGGCATAGGTTCTATCAGGGTTAGTGCGTCAGGCAACGTGACGCGTGAAGGTAAACTTGACCTTTCTGTGAACATACAAGATTTCGATTTATCAAAGCTTCCGATGGATATCCCAAGTAACCCTGTAAGGGGGGGAATAGCCGGTTTTGAGGGTAAGATAACAGGGGAACTTGCCAAGCCTCAAGTGGAAGGGCACGTTGTGGCAAGGAATGTATCTGTCATGGATGTACTTCTGCCTGATGTAACTTGTGACCTGAAATGGAGTCAGGGGGAGGTATATGTGAGGCGTGCAGTAATCCATGACGGAACCGGCACCGCCGTAGCTGAAGGAAGCATAGGAGTTAATAACGGAAACTCTTTGAATCTTGCAATTACCGCTAGGGAGCTGGACGTAAAAACTGCCCTCGCTATTGTGCGCCCTGGAAAGAATGACCCTGTGGAGGGTAGAATCAGCGGTAAGGTGGATGTCCGGGGGGATCTGTCCCAACCCGCCATAGAGCTTAAGCTTGATACCAATCGTCTGGTTGTAGGAGGAATTTCCCTTGAAAGCGCGTCATTGAATGCCGAAATCGTAGGAGATCATGTTAACTTGAAGCTCTTACGGTTATTCCAGGCAGGCGACGGCTACTTCGAAGCCACCGGCAGCCTGGGGCCGGGTGCCCCAATTTCTCTTACTGCTTCAGCCAGGCATTTCGATGTCAGTGCCGTATCCGCTGTGTTGGGATGGAAATATTCATTCAAAGGTACTATGGATCTTGCTATTAAAGCCGAAGGGGAATCAATGGATCCCTCTGTGGCTTTATCGTTTAGGGTTACTGACGGCAGCGTGGAAAGGCTCGGTTTTGACTTGCTGGCTGCAAGAATGACATTTCGCGATGGCGTAGTCACCATTGAAGACGGTGAGATTGTTCAGGGGCGCCACAAAGAGGCTGTTCATGGCAAAGTTCCCATTTCCAAAAAGAGGCTTGAGACGATAGGAATCACGACCTTTGCCCCCGGCGAAGAATTAGATGTCAGCTTGCAAATGATCAACGGAAAGCTGGAGTTCATTTCCATGTTCTATGATGGAATTGAATGGGCAGAGGGCAACATTGATATAGACCTCCATGTTGCCGGAACACTTGAATCTCCAACACTCTACGGGAGCGCTCGAGTGAATGATGGGACGATAAAGCTCTTGCCTGTCATTGATGTGTTCAAGAATCTTAGCACTACAGTCAAGTTCGTAGGGACTCAAGCGAATATTGAAACGCTTTCATGTCGTCTTGGGGACGGTGAAGTCAACGTATCAGGCAATGTCATGCTCCTGAGCGGGCAGGGAACGGGATTGGACTTGAAACTGTGGACACACGGGGCGCGGGTCAATACAGGTATGTTCCAGAGTCTTGTCAACTCCGATATTAAGCTTGTCGGACCTCTCAGTCACCCGTTGATTTCCGGCAAAATCAGTTTGGTAAGGGCAATAGTTTCGCCTGATACATGGTCGTTTGGGGGAAGTCTTCCATTTGATGCGGATTTAGCCCTCTCTGTAGCTACTGAAGGAGATCTTCGTGTAAGAACCAAAATCATGGATATTCCGGCATCAGGGTCTGTGAAGCTTAGCGGTACTCTCAAGCAGCCACAAGTGTCAGGTAGAATGGAAGCTCGAAGAGGTTGGTTTGCTTACTTCGGGAACGAGTTTACCATACGGCAAGCCATTGCCGAGTTTACTGAGACGCGTGGTACTATGCCTCGGCTCGAAGTGGAAGCGGAAACAACGGTAGGTGCAGCAAGAATATTCATCGGACTTCATGGAGTTTTGCCCGGAGATCTTGCTCTTGAACTATCGTCAAGTCCCTCTATGACTCATGATGAGATTCTGGCGCTTCTAAACTACCCGGGTGCCTTGACGAGGATACTTACAGGTGATGTTGAAGGCGCATTCAAAGAGGAAATAGCCAGGATTTTTGAGCAAGAACTTCGTCTTCAGGTATCAGGAGGAATTGGGAGGGCGTTTGAGGCACTTCTGGCTTTAGACGAGTTTAGGCTCCACAGAGGTACGTCCAATGAACTGACGCTAAGGGTTGGCAAGTACCTCATAGACAGCTTCTATCTAAGTTATGAGAAGGCATTGGGCCCTGAATCATATGGGGTTTTGAGGTTTGATTACTTCTATCGTCCGGGCGTCGTATTTACAGGACGGTTTGATGAAAAGGGAGAGAAAATTTTCAGTATTGAAGCTCGATTGAAATTCTAGGAGATGTGGGACTATTTGCTGATATCATCAATATTTGGATGGATAGATGGGAAGGATTTACGTGAGGTTGGTAGAAGATGATACCCATGTTGTTCTCGAATTTAGTAGGAACATGATCTAAGAAAAACCGTTAGAATTAGAGTAAGTGCATAAGCGTCTGTGTCTAACAAGGAGGGACAAATGTGAACCTATTATCCGGGCAAATCCAGTTAAATGCCAAGAACATTCGCGCTCAACTCATTCCGATAGCGCTCATTGCTGTCTTAACCATGACTTTTGCCGGTCTATTATCTCCCTGTGTCCTGGCTCAGGTACCTACAGGTGAGAAAATTATCGCAGTAGAGGTCGAAGGGCTTCAGACTATTCCCTTGGAAGTAGTCATGGAAGTTGTCAAGGTAAAACCAGGAGATCTGCTGACAGAAGAGGCGGTGAGAGCTGACCTTGAAGCTATTAGTGATACCGGGCTGTTTTTCAATGTAGCAGCAAGGTTTTATCCTGACTTGGGGGCGATACGACTTGTATATGAGGTCGTAGAAAATCCCAGGATTGCTTCAATTAGTTTTGCGGGGAATGAAGCAGTCAGCCGCGACAAACTTGAACTGTTGATGAGCGTGCGGCCGCAAGAGACCCTCAACTTAAAGAAGCTCAACGGTGATCTCGAGCGAATTCTCAAGTACTACTATAACGAGGGTTACTCTGCCAAGATTAAGGACGTAAATATTTCTGAACAGGGAGATGTCACAATAGAACTGGTAGAACTTCGTGTGTCCGATGTCAGGATTGAAGGACACAAGAAGACCAAGGATTACGTGGTGCGCAGATACATCACGGTTGAGCCCGGTGAATTGCTAAACATCAATAAACTCCGCGATGACCAGCGAAAACTTGGGAATCTCGGAATCTTTGAAAGCATTGACATAAAGCTGGACATGGCAGAAGCAGAGGATGCCTACATAGTAACCTACGTGTTGAAGGAGTCCAGAACCGGTAGCGCAGGGATAGGTGCAGGGTACAGTTCTGCTGAGAAATTCATTGGGTATATTGAGGTTTCTGAGTCGAACTTCTTAGGAAGGCTTCAGACTGTAAATGTGAACTGGCAGTTTGGAAAGGGTCGTAGTTCATATACTATAGGTTTCTACGATCCATGGATTGATGCAAGTCAAACATCCTTCGGCATTAACCTGTATAATCGCACTTCAGCAGTGACCAGAAAATGGGATGAGGATAAATTCCAATGGAATGAAGGGGAGCATCCTGCGGAAATCAGATATAATGAACTCAGAAGGGGCGGAAGTGTATCTTTAGGGAGGCCGCTGAAGCAAGACTTGAGACTGTCTCTATCCCTCAGAATTGACGCGACAGATCTTGTTCCACTCCCTCAAGAAGGTGGAGATAAGGCCAAATGGTCGTGGATACCCGGGGAGAACCCCAGTGGTGATACAAGAAGCCTTACACTATCTCTTACCAGCGACACACGAGACCATTACATGAATCCCACCAAAGGTATCTACTGGCGGGCATCGACGGAAGTGGCAGGCGGCATCCTTGGCGGTAGCTACACATTCTCAAAGTACCAAGGGGAAGGTAGCGTGTATCGGGAAGTTCGACCTAATCAAGTGCTTGCAGTGAGGCTCTCAGGCGGGACATCAACGGGAGTTCTTCCCTTACATGAGCAATACCGTGTTGGAGGCGCAGAAACACTTCGCGGGTACAACTACGGTGAGTTTTATGGCGATAGTATGCTGCTTGCTAATGCGGAATACAGGTTTCAGATACTAAAGGGGCTTCAGGGTGTAGTGTTTGCAGACACAGGCACTGCATGGTTAAGAGACGAGGAATCCGGCATGAAAGGCCTTTCAACAGGTGCAGGCCTTGGGGTCAGAGTCGAGACTCCCATAGGGATGCTCAGAATTGACTATGGGATAGGAAAGCAAGGAGGCCAAGCTTACCTCAGTTTTGGTCAGATGTTCTAAGCAATCCCGAAAGAAGCAGTTGTGGTAAGGTATGCCTCTCCGGAAAATCCTTGCGGCTATGTGATACCATTGATATAATGTGCGTGTTGCAACGGGGACATGTTCCCCTCAAGTTTTAGCAAAGGTGTTAGCGTCGGTGAAAGGAAGTGCAGGAATGTCAAAATTCCAAACAAGACTCTTAGGTTTACTGGTAGTCATTATCGCTGCTGTAGCAGTTGTCGTAAGTCTCGTCGGAGGCCAAAGTCTTAAGGCGGCAAACGGGGCAGGTCCGGTTGGATTTGTTTATTCATCAAGAGTAATCGCAGCGGTGGAGAGTTCATCAGAGTATACAAAAGCTCAGAAGTCTTATGAAGAGTTCGCCCAAAAACTTCAGAAGGAATACGAGTCCCAGGCTGAGGGGCTTGACGAGGAGAGCAAACGGGTAAAGCTCTTGAATCTTGAAAAGCAATTGACTGAAAAACAGATACAGCTGAATCAGCCCTTCCAAGACAAGATTCAAAAGGCAATTGAAGATGTGGCTAAGAACGAAGGTTGCTCTATTGTTCTCAGCCAGCGAGTAGAGTTTGAAGCTCTTGTGCCTCTCCGCGATAGTAGCGCAAGCATTGTCGGTACGCAAGCCATGCCAATGTCCTTACCTATTGTCGTCACGGGTGGCATGGACCTTACTGAACCTGTCCTCCGGAAGCTCGGGGTGAAATAGTAGGCAACCCATTCTGAGTTAGTCAAAAATGCCAGGCTTTGGCGGGATACTGATGAAGCGATTAGTTTATGGCGTGACAATTGGACTTGTTGGAGTCCTGGCTGTTATGGCAGTCAAGCTCCCGGTAACACACGAGGTTTCACTGTTCGGTGATACAGGTGTTGTTTATGGGGGCCTGTGCTTTGATGATTTTCAAAATGAACTTGAACCTTTAAGGCCCCTCGTTATCAGTAGAGGGGCCCCGTCTCTTCCATCTCCGGCTGCAGAAGAACTCAGATTAGATGAGTCCCCGACCCTCTCTCTATCCGGTGAATCAGCGTCTTTCAAGTTAGAGTTTATGGATGAACGAAGTGATGTCTGTTCCTATGGGGAGACGGACTTCTCTGGCATAGGCTCTTCTGATGACATAGGCTCTTCTTGCCTTGAGAACGTTTATGGTAACATGGCTGACAGCCTAATATGCCCGGAATATGAGTCTGATGCCTGCATTAATGGCATTCATGACAATAAGAGGACAGGGTTTGTCTTGCTAGATGCAGTGATGAAGAGACATCCGCTATGGATGGAAGTACTCCGTATTGAGCGCGAGATAGAGACATGTAGAGGTCGATGGCAGAGTTATGTGGACGCCTCAGGAATTACCGAGGAAGACGTCTTGAAGTGTTTGGGAATCGCAGAACAAGCGTTAGGCGAGGCGATTTGCGGAGATCTTGATGAAAATTTCGAGTTTCCTCAGTATAAAGACGTATTGGAGTCCAGACTTAACTTGGTGGAAGCATCTCTCACAGGGGAAGCGGATGCACGTATACAAGCCAAGGCAACTGAGCTTGAGGCAGACCTTGAAGATCGGCTTTATGCTGAAAAGGCTCGTCTCAACAATGAATTCGATGAATTGAGAGATAGAGCAGTCAAGGAGAACTATCTTGCTATTGTGAACACGCAAATGAAATTACAGCTCCTGAAGTTGTCAGATGTTCAGCGAGAGGTCCTGAAAGAGGAGCTTCAGCACCTCAATGATGAGATTGAGAAGGAACTTTCCGCTAAACAGAAAGCACTGGATGATGTTTACGCGCTTTATGAAGCCGGGGAAACAGCCCAGGCTGACAGGGAGCTTATGCAGTTTCGGAAGGAACAAGTAGGTTGGGTGTCTTCTCAGCTTCAGCAAGAGAGGGAGAGGTTATCGAAGGAAATCGAAGGTTTCTTCACTGACACAGCGCCTGGTAATCCAGATGGTTTTGAGGCATGGCAAGAGGAAGTTTCCAGACGAGGGCGGATTGAGCTTTCATGCAGGCGCGCCCAGATGTCCGATGAGTTTAAGGAGAGGGAATCTCAGTTCACCGTGGAGCTTGATGAACTTGTGGCCGGTCGGGAGCAGGTTCTGGAGCGCATCAAGACAGACGTATTTCACGTAGTATCAAATCTTAGTCATGATACGGATATCCCGATAGAGATAATTGAGGATGACTTAGAACACAGAATGGCTGAATCCTTTGATGTTGACATGACGCAGGATGCAATTTTTATTATTCGAAATTACGAGTGAAAGTGTGTCAAGATGGATAGAAAGATAACGTTAGGTGAATTAGCAAAGATGATCAGGGGTAACCCGGTAGGCGACCCCCGCCTTTGTATTACGGGGATAGCTCCTGTGGAAAGCGCAGGCGCGGGTGACATTGTTTTTGCAGAGAACCCAAAGATTCTTCAAATGGCTACCCGGAGTCATGCAGGAGCTGTTATAGCGAAACATGGAGAGAGCCTTCAGGGGAAGCCCGGCATATTTGTGGAAAATCCAAGATTTGCGTTTGCAAAAGTACTTGGGATATTCGCGCCTGATGTTTCCCATCCCCCTGAGGGAGTTCATGAAGAGAGCAGTGTTGCTGAGAGTGCAGTAATAGGCAAAGGGGCTCGGATAGGCCCTAACGTTATCATTCAAGCCCATGTAGTCCTGGGAGAAGGGATTGTTTTATATCCCGGCGTTTATGTAGGAGAACATACTAAGATTGGCGATGGAACTGTTATTTATCCAAATGCAGTGATACGAGAGCGGGTATCCATTGGAAAGCACGTGGTTATCCACGGAGGGGCTGTGATTGGCTCTGATGGATTTGGTTTTGTTGCCCATGATGGTGTGCATCATAAAGTTCCCCAGATAGGAACTGTCATAATAGAGGATGACGTTGAAATAGGGGCTAATTCGTGTATTGACAGGGCTACGATGGGCGCTACGGTTATCGGTAGAGGAACTAAGATAGATAACCTGGTTCAGATAGGACATAACGTAAGAATCGGCAAGCACTGTATTGTGGTGGCGCAGACCGGGATAGGCGGATCCAGCGAGATTGGGGAAGGCTCTGTTCTTGCAGGCCAGGCAGGTGTAAGTGATCATGTCAGAATCGGACCCGCAAGCATTGTGGCAGGCTGCACCTTAGTATCAACAAATCTGCCGCCCGGTGCTTTCGTGTCGGGTAGGCCTGCTCGCCCTCATAAGGAGCAGCTTAAGATGGAAGCTGCATACCGCAAATTACCGGATGTTGTGGAAAAGGTACGTGAGCTGGAGAAAAGGCTCAGTGAAATAGAAGATAAGGCCTGAGAGCATAGGATTTCGGTGTTTGATGGGTTAATATGTATTTCAATCATGTTGAGGTTAAAGTAGGAAAACAGGCAACCTCTGAAGAATAATCCTTCTAGATGTTATTAAAGGAGGATTATTCTATGGTAAGAAGGATAACTCGCTTAAATCTTATGGCTATTACAGGTATGGTATTAGTGCTACTTGTCAGTATGTCTCACGTGAGCTTTGCAGCCACAGCCCAGCAAGGTGTGACCGGACTTTTGCTGGCGCCGTCCGCTGATACGCTAGGACAAGGTAGCTTCGCTATAGGGTATAGCCGATTAGGCATCAGAGATTGTGTGTACATAGGTGCAGGAATCATGCCAAATCTTGAGGTAGGGTTAGGCTCAAGAGGGTTCAAGGATGGCGCTACCGTATACCCTATGCTGAAACTAAGGCTTTTAGGGGAAGCAGCAGATATGCCTGCAGTTGCCATAGGCCTTGAAGGTCAGGCTCTTTATGTGGCTGCCAGTAAGCGTCTTATGTCATCAGGCCCCAGGGCCCACGTGGGATTTGGAACCGGTAGATTAAATGGGATATTCATCGGTGTGGACCACGTCCTTAACCCGGTGACAATCTCCGGCGGAACCGGATTTCAAGCCCCTATTACCACTGTGATGGGGGAATACGTCGGAGGTTCATTTAACATCGGAGCACGGTTCGAGTTTTCCAAGGGCCTCAGCTTTAGCATAGGGTTATTGGATACGAATTATCTGTCAGCAGGAGTATCCCTCACAACGAAGTTCTAAGCAGAGCCATATGCTTGCCAAATTCTGAGCGCCCCCTCATACAAGCACCGATAGCCTCACACGCCCTTAGTCTCTTGGCCAAGGGCGTATTGCTTTTTTTGGATACTTTTACCCTTCCCGCATTCAAGAAGGGATTTAGACGGGTACAGCGAAAATACTATGCGGGAGGAGAGGGGGAGCTAATGGCAAGACCAGGCAAGTACGGTCTATGCTTTATATTCATAATTATTGCTACTGTGATTATGCTTTTTGCTTTTGCAGATATGCCTGCGTTGGCCTGTGTCGGAGCGAGGCAGATGGCAATGGGGGGCACGTTCGTAGGGATCGCAGACGATCTAAGTGCCGTGTATTGGAATCCTGCAGGCATCGCCATGCTGGAGCAGAGGGGGCTTCACATCACTTCAACGCTAAATAACAGGGATACATTTAACTATGATGACTTTCTAGTATATGTTTCCCCTAAACACGGCGACCTTAGTTTGGGTCTTAGTTTTATCCGAGAACATATGGGAGAGCCGGACTGTATAGGTGAGTATCAGGCAGGGAATTGGTTTACTTGCTCTGTCGCTGCGTTAGTCATGGAAGGGCTTTCAATTGGGGCAAACATAAGATATGAAGCCTATTCCCAAAAGGCTTTATGCGGAGATTTTGCATCCGGATCCCGGTGGGGGTTAGACTTAGGGTTCCTATGCCAGGTAAGTAGCAAGGTCTCACTTGGTTGTTTGATTCAAGATGTAGGCCTTTCCAAAGTGCAATGGACTGACGGAAGCAGCGAGGCGAGACGAATCAATGTCCGTCCCGGAATTGGGTATAGACCGAATCCGTACACTTTGATTGCTTGTGATATATACGACTTTGACGCACTAATCGCATCAAGAGGAACCTATGAAGAAAGCCGTTTGTGTCTTAGACTTGGGCTCGAGCGGTGGCTCACTCCGAATCTCGCTGCCAGATTCGGTTATTACGGGATCAAGACACGCGAAGGAGCTGTAACCTACGGAATCGGACTACGCAAGGGGAGATACACTCTGGATTATGCTTATCTGGATGTTGCTACAGTTCCCGGGCACTCCGGCCTTGGAGGCACTCATCAGATAGGAGTGACGGTCAAGTTCTGAAAATCATTGATCGGTACATATCAAAGGAGTTTGTTCTGCCTTTTATTGGATGCATAGGAGGCTTCGTGCTGATAATCCTGGCGAGCCAGTTGTTCTGGCTCGCTGAGCTGATTATTGTGAAAAAAGTTGCCACAAGTACAGTTGTACAACTGCTGGTCTATAAGCTTCCTGATGCCATAGTCCAATCTATCCCTGTATCTACGCTTTGTGGTGCACTGTTGTCTCTTATGCGTCTCGGTAAGGATAGCGAACTTGCTGCTCTCCGCACCGGTGGAGTCAGGGCTTTGCGAATTATTTTGCCTCTTCTTATCTTAGGCCTTTTGGCCAGTATTGCCACGTTCGTTTTCAACGAACATGTAGTTCCGTGGGCTAACCACGAATTCGAGAACATAGTCAGGAGGATTGTCCTTCAAGAGACTCTTCCGACTGCAGAAGAAAACGTATTCTTCAGAGGTACCGGGGACAGGTTCTTTTACATACGGAAGGTAGATGCAACTTCACAAGAACTACGTGATGTTCTAGTCTATGAAGCACAGAAGGAAGGGCTTCCAAGGATTATTACCGCCAAGAGCGGAAGCGCAAGGGGGACCACATGGACGCTCTCTGACGGTGTGGTACACGACTTGGGTCCTGAAGGTTATGTGGTTTACGAAGCTAAATTTGAGAAAATGAATCTACGTATGGACGAAGGATTTGAGGCTTTCTTTGGGCAGCAGAAGACTCCCGATGAGATGAGTAGGAAAGAGTTGAAATCGTACATTGATCTATTCCGCGCAAGTGGTGTGAGTGTAGACGCGCTCATCGTAGATTATCAGCTAAAACTTGCTCTTCCCCTTGCTGCATTCATTTTTGTCTTAACCGGAGCCCCCATAGTTGTCAGCATTGTGAGTCCTAAGACAGGTAGGTTTCTTGGTGTAGCGTTGGGAGGTTGTATTGCTTTTCTCTACTACGCGCTTTCTTCCATATTCCGTTCTCTTGGGTGTTGTGATGTCTTGCCTCCACTTGCCGCGGCATGGACAGGTAACATCATATTTGCTCTGGTCGGAGTCGCACTGGTTGTCCGTAGCGAGCAGGCACGACGAGGTGGCAAACTGTAGATATGAGTGAAAAGGCATTCAAGAAGAGACGTGTTGCTATAACGTTATGGATATTACCGGTAGTATTGGTGTTCTCCGTGTACTGTGTCTTTCTATCGTCTAACAGTGAAGCTACCGGTGCAAGTGAACCTGTCAGACTCACAGGCGATGCTCTGAGCGTTGATTTGGACAGGCGGTTCGCCCGCGCTGAAGGCAATGTGGTTCTGGAATACAAGGACATTACGATTACCTGTGATCTCTTGGAGATAGATGTTACTTCAGGAGCGCTTACCGCTTCAGGAAATGTAGAGTTTCGCGATGATGAAGATGTGGTGAAGGGCAAGAATCTTACATATGATTTGACATCGAAGCACGGGGTTCTGCGATCAGGGAATGCAACCGTGCAGGGTGATCGTATGGAAGGCCCCATGTATGTGGCTGGATGGGAATTCCGCGCTGAACCCGGTAAAATACAGATAGAAAGCGGAAGTCTTACCACGTGTGACCTGGACGTGCCTCATTATCGGATTGAGGCACGCGAGATAGACATCTACGTGGGCGACAAGATGGAACTCAGGCAGTTGTCTTACTGGGAAGGCAAATTCTGTGTACTCCGTTGGCCATACCTTGTCATTCCTCTCAGAGAAGAGAACAGATTTGATATGCCCCAGGTAGGATACGGCGCCCAAGAAGGCTGGTTTGTGAAGACCACTTACAATTACTACAGAAATCCTTCATTCCGCGGTTTCCTGTACCTGGACTATTTTAGCAGGCTAGGCCCGGGTTTAGGTGCAAAGCATCTTTATGATTTTGGAAACCTGGGAACCGGGTCTTTGTACATATATGAATTAATGAACAGAACCACTAATCATGTGCAATCCAAATTGGAGCTTGCCCACAAAGTCCCAATGGGTTTAAATACCACCTGCGCCTTGGATTTTAAGTATTCTGATAGCTTGTCTCTGGCAGGTGTCCTTAACACGCAAGTTTCCGGTTCAGCAAGGGTTCAGTATAACGATGCCATGGGATCTGCAGAGCTTTCCATGGACAAAGTATGGAAAACCGGGTTATCAGCATCTGACGAGACAAAGGTAGCGCTGACAGGAAGGTGGAGGGCTGAGGAAGGTCCGTCGCTTTCGGGGAATCTCAGGTTCTTTCAGCGTGAAGTTACGGACGGGTTTTTGAGGGACGATAAATACTTAAACTACCGGCTTGAAGCAGCAAACGATTTTGGAGCTGCTTCTGCCCGAGCCATAGTTGAGCAGTATGTCAAACCAAAAGAACGGCGGGAGAAGGAAGAGGAAGGTGAAGTGGATCCACTTCCTTATGAAGCTATAGGACGGACTCCGGAGATAATTATTGAAGGTCATCCATTTACAGTAGGTGATTTTCCACTAAGACTCCAATGGACTGTAGGCTTTGGTCGGTACGCTGAGAAAGCTTCTCTATGGGTGGGTGATCCTATAATTCAAGCCTGTAAGGTTAATGCAGGGATTAATACGGTGGAGCGGTCATATCGTCTTGGGAGTGCATCGAAGGCAACCTTATCCGCGGGAGCGAACTTTGACAGTTATACCACAGGCGACAAGCGATATGTGCTTCAAGGTGTGTTAGGCCTGGAGATGCGGGCTTTGGATAATGCTGTTTTAATTCAAGGTAAATATGATTATTGCGGGGTATTCGGAGAGACCCCGTTCGCGTTTGATAAGAAAGACCGAAAAGGGCTCTTGACAGGGAGATTAGCTCTGACTAAGGGAATGTTCACTGCATCAATTGACGGAGGGTACGATTTTTACACGAAAACTTATCGGAACATTACAGGGACGGCCAAGATTTCACCGGGCAAAGCCTGGGCAGTGGAAACCTCTGCTGCCTATGCTCCTGAGTCTGCACGTATGCGCGATGCCACAGGCAAGCTGGAAATAGCTGCATCAGAAAGATGCCTTGTTAAGTTGGGGGCCAGATATGATTTTTCCCGAGAAGCCTTGGATAGAGTGGAAAGTCAAGTCGCGCTCCGGGTATCTGACGCATGGGGGCTGGAATGGACGCTGGTATATGGAGGGACTTCAAAGAGCAAGCCCAGAGGCATTCTGCGTGGAGATGTAGCACTCACTCGAGACATGCATTGTCGAGAGCTTAGGGTTTCGTATAGTTACACTGAAAAGCAAGTGTGGCTTGAATATAGAATCAAGGCTTTCCCCCACGATAGCGTTAAGATGGGGCTTGGTGACGAAGGCGTTCTGTTTTAAGTCTTGTCCTAGGTAAATTCAGTGGAGAGGTTGCCGGTGTTGCGTTCTCGACGCCCCCTCACTGTAAGCGCCGGCTACCTGGCCACGGTTAGGACAAGGAGCGCGAATTAATGGTGTCATGCTTGGGAGGTGCAGGTAATGTCGAGAANNTTGGTGACGAAGGCGTTCTGTTTTGAAGCTAGTGTTGAAAATCTGCTGCTCCCAGCACTTGCTTTATGTATGGAATTGAAAATACTAGCACCATTAACACCATTATGATTGAGGCTGCTGCTGCATAACCTGTGTGAAAGTATCTGAAGCCATATCGATACACATAAAAGGTTATTGTCTCCGTAGCATTGCCGGGGCCTCCTCCGGTCAATACATAC
>DIQZ01000045.1:64005-64679 GCA_002424305.1 Firmicutes bacterium UBA5449
GGGCCTCCTCCGGTCAATACATACATCTTGTCAAAAACCCTAAAAGTATCAATGGTTCGTAGTAGCAGTACCAGAGCAAAAGCAGGTCGCAACAGCGGTAATGTAATATATCTTAAGCTTTGCAGGTAATTTGCACCTTCAACCTGTGTACTCTCATATATCTCCAGTGGTATCGATTGAAGGCTGGCCAGCATAACGAGAAATACGAAAGGAGTCCATTGCCATATATCTGTCAAGATTATGGAAAACAATGCCCACTTAGTGGAGCTCAACCATTCCACAGGCGATAAGCCGATGGTCTTCAGTAAGAAATTAAAGATGCCGAAATTGTAGTCATACATCATCTTCCACGTCAAGGCTACTGTTATAGGCGGTAAGAGCATAGGCATAAGAACTATGGTTCTATAAAGCTTCATGAATCTAAAACCGGAATTAAAGAACAGGGCGAATATTGTACCTAAGAGAGTCTCTAAGACTACGGCTAACAAAACGAACAACAAAGTATTCTTCACTGCTACCCAGAAGGTATCATCGGTTAGGATTTCAGCATAGTTTTGAAGGCCGTTAAATGTTGTTTTGGCCCTTATAAAATCTATCTTATAAAAACCGGTAACTATTGCATACACTAACGGATATACAGTCAATAGCAGGAAAACTACTACCGCAGGTAACAC
>DIQZ01000054.1:0-601 GCA_002424305.1 Firmicutes bacterium UBA5449
CGTTCCGGGGACATATATTTTTCGAATAATCCGTCTCTGGCTCCTATCACATACGCATCTGCCGGCCCCCCAAAAAGGACGTCTATAGTGGTATCAGTAATATCGTTCCGTTCGAGCTTAAGAAAGCTCAACATGACTCCTGTGGATTGCCTTACAACTTCAACCTTAATCCCGGTGCGATTTTCAAATGCACGGGCGTAAACCATGGCCTCAGGTTCCATGAGTGCAGTACGCACTACCAGAGAACGTTGGCTTGTCCCGGACACACGCTGTCCTAAACATAGGCCCAACATCAATAAGGCAAGAAATATCCAAGAGGCTAAGGCTGTTCTGCTAAAATTACGAGCGTTTTCACTCCGCAAATCTCTTGTCACCCCGTTGAAGTCAAGTATCCTCATGGGGCGCATCCTCATGCGGTACTACCCGGACCCCATGACAAGACTAAATCCATGAACTCCCGGGCCTAAGACGAATGACGGCTATCCATTCGTCCTCCCTAGGATCAATATCAAGTGTAAGTCCGGAAAGAGGCATACCTATCAAACACTCTAACCTATAGCGAAGCACAGATCTGAGCCCTTCCATTTCTTTGACCCATAGC
>DIQZ01000054.1:752-1329 GCA_002424305.1 Firmicutes bacterium UBA5449
CATTTCTTTGACCCATAGCTGCTTAATGAGGACTCTACCTTCATGTGTAGATGCAAGTTGTCTTTCTGCAGGACTTAACATGCCTCGTGCTCTTACAACAGCTATGTCCTGCACCGGGTATACCCTTATGTGTCTTGAAGATCTCCCCATATATTCTTGTTCAAAACGCCGGATCACGTCGGCGATAGACGCTTCTAAGGTGCTTTCTTCATGATGTCCGTACTCATTCATACTTTTGGGAGCTATGGAGCCTTCAGCCATTTCCGGTATTCCCCCTTCCTATCTGTTTACCTATAGTCCGGTTAGGTATAATAAAACAACAAGCCACCGCTAAAGATGGTTCACAACACACCTTTCGCGGTGGCATACCGTTCAGCTTGCCCTCGCCTTCCGGGGCGACTGCTTTCTGACCTGTCTTCCACCAAATTATCAGCGATTACTATCTACTTGTAGCACTAACGTATCCCTTATTTTGGATTTTAGCACGTTTCGGTATATTTGTCAATAATAGCCTTAAATTCTCTGCAATTACCGGATCAACGCGGGGATCCCGATAAGTAGTACCATGAGGCTCAGA
>DIQZ01000054.1:1514-1656 GCA_002424305.1 Firmicutes bacterium UBA5449
GCAGCCTGCTGAGTTCCGAAGAGTACCCTTACATCCTCTGCGAATGTTTCCTCCGTCGACTCGAACCAGCCTTCGGAATTGACGTCACCACCTGCAGTCCACATAGGAATACCGCGAACTCTCATGTACTCATCCCATCCAC
>DIQZ01000054.1:1862-2710 GCA_002424305.1 Firmicutes bacterium UBA5449
AGGGTTTTCTTCATACGTAGCCCCTAGGAAAGTCATGTGAACATGATGTCCAACCTCATGCGCTACAGTATAAGCAGTCTGGTTTTCCATGACCTCACAATCAACAGGTGGTGCGCCAAGAAGCATGTAGCCTCTAGACCCAAGACCACTAATCTCACCCATGGAAAACGGTAGTATATAGACTTTGTAATCATGAAAAACCACAGCGGGGAGAGCCATCCCCTCGAGCGCCTCCACTACCTCCTCTACTTGGGGCACCATACCTGAGGCAGCTTCATAGAGAGGGGTTCCGTCAAGGAGCTCATTAGTATTAGCTCCCTTCACGGCAGACAGGTCCAAATGAGAAGAGAGTATGTTTTCTCGAACAGCTATCGCCTTGTATAGTACATGCAGCCAGCCTGTGGCCTCTTTGTCATATACGTGAAAACCTAATGTAGGATGAGTATAATCGGGGTTGTCTTGAAGTCGGCTAATTTCATCGTGGAGCAATTGTATCTCTTCATTTAGCCTCATTATCTTTCGTAACCTCAATAGGTCATGCGAGTTTCCGTCTATATATTCTGTATTTTGGGTCAGGTACTCCATGTCACCTTTGAACCATTCGATGAACTTGCCTCTTTCTATACTCCCCATGATATGCCAAGGTCGGTGTTCACAGGGCATGATAAGTTCCTCAGCATAATAGCCAAACTTCAATCCGCCGANNATAGACAAGAGCTATGATAATCAGCGCAGTCAGTATCGACTTTGGATCAAGGAATCTATGGCCACAGAAAGCTCTTTCGCTCGAAACCGGCCTCGGAATCACCCATGGTCCCCTCCCACATCGTTTCGATATACGCAGCTTA
>DIQZ01000054.1:2896-3306 GCA_002424305.1 Firmicutes bacterium UBA5449
CCCCGTTTAACTACAAAGGATAACATAGATGTGCATATTATGTAAACTATAGACGCTGATTTTACGGATTTGCAGCTTCCTTGCGTGGCCATTCTTTCTGTGCACTCGCAGGTCTTCGACGTAACAATCCCTGAGACGACAGAACTCCTGGACTCTTGACGTTTATGGAAGTATTGGATATTCTATACAGCGTGACTTCGGTTCGGTTGGAATGCACGTTTTAAAGAATGATATGGGGAGAACCTCGGTTTATGATAATAGAGCCTCGAGTGCCTGCGTTTGATCTCGTAACATGTTTGTCAAACATAATAGACCTCGTTAGCCCGACAGTAGTCAATCATCATACGCATGTAGCTTACATCTCTCTCAAACTAGGAGAAGAACTTGGCTTACCCTCAGATAAACAAGCA
>DIQZ01000054.1:3578-3782 GCA_002424305.1 Firmicutes bacterium UBA5449
GATTTGAACACTTCTCAGAAACACGCTGAAAGAGGGTATTACTTCCTAAATGAATTTGAACCTCTCGAGAACATTGCCAGACGAATCAGGTACCATCACATTCCATGGAACTATGGAGAAGGTACCGCAAGTAACGGAGAAAAAATCCCCTTCTCCAGTCACATAATCCATTTGGCTGACCGGGTGGCAATCAGCTTGAACCGC
>DIQZ01000054.1:4054-4326 GCA_002424305.1 Firmicutes bacterium UBA5449
CCAGGGAATACTTTTGGTTTGATCTGGCTTCCCCGGCTCCTTCCATAGCTGTGGTCATATCAGAAACATTAGCCTTTCAGGCGCTTCAACTTACTATGACAGAACTCACAAACTTGGGCAACTTGATTCGCCGCATCATTGACTTTCGTGCGCCGTTCACAGCAAGTCACTCCCTTAGAGTAGCTTCTACAGCCGAAGCTCTGTCAAGGATCGCAGGGTTTTCAAAGCGAGAGCAAAACATGATCAAGGTTGCCGGATACATCCATGACCTT
>DIQZ01000054.1:4509-4686 GCA_002424305.1 Firmicutes bacterium UBA5449
TGACCTTGGGAAGCTGGCAGTGCCTGCTGAAATCCTGGGGAAACCCGGAAAGCTGACTAAATCCGAGTTCAATTTGGTGAAAAGACATACATTTTACAGTTACCGAGCTCTGGAACCCCTGAACGAGCTTTACACAATTAACACTTGGGCATCATTTCATCATGAACGTATGGACGG
>DIQZ01000054.1:4826-5484 GCA_002424305.1 Firmicutes bacterium UBA5449
ATTTCATCATGAACGTATGGACGGAAAAGGTTATCCTTTCAAACACCAAGGAGCCGACCTGCCCCTTGGTTCTCGTATTATGAGTGTAGCAGACGTGTTTGCAGCTCTTACAGAAGATCGTCCTTACCGTCCAAGCATGCGATGTCAAGATGCATTGGGAATTGTACGAAATATGGCTATGGAAGGGGCATTGGACCCAGGCATTGTCGCTATGCTTGCACAAAACATAGATGAAATTTATTCTATTTGCATAGCTGCAGGTGCATCTGCAACAGAAGACTACAAGCAGTTAACTGTTTAGGCCAAGAATATGTCTTAAATGCCCTTTGACTATTTTGCGCATTATGGATCACCTCCTGGCAGATACTAATTGCCGAGGAGGTGATTTTGTGGACGACCATATGTCCTCAAATGACCAGTCCGGCGATGTTGGTGGCAGCCTTGGCGATCGTGACCGGAATGGAGGAAATAGAGGCGGACGAGTTAACACAAGCGCATGGTTGATTGGGGCATTGCTTGTGATACTTGCAGTGTTTGCCGGGCTTCGCTTCACCAGAGTCCCGACACCACAGACTCCCGCCCCTACAAGACCGGCGCCTACAGTACCTGCGCCTACTCCTGCTCCTACGCCCACAACCCCTGCACCGACCGCAACAGA
>DIQZ01000054.1:5739-5923 GCA_002424305.1 Firmicutes bacterium UBA5449
AGAGAACTATCGGTGCTTCGTACTACCTGGGAAGGGCTTCGAACTCGAATGACCAGCCAAGATACAGCAAAGGATATCTCAGTGTTTGAAGCAACAATGAAGAAGCTCGAAGCAAATATCAAGGCAAAAAACGAGACAGGGGCAAAGGCTGATATTGAGGAGCTCAAAACGGTGGCTAAGAAGT
>DIQZ01000068.1 GCA_002424305.1 Firmicutes bacterium UBA5449
GCACGCCGGAAAGCGTTTACGAACAGCGGAACCAAGAGTGGAATTAGGCTCTTCGCCCTCTGAAATGCGTTACCTGTCTCAAAATCTGCACCTCGAGCCATCTGCGCCTTCATGATCTTGTCTGTCTCCTCCAGCAGAGTCGGGATAAACCTCAGCGCTATCGTCATCATCATAGCAAGCTCATGAGCAGGAATTCCTATGCGTCTCATAGGCGAAAGGAGATTCTCCAAGCCATCCGTCAGCTCTATCGGCGACGTAGTCAGTGTCAGGATTGAAGTGCCCAAGACAAGAAGTACCAGTCGAAAAGCCATTGTGAAACCTTTAAATGCTCCTTCGTACGTGGCAACCAACGGGCCTATCGCGAAAAGCGTTCGCCCTTCATTCATGAACAGATGAAGTCCAAAAGTAAATGTAAGAATGAACAATAGCGGTTTTACACTGTATAGCACAAATTTCATAGGCAGATGCGCCACAAGTATAACACTTAAGATAAAGAGAAAAACAAGACCGTACCCTATAACTGTATCAACTATGAACAACATCGTAATGACTACAAGGGTCACGAGAATCTTGATCCTTGGATCAAGTCTATGTACAAATGAAGTCCCTGGCATGTACTGACCAAGCGTAATATTACGAAACACGGCCTTCACCCCTTAGAACATGAAGAATCTCGTGTTTTGCCTCTTCTATTGTGAGAATATCTGTCCTTACCTTCATGTTTCGCCCAGCCAGCTCCTGCATGAGCCTTGTTATTTGTGGTGCCTCGAGACCCGCTTTGTCTAAGACATCCTCCATATCAAAGATATCTCTGGTAGATCCGTCTGCTATCAGCCTCGCCCGGTGAAGCACAACGACTCTCCGGGCCAGCCTGGCTACGTCCTCCATACTGTGAGAGACAAGGATGACAGTAAACCCAAATTCCTGATGCAACTCCTGTATCTCAGTTAATACCTCGTCACGCCCACGAGGATCCAGCCCGGATGCCGGTTCATCAAGAACGATCACCGAAGGCTCCATGGCAAGTACCCCTGCCATTGCTACGCGCCTCTTCTCTCCCCCGGAGAGTTCAAAAGGCGATCTATCACACAAACCTTCAAAATCTAAGCCTGCCATCTTCATAGCCTGCTTAACTCGTCTTTGGACTTCATCATCATTGAGGCCCATATTTCGTGGTCCAAACGCTATGTCTTTGAACACAGTCTCTTCAAAAAGCTGATGCTCAGGATATTGAAATACAAGACCTACCTTCTGACGTATTGACTTGAGATGCACACCTTTTCCCCAAATGTCCACCCCGTCAACGAATACTCGACCTTGTGTGGGTTTTAACAAACCGTTAAAATGCTGAATTAACGTGGACTTTCCGGAACCTGTCTCTCCAATTATGGCAACAAATTCTCCATCCTGTATCTCCAGAGTTACATTGTGAACAGCGCAACGCTCAAACGGAGTACCCGGATTATATATGTGGTATAGGTTCTCTACTCGGATGGACACTGTATTTTGCTCACTCCCCACACGAAGCTACTGCACCCTCCGGGAAAACTCCACATAGGGCATCAGCAAATTCCTCTACTGTCAACACATCATCAGGAATGGGAACCCCACACTTACCTAACTCATACGCTAACCGTGTAACTTGAGGGACATCGAGATGGAGAAGTCTCATTGTCTCTACCTGACTAAAAACCTTCCTGGGAACGTCATCCATAACGATCTTCCCTGCATCCATTACAATTACCCTGTCACCAAGAATGGCTTCACTCATAAAATGAGTAATCATGACAACTGTAATGCCGTCTTCTTTATTCAACCTCTTTACTGTATCAAGAACCTCTCGTCTACCCGAAGGATCAAGCATAGCGGTGGGTTCGTCAAGAACAATACACTCAGGCCGCATAGCAAGAACACCGGCTATAGCCACGCGCTGCTTTTGCCCGCCGGACAAGAGATGTGGCGCATGACGTAAGTACTCTGACATACCTACCCATTCCAGCGCCAAATTAACTCGCCTGCGAATCTCATCAGGTGGAATCCCCAGGTTTTCGGGTCCGAATGCTACGTCTTCTTCAACTGTTGTAGAAACTATTTGGTTATCCGGATTTTGAAAAACCATACCGACGGTCTGCCGAATGTTCCAAAGATACTTAGGATCCTGTGTATCCATTCCATTTATGCTCACTAGACCGGAGCTGGGAATGAACAGGGCGTTAAGGTGTTTCGCCAATGTTGATTTGCCTGACCCGTTACGCCCAATAACTACCACAAACTCCCCACGTCTTATTGAGAGATTTATCCCGTCGAGAGCTCGCACTTCTTCATCTTCGCCTTGCGTGTATGAATAGACCAAATTCTCTACTTGGATAATTCGGTCACCTGATCGATCCAACTTGGAAACCTCCTATAACCTGCAAAAAGTGCGCTAATGCGCACTCCTGCCAGGCTCCTGCGAGAGGCTATGAATAAAAGTATCTGAATTCAGTCTCAAACCAATTCCATTATTACCTCAGGCGCGCTGTCGCCGCGACGTTCCCCAAGCTTCATGATGCGTATATAGCCGCCGCTACGCTCCTTGTACCGAGGAGCTATGTCATCAAACAGTTTCTTTGCAACCTTGGGATCGACAACATAAGCCTCAACGAGTCTGCGTGCGTGTAGATCCCCTCGCTTCGCCAAGGTTATCAGTCTTTCCGCTTCAGGTTTGACCTGCTTAGCCTTACCCTCAGTAGTGCGGATGCTCCCGTGTTCAAAGAGTGAAGTTACAGAATTTCGGAACATCGCTTTCCTATGCGCGCTGGTTCGTCCCAGTTTTCCCCGATTCACTGCGCAATCCCCCCAAAATCTATGACGCCTTTACTCCTGATCGTCTGACAGACGGAGGGCAAGCCCAAATTCATTCAGTTTAGACTTGACTTCCTCCAGTGACTTCTTGCCGAAGTTTCTGATTTTCATCATATCGTCTTCTGTCTTCTTTATAAGTTCTTCTACAGTATTTATGCCCGCTCGTTTCAAGCAGTTGTAGGAGCGTACAGATAGATCCAGCTCCTCGATGGGCATATCCAACAGCTTATCCTTGGTATCTTCTGTCTTATCCACCATTATCTCCACATCTGCAGTGGCCTCTGTAAGACCTGTGAACAACTGGAGATGGCTGGTGAGTATCTTAGCTGACAGACTTATAGCTTCCTTAGGCGATAAGCTCCCGTCAGTCCATGCTTCAAGGATTAGTCGGTCGTAGTCAGTTACCTGTCCGACACGGGTATTTTCCACCACATACTTCACTCTTTTCACCGGTGTGAAAATGGAGTCGACAGGTATGACACCAATTATAGGCTCCAACCTACGTTTCTCAGCGGGCAGGTAGCCTCTGCCTTTCTCCACTACGATTTCCATGTAAAGCCTGCCATCCTTATCAAGAGTGGCAATATGAAGGTCAGGATTTAAGATATCCACATCTGCATCGGCTATAATGTCAGCAGCGCGAACCTCACCCTCTCCTTCCGCCTCAATTCGTAGTGTTTTCGGTTCGTCAGCATGCAGCTTAACCAGGAGTTCCTTAAGGTTCAAAATCATGTCGATGGTGTCCTCAACAACCCCGGGTATTACTGAAAACTCATGGAGGACTCCTTCTATCTTGACAGAAGCGACAGCAGCACCTGGCAGAGAAGATAGTAATACCCTACGCAAGGAATTCCCTAAGGTTACTCCGTACCCCCGCTCAAGGGGTTCTATTACAAACTTGCCGTAGGTCTCAGTGAGCTCTTCACACTCGACTCTGGGCTTCTCAATTTCAATCATATACAAGTCTCCCTCCTGGTCCCTGCAGTTGGCATCTGATACACATAGTACAGACCAAATTCATACAGATCACCTTGAGTAGAGCTCAACCACCATGTGTTCCTGTACAGGAATGTCAATTTGATCTCTGGACGGTAGCTTAACCACTGTCGCGGTAAGTCCATCCGTATGGAGAGACAGCCATTCGGGAATAGTACGATCCCCCGCTGTCTCCAGAGTCTTCTTGAAGGGAACAAGCTCACGACTCTTTTCACGGACCTCAACGATATCACCGGGCTTTATCTGATAAGAAGGGATATCTACCTTACGCCCGTTAACTGCAATATGTCCATGCATTACCATTTGACGCGCTTCCGGTCTCGATGACGCAAAACCTATTCTATACACGATATTATCAAGTCTGGACTCAAGGATTTGAAGAAGCGCTTCTCCGGTAATCATCCCCCGTACTCTGGATGCCATGTTAAAATACCTTTCGAACTGCCTCTCAAGTACGCCATACGCGCGACGTAGCTTCTGCTTCTCACGAAGCTGCAACGCATACTCCGAGGTTTTCTTACGACCTGTCCCATGCTCTCCCGGAGGATAGCCTCGCTTGTCAATTGCGCATTTTTCAGTATAGCATCTGTCACCCTTGAGATATAGTTTTAGCCCTTCGCGACGACACTGTCTGCAAACCGGGCCTGTATACCTTGCCATATAAGTTTCCACCTCCAAATGGAGTCTTCTTTAGACTATACTCGCCTACGCTTAGGCGGCCTACACCCATTATGGGGAATCGGAGTGACATCACGGATCATGTTCACTTCGAGACCTGCCGCCTGAAGCGCCCTGATTGCTGCCTCTCTCCCGGATCCGGGACCCTTTACCAGAACCTCTATCTGACGCATTCCGTGTTCCATTGCAGTCCTGGCAGCAGTTTCCGCCGCTGTCTGTGCAGCAAACGGGGTTCCCTTACGTGACCCTTTGAACCCTGAGGTTCCTGCGCTTGCCCAAGAAATAACCGCGCCTTGAGGGTCAGTTATTGTGATAATGGTGTTATTAAACGTTGAGCGAATGTGGGCGATACCGCTCTCTATATTTCTTCTTTCACGCTTTCTCAGCCTCGTTGTTCGCCTTTTAGCCACACTTGGCGCTCCCCTTTCTGACTACCGCTCTTAGATTAAACCGGGGCTTCTGTCTTGCGTTTGAAACGCCACCGGTCACGAATAAGTCTGCCTAAGATCTAGCTCTGCGTGAGCCAACCGTCTTCTTAGGGCCTTTCCTGGTTCTCGCGTTAGTCCGCGTACGCTGACCTCTGATAGGTAGGCCTCTGCGGTGACGAAGTCCGCGGTAAGAACCAATATCTATAAGCCTCTTTATATGGGCGGCCTGCTCCGAACGGAGGTCCCCTTCGACCTTGAGCTCTCTATCGATAACCTCCCTAAGGCGTGTTATCTCGTCCTCTGTAAGATCTCTGACTCTCGTATGGGGATCCAGCCCCGTGCTTTCTACAATTGCTCTTGCAGTGGACTGACCTATACCATAGATATAGGTTAGAGCTACTTCAATCCTCTTGTCTCTTGGGAGGTCTACTCCTGCAATTCTAGCCATTTATGCGCTTCACCTCCAGCCTAACCCTGACGTTGCTTGTGTTTTGGATTCTCACAAATCACCATTACCGTGCCCTTACGTTTGATTATCTTACATTTAGCACAGATCTTCTTCACAGATGGTCTAACCTTCATAGCAAACCCTCCTGGTACCACAACAATAGAAAGTAGCTTCCGACTACTTGAACCGATATGTTATTCGGCCTCTTGACAGGTCATATGGAGACAACTCCATAGTTACCTTATCGCCGGGCAAAATCCTAATAAAATTCATTCGCATCTTCCCGGACACGTGAGCGAGAACCCTGTGCCCATTTTCCAGCTCCACCCTGAACATCGCATTGGGCAACGCCTCGATGACGGTTCCCTCTACCTCTATCGCGTCCTTCTTACCCATGAGAGCAGTCCATCCTTTCTGATTTGGCTTTATTATTTATCTTCAAAACTTCACGTACCTCCTCATTAGTTGGACCTATCCCAGCAAGGAGTTTCTCATTAAGGGACTTATTAATCATCCGTGTCATCATAAGATGCCTTATGTTCTTCTTTTTAGGCTTCGACACCGGCCTATAAGTCCCATCGGCCACTGTGACAGTAGTATCATCAACAATCTGCATTACTACATAGTATCTTCCCTTGTCTCTACCCGCTGCGGATACCACTAACTGTCCTAATTCAGGTTCCATCCCTCAACTGTCCTCCTAGCTAGAGAGCAGTGAGCACCACTGGTCCTTCTTGGGTCACCGCGACTGTGTGCTCAAAATGCGCTGAAAGCGAACCGTCACAAGTAACTACTGTCCAGTTATCATTAAGAGTCTTCACATCCGGCCCGCCTAGATTCACCATAGGCTCTATCGCCAGTGTTACTCCTTCAACCAATACAGGGCCTGGTTCACCACGAATCACAAAGTTGGGAATTGCAGGCTCTTCATGGAGCTTACGCCCTACTCCGTGTCCTGAAAGGACTTTCACAATCGAAAACCCTTTTGATTCCGCATGGCTCTGTATCGCTCTGGATATATCAGCTATTCGCATACCGATTCGCGCTTGTTCAATCCCTTCGTAGAGAGATTGCTCAGTTGCTGTCATAAGCGCCATAGCTTGGTTTGAAACTCTACCCACAGGAAACGTCATTGCACTGTCACAGTGAAAACCCTCAACTTGCGCTCCCACATCAATGCTGACAATGTCCCCCTCGGTCAGCTTCCTCTCACCCGGAATACCATGGACAACCTCTTCATTCACAGACACGCATGCGCTGGCCGGAAACCCATATAAGCCTTTGAACGACGGATAAGCCCCTCGACTCGTGATGAATTCCTCGGCAAATGCATCTATGTCAAGCGTTGTAATCCCTGGTCTTATGAATCCACGCAGCTCCTGAAGAAGCTCTGCCAGGATTGCACCGGACCTCTTCATAATATCAATCTCTTCCGGGCTTTTGCAAATAACCAGCGGAGTTATTTTTCTCAATATTATTGCCTTCCTTAAACCACTGAAATAATTTCATCCAGGACTTCGTCAGCCTCTCGTTCACCGTCAACTGCTTTTAGAATACTAAGCCTCTTATAATAGTCAACCAAAGGTTCTGTCAAGGCCTTATAGACTTTGAGTCTTTCACGCACAGTCTCTTCCTGATCATCGCTACGTTGATGGATACGTCCTCCACACCTTGAGCATTTACCTTCCACAGGTGGCGGGTTGAACGATATGTGATACGTGGCCCCACAACTCTCACAAACCCGTCGGCCTGACAACCTTTTGATGACAACATCGGTTCCGGCATCTATATAGACGGCCACATCCAATTGGACACCAAGGCGTTTAAGAATACTGTCCAAGGCTTCAGCCTGAGTGACATCTCTCGGAAATCCGTCGAGAATAAACCCTTTGGCACAATCAGGATTCTCCAGCCTATCTCTGACAAGTCCGATGGTAATCTCATCAGGAACAAGCTTTCCTGCATCCATATATTCCTTAGCAGACAGGCCCAGAGGCGTTTTCTTTGCCAGAGCTTCTCGAAACATATCCCCTGTAGATATGTGTGGCACACCAAAGTGTCTGCTGAGCCTCACTGCCTGCGTGCCTTTTCCTACCCCGGGCGGACCCAGGAGAACAAAGCGCATGTCTCTCTTCCTCCTACTTCATGAAGCCTTCATACTGCCTCATCAATAGCTGAGCTTCTATCTGCTTCATAGTATCAAGAGCAACCCCTACCACAATAAGGAGGGCAGTTCCCCCGAAGCTCACTCCACTGAGTTTAGTAACACTGGTCATGATATTTGGCAATATCGCTATTATAGCAAGAAATAACCCACCAACGAAAGTAAGCCTTGATAATATGCGCTCCAAGTACTCCATAGTCGGTCTCCCCGGACGAATACCCGGGACGAAACCTCCGTACTTCTTGAGATTATTGGAAACGTCCACAACATTGAAGGTTATGGCAGTATAGAAGTACGTAAAGCCAATGATTAGCAACGAGTAGACCGTCATATAAGAAACACTGTCACCCCTTAACCAATCCGCCATGAAAGCAAGTTTGGGTACGAATTGCGCGATAGTCGCCGGAAATGCCAGGAGTGACGAAGCGAAAATAACCGGAATTACGCCGGCTTGGTTTACACTGAGGGGAATGTGTGTGCTCTGTCCCCCGTATACCTTCCGCCCGACAACACGCTTGGCATATTGAACAGGCACTCTACGGTTTGCCAAAGTAATCATGATTACTGCGACAATTGATATTAGAGTCATAATGACAAATAGCAAAGCGCTAAGTATACCCACCCCACCCTGACCTACGCTTGCAATTACCCCGCGAAATGTCGAGGGCAGCCTAGCAATGATCCCTGTGAAGATAATAAGGGATATTCCGTTTCCTATTCCATTTTCAGAAATCTTCTCCCCTAACCACATCAAGAATGCAGTGCCCGCAGTTAACGTTGCTATGATGAGGAGCACTGATACAGTGCTTGAGTCGTCCAATGCCCCTCGTATCCCAAACGTAATCGCTGTGCCTTGGATGATTGCAAGAATCACTGCGACATATCTAGTCCACTGCGAAAGCTTTCGTCTACCTTCCACTCCGGATTTGGCCATTTCTTCAAGGCTGGGTATCACTACCTGTAACAGCTGCATAACAATGGACGAAGTGATGTACGGACCTACGCCCATAGCAAACACTGTGAATCTAAGAAGTGCACCGCCTGCGAACATGTCTAAGAACTGAAAAAGGCCGGTCTCTCCAAAAGCCTTCACAAGTTGCGCAACATCCACCCCAGGGACAGGGATAAACGAAGCGATACGGTAAACAGCAAGTAACCCTATGGTATAAAGAATCTTCTTCCTGAGATCCGGGATCCTGAAGGCGCTCGCAAGTGCTCCTAGCAACCTATATCACCTCGACTTTGCCGCCTGCTTGTTCGATCTTGGCAACTGCAGATCGGCTAAATGCATGTGCCCTGACGGTAACAGGTTTGGTTATGTCACCTTCACCCAGAATCTTCACGCGGTCGCAAGCCCGCTTAATCATACCCGATGCCTGAAGTGTTTCAGGTGAAATTACCGCGTTCTCCTGGAATCTCTCCAGATCTTCCACATTAACCACGGCAAACCTAACCTTAAAGGGACTGGTAAATCCCCGCTTAGGAATGCGCCGGACTAAAGGCATCTGACCGCCTTCAAACATGGGGCCTTTAGTACCACCGGACCTGGCTCTTTGTCCCTTGTGACCCCGTCCTGAAGTCTTGCCATGCCCACTTCCGATGCCTCTACCAACTCGTGTTCGAGCTCGTTTGGCGCCTTCCGGCGGAGACAGTCGCTCAAGTCTCAATGGAGCCACCTCCTATTTCGTGACTTCTTCAACATCTACCAGATGGGCGACTTTCTCAATCATCCCTCTAACAGCAGGGTTGTCAGGAAGACAACAAGATTGGTTGGACTTTCTAAGCCCAAGCGCTCTAACAGTCGCCCTCTGGTCTTTTGGTCTACCTATAGTACTTCGTTTCAAAGTGATCTTAAGCATCCCTTTTGTCTCCTGATTATCTTTGGCATTAGTCTTTCTTAACATCTGCCATACCCCCTAGCCGAGAATATCCTCCACAGATTTTCCTCGCAGTTTTGCTACTTCTTCTGCAGTCTTTAGGGATTTAAGTCCCTGCTCTGTGGCACGAACGACATTAAATGGATTGGCAGATCCCAATGATTTCGTGAGAATATCGCGAATACCGGCTAGTTCCAAAATTGCTCTCACTGGACCGCCTGCGATTACCCCTGTGCCTGGTGAGGCAGGTTTTAATAGAACTCTGCCTGCGCCGGCCCTTCCCAAGACCTCATGTGGAATGGTCGTCTCAACAATGGGAACGACAAACATGTTCTTCTTCGCTTCTTCGACTCCCTTGCGAATGGCTTCAGCAACCTCAGATGCCTTTCCCACGCCTGTCCCCACACGCCCATTCTCATCTCCTACCACTACGAGGGCACGAAAACTTCGAGTCCGCCCCCCCTTGGTAGTCTTAGCCACAGGGTCTATGTTTACAACCTTTTCCTTTAGCTCCGGACCTTCGAACTCCATCATAATCTGTTTCACCCACTTCCCCGGACCTTAAAACTCAAGTCCGCTTTCGCGAGCTCCTTCTGCTACAGCAGCAACTCTACCATGATAAAGGTTGCCCCCGCGATCAAATACGACCCGCTTGATCCCTTTTTCTTGCGCTCGTTCGCCAATAAGTTTTCCTACCAGACGCGCAACTTCCACATTACCGCCGTTCTTTGCCTTCGCTCTTATCTCCGGGTCGAGGCTGGACGCAAACGCCAAAGTAGTTCCAACTTGATCGTCAATAACCTGAGCATAAATATGCTTTAGTGATCTGGCCACAGCAAGACGGGGGCTATCTGCAGTACCTGCTATGCTTTTCCTTATGCGACGATGTCGTTTGGCCCTCGCGACCTTCCGATCTTCGCGCTTAAACATGAATTACCCCACCCTTCATACCTTCCACTACTTGCCGCCTGTGGCCTTACCGGCCTTGCCGGCCTTCATACGGATTCGCTCGCCTTCATATCTAATACCCTTACCCTTGTATGGTTCCGGCGGGCGAACAGCCCTAATGTTAGCTGCAATTTGACCAACCAGTTCCTTATCAATACCTTTCACCACAATTCGAGTAGGTGAAGGAACCTCTATCTCAATACCATCCGGTGGTGCCATTTCTACCGGATGTGACAACCCCATTCCCAGGACTAACTTATTTCCTTCTTGAACAGCTCTATAACCGGTCCCGGTTATAAGAAGAGTCTTCTGATAACCTTCAGTCACGCCTCTTACCATATTCGCAATAAGGGTCCTGGTCAACCCGTGAAGAGACCTTGCTTCCTTCCCGTCGTCCTGACGGTCCACAACAATGTTGCCATCCTCAATGGAAGCACTCATCTTTGGGTGAATATCCCTCTCCAGCGCCCCCTTAGGCCCCTTAACCTTGACAGTAACACCATCTACGTCTGCCTCTACGCCGGTGGGAATTGGGATAGGCGCTTTTCCGATCCTGGACATTACCTCTCACCCCCTACCACACATAGCAGATTACTTCTCCGCCTACGCCTTCTCGCCTGGCAGTTTTGTCGGCCATGATACCATTGGGGGTGGATATGACCGCTATGCCAAGGCCTCCAAGGACCTTTGGAATAGTATCCTTATTCGCGTAGACCCGGAGTCCCGGCTTACTTATGCGCTTTAGACCCGTAATCACTTTTTGCTTATTGGGACCATACTTTAGATAGAGGCGCAGGTTACCCTGCTTCCTATCAGCAATGACCTCGTAGTCCCTAATATATCCCTCTTCCTTAAGGATCTTCGCGATGTCGCGCTTCACCCGCGAGGAGGGGACCTCAACGACGTCCCTCGTAACGGTATTCGCATTCCTAATCCTCGTGAGCATGTCGGCAATAGGGTCCGTCGTTACCATTCACATCGACCTCCTCCATATGCGGAACTGCTTTGCACTAACCATCACCAGCTCGCCTTCCTAACTCCAGGGATCTCGCCCTGCGAAGCAAGCCTACGGAAGCATATCCTGCACATATCGAATTTTCTCATGTATGCTCTAGGTCGTCCGCATATGGGACACCTGTTATAATTTCTCACACGGTATTTCTTGGGCCGCCTCTGTTTCTCCATCATGCTCTTCTTGGCCAAAGCTATCCCCCTTCCATCACCAGACCCAGATTGAGTCTCTCAACTTATCCCGAGAAGGGCATCCCCATAGCTTTGAGGAGTTCATATCCTTCCTCATCTGTGCTGGCACTAGTAACAATCGCAATATCCATTCCTCTGAGTTTATCTATCTTATCATAGACTATCTCCGGAAATACCAGTTGTTCCTTAAGACCTAAGGTATAGTTGCCTCTACCGTCAAATCCGTCCGGAGATATCCCCCGAAAATCTCGAATTCTAGGGAGAGCCACATTAAAGAGTTTGTCAAGAAAGTGGTACATTCTCTCTCCCCGCAGTGTGACCTTGCATCCAATTGGCATCCCTGCCCTCAGCTTGAAAGCTGCAATAGACTTCTTCGCCCTTGTAATTATGGGCTTTTGTCCTGTGATTGCTGTAAGATCGCCCACTGCGGCATCGAGCGTCTTCGGATCCCCTACTGCTTCCCCTACCCCCATGTTTACAACGACCTTATTAATCTTAGGGATCTCCATGACACTACTATATCCGAACCTATCACGGAGGGCAGGTGCAACCTCGTTAAGGTATTTCTCCTTTAGCCTTGCCGCCACTTAGGCTCACCCCCGATACCTACTTGTCAATGTCGCGCCCGCACTCCTTGCACACCCGCACACGTGCTCCATCCTGAGCTCGCTTTCTGCCGGAGCGGGTGGGCTTGTTACATTTCGGGCAAACCACCATCACCTTAGACAGCGGCATAGGCGCCGCCTTTTTAACAATGCCTCCCTGCGGGGCTAGCTGGGTTGGCTTAGTGTGGCACATAACTTCATTTGCGCCTTCCACAATTACTCGTTTGTCACCTGCAAGCACCCGTAGGACTTTTCCTCGTCTATCCTTATCCTTACCCCAAAGAACGACTACAGTATCGCCCTTTTTCACATGAGGTTTCATGTCACCAAACCACCTACCTCTTTGCGATCCCAAGGTCTTCTCTTAAACACTCTGTCATCCATCATAGAACCTCAGGAGCTAAGGAGATTATCTTCATAAACTCCTTCTCACGCAGCTCTCGGGCAACGGGGCCGAATATTCGCGTCCCCCTAGGGTTATTATGATCATCAATGATGACCGCTGCATTTTCGTCAAATCTAATGTGGGTTCCGTCAGGACGTGATACCGATGATTTTGTTCGAACAATCACTGCCCTGATTACGTCACCCTTCTTCACAACGCCTCCGGGTGTAGCCTCTTTTACGCTGGCAACGATAATATCGCCTATCCCTGCGAATTTTCGGTTGCCGCCACCTAGAACCCGGATGCACTTTACTCTCTTACCGCCGGTATTATCGGCGACATTTAGCACTGACTCTTGTTGAATCATCTGGCAGTCCCTCCTTGTCAAAGAGCGCCTATCACGCTCTAGCTAATCCTGTGCGGGACTACTTCGCCCTCTCAAGGATCTCTACCACACGCCATCTCTTACGTTTGCTAAGTGGTCTAGTCTCCATTAGTCGAACTTTATCCCCAACTCCGGCCTGGTTACCTTCATTGTGCGCCATAAATCGCGTCGTCCTCTTCATTCTTCGGCCATAAAGTGGGTGGGCGACTATTCGTTCCACAGCGACAACCACTGTCTTATCCATCTTATCGCTTACGACTGTACCGATGCGCATCTTACGCATTCCTCGCGCGTCCACCGCATAACCCTCCTCAAGATTACTGGCCAATGCCTAGCTCCCGTTGGCGAAGGACTGTCTTGACACGCGCTATATCCTTGCGAACTTCGCGAACGCGCATCGGGTTGTCAAGCTGGCCGGTGGCAACCTGAAATCGAAGGTTGAAAAGCTCCTCTTTTAGCGAGTCAAGCTCATGGTTAAGTTCGACGCTTGAGAGGTCACGTATTTCTCTAACCTTCATTGGCCTCACCGCCTATCATCATCCTCTTGACAAACTTAGTCTTTATCGGAAGCTTAAAAGCTGCTAGACGCATAGCTTCCACCGCCACCTCTTCTGGCACACCTGCAATCTCAAACATTACTCGTCCTGGCTTTACCACAGCCACCCAGTGATCGGGGTTACCCTTTCCGCTACCCATACGGGTCTCTGCGGGCTTCTGAGTAACCGGCTTATCCGGGAATATCCTAATCCAGACCTTTCCGCCTCTCTTAATATAGCGGGTCATAGCAATTCTCGCTGCCTCTATTTGCCTGGCTGTGATCCATCCAGGCTCTTGAGCCTGAAGCCCATATTCACCCATTGCCACTTCGGCACCACCGGCAGCCTTACCTTTCATTCTGCCGCGCATGACCTTACGATACTTAGTCTTTTTTGGTTGTAGCATTCTTACCGGCCTCCTTCAGCGGCAGCCGTCTCAGGAAGCACATCGCCCTTGTAAATCCACACCTTAACGCCAATCCTGCCGTATGCAGTGTGAGCTTCCGCAAACCCGTAATCTATGTCAGCTCTAAGAGTATGAAGAGGAACTTTCCCTTCGCTGTAGCCCTCTGTACGGGCAATCTCAGCTCCTCCTAATCTACCGCTGACTCTCACTCTCACACCCTCAGCACCTTGTCGCATAGCTCGTTGAAGCGCCTGTTTCATTGCTCTCCTGAAGAAAATTCTCCGTTCTATCTGCGAAGCAATGTTTTCTGCGACCAATTGAGCATCTATGTCTGCATTTCTAACCTCAACAATCGCCACTGAGACATGCTTGCCTGTGATAGCTTCAAGGTCACGCCTAAGCCCCTCGACTTCCTGACCGCCTCGCCCGATTACCATTCCGGGCCTGGCTGTATGAATATTAACCTTGACGCGGTCTGCCACTCGCTCGATTTCCATCTTAGAAATCCCGGCATTATAGAACCTTGCCTTCACAAACTGTCTGATATGGAGGTCTTCATGGATCAACTGCGAGTAATTCTTGTCATCATACCACTTTGCAGCCCAATCTTTTACTACCCCTAGCCTCAGACTATAGGGATGAACCTTCTGTCCCAACCTGTCATCCCTCCTTCTCTCTGACAACTACTGTAATATGACTGGTTCTCTTGCGAATCGGCGCAGGTATTCCGCGCATTCGCGGACGCCACCTTTTCATGGTCGGCCCCTCGTCAATTCTCACTTCAGCCACGTATAAGTCATCCTTATCAAGCTCGAGATTATGCTCAGCATTAGCTATGGCAGATTTAAGAACTTTACCAATAAGCTCTGCCCCTCTTTTCCGAGTGTGACCCAGTATGGCGACAGCCTCTTGGGCATCCTTGCCTTTTACCAGGTCCACAACCTGCCTAGCTTTTCTCGGAGCAATCCTGACATAACGAGCTATAGCTCGAGCTTCCATCATCGCCATAGCAATTATCCCCTCCAGCCCCCGACTGACCTACGTCTCACCTATTTCAGCATAGTGGACCTGGCAGTATGCATTCCATGTCCTCTAAACGTTCTCGTCGGAGCAAACTCACCTAACTTGTGTCCGACCATATCTTCACTGATATAAATCGGAACATGCCTTCGGCCATCATGCACTGCTATAGTGTGACCCACCATCTCGGGGAAGATGGTTGAGGCTCTTGACCACGTCTTGATTACTTCCTTATGACCCTTCTCATTCAAGTCTCCAACCTTTGCCAAGAGCTTCGGGTCAGCATAAGGGCCTTTTTTTAATGATCGTGACATTAGCCCAGCTCCTTCCCCTCTTACTTCCGTCTTCTGACTATCAACTTGTCAGAAGGCTTTTTCTTCCTGGTCCTGTACCCGAGAGTCGGTTTACCCCATGGCGTTACCGGTGACGGCATTCCAATAGGCGCACGACCCTCCCCACCACCATGCGGGTGGTCCACGGGATTCATTGCTTTGCCTCGGACTTTCGGCCTATTCCCAAGATGTCTGGATCTACCGGCCTTGCCTATCGTGATGATCTCATGCTCTACGTTGCCTACCTGTCCGATAGTGGCCTTGCAATCTAAACGCACCAGCCTTACTTCACCCGAAGGAAGTCTGACGTGGGCATAGGCACCTTCTTTTGCCATGAGCTGCGCCCCGGCTCCTGCAGAGCGAACTAACTGCCCACCCCTGCCCGGAATCAACTCTATGTTATGGATGATTGTGCCTGTCGGTATGTCGCGCAGCATGAGTGCGTTTCCAGGCTTAATATCTGCGCCACGCCCGGACGTCACAACATTATCCACCTTGAGCTCGGAAGGCGCAATAATGTACCTTTTCTCTCCATCAGCATAATGGAGCAAAGCAATTCTGGCAGACCTATTCGGGTCGTACTCAATACTTGCCACCCTTGCGGGAATCCCGTCTTTGTCTCGCTTAAAATCTATAGCCCGGTAACTTCTCTTCGCTCCGCCACCCCTACGCCTTATCGTAATCTTACCGTGTACATTGCGACCGCCGGTCTTCGGATTTGGGTGGAGGAGCCTCTTTTCCGGTTTCTTCTTACTTAGCTCAGAGAAGGTCGGCCCACTCATAAACCGCCTTCCTGCGGTGATTGGCTTATGTCTCTTGATTCCCAACTCTTGCCCCTCCTTTATCTAACCACCTTGCTGCCGGATGGGGGTTCAGTCCGGCCGCTTCGCCTTGTCAATAACTTACACACCTTCGAAGAGCGGAATATTATAGCCTTCCTCCAGGGTAACCACAGCCTTCTTCCACTCAGGAGTCTTACCTTCAAATCGTCCCATCCTCCTGGTCTTGCCGGGCATCCTCAAGGTATTCACGCCCTTAACCTTCACTTTGAACGCTTCTTCCACTGCTTTTTTGATCTCAACCTTCGTGGCGAGACGATCTACGATAAATGTGTACTTGTTATCCTCAAGCTCTCGCATGGTCTTCTCAGTCAAGATCGGTCGTACAATAATGTCTCTTGCAGCTCTCATTTGCCAAGCACCTCCTCCACTACATCTGCAACCTCCCGGGTAAGGAGAAGCTTATCGTAGTTGAGGATGTCATAGACGTTGAGCTGGGAAGGAGTAAGCGTCTTAACGCCGGGTATATTCCTTAAAGACAGCTCCACGTTCTTATCAGGCTGTTTCAGAACCACGAGCGCCTTTCCGTCAGCGTCGAGTCTATTGAGCATATTCACCATTAACCTCGTCTTCGGCTCACTCATTGATAGCTCATTAAGAACCAGAACTTGCTCATTCTCGGCTTTCGAAGACAACGCTGATACCAGCGCAACCCTCCGGGCCTTCTTAGGCAGCTTATATCCATATGTTCTGGGTCTGGGGCCGAACGTCACCGCTCCACCGACCCATACCGGAGATCTACGGCTGCCGTGCCTTGCTCTTCCGGTTCCCTTTTGACGCCAGGGCTTCGCTCCACCCCCTGCGACCTCACCCCTCTTTTTGGTTTTCGCAGTACCAAGGCGTTTGCTAGCCAGCTGCATCACTACAGCCTCGTGCAGAACGTGCTTATTGACAGGCGCCCCAAAGACCGAGGCAGGAAGCTCATAGTCGCCTATTTTTTCGCCATTCATGTTATATAGAGGCGCTTTGGGCATCTAGGTCACCTACCTCACTTCTTGTTTTTTGCCGCCCGACTCTTTACTGCTTCTTTTATAATAAGCAGAGAGCCACGTCGTCCCGGAACTGACCCCTTGACAAGCATTAGATTACGCTCAGGATCTATCCTGACGACTTCGAGATTTTGAATCGTTACGCGCTCCCCTCCGAGGCGGCCCGGGAGTTTCTTGCCTTTTAGCACGCGCGCCAAGCCGGTGGCACCAAGAGATCCTGAACTGCGATGGTACATAGAACCATGACTCATGGGACCTCTACTAAAATTCCATCTCTTAATCCCACCTGCAAACCCTTTCCCGATAGACGTTCCGACAACGTCAACCAGATCTCCCTTACCGAACACGTCAACTTTGATTTCAGAGCCTACCTCATGGGGCAAGTCTTCCGATGCCCGGATTTCTCTGAGGTAACGCTTTGGGCTGATCTTGCTGCGCTTGAAATGGCCCATTTTCGGCTTATTAATCAGTCGTTCACGAATATCGCCGAATCCAAGCTGAATCGCTGAGTAACCATCTTTGTCTTTCATCTTCTTTTGAACGACGATACACGGGCCTGCTTCTATCACTGTTACGGGAATTGTCTGTCCCTCATCAGTAAATATTTGAGTTATTCCAAGTTTCTTCCCTAGTATTCCTTTTGCCATTTACCTCGCACCCCCTTCGTTGTTACATTCACTGCTATACCCGCTCGGGTCACGAGGCGAGGTTAAAGCTTAATCTCGATTCCCACACCCGCCGGTAAGTCCAGCCTGGTAAGGTCGTCGATAGTCTTCTGGGTAGGTTCAGTGATGTCAATAAGCCTCTTATGAGTCTTCATTTCAAACTGCTCCCTCGAGTCCTTATCCACATGGACAGATCTTAAGACTGTAAATATGTTTCTCTCTGTTGGCAATGGAACAGGACCTGATACCCGCGCCCCACTCCGCCGTGCAGTCTCTACGATCTTCTCCGCCGACTGGTCCAGCAGTCTATGGTCAAATGCTTTTAACTTAATTCTAATCCTCTGCTCAGCCATGGTCTTAATTCCTCCTCGCAGTCGTCTGATCGAGTTCACAGACTTGCTCCCCCGGAATTCCCATGCAAAAACACGCAACCTCCGGGTTCATAACTCGCAGCAAGGGGCCGGGTGATTGCTGGGAAAAGCCCGGCCCATCTATTCCTCACTCGCAAGGCAACGCATGTCTTTACTCAACCAGTGATGAGACAACACCTTTACCAATTGTGCGTCCACCTTCACGGATAGCGAACCTTAGGCCTTCCTCGAGAGCAATAGGCGTAATCAGCTCAATAGCCATTGTGATATTATCACCGGGCATCACCATCTCGACTCCCTCAGGCAGCAGTGCATTACCTGTTACGTCAGTGGTTCGGAAGTAGAACTGTGGGCGATAGCCCGTAAAGAACGGTGTATGTCTTCCGCCCTCTTCCTTAGCCAGAACATAGACTTCTGCCTTGAACTTCGTGTGAGGCTTAATGGAACCCGGCTTTGCAAGAACCTGTCCTCTTTCGATTTCGTCCTTCTCTACACCCCGTAGCAGAACACCAATATTGTCTCCCGCCACACCTTGATCAAGAATCTTCCTGAACATCTCTACGCCGGTGGCTACTGTAGTTCTGGGCTCATCGGTAAGTCCGACAATCTCCACCTGTTCCCCTACCTTGACTGCGCCTCTCTCTACCCTACCCGTAGCAACTGTACCACGGCCGGTAATTGAGAATACGTCCTCAACAGGCATAAGGAAAGGCTTATCAATGTCACGCTCAGGTGTGGGTACGTACTTGTCTACTTCATCCATGAGCTTTAAGATCTGCCCGCACCACTTGCAATCGCGACTTCCACAACCGCACTCCAGCGCCTTCAGGGCCGAACCCCGCACGAACGGGATATCGTCTCCGGGAAACTCATTCTTAGAAAGGAGTTCTCTGACTTCCATTTCAACGAGGTCTACCAGTTCCTCATCGTCTTCCATCCTGTCACACTTGTTGAGGAAAACAACAATGTAAGGTACGCCTACCTGCCGAGCAAGTAGAATGTGCTCCCTGGTCTGGGGCATCGGTCCATCCTCTGCACTTACCACAAGAATAGCACCGTCCATCTGCGCTGCACCGGTAATCATGTTTTTAACATAGTCAGCGTGTCCAGGACAGTCAACGTGAGCATAGTGTCTGTTATCCGTCTCATACTCAACGTGATAGGTAGAGATGGTGATACCGCGCTCCCTCTCCTCAGGAGCCTTGTCAATGTCTTCAAACTTCCTGTAGTCCGCCAAGCCCGCTTGACTCAGAGTAAGCGTAATCGCTGAAGTCAACGTCGTCTTGCCGTGGTCGATGTGTCCAATAGTCCCGACGTTGACATGGGGCTTTGTCCTCTCAAATTTCTGCTTGGCCATTCCTGTCATCCTCCCTTGGAATTGGTCTTCTTCCTATCACCAATTTTTATCTTCCCAAAGCCAAAACATTTTTCGCAATGGCATCTGGTACTTTCTCATAGCACATGAAATGCATGTCATATGTTCCTCGTCCCTGGGTCAGAGATCTCAGGCTTGTAGCATACCCGAACATCTCTGCCAGTGGGACCTGGGACTTAATCACCTGGAACAGTCCCTCTCTCTCCATGCCTTGAACCTTACCGCGTCTTGCACTTATGTCAGCGAGGACGTCACCTGTAAATGCCTCAGGAACCATTACTTCAACACGCATGACCGGCTCAAGGAGCACGGGGTTCGCACGTCTTACCCCATCTTTAACAGCCATGGACGCAGCAATTTTGAATGCCATCTCTGATGAGTCTACCTCATGATAAGACCCGTCAGTAAGCGTCACCTTTATGTCAACCATGGGGTAACCTGCCAACTCTCCTGCTTCCATTGCTTCCTTTGCACCTGCTTCAACAGCGCGAATGAATTCCCTCGGCACTACGCCGCCTTTCGTCGCATCTTCAAACGCGAAACCCTCACCGGGAAGTTGAGGCGAAAGAGTAATGACAACATGTCCATACTGCCCGCGACCTCCTGTTTGTCTTATGAACTTCCCGTTGCTTTCCACACTTGAACCAATAGTCTCCCTGTACGCGACTTGTCTCTTACCGACATTAGCACCGACACCGAACTCTCTAATCAGCCTGTCAACAATAACCTCAAGATGAAGCTCGCCCATACCGGATATGATGGTCTGTCCTGTATCAGGATCCTGCTTTACCTGAAAGGTAGGATCCTCTTCTGCAAGGCGAGCTAAAGTCGCACCTAACTTGTCTTCATCTGCTTTAGTCTTTGGCTCCACCGCCACAGATATAACAGGTTCCGGAATAGACATCGTCTCAAGGATCATAGGATTGTCTTCATCACACAAGGTGTTCCCGGTTGCAACTTCCTTAAACCCCACTGCAGCCACTATGTCGCCGGCATAGGCACAATCAACATCCCTACGATGATTGGCGTGCATCTGAAGAATGCGAGCAAGTCTTTCCTTCTTCTTCTTGCTGACATTATACACATACGAACCTGCACGGACAGAACCTGAATACACCCTGAAATATGTTAGCTTCCCCACATACGGATCTGCCGCAATCTTGAAAGCCAGACCGCAAAAGTGCTCATCTTCACTGGGCATACGTTCTTCTTTCTCACCGGTAGCCGAGTTAATTCCGACAACAGGTGGAAGATCCTTCGGAGCAGGCAAGTAATCTACCACTGCATCCAACAAGAACTGAACACCTTTGTTTCTAAATGCTGACCCACACAGAACCGGTATTACTTTTGCAGACAACGTACCCTTCCGAAGCGCAGCCTTGATCTGTTCCGGCGTGACGCTCCGTTCTTCAATATAACTTACCATGATATCGTCGTCCACTTCAGCGAGGGCTTCAATCAGCTCTTCCCTGCGTTGCTTGGCTTCTTCAACAAGTTCATCGGGGATCTCAGTCTCTTCCCTCTTGGTTCCGAGATCATCCATGTACACAATGGCTTTTTCGTGGATAAGGTCTATGATTCCGCGAAACTTCTCTTCGGCACCAATGGGAATTTGAATCGGCACCCCATTAGCACCCAGCCTATCTCTTACCATCTTCACACATCGTCCAAAATCTGCGCCCACCCTGTCCATCTTATTGATGAATATGACTCGTGGTACCCCATACCGATCTGCCTGGCGCCATACAGTCTCTGATTGCGGTTCCACTCCACCGACAGCACACAACACTGTGACTGCCCCATCTAACACCCGGAGTGACCTCTCAACTTCCATTGTGAAGTCCACGTGTCCGGGAGTGTCTATGATGTTGATTCGATGGTCGCGCCAGTAGCAAGTGGTGGCAGCAGCAGTGATTGTGATTCCGCGCTCCTGCTCCTGTACCATCCAATCCATTGTTGCGGCTCCGTCATGAACCTCTCCGATCCTATGAACTCGTCCGGTATAGAAGAGGATACGCTCGGTGGTTGTGGTTTTCCCTGCGTCGATGTGTGCCATTATGCCGATATTTCTTGTTTTTTCAAGTGAAAGTCTTTCTGCCACCCTATATCCCCTCCTTCTTCCGCGATATTGTGATCGGAGCATCTAGAAAATCTGACAACTTACCCTACCACCTAAAATGAGCGAATGCTTTATTTGCTTCTGCCATTCTGTGGGTATCTTCCCTTTTTCTTACGGAAGCTCCCTGGCCTGCTGAAGCGTCAAGAAGCTCAGCAGCCAATTTCTCAGCCATTGATTTCTCAGACCTGGCTCGAGAGTTTCGAACTATCCAACGCAGTGCCAGTGTGGTACGTCTATCTGCCCGAACCTCTACAGGCACCTGATAAGTAGCACCCCCGACCCTACGTGGCTTGACCTCCAGAATAGGCATGACATTCTTAACTGCCCGTTCAAATACTTCCATTGGATCTTTTTTGGTCTTTTCACCTATACTCTTCATGGCGTCATAAAAAATGGATTCAGCGACGCCTTTCTTCCCGTCGAAAAGCAGCTTATTTATGAGCTGAGCTGCCAATTCGCTACCGTATACCGGATCCGGAATTACCTCTCTTTTAGGAATCTTGCCCCGCCTGGGCATCCGCACACCTCCTTCCTGTTAGGAAGCCACTCTTATGTTATTATTTACGATTTAGGCTTCTTGGTTCCATACTTTGATCGCGCCTGTCTCCTGTCAGTTACTCCTGCAGCATCAAGAGTCCCGCGCACAATATGATAACGCACACCGGGAAGGTCCTTCACCCTGCCACCCCTAATGAGGACTACAGAGTGCTCCTGAAGATTATGACCTATCCCAGGAACATATGCGGTTACCTCGAGGCCATTACTAAGCCTAACCCTTGCAATCTTACGCAACGCTGAGTTAGGTTTCTTAGGGGTCGTTGTTCTCACAACCGTGCAGACCCCCCTTTTCTGCGGGGCACCACCGGTGTAATGAGATCGTCGGGTACGAGAATTATAAATCCACCTGAGAGCCGGAGCAGACGATTTTTTGCCTACTTTTTTGCGTCCCTTACGCACTAGTTGATTAATTGTGGGCACGCTGTTTCGCACCTCCTTCCCCAAATGAACTTATCTTTACACAAAACGTGCCCCTTCCACCTCGAGGTGCAAGGGGCACCGTGGAACGTCGTATTTCAATCATTTCAATCCTGACCCTAGCTAACCAGGATTGCTACTGAAGCGGCTCCAACTTCAATGCCACATGCTTTCCCGAGTTGCGCCATGGTATCAACATAAATAATCTCGACGCCATTCGCCTTGCACAACTCTAATACACTTGTAGTAACCCTCTCGTCAGCGTCACTTGCCAAGTAAACGGTCTTGGCTTCTCCCCTTTCCAGAGCTTTGATGGTCTGCTTTGTGCCTACAGCCTTGCGCCGCGCCATCCTCAACTCATCGTGGGACATATCCTATTTTCTCTCCTCCCTGGATCTCCTCTTCAAATCAAAGCGCCCAAGAACGAGGAAATCGTGCGCCATCACATTCTAGCATTGCCCTATGACCGTTGTCAAGAACTCCTCAAGACAAAATACTGTCAATAGATTCATGACCGGTCTCTACAGGAGAAACAACCTCTCGGTATTCATCAGTATCAACATCATCCTCGAAGACCTCTCCGTCCAGCTCCAGACTGTCTTCCCCATCAGCAGCAGCCTCTGCCATCTCAGATATTGGAACAACGTTTCTATATCGACTCATACCTGTTCCTGCAGGAATCAGTTTGCCTATGATTACATTCTCTTTCAATCCAATCAAGGGATCCGTGCGCCCCTTAATTGAGGCATCAGTCAATACTCTCGTCGTTTCCTGGAAGGAAGCTGCTGACAGGAAGCTGTCGGTTGCCAGCGAAGCCTTGGTAATTCCTAGAATCACAGGCTTTGCTGTAGCAGGTTGCTTGCCTTTTTTCATAACGCTTGCGTTTTCCTCTTCGAATTCAAAGACATCTACCAGGCCGCCAGGCAGAAGCTGGGTATCTCCGGAATCGTCTACTTTTACCTTACGAAGCATTTGTCTGATTACTACCTCAATGTGCTTATCATTGATCTCTACACCCTGAGATCTGTATACATCCTGAACTTCCTTGACAAGATAACCTTGAACAGCACGAACCCCTTTCACTCTAAGAATGTCATGGGGGTTCAAGGAGCCTTCAGTAACTTGATCCCCTGCAGTTACCAGCTGGCCTTCTCTGACCTCGAGCCTTGCCCCATAGGGAACAGTATAAGACTTCTCGTCTCCGTCATCAGACCTAACCTGAACTTTCCGTGCGCCCTTGGATTCCACTATACTGACCTGACCGTCAAGATCACTTATAACCGCTTGCCCTTTAGGTTTTCGAGCTTCAAATAGCTCTTCAACTCTAGGTAGGCCGTGTGTGATATCATCACCTACTACACCACCTGTGTGGAATGTCCTCATAGTAAGCTGCGTGCCCGGCTCACCAATAGATTGAGCGGCAATAATACCGACAGCTTCACCAACCTCCACAAGATTTCCGGTAGCAAGGTTACGCCCATAGCAGTTCACACACACACCATACCTGGTCTTGCATGTTAAGGGAGACCTAACAGTTACCTCTGATATCCCGGCCAAATCTATCTGCGTTGCATGCTCTTCAAGGATTTCCTCATCTGCCTGAACAATAATTTCACCGGTATCAGGGTGAACGATATCCTCACTCGCGACTCTACCGATGATACGCTCCCTTAACGTCTCCACCACTTCGTCTCCCTGGCGGATAGCAGAGAGTGTAATCCCCTGATCTGTTCCACAATCATTCTCGCGCACAATGACATCTTGCGCCACGTCTACCAGTCGCCTTGTGAGGTAGCCTGAGTCAGCTGTTCTAAGTGCTGTATCAGCAAGGCCTTTTCGCGTTCCGTGTGTAGAACTGAAGTACTCAAGAACCGTCAATCCTTCACGGAAGTTTGCCTTAATCGGAAAGTCAATAGTCCGCCCGGACGGGTCAGCTACAAGCCCTCTCATCCCTGCCAACTGGCTAAGCTGTGAGACGTTTCCACGAGCTCCTGAAGTCGCCATCATGTAAACCGGATTAAGTTCATGGAGGCTCCCGAGCATTGCCTCCTGGACCTTCTCCTTAGCCTCAGTCCACCTGTCTATTACGAGCTGATATCGTTCGTCATTTGTGATCAGGCCTCGCCTGTGTTGTTGTTCGATTTCTTCCACTCGGGCTTCAGCGTCTTTTATGATCTTTACTTTTTCAGCGGGTACCACAACATCCTCTACGCCTACAGTGGTACCTGATTGAGTAGCGTATCTAAACCCAATGGTCTTTAGATTATCAAGGATAACCGATGTTTCCGCATTTCCATATCTCTGGTGACACATTCCTATGAGCTGAACAAGGAACCCCTTTTTCACAGGATGGCCTAAGGAAGTCTCTTCCATAATCTCCTTTATGGAACGATCTCTCGCAAGTCCGATGATTTCACCGGTTAGGATTGACTCGCCCACCGGGTCTTCCACTGCATCATTGATGTAAGGGAAATCATCAGGGAATATCCTATTAAAAATGATCCTCCCGACTGTCGTAACAAGGAGTTTTCGCTTCTTATCCTCATCACTTAACCCATTAACCAGCTTCTCCCGGGGCATTCTCACAGCAATGAGAGAATGAAGGGTTACTGCGCCTTCCTTGTATGCCATATACGCCTCATCAGGACTTGCGAACCACTTGCCTTCGCCTTTGTCTCCCCGTTGAGCAATGGTCAGGTAATAGCAGCCTAAGACAAGATCCTGTCCCGGGGTGGCTATTGGTTTGCCGTGGGCAGGAGACAGAAGGTTATTTACAGACAGCATCAAGAATCTGGCCTCAGCTTGTGCTTCCGCGGAGAGTGGCACATGGACAGCCATTTGATCTCCGTCGAAGTCTGCGTTATAAGCCGGGCAGACAAGCGGGTGTATCTGGATTGCTTTACCTTCTACCAGTACAGGCTCAAACGCCTGGATACCCAAACGGTGAAGAGTCGGTGCTCTGTTTAGAAGTACAGGATGGTCTTTGATAACATCTTCTAAGACATCCCATACCTCATCACGGACTCGCTCTACCATTCTCTTGGCACTCTTTATGTTGTGAGCATACCCATTCTCCACAAGCTTCTTCATGACAAAGGGTTTGAAAAGCTCAAGTGCCATCTCTTTGGGAAGTCCACATTGGTGTAAGCCAAGTTCAGGACCGACAACAATTACAGACCTTCCTGAATAGTCAACACGCTTACCCAGAAGGTTCTGGCGGAACCGTCCTTGCTTCCCTTTTAGCATATCCGATAAAGATTTTAACGGGCGATTACCGGGGCCTGTCACAGGCCTTCCTCTGCGTCCATTATCAATTAAGGCATCAACAGCCTCTTGAAGCATTCTCTTCTCATTCCTGACAATAATGTCAGGGGCATTGAGCTCGATCAACCTCTTGAGACGATTATTTCTGTTTATTACCCGTCTATAAAGGTCATTCAAATCTGAGGTTGCAAACCTACCTCCGTCCAATTGTACCATGGGACGAAGGTCAGGCGGGATAACAGGAATAACCTCAAGAATTATATGCTCAGGACGATTTCCTGATTTCCTAAATGCCTCAGCAACCTCAAGGCGTCTGGTTGCTCTTTGCCTCTTCTGTCCGGAAAAGTTACGGATTTCTTCGCGGAGCTCATTTACAAGTTCGTCAAGGTCGATTTCTTCGAGGAGTTTCTTTATGGCTTCCGCTCCCATACCGGCATCAAAGATATCTCCGAACCGTTCTCGCATCTCTCTGTACTCCATCTCCGAGAGAAGCTGTTTCTTGGTAAGGGGTGTATCCCCCGGATCAACAACTATATAGGCAGCAAAATAGATGACTTTCTCGAGTACACGCGGAGATAGATCGAGAAGCAGCCCCATCCTGCTTGGGATGCCCTTTAGATACCATATGTGAGATACAGGCGCTGCAAGCTCCATATGACCAAGTCGCTCCCTGCGAACCTTAGACCTGGTAACTTCAACTCCACACTTGTCGCAGACAATACCCTTATACCTAACTCTCTTATACTTGCCACAATGGCATTCCCAATCCCTGGTAGGCCCAAAGATCTTCTCACAGAATAAGCCCTCTCGCTCCGGCTTGAGAGTGCGGTAGTTTATGGTTTCAGGTTTTTTCACTTCTCCGCTGGACCATTGCCTTATCTGCTCAGGCGATGCAAGGCCAATACGGATCTTCTCAAAATTGCTGACGTCTAGCAACGACCTCTCCTCCTCTCACACGCATTAAAACAGATCATCATCATCATCATCATTCGCGTCTTCCTGGAAAAAGTCGTCGTCTTCGCCTTCCCCAACTCCCTCATCCTCATCAGAAAGCTCCTCATCGATGATGTTGTTGCCGTCATCGTCAGAGTCATCAGCCTCATCATTCGTTTCATCAAAGCTATCGTCTTCAATTAGGTCACTATCACTGTCATCCGGAGGTGAGAGTTCTTCAATTTGCATACCTATGTCGTTATCCTCGTCATCTTGCTCCTTATCATCGTCAGGCTCACTGTCATACTCTGCTTCCTCTGCCATTTTCCTTCTTTCGCGTGATGGCAGCTCATCCAGCAGTCTCTCGTCTCTTTCCCTGCCTCCGATATCGATTTCAAGAGCTTTAGCTGTATCAGCAATATCATCGTCAGACTCGCCGATTTCTATCTCTTGCTCGTCATCACTGAGAACTTTTACATCTAAGCTAAGGCTCTGAAGCTCCTTAATGAGCACTTTGAATGATTCTGGAACACCCGGCTCCGGGACATTGTCGCCTTTTACTATAGCCTCGTATGTCTTCACTCTTCCTACCACATCGTCAGACTTTACGGTAAGCAATTCTTGAAGCATAAAGGCTGCACCATACGCCTCTAAGGCCCATACCTCCATCTCACCGAACCTCTGCCCTCCAAACTGTGCTTTCCCTCCGAGAGGTTGCTGAGTAACAAGAGAGTAAGGCCCGGTGGAACGAGCGTGAATCTTGTCGTCTACCAGATGGAGTAGCTTCATCAGGTACGCGTACCCCACAGTTACCGGATTATCAAAAGGTTCACCTGTGCGTCCGTCAAACAGGACTGTCTTCCCATTGCGTGGAAGCCCGACTTCCTCCAGATAATCCATGACTTCGTGTTCTGTCGCCCCGTCAAATACAGGACTTGCCACATGAACGTTATCCTTTCTTGCGGCTGCCCCAAGGTGAGTCTCAAGAACCTGCCCAAGGTTCATACGCGAAGGAACACCCAAAGGATTTAGAGCTACGTCAACAGGCACTCCATTAGGCATGAAGGGCATATCCTCTTCCGGAAGAATTCTCGCGATTACACCTTTGTTACCGTGGCGGCCGGCCATCTTGTCGCCTTCAGAGACTTTTCGCTTTTGGGCTACATACACTCGAACAAGGCGGTTGACTCCAGGACGGAGTTCATCACCGGCTTCCCGCGAGAATACATGGATAGCCACTACCTTGCCGGACTCTCCGTGAGGCACTCTAAGAGAAGTATCCCTTACCTCTCGAGCCTTTTCGCCGAAAATAGCACGCAAAAGACGTTCTTCAGCGGTGAGTTCAGTCTCTCCCTTAGGAGTGACTTTGCCGACGAGAATATCACCGGTACGGACATGAGCACCTACACGAATGATGCCTCTGTCATCCAGATCTTTCAGGGTTTCCTCTCCCACATTGGGAATGTCGCGTGTTATCTCTTCTGCGCCAAGTTTGGTATCTCTGGCATCGCATTCATATTCCTCTATATGGATAGATGTAAAGGTGTCTTCCTTCACCAATTTTTCACTGATTAATATGGCATCTTCGTAGTTATAGCCTTCCCACGGCAGAAACGCCACAAGTATATTACGACCCAAAGCAAGCTCACCATGGTCAGTAGACGGACCGTCAGCGATTACGTCGCCCTTTTCGACTCTCTCACCCACCCGGACAATAGGCTTCTGATTTACACAAGTTCCTTGGTTGGATCTGATGAATTTCAGGAGCTTATATGTGTCAATTGTTCCCGCGTCAGTTTGGATAGAGATCTCGTTAGACGCGACTCTCCTGACAACACCGGAATTCCTTGCAAGTGCGACAACACCTGAATCTACAGCGCACTTACGCTCCATACCGGTACCGACAAAAGGCGCATCTGCCTGTAACAGAGGAACTGCCTGCCTCTGCATGTTTGACCCCATGAGAGCACGACCTGCATCGTCGTTCTCGAGAAAAGGTATGAGGGCTGTAGCTACACTGACAATCTGCTTCGGTGATACGTCCATGAAGTCGACCTGGTTGTCAGGGACCTCAACGATTTTATCCTGAAAACGAGCTACAACCTTAGATTTCGTAAATGACCCATCCTCAGCTAAGTCCTCATTAGCCTGGGCTATTACATACTTGTCTTCTTCATCGGCAGCAAGATAGGCGATTTCGCCGGTTACCATACCGTCAATTACTTTACGGTATGGGGTTTCAATGAAACCATAATCATTAATCCTGGCATATGTGCAAAGCGACCCTATCAATCCGATGTTGGGACCTTCCGGGGTCTCAATTGGGCATATTCTCCCATAGTGAGAGTGATGGACGTCACGCACTTCGAACCCGGCTCTTTCTCGGCTGAGTCCGCCCGGGCCAAGAGCTGATAGGCGCCTCTTGTGGGTAAGCTCTGCTAAAGGGTTTATCTGGTCCATAAACTGAGATAACTGGCTTGAGCCAAAGAACTCCTTAATCGCTGCCACAACCGGTCTCGTGTTTATCAGGGTCTGAGGTGTAACTGCGTCCACATCTTGGATAGTCATTCGCTCCCTGACTACCCGCTCCATTCTGGACAGGCCTATGCGAAATTGGTTCTGCAAAAGCTCTCCCACTGTTCTTAAACGTCTGTTACCTAAATGGTCTATATCATCAATGGAACCTATCCCCTGTATCAGTCCTAATAGATAATTAACCACAGCTACAAGGTCAGGGCGGGTAAGAGTCTTCACATCTTCAGAAGGAGTGCCGTTATCAATAAGCTTGACCTGCCCTCCATTGGGAGATACCACCATTGCTTCAAGCACTCGCCCTTGTCCTGATAGCTTTGCTAAGGACTCCGCAGCGGACCTGGTGACTTTCTTGCCCGCATCTAAGAAAACCTCCCCGGTGGTTCTGTCAACAACAGGTGATACAAGTTCATATCCAATGAGTCTTTCTGCGAGAGAAAGCTTCTTGTTGAGCTTGTAACGTCCTACAGGCGCCAAATCATAGCGCCGTGAATCAAAAAAGAGGTTTTCAAAAAGTGATCTGGCGCTCTCTTCTGTCGGCGGTTCTCCCGGACGGAGACGCTTATAAATCTCGATGAGCGCATCTGTCTCTGATTCTGTGTTATCCCTATCCAGTGTGCTACGAATAGCTTCAGTATCCCCTACGATATCCATGATACCCGCATCGGTTCCATAACCGAGAGCTCGAATGAGAACAGTCGCAGGTATCTTACGGGTTCTGTCAATCCTCACCCACATGCACTCTTGAGAATCCATCTCAAACTCGAGCCACGCGCCTCTATTAGGGATAAGAATCGCTGAATACAAGCGTTTACCAACAGAATCTCGCGTAAAATTATAATACACACCGGGAGACCTTACAAGCTGACTGACAACTACACGTTCTGCTCCGTTAATAACAAACGTGCCCTTTTCAGTCATAAGAGGGAAGTCACCCATATAGACTTCCTGTTCCTTTACCTCGCCTGTTTCCCGGTTTATTAGGCGAACCTTCGCCTTGAGAGAAGCTGCATACGTCACATCCCGCTGTTTGCATTCCTCGACAGAATACTTTGGGGGATCAAACTTGTGACCCACAAACTCAATCACCAAGTTACCGGTGAAATCTTGGATCGGAGATATGTCACGAAATGTCTCGTCAAGGCCCTCTTCCTTAAACCATTCGTAAGTATGCCTCTGAATCTCGATAAGGTTTGGAACTTCAAGGGCCTCGTCTATCTTGGAGAAACTGAGTCTCTTTCGTCCTCCGACCTCTGTCATAACTGCCATCCTGTCACGCTCCCATCTCCCACCCGGACTATTGAGCGCCTAATAACGATTTAGTGCGCAGGCAATAATGATAGCCCTGCTATTTCTTAGACGAAAAATACCTTTGACTAGAAGGAAAAGAAGGATCCTGTGTAGTATAAATAAGCAAGAGCAAAATCATACACAATACATCTACTCCCGGCTACAGATTGCCGCATTCTCTAATGATAGCGAATGCTGGTGAATATGTCAAGCATAAGGGGCTGCTCGTTTTTCATGAAACGGGAGCCCCTTATCTCATAGTACATAGTATAGCACAGAAATTCCTATTTTATCTCAATAGTAGCGCCTGCTTCTTCAAGTTGCGCCTTGATGCTTTCCGCCTCTTCTTTCTTGACCCCTTCCTTTATAGCTTTAGGAGCGCTCTCTACGAGCTCTTTCGCATCCTTAAGTCCTAGTCCGGTCAGTTCGCGAACAACCTTAAGAACCGGGATTTTCTTATCTCCCGCGCTTACCAGCACAACGTCAAACTCTGTCTTTTCCTCTTCTTCCGGTGCTGCCGGACCGGCCCCCATAGCAGGACCTGCTGCAACTGCTACAGGCGCAGCTGCACTGACTCCGAACTTCTCCTCGATAGCTTTAACAAGCTCTGAAAGTTCCAGAACTGTCATATTGGCAATAGCCTCAATGATATCTTCCTTAGTCACAATTTGTCTCCCCTTTTTATCTTAATCTTTTTATCTGCTTCTTCCATGAACCTGCTCCGTAGTCTTACGCAGCAGCTTCCTCTTTCTGTCGTCTCACCGCATCAACAGCGTACGCCACATTTGTTATTATGGCGGACAAAGCACGAGCAAACCCGGACATTGGTGCAGCTACAGCCGCGGCCACATGTCCTAACATGATATCGCGAGGAGGCAGAAGTGCCAGGCTACGCACATCATCAGGTCCGATGACCTTTCCTAAAAGCGTGCCTCCCTTTATGCTTAACTCGCGAAACTCTCTTGTAAAGTCATTTATGATTCTCGCTACCTCTGCAGGATCTTCATAGGCAAAGGCAATAGCTGTCGGCCCTTGAAGGTATTCCTCCAGGCCTTCAAGATCCGCCTCTTTCGAAGCAATAATCGTCAGCGTATTCTTGACGACCTTGAATTCACCTTCTGACTCATCAAGTCTCCGTCTGAGATTGGTCAATGCTCCCACATTCAAGCCTCGGTAATCTACAAGGACGACTCCTTGAGCCTTCTCCAGCTTCTCTTTGAGCTCGTCTACTGCTGCGACTTTCTCAGGTCTTACCAAGCTTACGACACCTCCCTTCCTAAAGGCTTTTCGACTAAAAAGAGCCCTCGCATGAGAGCGGGGGCTCTTTAAGATACAAGCAATCAGAAGTTGGCAGTTCAGCTACTTCATACTGCTGTCCCCGACCTCGGCGGGTGAACGCAAGTTGCGCTCATTAAGTTTCCAAACACCCGCTGTCTTTGGTCATGGAAGACCACAAAAACAGCTTTTTTGTTTTATCTATTCGTTAGCTACTCGTACTTTTCAGCAAGTCTAGCCACAATTTGCATAGGACTTACACGAATTCCCGGTCCCATCGTTGAAGAAAGAGCAACACTCTTCAAATAGCCGCCTTTAGCAGCAGCAGGCCTTGCCTTAATCAGTGCATCCAGTATAACTGCTAAATTCTCAATTAGTTTTGCTTTTTCAAAAGAAGCTTTTCCAATAGGCACGTGCACAATAGCTGTCTTGTCAGCCCTGTACTCGACTTTACCTGCTTTGATCTCGCTAATAGCCCTTTCCACTTCAAAAGTGACCGTTCCTGTCTTAGGGTTAGGCATCAAGCCACGCGGGCCCAAGATACGTCCGAGACGGCCTACCACACTCATCATGTCCGGGGTCGCAACAGCTACATCGAAATCCAGCCATCCGCCTTCGACCTTCTCAGCCAGCTCCTCTGCACCAACAAAATCTGCCCCGGCTTCTTCTGCCTCCTTAGCTTTTTCTCCCTTAGCAAAGACAGCGACCCTGACAGCCTTACCTGTTCCATGCGGAAGCACAACTGTGCCTCTTACCTGCTGATCAGAGCGTTTCGGGTCAATACCCAGTTTGACTGCTAATTCTATAGTCTCATCAAACTTAGCTTTTGCTGTTGCCTTTAATAGATCAACAGCTTCGGAAGGAGAATAAAGCTGATTCCTGTCATAGAGTTTCAAAGCTTCCTGATACCGCTTGCCACGAGCTGCCATTTACACATAAACCTCCTTGTGGTGCAATCGAAGCAGATTGCTTCTCCCACTTACTAAAGCACAAATATTTACGAGTACGTAAGTACCGACAAAAACATATGACTAGCCTAATATCTCCACACCCATACTTCTGGCAGTACCGGCTATCATTTTCTCTGCTGCCTCTATGGTGGTGGCATTAAGATCCTTCATTTTCTCTGTGGCGATCTCTCTCAGCTGTGCTTTCGTAATTCTCGCCACTTTGTTCTTATTGGGAATACCGGACCCTTTGTCAATTCCTGCAGCTTTCCGTATAAGGAATGACGCAGGCGGAGTTTTCAGTACATAGGTGAAGGATCTGTCATCATATACTGTTATCTCAACGGGAATAATAGTCCCTGCCTGAGATGCTGTCTTCTCATTAAATGATCGCACAAACTCCATTATATTGACGCTGTGCTGCGCCAATGCCGGTCCCACAGGCGGCGCTGCCGTAGCTTTTCCTGCCTGTATTTGGAGCTTCACGATAGCTGCTATTTTCTTTCTTGCCATGGCGTGTGTCCCTCCTGCCCACCTTACCAAACATCTTAACCTATCTAAATCTTCTCCACCTGGCTGAAATCTAATTCCACAGGTGTATCACGCCCAAACATAGAAACGAGCACTTTCAACTTTCCTCTGTCAGCTTGAATTTCCTGGACGATTCCTGTGAAGTGCTGGAATGGTCCGGATATCACTCTGATGCCTTCACCGACGGAAAAGTCGACTTTTGGACGAGGTTCTTCCAGGCCGATCCTTTTCATGATTTCACGGAGCTCAGATTCCTGAAGAGGAATGGGTTTCGCTCCCGTACCAACAAACCCGGTAACCCCCGGAGTGTTCCTCACCAAATACCAGGAGTCATCCTCCATCAGCATCTCTACTAGAACATAACCAGGGAATATCTTCTTCTGGTTAATCTTCTTTTTGCCATCCTTGAACTCGTACTCTTCCTCGGTTGGAATGAGAACCCTAAATATCTTGTCCTCTTTTTCCATGGACTTTACCCGTCTCTCAAGGTTTGTCTTTACCTTGTTCTCATAACCTGAGTACGTATGGATGACATACCACTTTTTGTCCGGGTGTTCCTCGTCATGGGTAATATCACCACCGGGCACATCAGCCGGACTTTGTTCCTCGTCGCCCGCTCCTGTTTCATCGGCAGCAGCAAGTTTCTTTTCCGCCGCTTGCAGCTCGTCTTCAGCAGAACGGGCCTTGTCAATTCTGTCCACCTGTTAAGGGCTGTGCTGCCTCAGCAACACTTGCCCCTCACCCCCTACTGAAGTCTTACCTAATTAGGGTTTGTAAAACCCGAGAAAATGCGAAGTCAATTAGTCCGATATATGCAGTAGATATTGCGACAACAAAAACCACTACTAATGTAGAGGTAACCAATTCCTTGCGGCCAGGCCAGGTAACCTTCCTGAGCTCGGCTCTGACTTCCCTGAAAAACTTGCCAATACGGCCGAACCACTCCTTAATACGCATAACGGCAACCTTCCCCACCTTCTACCCGCTTAGGAGTAATGGAATCAGCAAGCACATCACCTTCAGCGCGTTTCCTTATGAACGGTGTGTGACTTGCAAAACTTACAGTACTTCTTCAGCTCAATCCTATCAGGGTCATTTCGCTTATTTTTCTCAGTGCGGTAATTTCTTTGCTTACACTGAGTACATTCAATCGTAACTCCCACTCGCACCCTTTCACACCCCCCGACACATCACTCCTAAAATCTAGCATAAGAGATGAGAGGTGTCAATGTCTTAGTTTTCCCGAATATCAACGTTTGATTTTCGATACCACCTAAACACGAGAATGCGCAGACACTTGCTTTTCGGACTACTTGCTTCAAAGCGGGCGGTACAAGAAAAAGAGCGCCAGCTATAAGGGCGCTACCCGGAATTTCAAAATGGAGCCCACGGCCGGAATCGAACCGGCGACCCCATCCTTACCATGGATGTGCTCTGCCTGCTGAGCTACATGGGCTCATCTATCATATGAAAGAAATCGAATTGCGTCTTCAAACTACGTTTATGGAGCGGGAAACGGGATTCGAACCCGCGACCTTCAGCTTGGAAGGCTGACGCTCTAACCAACTGAGCTATTCCCGCCTATCGCCTGGATTTAAGAATATAACTGGTGGAGAGGAGTGGATTCGAACCACCGTAGGCATCGCCAGCAGATTTACAGTCTGCCCCCTTTAACCAGCTCGGGCACCTCTCCACAAAGCTTTAATATCCCGCGTCAGGTATCAGTTGTCGCATCACATTGCTTTTACATATTAGCATATGAAAATTGCATATGCAAGTCCGGTTTTGATAAAGAACTCACCCGATAACCCGCTACATCGGCAGGAGATCCCATCGGTTTTCAAGAATAGAAAATGAGTCAGGGAAAGAAATCAATATTTATCAAATGGGAGGGCTTTAAGATGAAGTTTGAAGGTCTTACCATTGGTATCCCAAAAGAAATCATGGAAGGAGAAAGACGAGTAGCTGCAATTCCGGATACTGTCCGAAAAATGGTTTCTCAAGGAGCGACTGTTCTTTTAGAAGAAGGTGCCGGGGCAGGTTCATATTTTTCAGATGAAGACTATGAGTCAGCAGGAGCCACACTGATCGCCGATGTAGAAGAGTTATTTGAAGAATCCGACATAGTTCTCAAAGTAAAAGAACCCCTCTTTAGTGAAGTCAAAGGAAAACATGAAGTTGAAATGATGAGAAAAGGCCAGTGCCTCATTTCTTTCCTACACCCTGCTGCCCCTTCAAACCACCAAATGATTAAGACTCTGGCTCAAAAAGGTATCAACTCTCTTACCTTGGACGGCATTCCCAGAATATCCCGAGCCCAGTCAATGGATGCCCTCACCTCAATGAGTACTGTAGCCGGCTACAAAGGAATAATCATGGCAGCTAATACACTACCTAAGTTCCTTCCTATGATTGGGACAGCGGTTGGTATGATCAAGCCCGCGCAGGTGCTTGTAATCGGTACAGGAATCGCAGGCCTCCAGGCTGTCGCTACCGCAAAACGACTGGGGGCAGTAGTCCACGCAGCGGACATCAGACCTGATGCATGCGAGCAAGCAAAGAGCCTCGGGGCCAAACTTGTTGACCTTGACGTTCCGCCGGAGATTGCTGTAGGTGAAGGCGGATATGCAAGAAAGCTCCCTGCTGAGTGGCTCCTCAAAGAGAGGGAGATTATCCATGGGATTGCCTCCCAATTAGATGTCTTGTTCTTGTCAGCACTGATACCCGGCAAGCGAGCCCCTATCCTCATCACCGAAGACATAGTAAAATCCATGCAACCCGGATCGACCATAGTGGATATAGCTATCGACCAGGGCGGTAACTGTGAAATCACAGAACCCGGCAAGATCGTGGAAAAGCATGGCATCAATATCATAGGCATCTTGAATATACCCGGCGCTATCCCGACAAGTTCTACCTGGATGTTTGCAAACAATATTTATCATTACTTAACGAATCTTGTGCAAGACGGAACTGTAAAACTGGATACATCTGATGAGATTGTAGCGTCATCCCTTGTGACCCGAGATGGCGAACTGGTTCACGCAGGCGCTCTGGAGGCCATGGGACTGACATAAGCTTCAGCATGCTAAAACATGCTAGAGTATGCCAAAACCAATAACCTGAGGTAATAGGCTTGACCGATAGAACGTAGTATAGAGCAAGGCCGGCAATAGGGCAACAGACTCAGCGGCAACCTAAGAATTGACTGTAAAGTTGACCATAGACTTGTAGATACGAACCAATAGACCTATATGACTATAGGGTTGTGTATGTTTCAGAAATGCCTGAAGAGCTTAAGATACCCACGAATAGATCATGCGCAAAACGGATTATGAAGCGCAAAGGTAAGGAGTTGCTGTCACAATGAGCCTTCCGATACTGCTTGCACTGTTTATTGTTGCAAGCGTAATTGGGTACAAAGTGATAAGTGATGTCCCGAGTCTCCTGCATACCCCTTTGATGTCCGGATCAAATGCCTTGTCAGGCGTGACAGTGTTAGGTGCTCTGACAGTGGCAGCGGTGGCCAAGGCGCCGGGTCATAAGTTCCCTGGAGCAATTGCTATTGTCCTTGCTATGATTAATGTCGTCGGCGGATTTCTTGTGACTCACAAAATGCTAAGGATGTTCAAAAAAGGCACTGAGAGCGAGGGTCGTAAAAATGTCATCGGTTAACCTACTCGGTCTTCTATTTGTGGCAGGGACAGTATGGGGAATTAAACTAATGAGCTCTCCTGCAACTGCTGTTAAGGGGAATCTACTGGGTTCTGTTTCCATGGCAGGCGCCATTATTCTGACACTGGTATCCGAAGGCATCGTGAGCCTCCCTCTCCTGTGGGTAGCGATAGCCATAGGAACGTTATTCGGTTACTATATGGCGGTCAAAGTCGCTATGATCCAAATGCCGCAGATGGTAGCATTATTGAACGGTTTCGGAGGAGGCAGTTCGGCTGTTGTATCTCTCTTAGCGCTTCTTGGGGTGCTTGGGGACATTAGCACAGCAGACCGTCTCACCTCCGGCCTTGGCCTGATCATCGGCGGTATTACCTTAAGTGGCAGTATTATTGCTGCAGCAAAGCTTCATGGCAAGATGAGCCAGAGGCCGATAATCTTCAAGGGACAGTCTACGTGGAACAACCTGACACTGCTTGCCACAGGAGTTCTGTTCATATCGCTTCTAATGATCCCTTCAGATGGAATCAGTCAGCCGGCATTTTGGATTCTGGTGCTATCCTTAGCTTATGGAGTTCTATTCACCATCAGGGTAGGCGGAGCTGACATGCCTATCACAATTTCCCTCCTTAACTCTTTCTCAGGCATTGCAGCTTCAATCTCAGGCTTTGCCGTCCGCAATCCGCTTTTGGTAGCCATAGGAGCAATTGTAGGCGCATCCGGCCTTATCTTGACCCGCCTGATGTGTAAGGCAATGAATAGGAGTCTTGCACAAGTGCTTGCAGGAAAAACCGTCCTTTTAGTCGGCAAACCCACTGCCGAAATTGGAACTCCTGATGTAGACAGTGTTTCTCAAAAAGAACGTGCAGTGACTGATAAAGATCAAGACGATTTCTTGTCCCAACTTAGAGACGCAAAATCCGTAATTGTCATTCCCGGATACGGGATGGCGTTGGCTCAAGCTCAACACGAGGTCAAGAAATTTGCAGATGCGCTGGAAGACATGAATAAACAAGTTAGGTTTGCCATCCACCCGGTGGCGGGCAGAATGCCGGGCCATATGAACGTGCTTCTTGCTGAAGCTGATGTCCCATATGATAAACTCTATGAAATGAGTGACATAAACGATGAATTCAAAGAAACAGACGTAGTAATAGTGGTAGGAGCTAATGATGTAGTAAATCCTGCTGCGAATACCGCTGAAGGGACACCCATATATGGCATGCCAATACTCAAGGCCTACGAGGCAAAGCATGTTGTCATCTTCAACTTAGACACAAAACCAGGTTACGCAGGCGTTGACAATCCGTTGTACTCCGAAGATACTGTGACCCTGGTGCTAGGTGATGCGAAAGAGACTATTCCGCAGGCATTAAGTGGGCTTTCAAGGAGCATAAACCCTGCCTGACTTATGGAGCGAGGCTTTCTCAGCAGGTTCCTGTGACTGCTGCTTGGGAATGCGCCTTTACGGCCGCCGATATCCCAGGGGCTCCATAGCATTTTTCCATGAGCCTTACGATGTTGGCAGGCCGGACTTGAACAACCATCTGCCGCAAGTGAACACGCCCTAATAGAAAACCAGACTAAGAATTGATGCAATCGGAGAGAAAACTAATGCTTAACTTAGAACAAATCAAGAAGCCTGACAACATGCGTACGGTGTCTATCTACCTTCTGATAGCTACAGCAATACTGTGGAGCCTCGGGGGAGTGTTGATAAAGTCGGTAGATTGGAACCCTATGGCAATATCAGGGGCCAGATCCGGTATTGCTGCTGTTCTGCTGCTAACCGTTGTCCGACATCCTCGCTTTACATGGTCTTTCCCTCAGATTGGTGGAGCAGTTTCCTATGTCGGCGCAGTCACCTTCGTCGCCATCGCAAACAAGTTGACTACAGCAGCAAATACAATTCTACTGCATTATACTGCGCCGATCTGGATTGCCTTACTTAGCACTGCCTTCCTTGGGGAACGGACGACATTGACTGACTGGTTGACTATTCTTGTAATGATAGGGGGAATGGCGCTCTTTTTCGCAGACGACCTGACGCAAGCAAGCTTCTTGGGAACAATCGTCGCAGTTGTCAGTGGTTTCTGTTTCGGTTGCGTCACGCTGTTCTTGCGAAAGCAGAAGGACGGCTCAGCACTGGAAACTGTGATTTTAGGCAACATTCTTGCAACCCTCATAAGTATCCCTTTCATGCTAGGGTCATCCCCGGGCCTCCGAGGATGGCTACTCCTTGCAGTTGCGGGGATATTCCAGCTTGGTCTCCCGTATCTTCTGTATACTGTTGCCCTCAGACACGTTTCCGCTCTTGAAGCCATATTGATTACCATCATCGAGCCTATTCTAAATCCGCTTTGGGTTCTATTTGCAATCGGTGAAAAGCCCGGACCGTGGGCGCTCGTAGGCGGGGCGATTGTTCTTGTGTCTGTTGCAATCCGTGGATTCCTGACGGCTGCCAACGAGAGTACAGAGGACGTGCCCGAATAATCATGAGAAAAGGCTCCGGTTAAATATTGAATGTGAAATACAGAGAGCGCACGGCACTGCGACGCGCTCTCATGTTCTGCTATGAATAGGATAATCCCGTCCTACCTATCAAGAGACTTAAGAAATTCTTCGAGCTTCTCCGCTTCTCCCTCTCTCATTCTGTAGGTATGCTTTTCCTCAGGGAACTGCATTTCCTTTATGTCGCTTACATATTCAGATATTGCCTTTGTGATTAGATCAGACAAGTTCGTGTACTTCTTCACGAACCTTGGGGTGAAGGCTTCGACTAATCCGAGCATATCGCCGCTTATGAGAAGCTGGCCATCGCAATGAATCCCTGCCCCTATACCTAAGGTAGGGATGGAAAGCCTCTCTGTGATGGCTTCTCCCACCTCAGGCGGAATAGCCTCAAGAAGAATGGAAAATGCGCCTGCCTCTTCAATTGCGATTGCATCAAGCATGAGCTCACGCGCGGCCTCAGCAGTACGTCCCTGAGCTTTGAAGCCGCCGAGCTGTCCTGAGCTCTGCGGAGTAAGCCCTATATGTCCCATAACGGGAATACCCGCCTCAACAATGGCCTTTATTTGCTCTTCTACCCTTCTCCCACCCTCAAGCTTGATAGCATCCATTTCCGCTTCTTTCAGGAACCTTCCTGCATTCTCCACTGCCTTCTCCGCTGATGACTGGTAAGACATAAAAGGCATGTCTCCGATGACAAACGTGCCCGGCGCACCTCTTCTCACAGCACGACTATGGATTATCATCTCATCCATGGTCACCGGGATAGTTCCCGGGAGGCCGTATACAACCATACCAAGGGAATCCCCTACAAGCATCATGTCGATTCCGGCCTTTTCAGCAAAGGACGCCAGTGGATAATCATAGGCTGTGAGAAATGTAATTTTCTCACGCCTTCCCTTCATGTCCAAAAAATCAAGGACCGTCTTCTTACCCATCTGATTCTTTCGCCTCCTCACTTAAGTCATGTTGCCTGCGCTGCCAAATACAGGCGCCAACGGACATGCGCGGTAACTTACATGCACGATAACTCACATATGCGCAACTCATATATGCGCTGACGGATATACACACTTGCGGACTTAGCAAGTGATAAGACTTCCTACAGCACGATTCCTTACCGTAGATTCCATGAGGCCGCGAGACCTAATGAAAGACCGGGCCATGAGAAGCCGTGAGAACCTGTGAAATCTGACGCAAAGCCATGATAACTCATGATTGGCTGTGTATATTACTGACGTTGCACATGATGTAGCTTAGGAGCCGCGATGAATGCTAATCCGCGCTCTGTGAGCTCCTTCGCAGTCCTATTTACAGCATTATGCTTCTCCAGGTAATTATGGGTCAGGGCATCCCAATCACCGCTGTCGATAATCTCCTGTTTATCCCTGAAATAGTCTAGAATACTGGATGTATGTCCGCCGGCTTCAGCAAGTTTCTGCTCAACTTCAACATCCCCGCCTTCATGCTTGGCTGAAATATTCGGGACGCTTTCAGCTAGCTCCAGGACATCATCTCTCCTGTCGTACGGTTGACGAACAATACTCCTCCACGTTTCAACAACATGGTGCTCAAAGCGCACAACGTCCTCGAGTCCCAGGCGCTCCCTGAAAAACGATGTAGTCATAATCGTATCTTTATCTGTAGAATTGCTCCAATTAAAGCCGGCCAAGGGACTGGTTCCGTCTTCCCGTGCAAACAGTTTCGCGCCGATTAGCGTCCAAAGAGCAGCAAACGGATTATCATTTCCCATGAATACGGAGATCTTAAACTTGATGTCAACTCCCAGCTTATAGAGGATATAGCCTAGCATTACCGTTCCCGGATTTGTGTTGAGGACTTCACTTACGCCGTAGGTGGTGTAATAGTAGAGGAATTCATCAATCCACTTGAGCGCATACTCATTAGGCGCTCCTATGCCTCCGAAGTAGCCGGTGATGGTTTCAGGCCCGCCCAAGTGAACATTGGAACCATCGGTACCTTTTGTATCCAGGGTCTCGACATAAGTTGCGCCCATCACCTGCATGGCTGCGGCAAACGCTATAATATCTCCGTTATCTTTCTCCTGCTCTTTCATCTTCCGCACTCTGATGAACCGCCCGGGCATCAATTCACCGTTTGCTATGGCTTTTTCGGCCTCCAGGCGAAGCCATGGGAAATACTGCGCTGCGCTGATCTCCAGAGTCACCGCATAGTCATCCTTGAACTGCATACTATCAGCCTTGTCACCAAGGACTTTCCTGCGATACTCGTCCTCAGTAATGAAAGCTCCTGCATCACGCTGTTTGATGAGCCACTCAACGTCAGTCAGGTAAGGCGAATCCATCTCCTTCAAGCGAACCATTAGGTTCTCAAGCTTCCGCGCTTCCCGCGCTTTAGAATTGATCTCCTCCGGAGTTCCGTACTTTGCCACAACATCCAACAAAGCTTTGATTGCTTCGTTGTCGGGATCAAGAAACAGTTTGTTGATTTCCTCAAGTTGCAGACTGCCAGTCTTCAGTCTCTCCCTCAGGTCAGCCACCGCTTCTCCCTCCTCAACCGTTGATCTGCGCCTCTTTCACAACCTCAGCTGTCGATCTGCGCGCCTTTTTCAACCTCAGAGGTATGAAATGCGCCGCTTTTCCAATATCCTGCTTATTGCTGTTCCTTAGCGTTACGAGCTACTGATGCGATTTTCGTCTTGCGCACTGTAGGCGTGACTTTTGCTTTCACCCACCTAAATTCTCCACAGAGCCGGAATTCTCCATAGGGACATAAGCGCTTTTGAGGGTCCTGAACTCTTTGAGAGCCATAAGTTGCTCTGTGCCCTAATCCGAGTGTGACCTTAAAACCCAATAAGCCCAGACACCCCCTACAGATTAATAGTCTAAATCATAGACTATATTCTGAAGATCAATGCTAATTCCTTCCGTCAGCAGAAGTTTTCAATGCTTCGCTGCAGGAGTATCCCGACCTTGAGTGAAGCTTATGTTAGGTAGGTTACATGAAACAAGCTAGAAACCGGGCTGACTCCCGATCTATCCCTAGCGTCTGTGATATACCTACGACTCGAAGGAGGAATCCAGCTATGCGCAGAGTCAGAATCTGCGAGATCGCCCCATCCGGCATGGACAGGATCAACAAAATGTGCATCATGCCCGGCTCTGAGCCTGAAGTAACCCTTACCGTCCTAAGGGAAAGCAAAGAGTTCGAACAGGCTGTCAAGAAACGCCTTGCGGCTAAAGGGCTACATTAAAGAAAAAGTCGGCAAAAAGAGGGGGAATCTATCTCAATGAAAGCCTTGGTAGTATATGATTCGTTTTTCGGCAACACAGAGCAAATAGCTTTGGCAATTGGAAACACTCTCAGCTCTGAAGGGAATATTGAAATACTTCGCGTGAGCGATGTAAAGCTTAAGCACTTGAAAGGGGTGGATGTTTTAATCGTTGGCTCTCCTACCCGGGCATTTAGACCCACAAAGCCGATTACTGACTTCCTAAACAGCATATCTCGGGATGCCTTGCAGGGTATCAAGGTAGCGGCTTTTGATACCAGGATGTCCATGGACGACGTAAATTCACGATTCTTGAACATGATGGTGAGGCTGTTTGGATATGCTGCCAAACCTATAGCGAACAGACTCGAGAAAAAAGGAGGAGCTCTGATAGCTCCACCTGAAGGATTCTTCGTAAAAGATCTTAAGGGCCCACTGAAAGATAATGAACTTGAACGAGCCTCAGCCTGGATAAAATCGGCTCTGAAAACCTGAAGGGCTGAAAACCCAGCCCTACCTCGTCTAATAATTGGAGCCGACGACCGGACTTGAACCGGTAACCTGCTGATTACAAATC
>DIQZ01000001.1 GCA_002424305.1 Firmicutes bacterium UBA5449
TTGGAATAGTGAAGAGTGCCAGTGGTGTAGTTCCTTTCGGCGTGGTTTGGAAGGACTGGGCTTTTGGAGAGGAACAGATTCTAAAGTATTCCCCTAATACCAAAGATGATGATGAGACTGAAACAGGCCCGGGGAACTTTGCCGCGCTTGCGCTACCGGATGAGACCGGCGAGGTATTCGAACACGGGGCTAACATCTATAAAGACAACATCATGTTTGGTCACAAAGGGACTCTCACGATAGGGGATGAGATCCTCACAATGATCGAGACAGAGCCCGGTAATATGGCGGGCCCTACTATAGAGGGAGTCAACTACAGAATCAACGGATGTGAACACCGTCCTCCGGATGAAGGGTGCACAATTGATAACTATGTCAAAGGATGCCCAAGGCTCGTCATAGTGCCGATAGTAAGATCCCTGGATGTTCCGGGACGCAAAAGCGTAGAACTGGTTGGCTTTGCAGCGTTTCTCTTAGAAAGTGTGGGCGGAGCAGGGAACGAATGTTTTGTCACGGGTCGGTTCATAAGAGAGGCGACTGATGAAGACTTTGGTGGTAGTTATGACTATGGAGTAGTGTCATATCGATTGGAGGAATAACTACGAGGAGGGGGCCGGATGAAGAGGGGGAGAATGATAATTGCATTCGCTATTGTCTGCGGACTTGTGGCTGCCGGTACAGTCTACATATACCTCGGGAGAGCCATGGCGCCCAAACCTGTTTCCACGAAGACTGTAACAGTGGTTGCTGCAAAGTCAACTATTGCTCCACGGACTAAGCTTACACAGGATCTAGTTTATGTCAGAGAGATGCCTGAAGAAGCAGTCCACCCGAAAGCTGTACGCGATGCTGATTCAGTCGTGGGCTTGATAGCGAAGTACGAGATTCTTGAAGGCGAACCAATCATATTGGACAGGTTGTATGGGGAAGGCGAGCGCATAGGACTTGTATCGTCTGTCCCAGGCCACATGCGAGCAGTAACTGTCCCTGTAGATGAGGTTGTGGGTGTCGCAGGCTTTGTTAAGCCCGGAGACAAGGTAGACATTATTGTCACGGCAAGCGGAGTCGGCCAAACCGGAGATGTGGCCTTCACGGTGCTGGAGGATATAGAGGTACTCGCCGTAGCCCAAGAGACAGAAGATAAAAGTCAAGGTAAAGCTAAAGTTAGCACCAGCGTTACGTTGGCTGTAAAGCCAAGTGAGGCAGAGAGGTTGGCACTTGCTGAGAAGATAGGCAGGCTCCGTCTTGCGCTCCGCCCCATGTTTGCAAGCGCCACAAAGGGTCAAGGTGTAGTCGCTCACGATCTACTAAAGGAAGTAAAAGGCTGGTCACCTCCTAAGACAAGTACCGGCACCGGGTCACAGACTTCCACTGTTTCATCTGCACCTGCTGTGACAAAGCCTCGTGAAAGCCTACCCGCTGTTCGCGACAGTGAAGTTCCATCGATAGTAGAGGTAATAAGAGGAAGTCAGATAACCTATATCACCTTGGTTGAAGGCGGGGAGGTGTCCCAACCGTGATCGAACGCGAAAGACAGCCGAGTTGCATCAGGCCTTATTTCAGGACGATTATTATCCTGATATTTGCCTTAGTCTTGATTATATATGTGCCGCCGGTTCAGGCTGTGGAGAAGACTCGTCTTGCGACCGGTCCTACAGAAATAGAGGAGTCTTCAGCATTTGCGGTTAGCATTCCTTTTGGGGTCGAGGCGGGATGTTCCAGGATTCTCTATACGGAAGATGTGGTAAGAGCTGCAGTAGCTAATCCCAATATTGCTGACATTGTGGTGGTCTCCAAGACAGAAATCATTGTAAATGGTAAAGCTGAAGGCAGGACCACTCTTTATATTTGGGATTCGTCCGGCCGCATAGGATACGACATTCGAGTATACGAGGACAACCAAGACCTTCTCCTAGAAATCTACGACATTATCGGAATTGATGATCTTGAGTTGAGATTTGCCAAGTCTACGTTGCTCCTTGAAGGGACATGCTCGACAGATGCCGAGTATGAGCGCGCAGACAAGATAGCTAAAGCCTATACAGATAAAGTCCTGAATCTTATTACTGTGCTGAATCCGAAGACTCCACCCTCACCGCCCACAATAGATGCCTCCCAAGTTGCAGCGGATATGGGGATTGACGGGGTACACGTTCGAGTCGTGAAAGGGGCAATTATCCTTGAAGGGCTTGTAAATAATCCAGACGATGTCCGGCGAGCTGAGGAATTTGCAGGGTTGTTTGCCCCGCAAGTTCTGAATTTCATAGATGTAGGAGAACCTGCAGGGGAAGAAAAATCGGAGGAGGCTGAGGCTGAGATCGGAACGGGAATGGCAAAAGCTCCTTCGCAGTCCATCGTAGAAGAGTCTGACTCCGAGAATACAGAAGATAAACCTGAGGATATGCTTCCAATAGATTCTGACGTAGAGCTTAGAGACAAGATTATCTCAGCCCTTGGAGAGCCGGACATGGAAGTTACGGTAGTAGACGGGACAGCTCTCCTGGAGGGTGAGGCATCTGACGATTACGCGAAGGTGCGAGCGGAAGCCATAGCGAAACTCTACACGCCAAAAGTGGTGAGTCTTCTTCGGGCAGCTGAAGTAGAACCTGAATTGCCATCTGCTCCTGTCATACCTCTGGAACCACCTGTGCCGGTAATCCCTGAGTCTACCCTAGAAGAGAGAGTCAGCGAATATTTAGACATATCTACCGTCAAAGTGCGGTCTGTTGACGGGAAGCTCTTACTCGAGGGTAGTGTAGAGTGCCAGAACGACCTCGAGAGGGTGCAGAGAATAGCTGAGCTATTCAGTAAGGACATCGTAATGCTGCTGGATGTTGCAAATCCGGTTCAAGTCCTCCTTCAGGTACAAGTAGTGGAGATTAACTCAGGCGCTCTGAAGAACCTAGGGATAACATGGGGTGGCATACACGACAGCACGTTTAACCCGGGTTCATTCATGTTTGGTGAATGGACATCCCCACTCAGACTGGGGCTTGATGGTGCCGGACCGGACGATGTATGGCAGCTAAGACTACCTATAGACAATATCGTAGCAGAGTTATGGAGGCTCAGTCCGATACGTGCCATCCTCGATACACTGGTGAGTGAGGATTTGGCGAAGATCTTAGCAGCTCCCAGCCTCCTGACGCTAAGCGGAGAGCGGGCGGATTTCCTGGTCGGAGGCGAAATCCCTGTTTACCTCGGACAAGCCGACGGAAAGATAATTTTCGAGTGGCGACCTTATGGAATACGTCTTGATATGCTTCCTACAGTGGACACAAGGGGAAGAATTGTCTTGGATATTAAGCCGGAAGTGTCTTCTCTTGACTGGAATAACGCACTGGATGTCGGACTTGCTACTGTACCTGCGTTGAAAACCAGGAGAGCGTCTACCCACCTGATAGTTGAAGACGGCGTAACCATTGCAATAGGCGGTCTAATCCATACCACTGAGGCAAAGATCGTAAAGAAGCTTCCCATTCTCGGAGATATCCCGGTCATAGGGAGTCTATTTAAGAGCGAGAGATTTGAGCGTGGCGAAAGTGAGCTTATCATACTGATTACACCGAGGATTGTGCAGATTGGTGAGACGATGTACTGGGATTGCATGGTAAGTCGTGAGGCAAGGGAGATTTTCGAAATTGACGTACGGACGCTTGGGAAGTGAAACAAGTGGGAAAATCCCCGATTAAGATCCTGATAGTCGATGATATGGCTGAGACTCGCGAGAACCTCAAGAAGCTTCTGTCGTTTCATGGCGGATTTGCTGTGGCAGGTGAAGCTGAGAACGGCAAGGAAGCCGTAGCTCTCGCGAGGCGCCTCAAGCCTGATATCGTTCTAATGGATATAAACATGCCGGTTATGGGCGGGATAGAGGCTACGCGGACAATCTCGGTGGAGATGGCAATGACTACTGCTGTCGTAATCATATCAGTACAGGGAGAGCATGAGTACTTGAAAGAGGCTATGGCTGCAGGGGCCAGAGGTTATTTGGTTAAACCCTTTTCCGCTGACGAGCTGGTTGGCACTATTCGACGGACGCATGAGATGGAGATTCAGAGGAGGGCTCGGTTGATGCCAAACATCCCTCTACAGACGAAGCTCGGGCGGATTATCTCGGTGTTCAGCGCAAAGGGGGGAGTCGGTAAGACTGTGATTGCCGTGAACCTCGCTGCTGAGCTTGGAAAAGATCGAGATCTCAAAGTAACCCTGGTTGATCTCGATCTTCAGTTCGGAGATGTGGCTATCATGTTAGATACCACTCCGGTGAGAACCATAGCAGACATAGCCAGGGAAGAAGAGGTAGATTCAGAAACTGTGGAAGCGTGTCTTGCTACACACAGCACAGGAATTCGTGTGCTCACATCACCGCTCCGTCCGGAGCAGGCGGAAATTGTGACAGGGAGACATGTTGAGGCTATCTTGGGACTTTTGGCCGAGTCCTACGATTTTGTTATTGTCGATCTCCCGCAAAGACTCGATGACATATCTCTTGCAGGTTTGGATATTGCTGACACTATATTTCTTATTGCGTCAACAGAGCTCTCTGCAATCAGAGATGCGAAGATATGTCTTGAGATAATGGAGTCCTTGGGCTATGAAAGCAGCAAGATTAAGTTAGCGCTATCCAAGCCGTCTAAAGAGCATGGCTTGGATACTAACGAGATAGAGAAATCTCTCAATCGAAAAGTGGATATCCGGATTCCCAATGAAGAGCGGGTGGTACACCCGTCGGTTAACAAAGGAACACCGTTTGTCATAAGTAATCCAACTGCTAAGGTATCCCTTGCTATTAAGGATCTTGTTAAGATAGTCAATCCTCATAGTGAGGGAGATGTGCGGGCAAAGAAGGCTTCTAAAAGTGGAAAGTCCTCATCCGGCAAGAAAACTGCAGGTATGTTCGCATGGCTCTTTAGTATGTTTGTGAACGGGTGATAGATAAATGTCCCTAAGAGAAAGACTTGAAAGAGCAAAAACAGGAGAAAAGCCGAGGCCTTCCAGATGGGCGACGCCTCGTGAGAGGGTTGCGCGTGAATCCGGAGCTACCAGGTTTGGAACTGCAGGGGCACAGACCGAATCGCCTGTACGAATCCACACAGATTCTGAGGAAAGCTCGATTTTGCATCCTGTGAGAACTTTTCAGGAAGACCCTCACCTTGCAGTTAAGGAAAGGATCCATCACAGGCTTGTCAAGGAAATTGAAGAAGAGCTTGTGGAAAGGACTGCAAGTGCAGAGGACAGGCAGAGGCTGGCAAAAGAAGTCGAATCTATATCAATAAAGGTCCTCGATGAAGAGCCTGTGCCTTTGATGCGATCAGAGAAAGTCAGAATCATTACAGAGGTTATTGATGATGTGATGGGATTCGGTCCTATTACTCCTCTATTGAGTGATGAAACCATAACGGAAATTATGGTGAACGGTCCTTACAGTGTATACATTGAGCGGGGAGGCAGAATTGAAGAGACGTCTATCCGATTCCGCGATGCAGACCATGTTATGCATATTATCGATAGGATCGTGTCACCTATCGGGAGACGCATAGATGATGCCAGCCCTATGGTGGATGCCAGGCTTCCTGATGGCTCTCGAGTAAATGCAGTGATTCCACCAATTTCCCTTGTAGGACCATGTATCACCATCCGAAAATTCGCAAGAGAACCTTTGACTACTGATGATCTGATTAGGTTGGGGACTCTTACACCTGAGATGGTAGAGTTCCTTGACGGCGCAGTCAAGGCAAGATTAAACATAGTTGTATCCGGAGGGACAGGTTCCGGAAAGACAACGACTCTCAATGTGCTGTCTTCGTTTATACCGACTGATGAGCGCATAGTTACCATTGAAGACGCAGCAGAACTCCAACTCCGTCAGGAACATGTGGTTGTGCTCGAGGCCAGGCCGCCTAACATTGAAGGTAAGGGCGCTGTCACCATCCGTGGCCTTGTAAGGAATGCTTTGAGAATGCGACCGGACAGAATTGTTGTAGGAGAGGTCAGATCCGGAGAGGCACTTGACATGCTCCAGGCGATGAACACAGGTCACGACGGTTCAATGACGACAGGCCATGCCAACTCGCCCAGAGACATGCTTTCAAGGATGGAGACCATGACACTCATGGCGGGGATGGATTTACCGCTTAGGGCTATTCGCGAGCAGATTTCTTCAGCCATCAATCTCATCGTGCATCAGGCAAGGCTGAGAGACGGAAGCCGTAAGATCACACACCTCACTGAAGTGCTGGGTATGGAAGGCGATGTCATCACTATGCAGGATATTTACGTCTTTCAACAGACAGGGATCGATGAGAAGGGGACAGTCATAGGAAGGTTTGGGGCAACCGGTATCAGGCCGAAGTTCTTAGATAAGTTTGAAGAAGCAGGCATAAAAGTACCTCCCGGAATGTTTGTGAATTACACCTAGTGAGTGTTTTTAGTACGGGTCGGGATTCATGGGATGAACGAGCTGTAGCTACCTTAAGGAGGGAAGCTGATAATATGCCGGGACAGGCATTCAGAATATCAGTCACAAGCTTGGTGTTTGTCTGTGTCGCGTTAGTAATCTATGGGATCGCGAGACTTATCAGCGATCGTGGAGGGG
>DIQZ01000013.1:0-503 GCA_002424305.1 Firmicutes bacterium UBA5449
CTTCTTTCGTATCCCTCGGCGGGACATCCATTATACCTTCCTCTGACGGATCCATACCAAGCGCCAGTGCAGGAAGGCCGTCAGTGACCAAATTTATCATGAGAATCTGCACAGGCACGAGCGGATTCCCAAGCTTGGCCAAGATTGCCACAAGGAATATCATGAGTTCACCGATATTGCACGACAGAAGATAGATGATAGACTTCCTTATGTTCTCGAAAATGATCCTACCTTGTTCTATAGCAGCTACTATGCTTGCGAAATTGTCGTCGGTGAGCACCATGTCAGATGCACCTTTTGCGACCTCAGTCCCGGATAGCCCCATAGCCACTCCGATATCCGCTGCACCCAGCGCAGGAGCGTCATTGACCCCGTCTCCCAGCATCGCAACAATTTCATCATGCTTCTTTAAAGCATGCACAAGTCTGAGCTTGTGCTCAGGAGATACCCTCGCGTACACCTTGACATCCTTTGCAATCCTCTCCAGCTCCGCCTGATCCATC
>DIQZ01000013.1:693-869 GCA_002424305.1 Firmicutes bacterium UBA5449
TGTCAAGTTCCACGCCAGTGACAATCCTGTCGCCTTCTTCAAACATCCCGAGCTCAATAGCGATTGCCCGAGCAGTATGAGGATAATCACCTGTTACCATCACAGGTGTAACCCCGGCTTTTTTCGATACCCTTATGGCTTCCACAACCTCAGGACGGACAGGGTCAATCATACCG
>DIQZ01000013.1:1027-1385 GCA_002424305.1 Firmicutes bacterium UBA5449
GACAGGGTCAATCATACCGACAAGACCTACAAAAATCAGGCCCTTTTCTATATCCTCAGACCGTAACTTCGCGGGCAAGCCCTCCAATCCTCTTGCAGCAAAGCCCAGGACTCGAAGACCTCTCCTGCCCATTTTGTCTATGAGTGCAAGCATAGATTCTATCTTCTCTTCCGAAAGCGGACATACATCATTACCGTCAAAATAAGACGAACTCAAGGAAAGCAGGATGTCAGGGGCACCTTTAACGAATGCAGCAATATCCCCACCGGACCATGGGCCCCAATCCGAACTGAGACGGTGAAGCGTGGTCATGCGCTTCCTTTCAGAGTCAAACGGGAGCTCCCCTATGCGCGGGAAC
>DIQZ01000013.1:1533-6857 GCA_002424305.1 Firmicutes bacterium UBA5449
GGGAGCTCCCCTATGCGCGGGAACAGCGATTCAATGGTATCCTTATCCCTGTCTCCTTTAGCAGCCAGGGTTACGAGTGCACCCTCAGTAGGATCCCCGACAATCGACCAAACAGTAGTGATTCCACCTGCAGTGACTCCCTCTTCCTTCACAATGGATGCATCGTTACAGCCTGCAGCAACATCCAGCAGCTTCAAGAGTTCAGGGTCAGGTTTCACCGTCTTCTCATCTTCCATGAAATCCCCATGAGGGGCATACCCTGTCCCCGTTACCCGGACATGTCGCCCGGACGCCAGGAATACCTCTCTTACAGTCATCTTGTTCTCCGTAAGCGTCCCGGTCTTGTCAGAGCAAATATAGGTAACACACCCAAGCGTCTCAACAGCAGGCAGTCGCCTTACAATAGCATTACATGCAATCATCCGCTGCACGCCAAGGGCAAGCACAATAGTGACAATAGCAGGCAATCCTTCAGGTATCGCAGCTACTGCCAGGCTTACTGCTGTCATAAACATATTGAATACAGGCTCTCCGCCTATCAAGCCCAGGACAAAAACCAAGGCGCAAATGGCGAGAGCTCCTATACCTAACAACTTACTGAATTCTGTCAGCTTCTTCTGAAGTGGAGTATCTTCTTCTATCTGTGCAGAGACCATCTCAGCAATTTTGCCGATCTCAGTCGTCATTCCTGTAGACGTGACAACACCTACGCCACGTCCGTAAGTAACTACTGTCCCGAAATAGGCCTGGTTTACCCGGTCACCCAGGGAGGTTTCACCTGCAAGGACAATTGATGCGTCCTTTTCCACAGGCACAGATTCTCCTGTAAGCGCAGACTCGTCTATCTGCGTGTTAACAGTTTCGATAAGCCTTAAATCAGCAGGGATAAGGTCACCTGCTTGCAGCAGCACCACATCACCTGGGACAAGCTCTTCTGAAGAGACCTTCTGGACGCGTCCGTCCCGAACTACGGTGGAAACCGGGACCGCCATCTTCTTGAGAGCTGCAAGGGCTTTACCTGCCCGTCCCTCCTGCACCACTCCCATAATGGCATTAAGGATTAGAATCGCCATAATTACAGATGCGTCCACCCATTCTCCCATTAGCGCTGCTATAACCGTTGAAGCAACAAGTATGAGGACAAGGAAATCCTTGAATTGATCCACAAACATCTGAAACAAGGTCTTTTCCTCTTCCTCTGCAAGTGCATTAGGACCATACCGTTCAAGTCTGGTTTTGGCTTCAGATTCGGAGAGACCTTTCTTGTGATCGGTCTCTAAGACTTTGAGCGCATCATCTACGCCTATTCTGTGCCACTCGTAATCCAAATTACCATCCAAATCATGTTCCAAAGGCGTTACCGCCTCCATGTCAACAACCTCCTCAATACTCTTTCGGTGCCAAACATCAAAAGAATATCTACTTAACTGCTTGTCCACAGATTATCCTGGGACTTATGCCTACTCATTTGAGTTACTACGATACGTTTGTTTCTTCGTAGGATACAGTAATTCCTCCACATAATAAATGAAACTGGGCTACTCATTGTGGTTGTGTGCAGTAGGATAATGGAGAGAATTACACTGTAAACGGCATTTGTTGCGCTATTACATATGTTGGACTGCTATTGCATTTGTCTGACCATTTGATGAAGGCTCACAAAAAGTGCCACCTTACCCGGATACCGCCAACCCACCAAAAACGCAGCTGCCTTAGGAATAGGCGACTCGAACTGAACCTATCCCGTAAGGCAGCAAGAGAACTAACTTCATACACTACACTCCATGTCTGCGACTTACTATCTGCCGTTTATTATCTGCAGTTTATGTATTACTGATTTGTGCCTCTAGAACTCCAGGCCCTCCAGCGGCACGCAGGCCCTCTTCGCCAGACGGACCCGCCTCTCAACGTCAGGCCAATTCACAAGATTCCACCATGCCCTGATATAGTCACCACGCCTATTCTGGTAGTCAAGATAATATGCGTGCTCCCATACATCCAGGACGAGCACGGGAATGGCTCCCCATTGCGTGAGATTTTCGTGACGTAAGGCAGTTAAGATCTCCATTCTCTCCCATGCAGGATTCCATACCAGAGTCGCCCATCCCGAACCCTGAACATCAAGGGCTGCAGAGAACAGTTGCTCCTTAAATGCCTGATATGAACCGAAATAGGATCTAATATCACTCAGCACAAGACCTTCCGGTTCACCACCACCTTCAGGACTCATATTGGTCCAGTAGATGCTGTGCAGAATGTGGCCTGAGCCATTGAACGCTAGCTCACGCTCCCAGTGGCGCACAAGAGAAAAATCATGGCGCACACGAGCGTCCGCAAGAGCTAGTTCCGCAGCATTAAGACCATTGACGTAAGCCTGGTGGTGCCTGTCGTGGTGAAGTCTAAGCGTTGCCTCACTGATGTAAGGCTCAAGGGCATTGTAAGGGTACGGTAACGGGGGGAGTTCATGGTGGCCGACGGGGATTGCCATTACCCCACTATTAACATCCTCATGTACATGGTTGGGATTTTCCATAAAAACACACCCTCCTGTCCTGTTTGGTTATGTTCTCCGGCTGGATCTTTATTTCTAAGGTTCGCAACACTACAGGACACTACAGAATACTACAGACAGCTTATGCAGATCATGTCCCGGTACACCCTCACTCATCCAGGACTAGTAACAGCAGTCTCGCATAACAGAGGATCCGGCATTCTTTCCGATACGCCTTCTCTCATGTGGAACTAACATCCCTGGGGCTAACATCCTGCTATGAAACATCTCACTATGACAGGGAGTCTTGCATTCTTTCCAATACACCCTCGTTCATGGTTCATGTAGGACTAACCCATGGCATTAGTATACGATTTGGTTACTAGGCAGGTATATCTCCATGCACACGCAACTCATAGGAATAACCATGAACACACTTCGTTTTTGAAAGTATACCTTAATCAAATAGACCGGTGGAGATGTATCTTTCACCTGTATCAGGGAGAATCGCGACAATTACTTTGCCCCGGTTTTCCTCCCTTGACGCTATCTCCACTGCAGCCCGGACCGCTGCCCCTGAAGAAATTCCGGCAAGTATCCCTTCTTCACGTGCAAGGCGCCTTGTCATCTCTATTGCCTCATCACTTGGCACGCGAATTATTTCGTCAATGAGCTCCGGTCTATACACTTCAGGAACAAACTCAGCGCCTATGCCTTGAATGCCATGAGGGCCCGGCTCTCCTCCTGACAGCACAGGAGACTCATCCGGCTCAACGGCAATCGCTTTGAAGCTCGCCTTCAGGGACTTAATCGCACCCGCTATGCCCGTAATCGTGCCACCGCTGCCCACTCCTGCGACAACCATGTCTACCTTGCCTTCCGTATCCCGCCAAATCTCCATTGCGGTGGTGCTCTCGTGGATGGCAGGGTTCGCTGGATTCTTGAATTGTTGAGGTATGAATGAGCCAGGAATGGATGAGGCAAGCTCCTCGGCTTTTCTGACAGCACCATCCATCCCGTCATCACCCGAAGTAAGCACCACTTCAGCTCCAAAAGCTAAAAGAAGCCGTCTTCTCTCAGGTGACATAGTCTCAGGCATTGTGAGTATCAACCTGTATCCTCTTACAGCAGCTACAAAGGCAAGTCCAATGCCGGTATTGCCACTGGTCGGCTCAATGATGGCGCCCCCAGGTTTCAGAGCACCCGACTTTTCCGCATCATTAATCATGGCGAGACCTACGCGGTCTTTAGCGCTTCCACATGGATTAAACGACTCAAGCTTAGCTAGCACAGTGCCGGCCGCTCCACGTGTCACCTTGTTCAAACGAACTAAAGGCGTATTCCCCACAAGACCTGTCACATCATCTGCAATCCTGTGTACGTGCGCAATGTCATCCAACCACACTCTGACTCCCCCAATGGCTTTATCGTTCATCCCACGGCTACGCCTCTCCTTCTATGGCTATACTGCCAGTTCCTCACGGGCCACCTGTTTTTCCAGTTCTTCGATACGCTCCATCATTTTTGACAGGACTTCCACTATGGGATCAGGAAGGTTGCCGTGATCAAGGGGATTGACCCGCACACCGTGGCGCACGACAACTCGTCCGGGGACACCTACCACTGTGCAATTGGGAGGGACAGGTTTTACCACTACGGCGCCTGCGCCTATCCTGGAGTTGTCTCCTACATTAATAGCACCCAGCACCTTGGCGCCGGCAGCTATAACAACACCATTACCGACAGTAGGATGCCTTTTACCTTTCTCCTTGCCTGTACCGCCCAGTGTAACCCCTTGGTAAATGAGGACATCATCCCCGACTTCAGCAGTCTCACCTATGACTGTCCCCATGCCGTGGTCAATAAATACCCTCCTGCCTAATGTGGCGCCGGGGTGTAGTTCGATACCTGTAAAGAATCTTCCAACATGAGACAGGAAACGTGCTATGAAGTAGAATTCATTTTCATAAAACCAGTGAGATAACCTATGAATCCATAGAGCATGGAGACCAGGATAACAGAGGATAACCTCTATGACACTTTTTGCAGCAGGATCTCTTTGGAAGACTGTTTCTATATCTTCTCTAAGTCGTCTGAACACCTGGTATCTCCCTCCTGACATAGTAATCACAATAATCCATACTAAACTACTTGGGATTACCATGAATCATACTATTCCGAAGCGCTATAGTCAATCTAAATATAATTAATGTCTGAGACAATATCACCCTATGACGTGTCCGAAATATGGTCACATGACTGTTGTGTTCTTTGTAGGGATCGCAAACAGGGGAAAAACCCAGATTCTTAGGTAGACCGGTCGAATCGAGCACACCCGAACCCGAAGTGGTGGTCGAAATCAGAGCACGCTTTTTCTTAGCCTACCTGGGGTGCTCGGATATCTACCACCCTTTTCAGAAACGTGCTCGGATTTCGTACACCTAAACCCGGATCGGTGCTTGAAAATAGAACACATCTTTCAGAAACACCTTTTGAGACAGCAAAGATCGCTATTCTTTTGAGGCTGTAGGCAGAAAAAACCTAAATTCTTAGGTAAGGTGCTTGAATTTGGCGCACCTAATGCGGATCGCTGCTCTAAAATAGAGCACGCCTATCATAACCTTTTTCAGGGTGCTCGATTTCCTATCACATATTCTAAAAACGTGCTCTAATAACGCGCACACTTTTTAAAAACGTGCTTGCTTTTCGAGCACGCATCCTCACGAAGCACCTGACAAGAGCACTCTTTCGCACCAGGTGGTCGAAAATGAAGCACTCTTACGAAAAGTGTGCTCTAAAATAGTGCATCAAAATCGTTTTGGTGGTTGACTTT
>DIQZ01000023.1 GCA_002424305.1 Firmicutes bacterium UBA5449
CAAGATGCGTGCCATGGTCATGGCTGCAGGGGTGGGCTCTCGCCTCGAGCCGTTGACTATCAATGTGCCGAAGCCAATGGTGCCTGTAGTCAACAAACCTGCTATGGAACATATTATCGCCCTCTTGAAGCGTCATGGAATACGAGAAGTTGTGGCGAACTTATGGTACCTTCCTGAGCATATTGAAGGTTACTTCGGTGATGGCGAGCGTTTTGGCGCAAGGCTGCGCTACTCTCGTGAAGATGAGTTGCGTGGCACTGCAGGAGGTGTGCTTGCTGCAAAGGATCTGCTTCTCCAAGACGACGGATGGGGTATGCCCGGGCAAGAATTCGGTTCCGGGACATTCATCCTTATGGCAGGAGATGCTTTGACCACTGCGAATCTGACAAGGCTTGTTGAGTTTCATAAATCCAAGAATGCCTTGGCAACCATAGGCCTGAAACGCGTAGATGATGTATCAGGGTTCGGGATAGTTGTTACAGACGCAAGTGGGAGGATCCTTCGATTTCAAGAAAAGCCCAAGCCTGAAGAGGCTGAAAGCGATCTTGCTAACACCATGATATACGTATTCGAGCCTGAGATTTTCGAGTACATTCCATCTTGCGGGATGCCTGATTTTGGACGTGACATCTTTCCCGCATTAATTCAAGCAGGCGTGCCGTTCTACGGCCTTGCCTTAGATGAGTACTGGTGTGATATCGGAACCTTAGCCCAGTACCATGCTGCTCACAGAGATATTTTTACCGGGAAAGTAGGTTTTGCCCTGCCGGGTGAAGAAGTGAGCCCCGGGGTTTTCGTGTGCAATGGCACGAAGTTGCATTGTGATGCTAAGTTGTATGCACCTGTGTTTATAGGAGAGCATGCCGGAATCGGCAAAAGTGCGACAATAGGACCATACACCGTCATAGGCGACAGATGCCAAGTGGACGAGGATGCCACGGTATCCGGGAGTATAGTATGGAATAATACCAGGGTCGGGCCGGGGGTAAGTCTTATGGATTGTGTGGTGGGGAGTGCCTGCTATCTTAAGGCCGGGGCATCTTGTGGTGAAGGTGTCGTGCTAAGTGACGAGTGTGTTGTGGAAGAGGACAGCGTTATCAAAAGGAACGTGAGAATTGATCCCGGGAGGACTGTGACGCGAAAGGTGGCTAGGTGGTGAACCGCCTGTTGTCTCAAGTCGGGCGCCACAAATGGGTTGTTGTCGCTTTCATATGCGTATGTGTGGTTGTCTTGGGATTTGGTATCTATTTTGCAGTATCAACGTGGACAGGTAATCCGGACACAGACGGTAATGAAGATTCAATTCAACTTGATGGCGAAACACAACCCGGCGGGTTGCAAGAAAAGCCGAAGCCAGGTGTGATTCTTGAAGCAACCCAAATAACCATACCTGAGCCCGGAGGGGCTCCCGGATGGAGTTTTGGGGCGGAGAGGATAGAGTATGATCTTGACGGCAACCATGCTAGACTGGTAGAAGTAGATGGAATCAGGTTTATCAGGGGCATGCCTGAGGTTGAGATTCATGCCGGAGTCGTCAATTTGGAGTTTGAATCCGGCAAAGTAGACTTTGACAACTATGTAACGGTGAAGTCAAAACAAGGCCCAGGTTTCAGTGCAGGAGGCGTTACGTGGGACCCTGACACGCGGAAGTTCCGCGCACACGGGAATGTCCGGTATGAGAATGGGTCGTCCAAGATTTCCGGAGATGAGTTGGAAATCGACGTAAAACTTGAAGTAGCCCAAATCACAGGAAACGTGAGATTCCGTTCTCAGGTGATCTATGGGCCACAGGGAGGGTTTGCCCGTTAGGCGTGAAATATGATACTTTTCTTGAGTAATGGCCACGGCGAAGATCTTATTGCAACCATGATTGCTCGGGAAGTCAAAGCTGAGCGTGAATCCCTTGATGTAGTTGGTTTTCCCTTAGTAGGTTTTGGTAAACCATATATTGACGCAGGTATCAGAGTTGTAGGTGTTCAAAAAACAATGCCAAGCGGTGGTTTCCTAAGGCATGGTGTGCGCCTCATGTTTCAAGATATTAAGGCAGGACTCATCGGTCTTACAGTGCAGCAAATTAGGCACCTGAAATCCATGTCAGAGAGCGTCAGACTTACAGTGTCAGTAGGAGACATTTACCCGCTGTTCTTGTCAGGCCGTTATGTTAAGTCGCCCGTATTGTGCTTATCTACTGCGAAGTCTGAGTATATCAAAGGACATCTTTGTATTGAGCGCAAATTTATGCGAAAGTATGCAGATCTTGTCCTGGCAAGGGATGAGAGAACCGGAAAGACTCTTTCAGAACAAGGTGTGCCTGCCAAATTCGCCGGGAATGTCATGATGGACGGATTCTTCATAACCGGTGAGAACTTCGGTCTTACTCTCGAGAAGAAGGTAGTAGGCATTCTTCCGGGGTCCAGAGAAGAGGCATACCGGAACATGGGAACACTCCTTGAAATTGTCCGGTGTTTGGTAGATCTCAGCTGCAATAATTTGGACTTTGTGGTGGGACTTGCGCCAAACCTTGATGAAGAGAGGCTGGCACATGTAGTTCGTAGGGCAGGCTGGCGATATCAGAAACAGCGCTCGGGCGACAGAGAACGAGGTGTAACCGGCTGTATTTATCCGGGTTCAGGTGGGGAAGCACCTTGTGTTCTGGTGTCTCAGGGCTGGTTCGGTGATGTGCTGAATGTCAGCAACATCGTAATTGGTCTGTCAGGAACCGGTAACGAGCAGGCAGCAGGGCTTGGTAGGCCTGTTGTGACTTTTCCTACAGAGGGTCCTCAGTTTAGCCGGAAGTTTGCAGAGGCTCAAAAGAGGCTATTAGGTGAGGCAGTGGCGTATGTTGAGTCTCGTGATGTGACAGACATCGCTTCTGAAGTTATGAACATTCTTGGAGATTCTATGCGTATTGCCAGGATGCGTAGGGCAGGACATGCGAGAATGGGAGACCAAGGAGCTGCCACCAGGACAGCAAGAATCATTATTAATTACCTTGAAACGGGAAGCTGGGAGGGTTGGTGATGTCTTGCGGAAATAGATTACGACATATTTGTGCTGCAACAGCCCAGGTTGTTATCAGTGTTTCTATTCTCATGGTCCTTATCTCTTCTACCTTATTTCCCTTTCCTGTCTTTGCAGAGGAGAAGCCCGAAGGCGTTGAAGGCGACAGAGGTAGCGTCGAAGAAGTCATTGATGTTACTGCTGATGAGATTAGTTATGACCGAAGAAACGCTCAAGCCACTGCAAAAGGCAACATAGTAGTGCTGTTTAAGTCATTTCGAATTACAGGAGACTACGCCGAATACAACGAGAATGACCTGATTGTAGTTATTAAGGGTAATGCCCGATTTGAAGATATTGAAGAAGGAACTGAGTTTGACGCAGACAAGATCATATTCCTTTTGGAAGAAGAAGAAATGCAAGCGACAGGCGGCATATCCTTGAATTATAACGACGGCAAAGTGCTTGCTTCAGGTGAGAAGCTTTCCTACTTCGGCCCGGATAAACGTGCTATTGTTGAAGGTTGCGCCATCGTGGAGATTGCAGGCAAGGTATTTTCCGCAAGCACTATCACAATATTCCTGGATGAGGAAAGGGTGCTGGCATCAGGCGGCACCAAGACTATCTTGAGTCGGTATTCGGAGGGGCTTTAATGGGGATAGTCTGTGAGAATCTATTCAAGAATTATGGCCGACGTGAGGTTGTTCGCGGCGTCAGCTTGGAAGTTCATCCCGGGGAGGTCGTGGGTCTCCTAGGTCCGAACGGAGCAGGCAAAACAACGACTTTTTACATGATAGTCGGGCTGGAAGCAGCCCATGGCGGGTCTATCTACTTGGATGAACAAGACATAACCAAGCTTCCTATGCATTGCCGTGCAAGGCTTGGCGTAGGGTACCTGGCTCAAGAACCGTCCATTTTCAGAAAACTTTCAGTCGAAGAAAACATCCTGGCTGTTCTGGAGCTTATTGGTATCACAAGAGAGCAGCAATTAGCCAGGATGGAGAAACTTCTTGAGGAACTTGCCATTGAACATGTGCGTAAGCAAATGGGATACACACTGTCCGGTGGTGAGCGAAGACGCGTAGAAATAGCAAGGGTGCTTGCAGGGTCCCCAGATTATATCCTCCTTGATGAACCTTTCACAGGTGTGGATCCTATTGCCGTCTCTGATCTCCAGGAAATTATCGGGCAGTTTCGCGATCACGGTCTCGGTGTTCTCTTAACAGATCATAATGTCAGAGAGACCTTGGCTATTGTTGACAGGGCTTACATCTTGCATGACGGGAAAGTATTGGTTCAAGGGGATCCTTCTTCCATAGCTGATGATCCTGTGGCGCGAAAGTTCTATTTTGGGGAGCGGTTTACATTTTGAAATGCCTTGAGCGATACAC
>DIQZ01000052.1:0-205 GCA_002424305.1 Firmicutes bacterium UBA5449
CGTTGCTACAGAATTGGATATCCCCTTTGCAGAAACTGACTATCGCAAGCTCCTTCAGAGAAAGGATATAGACGGAGTAGTGGTATGTTCCTCCACAGATACACACGCACAGATTGTTGAGGAAGCAGCGGCTGCAGGGAAACATGTTTTCTGTGAAAAACCCATCGCTTTAGAGATTGACCGCACTAAACAGGTATTGACTGCT
>DIQZ01000052.1:589-3942 GCA_002424305.1 Firmicutes bacterium UBA5449
ACTGAACTAATGGCGCTTGGCAATTGTCTTATCGATCCTGCCATTGGAGAAGCAGGCGATATCGACACAGCCATTGTTGTCCTTAAATACAAGAATGGAGCTATGGGCGCCATCGATAACAGCCGAAAGGCTACTTACGGTTATGATCAACGAATAGAGATTCACGGCTCACAAGGGACTATCATAGTAGGCAACAAGACCCCTACAGAGGTTGTAGTCCATAATGAAGATGCGATCAGTGGGGATGTACTGCTCAATTTCTTTATTGAGCGATATGAGGATTCTTTCCTGGCAGAGATGGACGAGTTTATTAGCTGCGTTCGAAATGACAAGGAGCCTTCTGTAAGCGGAATGGATGGATTAATGTCTCTCCGGATGGCGTACGCTGCCCTTAAATCACTTGAAACCGGAAGCTTTGCATGTGTAGATAGCAATTGCAACTAGGCTTCTTCTTAAGACCGTGTTTTTTTACTCTGGATTTAAAACGTTTACGGAACCTAATGGCAGTTTCCATAGACCTAAAAAACAAGAAGATAAGAGGAGATGAAGACTGTGGGTAAGATGAGAGGAGTAACCTTACTTGCGGATTGGGAGCCGAAACCAGAGTTTAAGCTTGGCTCTAAAGACATCGACAAAAAGCAAACCTATTTAGGGAGTAAGGTCTGGCGTAACCCGAAAATTGAGATTTTGGACCATGAGATACCGGAACCGGGTCCGGAAGAAGTATTGATTGAGGTAAAGGTCTGCGGGATTTGTGGCAGTGATGTACATATGGCCCAACCGGACGATGACGGCTACATCTTTTATCCGGGTCTGACAGGTTTCCCCGCTATCTTAGGGCATGAGTTCTCAGGTGTTGTGGTGAAAGCCGGACCTAAGGCAATCAGCAAAAGAACCAATCAACCCTTTACACCAGGAGAGGCTGTTACAGCAGAGGAGATGCTGTGGTGCGGTCAGTGCAAACCCTGTGCTGACGGGTATCCCAACCATTGCGAACAGCTTGATGAGCTTGGGTTTAACATTCACGGAGCGTTCACCGGATATGTTGTTGTCCCTTCGCGGGTAGTCTGGAGCCTGGAACCGCTAAAGAGACGGTACTCAGGTGAGGACCTGTTTTTGGCAGGTAGCTTAGTTGAACCAACTTGCGTCGCTTATAATGCAGTGGTTGAGCGCGGCGGCGGGATTCGTCCCGGGGATAATGTAGTGATTTGCGGAGGCGGTCCGATAGGGTTGGCAGCATGCGCCATTATGAAGCGGATGGGGGCTGCCCGGGTAATCCTTTCAGAGCCAATGAAAGGGCGAGCGGAGCTTGGCAGGAAACTCGGCGCAGACTACACAATTGACCCCACAAAAGAAGACTTTGCCGAGAGAGTCTTAGAGCTCACTGACGGTATGGGGGCCAGCTTGTACTTGGAGGCTGCCGGGTTGCCCACAGTAGTCTATCCCGGAATTGAGCAGGTCATTTGGGAAGGACGCACCCTAAACAGCACGGTAGTCGTAGTGGCCAGGGCTGATGCTAAGATGCCGGTAACCGGTGAAGTCTTGCAAGTCAGGAGAGCCCGGATCATTGGCTCACAGGGGCATTCCGGACACGGGACTTTCCCGAGAGTCATTGAATCAATGGCTGACGGTATGGATATGACCTCCATGATTACTAAGAAGATTACTTTGGACGAGGTTCCGGAAAACATTATTGCGCTACGCACCAACCGTACTGATTGCAAGATCTCTTGCGTCATGAAATAGCAACTTCTCTACGATAATCCAGGGCTTGCGATAATCTAGGACTTATACCTGGTAGAAACGTGTGCATAATCCGAAATTCGGGTCACTACATAAGAAGGGGGAACGACGAATGGCAGATAAGGACAAGATTTGGCTGACCACTGAGTGTCCTGCAATTATCTTTGAGGATAATACTGTCGGTCGATTGAAGAAGAAGATCTGGGATGCTTCAGAGGAAGAGATCAATGAAATCTTGGCGGAATATGGGATCCCCTCTGAACCGGAACTGGGAAAGGCCGGCACTTATATCCAAAACACGGTTCGCAATGAACTGATAGGGAATCGTCGAAAAAACGATGTAGTGTTAATCCCTGTAGGGTGTACCGAAAATCACGGCATTCATACAGTGAGCGGTCTCGACACTTTCATGGTGACTCAGATTTGTGAGGGAATACGTAGGTATACGGTAAAGCAGGGACGACCTGTGAATCTCGCATTTCCTCCGCTGAATTACGGCGGACACCCATACCATCACTTAGGGATGCCGGGAACCGTTATTATGCCTGAAGAAGTAGTCCGTGAAACCATGATCAATGTCATGCTGGGGCTATGGAACGACGGATTCCGGAAACAGATCATCATTAACAACCATGGTCAGCTTTGGATGTTGGAAGCTGCTTTGCAGGAATTCATGAAAAGGTATCACCTGCCCGGTGTGTTCCAGGTAATGGATTGGCATCGTGCTGTCAGGGAATTCTTCTATCCGGTTAACCGGGAAAACAATCTGGAGACACATTTTGTCCATGCTGATGAGGCGGAGACATCAGTGGGCCTCTTGATGTTCCCAGAGGGTATGGTGGATATGAGTATAGTAGTGGACGCAGACGGCAAAGGATACCTCCCTGACGGTCATTTTGATAAGTCTGTAGAACCTTTCCGCCGACCGCACCGATGGTCTGAGGGAGAGGGACACATGGCCATTGAGAGGGCAGCTACTCCTGAAGGGATTGTAGGGAAACCGAGCCTATCAACGGCAGAAAAGGCCAAGCGACCCATAGCTGCCATTCTTAAGTATCTGACTTTGGTTATTGACCAAATCTTAGAAGTGTTCCCACCCGGAGAAGTACCACCGGTTGAGGAAGTAACCTTAAGAACAGCGGAAGAAATGGAACCGTTCTTGAGAGAACCGGGTAGCCCGGGATGGAAATCCGTCTATGAGTTACCGAGAATCGGTTTCTAGGTGAAATCCGTACGCAAAAGCAAATAGCATGAACGGACCTTGATAAGTGAAGGAGGAGTGTGAGCCGGAGGGGTTTGGGAAATCCGGGCATGCTCCTCTTCGCTTTTTTGAGAGAAGTTGTCTCTGAGTTATGAAGAAGCAGGAATAAGGGGGAGTTAGTATGCTATTAGGGTTTAACGGTGCAACCAGTATGAATTATGACCTGGAGACAGATATTCACTTGGCAAAGCAGGCGGGATTTCAATTGCTGGAGATTTGGGCTGCCAAGCTAAATAATTACTTAGAAAACAATTCACTGGAAAGTCTGAAACAACGATTCAATGAAGCTGATATTAAACCTTACAGTATTAACTCTATCGAATTTATTACTTTCAAACAGGGCGCAGAT
>DIQZ01000052.1:4189-16372 GCA_002424305.1 Firmicutes bacterium UBA5449
GTTCCCAGTCCGACACCGCCGGGTGTGACTGAAGAGGACATATTGACAGAATCAGTAAGGGTATTGCGGGAGCTTTCAACTATTGCCGCTGAGTATAATGTGGACTTGGCCTTTGAATTCCTGGGATTCCCTCATATTTCAGTATCAAAGCTAGATCAGTGCTACCGGATTGTTCGCGAAACAGATCGGCCAAACATCGGCCTGGTTCTGGATACATTCCATTTTTATGCAGGCGGTTCAGATGTAAAGGATATAGAGGCGGTGGACAAAGACAAGATTTTCATCTTCCATATCAATGATGCTGAAGACAGAGAAAGAAGCCAACTGGAAGACGCACACCGATTGTTTCCGGGCGAAGGAGTTATCCCGTTGACCGACATATTAAGGAGCCTGAAGAAGATCGGTTATGATAATATGGTCTCAATCGAGCTCTTCCGGCCTGAGTATTGGGAGTTGGCTCCTGAAGAACTGGGCAGGTGCTCTCTCCTAAGTATGAAACAGGTTTTGAAGAAAGCGCTTGACCCGGCCTAGGCGAACTAATTTGAGTTACTTGGATTAGTTCATCATCTCGAGGAAGTCATGATTTCCGGTAGGGACTCAATAGCTTCAATGCGAAGCCTCATGACTTCAGATGTCCCATTGTGCTTGAAATCTGATGTACAGCACTTGCTGATTGCTCTGAAGCAGCAGCTAGTTCCTCGCTTGTGCCGGCGACTGTTTCAGCGGATGCAGTGGCTTCGCCGACTACATTTCGTAGGTTCCTTATCATGATCCCGAATGCTTGCATGAGCTGGCCGATTTCATCGGTGGATTGCGCCACGATGCCGTCGGTAAGATCTCCTGATGCAACCTTGTTCATTATATTTACCAGTTCTCTCACAGGATCTGAGATATTCTTCGCGATGAAAAACCCTACCCCGAAGCCAACAGCCTGTCGCCTGCCTCGGCACCGAGTCTTCGATTAGCTTCTACGATCTCAGGTGATGCCTCGGTTCTTGAAAGGGTAATTGTGTTGTCCACAATATTTATGAATTGCTCCCAATGCACTTTCATGGAATCATGAGTGTTTTGGCCACTCTCAGTAATGAGTAGGAGGTCAAGGGCTTCTAAGCTTTCATCTATTTCCTGTCTGGCTTGCTCAAAGGATTGCCACCAACAGTATGATTTTTGACCTCAAGCGGAGGTTTCGAAACCATTTTATAAACATATTCATGAATCCCTCCTATGCATGGCGCTCTTGCGCCGATTACGTTGTGTTCCAGTGAATTCTCAAGCTGTGTCATTTCGGCCGATAGGAATCTTCATTCTTGCTACAGAGCTTCTCCGAGAAGGTGAAAGCCTTTGTTTCTAAGATAGGCTCCGAATACTCTAACTACTTCAGAATCAAATTGAGTGTTAGAGCATTTTTCTAATTCTTCTAATGCTTTAGGGACAGAAATTGTTGGTCTGTAGAGGCGAGAAGTGACCATTGCGTCAAAACTATCAGCGACACAGAGTATTCTGGAGCCTAAAGGTATTTCATCTCCGGATAGTCCATGTGGATATCCGCTACCATCGATTCTCTCATGATGATGAAGGACGATGCCGGCGATAGTGGTCAGTTGAGGCACTTCAACTATGATCTCATACCCTAGAATTACATGCCTCTTCATTTCATCCATTTCTTCATCTGAGAGCTTGTCCGGTTTATAGAGAGGTGCCTTTCTGACACCAATTTTTCCAATATCATGGAGAAGGCCGGCCAGTCTAAGAGCTGACTGGATCCTCTCAGACAGGCCGAGTTCTCTGGCTATGAGGGAACTGTACGTGCCTATTCTGCGGGAATGTCCCGATGTCAGTGGATCGTGCGTATCCAAAAGCGCAGCCAGCGTAATTAGTAAGAGGGATTGTGATAATTTCGCAGGACGTTGATTTTCCAGCAATTCTTCAAGGATAGCCTTTAGCATATTAAGATCCTCCATGTCTGTTTCTATACCAGCTTCAAGTTCCGGTGTTTCATCATCTTTTGCTACTTTCGCTACTCAAATTCATCACAGAGGCCTTCATTACCATAATATGTTAACGTATTCTTCGGTGAGACTACTAGGTTACGTAATATTGGCGTGCCAGCTACTGTATGTCTTCGAACGTAATCAATCCATGAACCTTCTATTCTATGAAAAAGAAAAACGCATCCCAATGTAGCCGCCATTATCACAATGTGTGTATGAAATACGTAAAACCCCGTGAGCCATTGAAAACACGGAGTGACGAAAAAATGGAGAACTACATGTACATGTAAGGGCCGAAGCTCCTGAGGATTTGATGGAAAATCCATCCAAGGTAGTTCCAATATTCGACACCATAGAACAAAATCCTCTCAATTTCTATATCGGCTAGAAAGCTCTTATCTTTAGCAGGTTTTTGGTGGGAAATGTGTCGAAACAGAAGATGGGATTGAGAGCAGCCCTAAGTCAGCTGTACATATTGCATGATACGGCAGAATCCTTCTCCGCTCGGTAGCTGCGGGAAGAGTCCTTATCTGCATCTGCCTCCAGACCTTTGGTGGAGTTGTGGAAAGGAAATCCGGGGTATATGGCGAAAAGGAAATCTAAGGCATATAGCGAAGATGAAGTCTCGAGCTGATTGTCCTTTGAGGTTCTTCTATCAAATAGAAACTGTGCCCGTTCCCAGGATGCACGGCCCCACCAAGTCACTATGCCTCCTTCCACGCCGGCGTAGCATGGGTGGGGCCATCCTGGTTTAATTGTCAGGGCTGACCGACTTTCTCTTGGAATGATATGGTATACTAATGACATAGCACTCATGAAAATAGATTTCTCCCACTGTTGTCTGTTTTGCCAAAAAACTCTCAAGCCCGGTTGCGCCCTGATGATGAGGACTTACGAGAAATGGAACTGGGAGGTGCGCGATGCACTGTGAACTTAAAGATCCTATAAGCGGATTGACACACATGATTGGTGCCTTACTGGCTATCCCCGGGCTGGTGGTGCTTGTTTATTCGGCTGCCTTGTATGCAACAACCTGGCATGTAGTTTCGTTTGCGATCTTCGGGGCAAGCCTTATCTTGCTCTATACTGCGAGTACGGTCTACCACAGTCTTTCTCTTTCCAAGCGTGTGGTGGAAATCTTAAGACGTATCGACCATATGATGATCTATATCCTCATTGCGGGGACGTACACTCCTATCTGCCTTGTGCCACTGCGAGGGCCGTGGGGGTGGAGCATTTTCGGTACTATCTTAGGGATAGCGGTCTTAGGTATCGTCATGAAGATATTTTGGCTGGATGCGCCCCGCTGGTTATATACTCTGTTTTATGTGGGCATGGGGTGGCTGGCTGTGATTGCCCTCCCGCCTCTTGTGCGGTCAATGCCGGTAGGAGGCATCGTGTGGTTACTTATCGGGGGAGTTTTTTATACTATAGGCGCGGTGATCTATGCGCTGAAGCGTCCTAATCCCATCCCCGGACGGTTCGGATTCCATGAGATATTCCACTTATTTGTGTTAGCGGGTAGTGCCAGTCATTTCTGGTTGATGTACCGCTATATACTCTGGATTAAATAGTGATGTGGCCCATAGGAATTGGTTTGTCTTCCGATGCCTTCTTTCTATATCCACGCCTTCATGTTCGTCCCCTGGCCGATGTCAAGGATATTTTGGAAATATTGGACGTATTCGCCAGGGGCTGTTGAATTGATTGGGGGGCATAAAGATGAGGCTATGTTAATGTCTCAGTTTTATGCCCCCCAATCAACCAGTGCTTTCATACAAATAACGGTCTTGCAAAATAGTCTACTCTTCGAGTTCTTGTTGTCCTGCCAATGCGAATATCCCTTCGGCTAACAGGAGAATGCCCGGCCATAGGAATCCGCCTTTGGCGATTATCTATCTGAGTATTGCAGTAATGATCATTGCATTCCTGCGTTTTTCGGATAGGACATGGCGCTGGCTGCGCTAATGGCGCCTACACCAAAGAAGAAGAGCACCCATCCGCCGAGGTTTGCAAACATTCCCCATATTGCACCGATTAACTCTGCCCCTCACAGTTCATTCCTCCGCGCTCGAGTCGTCTGAGATTTCGGTAGCCGGTCAATCAGTTTATACCCGTGTGCAGGCTTTTCCACAGAGACTCCTTTAGATCTAGAGAAGCCTTCTGATGGGTTGCAGGAGAGAAAAATAAGGCAAATTTCGAAAAAAGCGCCATAGTATGAAGGAATTGTGTGTTATGTCTCGTATATATATAGTAAACGTTGCAAATATAAGACAAGAATCTCATATAATGAGATTTACATTGTGAGATTCGATTTGAATAGAGTAACCCTAGAGGTATGCGGTGCAAAAATTAGATGGTTGTGTCACGTCTTAATGAAGGGAGTAGAATCATGGCGACACCAGGCTCCGATAACAGGAATAAATACACAATCCAGGTGATCTGTCGGGCGATGAACCTTCTAGATGTATTGTCCAGAAAGCCTCAAGGATTTACTCTTGACGAACTCTCTGACATGGTAAACCTCCATAGAGCTACGGTTTACAGGATCCTGACAACTTTGGAGCAGGAGGGAGTTGTAGAACGCACAGAAGAAAGGCCTATCACATATGTCCTGGGGATAAGGTGTCTTTTTCTTGGAGTGAGGATGCTTGCAGGAAGAGTCATAATGCCTCAAACGCAAGCGATCTTGGAGTCTGTAGCTGCTACCACCGAAGAAAGCGTAGGGCTATATGTACGTTGGGGAAATGAAAGGACATGTGTAGCAAGTAGCAGCAGTACTTACCCGCCTAGGTATCGTATAGAGGTCGCGCAAACAACTTCGCTGTGTACTGGATCCTCAGGCAAGCTTCTTCTTGCATATATGCCTTACGAAGAGGCCAAGAGCATACTTCAGGAATCGCTTCCGGTGATAAGGAGATATCCGGGCACACGCAGCGAGGTAGATGTTGTTTTGAAAGAGTTATATGACATTAGAGCAAAAGGTTTTGCTGTAAGCATGCACGAGCTGAGTTCGGACGCAAAGAGTGTTGCTGTTCCTGTTTTGGATTGTGATAACAATGTCTTTGCTGCACTGGGGATCACCGCGAGGACGGAACGATTTCCAGATAGCCGGATTCCTATACTGGTGGCAGAATTGAACGATGCCAGTAAGAATCTACAACATTTGTTAGAGGGGAGGAGATAAAGAAAGTGCCAGCGCCAGGTGACTATCTTGATTAATCCGCTCGAAGAAGTCAAAAGGTGCTGGAAGTGCCAACATGCAACTGATAGCCATGATTTCTCTGAAACATGAGATGTCACAGGGGAGGGAGACAGTGTTTTGGGTAAGGCGCTAGAAATGGTTAACATCCGGAAGACATTCCCTGGAGTTGTTGCACTCGACGATGCATCGTTTGATCTAAACGAGGGAGAAGTGCACGCATTACTTGGCGAAAATGGTGCAGGCAAGTCGACATTAATGAAAGTACTTTTTGGCATCTATAGGAAGGATTCGGGACAGATAAGAATTCGAGGTGAGGAGGTAGATATCGCCAGACCAGAGGATTCATATAATCTTGGAGTCAGATTGATTCCGCAGGAGCTGAGTTTAATTCCAACCTTAAGCGTAATGGAAAACATCTTCGCCGGACAGCTTCCTGTTGGGCGCTTCAATTTGGTTGACCGGAATCAAATGAAGGAAGGCGCTGACGAAGTCTTAACACAGTTAGGATTTACAACTATTGATCTAAAGACACGAGTTTCGGATCTTAGCGTGTCTGCGCAGCAAATGGTGGCCATCGCCAGAGCTTTCCAGTCTTCACCTTCGATAATTGTTTTCGATGAACCTACGTCTGCACTCAGTCGTGAAGAGACCGACAATCTATTCACTATTATCCGTCGTCTAAAGACACAAGGTGTTGGTATAGTCTACATAACTCACCGTTTGGAAGAAGTGCCTGAAATTGCAGATCGGGTGACTATAATGCGCGATGGTAAGGTAGTTAACACCACATCCGGAGCTAAGATAACCATACCATGGATTGTTGATACCATGACAGGACTATCGGCAGAAGAACGGTACCCACAGGTGGAACACGAAATCAAAAATGAAGTTGGCCTGGAAGTACGTAATATTTGTATAGACGATACAGTGCGGGATGTTAGCTTTGCGGTTAGGCGAGGAGAGATATTGGGTATTACCGGCTTTGTCGGCGCAGGAAAGACCGAATTAGCCCGGATTCTTTTTGGGGCCGAGATACCTGATTCCGGGGAGATTTACCTAAACGGCAAGAAGCTATCGCTGCGTAGCCCTGATGACGCAATAAAGCACGGGATAGCTCTTATCCCTGAAGATCGGCGAAACGATGGATTAATAGTATCCCGTAGATTAAGCGAAAATCTCACTTTGCCTAATATAGGAGATATAACTCGGGCCGGTGGGGTTTTAGATATGGGGAAAGAACAAGAGATCTCAAATCAATACATTAAGGATCTATCTATAGTAACGCCCAGTGCTCGTCAGCGAGTAAAGTACCTGAGCGGTGGAAATCAACAGAAAGTGGTTGTAGCCAAGTGGGTAAACGCTAAAGCTAACGTATTCATTTTTGATGAAGCAACCCGTGGTATCGATGTTCGTGCAAAAGCCGAAATATACCGAATCATGGGTAACCTTGCTAAGAATGGCGCAGTAGTCATAAATATCTCGATGGAGTTTGCCGAGGTGCTAGGTGTTAGTGACAGGATACTTGTAATGTACAAAGGTCGTATCACAGCTGAAATGTCTCGAGAGGAAGCGGATCTTGACAGCCTATTTGTAGCAGCGGGGGGAGAGGTCTAATGACAGGGAAAACTAGAAAGGTCTCTACACTTACTGATTCGCCGGACTTAGCTTTAGGGTCACGTAAATCCACAATGTCTGAAAATGTCAAGCGTTTTCTCTTGTATTATGGCTCACTAACCGGGTTGGCAATCGTATTCCTGGTATTTAGTATCATTGCGCCAAACTTCTTGACTGGTACAAATATGGTCGCGATGTTGGGGCAAGCATCTATCGTTGGGGTAATGGCATTCGGCATAACATTTGTATTGATCTTAGGAGGCCTCGATCTTTCAATTGCAGGGATTCCGGGGTTTGCGGGAAGCCTGGTAGCAGTGCTGTTATCTAGAGGCTGCGGAAACATGTTTGCAATCACTTGCGGCGTTGGAGCAGGAATGTTATTGGGCCTGATAAATGGCGTTATTGCTACAAAACTGCGGGTTGGAATCTATCTAAGCGGTTTGGCAATGAGTTTCATTGCTCGCGGACTGGATTTGTGGGTAACCAGGTATGAGCCTATATATAAGGGTGTTCGAGACAATCCATCGTTTCTATGGCTTGGTCAGGGTATGATTGGTCCTTTGCCCACAGTGTTTGTTATTGCTATATGTGTATTTGCCATTCTTCATTTTTGCATGACTCGAACTAGAGTCGGGCGAAATATGTACGCCATCGGTGGAAGCGAAGAAGGCGCGGAGGCATGCGGCATTAATATTGATAGATATAGGATAGCAGGTCTATGCATGTCAGGGTTGTTTGGCGCTATAGGGGGCATTCTTCTGACCTCGCGCGCGGGAGCTGCAGTACCGCGAGCAGCGGAGGGATTATGGCTTGACGTCCTCCTTGCAGCGGTATTTGGTACTACGGTACTGACCGGCGGTGTTCCGCACATCTTAGGAACCGGTATAGGGGTTATGTTTACTGCAGTCTTACTGAACGGTTTTACGCAATTCAATGTTCATGAGTTTAATCAGATGTTGATTAAGGGTGCACTCATAGTCGGAGCGGTGGCTCTATGCGCACTTGGAGGAAAAATACTGAAGGTGGAGTTAAAATAGAGAACCCCAATCGAAAGTGGTGGAGCAAACTAGCAGGCGGGAGTGATAGAATTGGCGAACCGAAAGGTCTACTTGACTATAAGTAGGCTCGGATCAATGGTCATGATCATGGGTCTGTTTGTATACTTCTCGTTCTTGATGCCTGATATCTGGTTAACCACATATAATCTCATGAATTTAGTTGAACAGACAGTATCTCTCGGGCTAGTAGCTTTAGGCTTAACGGTGGTGCGTGCGGCTGGAGAGATGGACCTATCTGTAGGTTCTATGGTTAGCTTGGCATCCATGCTATCAATGGGTCTCATAATGGCGGGACGACCTATCTGGCTTGCCATTGTGATTGCTCTGTTCGCAGGGCTATCCGTAGGGTTCGTTAATGGGTTTATGCGAACTACTATGAGGATTCCGGGTGTAATCCCCACAATAGGATCTCAAGGTGCTGTTGCAGGAATTGCCTTGATATATAACTGGGGTAACATGATTTTTGGCAGAGGTCCGGCTGTGGATGCGTTCTGTAATATTGGTCGAGGATATATCGGGCCAATCTCTATACCTGCGGCCATTTTTCTTGTAGTGGCTTTCGTTATCTGGTTCCTGCTTAATAGAACAAAGTATGGGCGACTGCTATATATGATAGGTGGGAATCCGGAAGCGTCGAGACTATCCGGCGTTAAGGTCAATAGGCATATTCGGCTCTCTTACATTATGTGCGGCATTCTTGCAGCATCTTCAGGCATTATGATGACAGCGAGGATTGGAGCTGGGAACCCTCTTGGAGGCAATGACTTGCTCCTAGACGGAATAATTGCTGTGATGGTGGGCAGCACTGTGTTGGCAGGAGAGCAAGAGTTTAATCCCGTAGGTTCTATAGTCGGTGCGTTTTTTGTGACACTTGTCATGACCGGGTTGCAGATGATTGGAAAAGGCTATCATGTGCAGTGCATACTTCGAGGAGTACTGCTTTTGGTGGCGCTTACACTCTTTTCGTTGCAGAGACGAGCTTCGGAATGAGTCGTGGTGCCATTGGTTACTGGTAGTCTGTTCATTCTGTAGGGGGGTGATAACGCGACAAAGAGTTAGGACAGGCGTGTTTTCTGAATTGCGGAGTAGCGTTTGAACGAAACTTGCCGAATTACATTTCAGAAACAAACAGCAAATAAGGGGGAGTTAACTAGTGTTTAGAAAGCTTAGTATGGTACTGATCGTTGCTATGTTGCTATTGGTAACAGTTGAGCTTCAACCGATGCCCGCAGGAGCTGCGGTTGCCTGTCCTTCAGAAGTAGATCGGCTGATCGAGAAGAGAGCGCCTGAAATAGGCGATAAGATCCTTGAGTTTTACGACAGCTGGAGTGCGAAGGAGCTTAAGGCTGGTAAGAAGCCTGGAAAAGGGTTTACTGTGGCTGTGGGCATTGGCGGTACAGGGAACGATACTTGTTTGTTCGGATTTTGGGGTTTAATACGACGACTTGAGCAGATGGGATGTAATGTAATTAGCATGGTCGGATCCGGAAATCTCAGCTCACCGGATAACGCCACAATAGTTGAGAACTTCGTGGCGCGTAAGCCGGATGCGATAGCGTATGTATTCTCCAATAGCCAAGTCCTTGGGCCGGGCTTGCAGAAGGCCGCACAGAGGAAGATTCCCGTATTCGGGCTGGACAATTGGCTGAGTGGCCCTTCAGTTGTCGGGGAAGTTACCAGTGATAACTTTGATACCGGCCGGAAAGCTGCGAGCTATGTGATTACCAGAGTAGGGGGAGAAGGAAACGTCGTAGAGGTATTCACACCCGGTCACCGGGGTACAGAAATAAGAAATAAGATGTGGGATCTCATGCGCATCGAGTATCCAGGAATCAATGAGATTGCACGTATACCGTGGACAGCTCCCAATGCGATAGGCTCGGTTCGAGATAGGATGGAGGCTGTTCTTCTTGCCAATCCTAAGAAAGGGAGCATAAATGCGGTTCACGCATGTTATGACATGGCTGCAATGGGTGCCACAGACGCAATTGAAGCTGCAGGACGACAAGATGAGATGTTTGTTATCGGCATCGACGGTGATCGTGAGGCTCTAAAGCGTATAGCCAAGGGCAGTGCCCTTCAGGTGACCATATCGCAGGACTTCATTCTGATGAGTGCATCGCAAGCCCATCAGATTGTTGACTATCTCAATGGGAAGGATATCCCGAGATTTATCTATTGTCCGACTACTGTCGTGACCAAAGACAATGTCCATCAGGTCTTTAAAGAAAAATTCGGTGAGGAACTTAAGGTTCAGTAACCGACAGAGCTGAGGCACCTTCATAGAAGGTTGCAATAGCTTGTATATGCAGACGTGCACTTGGGGGCTGCGTACAGAGAGTGGGCATTTTGCTCCCAAGTGCCCTCTAAACCAATTTGACTTCCACAAATCGGACAGGGAGGATGACCTCATTATGGCTGTATGTAATACGGTACCACGCAAAAAGGCGTCCATCTGTGAACTTCAGCAGAACGCTGCGGAGATACGCCGGATGGTAGACAACATGTTCCAAAACGCAGGTGGTGGACATTACGGGGGATGCCTATCGGAAGTTGATGTCCTTACTGCGCTGTACTTTCGTATTTTGAACGTAGATCCTCAAAACCCCAGGTGGGATGATCGGGATCGTTTCGTGCTGAGTAAGGGTCATGGTGCAGGGGGACTTTATTGCACACTGGCTCTAGCGGGTTTCTTCGCACCAGAGCGACTCTCAACACTCAATCAGCTTGACAGCGCTTTTGGAATGCACCCGGATATGAGTAAGGTTCCTGGAGCGGATATGAGCACAGGCTCCTTGGGCCTGGGCATATGCGCGGCTGTAGGAATGGCTATCGCAGGTAAACTGGACAAGAAGTCGTGGCGCGTGTATAGCCTGCTAGGAGACGGAGAATGTCATGAGGGAGTTGTCTGGGAAGCTGCAATGGCAGCCAGTCACCATCGGCTAGACAACCTTACTGCAATAGTCGACCGAAATGCCCTCAGCATGGACGGACCTACCGAGGAAGTAATGTCCCTTGAGCCGTTTGCTGCAAAATGGGAAGCTTTTGGATGGGCAGTTCGTACCATAAATGGGCACAACATGCGGGAGATAGTGGATGCTTTGGAAGCTGTGCCATTTGTGCCTGGTAGGCCGTCGCTGATTGTTGCACGGACAACAAAAGGTAAGGGTATATCATTTATTGAGAATAGGTGGGACTGTCACTACGCTAGCCTCAATCCTGAACAAGGCGAACGTGCCAGAAAAGAGCTCGCATAAAACTACGAACCTAAAGTGGGTTGAGCATTTAGAAATGCCAGGGGGGATCACAACATGGGTGCTATTGATATGGAGCTTTATAGAAAACTTGGAACAAGGGACGCTCTAGGCGCGACATTGGCTGAGATAGGCGGCGAATATCCAGAGTTAGTGGTTCTGGCTGCAGACTGTCTTGCGTCAGTACGCGGAAAGGCTTTTGCAGCGAAGTTTCCGGAACGTGCGATTAATTTCGGTATTGCTGAGGCAGATATGATGATGGCAGCAGCCGGTATGGCGACTTGCGGAAAGATTCCTGTCGCATGCACATTTGGTTTTCTCGCCTCATTAAGAGCAGGCGAGATGATTCGCTCAGGTATATGCTATCCTAAATTAAACGTTAAGATAGCAGCTACAAGCAGCGGACTTGCAATGGGAGACGGTGGAACTACGCATCATATTATTGAGGATATTGCTGTATTGCGGAGTTTTGCCAACTTAACTATACTTGCACCCTGCGATGGTGTAGCTACTACCAAAGCAGTAAGGGCTGCAATAGAGTTCCCCGGACCTGTATATCTCAGACTTGGTAGAGGCGGAGAGCCAAACGTATATAAGGATGATTTTGACTTTGAGATAGGCAAGGCCGTAACCTTGCGTGAGGGCTCAGACGTAACCATTATTGCAGTGGGCGCGGTAATACTAAGGGCCCTTGAGGCAGCGGATATTTTGGCTAAGAAAGGTGTTTCTGCCCGCGTGATAGACATGATTACGCTTAAACCAATCGATCGAGATATCATACTTAAGGCTGCTCGTGAAACCAAATTGATTGTCACTGCTGAGGACCACAATATTTTAGGTGGACTTGGGGGAGCAGTCGCGGAAGTGCTTTCAGAGGAGCCTTCGGTACCTCTGAGGAGAGTCGGAATCAAGGATACCTTCTGTTCAATTGGGCCTACGGATGAACTGATGGACAAGTACGGGTTAAGCGGTAAGGCCATCGCTAAAGAGGTGCTGGATTACACCTGAGTTGTATGCTCTACAGGTGATTATGCGACAGGTTGACCCACCGGAGTAGGATG
>DIQZ01000052.1:16605-20462 GCA_002424305.1 Firmicutes bacterium UBA5449
AAAGTAGTTGCTCCCCGCAAACTGGAGATCGTTGAAGAAAACATACCAAAACCAGGAGCAGGTGAAGTCCTGATTAGGGTTAAGTCGTGCGGTCTTTGTCACACAGACCTACCAATATATGAAGGCCGTAAAGGGCCGTTCGAGCGCAAGATGGTAGGTGAATACGAGGTGAGTTATCAAAGGGATAATCCCGAGTTCCCTTATGCCATTGGACATGAACCTGCCGGTGTAGTGGAAGACGTAGGGCCCGGAGTATCTAAGTTCAAAGTTGGTGATCGGGTAGCCGGGCCTGCGGGAGGAGGCTTTGCTACGCACGCAATTATGAATGCAGAGAAAATCGCCCTCGTCCCTGACGATCTGCCTCTTGATCTAACGCTGGCAGAGCCGTTGATGTGTGTAACCAGTATAGTGAGGGCAGCTAACCCTGAAATAGGGGATTATGTTGCGGTAGTTGGTGCCGGATTTATGGGACTGTTAGTTGATGCAGCACTTGCCAAACATCCGGTCAGGGAACTCATTGCGCTAGATTTCATAGATGAACGTCTCGATTGGGCGAAGAAAATGGGAGCTACCATAACGATTAACCCAAAGAAGGAAGATGTCCAGGAGCGCATAGCGGAGATAACAGGTGGACGTGGGGTGGACATTGCTATCGATATTACGGGACGCTATGGCGGACTCGATCTTGCCACAAAGATGGTTAAGATAGGCCGAGGAAAGATCCTTATACCTTCATACTATGGGAGAGCAGAGACGGTAGATATGGGAACTGAGCTAATGCTCAAGGCACCTATTATTCACTCTACCCACCCTGCATACTCGCTTAATTATTTGCACGACCTGGTGACAGGGCTCTGGGCAACGGCTAAAGGCGTCTTCCCCATAGAAGAGCTAATTACTCATAGATTCGAGTTCGAGGATATCAACGAAGCGTTTGAGACTCTTTCATCAAATCCGAGCGGATACATTAAGGGAATCGTAACCATGGACTGACCAGTTAGTACTCTGTGGGTTATTGCTTCGTGGGAGCTTTGGGACAGCCCATCTCGTCTGCAGATTCAGGCTGTTACTGAAGCCCCCACGAATAGAGAGGGAGAAGAGGCTTGCCGCATTGTGGGGTACACAGTGAACAGATAGATTCATCTTTAGTACGCAAGTCACTGTCTAGGAAGCCTGGACATGACAGGATTCTTGTAGTAATCTCTGCGCTTCTCTTCTACTGTGGCTGCTATTTTGCGAAAAGCACTTTGCCTCTGCATATAAAAGGCCTAAATGGGAGTGACGCAGTAGTTGGTCGGACAATAGCAGTGATGAGTGGAGCAGCGTTAGCTACCAGATGGATAGCAGGCGCGCTACAAGACAAGTATGGTTCTAAGCCGTTCATGGTTGGATGTTCTTTATGTTTAGCATGCGCAACCTTATCTTATAGATTCATCAGTTCTATTCCGTTGCTGACGGTTTCTGCATTCTTTCAAGGAATAGCACTGGGAGGTTTTGCTACAACTGCAGTGGCGCAGATCGTAGGAGGTATTCAGTCGGAGATTGAGAGGACTTCAGCTTTGTCGTTGTTCAGTATGTCTCATTTGACTGCGGGTGCGATAGCCCCTTGGCTCGCCCTTACCATGGCTACACACATGGAAACCTCAACTATTCTGGGTTGGGCGACAGTTGGAGGGCTTGCTGCCGTTTTACCTGCTTTACGTGTAAGCTCATTGCCTCCAAAGACGGAGAAACATGCTAACACTGCGTCTTCAAGGCCCAATGTGTTCCGAGACAAGGTATTTGTGGGGGCGTCACTTTGCTATCTTGTGTGGGCTATCAGTTACGGGGCTATCTATTCTTTCTTGCCACTGTTCGGTCAGGAACGCGGCATTATTAATGTGGGAGTGTTCTTTACAAGTTTCGCCATGATAAACCTTATAGGCAGGGTTTTTGTGAGACACCTTGTTTTGCGTATGGGAGCTGCGCGGCTAATCAACATATCGTCGTTTCTAGTGATTATTAGCATGTGTCTCCTGTCTATATCACGCAGCCCATTTCATCTTGCTGTCGCAGGTGTGATCTATGGTCTCGGTTCTACCGGTATCTATCCGTGCCTTGCCGGAATAGCTACCGGCCGAGGTTCTGGGAACACCGGTATGATTGTTGCGTTATTTATGTCTAATTTTGAGCTTGGCCAGATGTTTGGGTCTATTGCGCTAGGCAGTATCATCTCAAGAAGGGGTTACCCGGCTATCTATAGAATCAGTGCAATTGCGATGTTTGTAGGGCTTCTCATATTCAACAGGATGGCAAAGCCTGTTGTTGCTGCTAATCGGGAGACAGTCTAGAGGGGAGTTCCTGATGACTCTATTTGGACTTATCAATAGCAAATGCGTTTTGAGGAGCATAGGTGGGGTGACCAATTTGCAAGTAACTGTCATGTTCGCACCATTGCTAAATGAAGAAGTTGGAATGAGACAGTGTATCATAGAGATTGAGAAAGGGATCAACCTTAGCCAGGTCTTTGAATTGCTGACTGAGCGATATGGCAAAGTGTTCAAGGATGTAGCTTCTGCCGCCGGTAGACACTCCGGTATTCTGGTGCTGCTTAATAATCAAATCGTAATGTGTATGGATAAACAGCTTTCAGATGGTGATGAGATTAGTTTCGCTATCCCGTTGAGCGGTGGATGATGAGAGATATGGGTTAACGGGATAATGAAAGTCTGATATAGGAGGGATGTATCAGAGATGGCACTAGGTGTTCGCGGCAAGATACTTCGAGTAGATCTATCGAACAGGAAGGTTTCCATTGAAGAGCCGGATGAGAAGTTTTATCGAACGTATTTCGGGGGTTCAGGTTTTACAGCATATTATCTCCTAAGAGAGACAGACCCAGGCATAGACCCACTTGGGCCCGGAAATAAGATTATGTTTTCAGCAGGTCCCTTAACCGGGATACCTTTTCCAGGAGCAGGGCGCCATTCAATAGGTGCTAAGTCGCCGCTTACGAATGGATTCGGTGATAGCCAAGCAGGTGGACATTGGGGTGCAGAGCTGAAAAAGGCCGGATTTGATGCAATTGTGGTCGGAGGCGTATCTGAAAGTCCCGTATACTTAGTAGTGCAGGATGGGAAAGCAGAGATAAAAGACGGCAGGAGACTATGGGGCCTTACCGGTAAGCAGTGTATTGATGGGATCCATAGAGAACTGGGGACAAACAAGGCACGTGTATCTTACATAGGTCCAGGTGGAGAGAATCTGGTAAGGTATGCCTGTATAGGACATGATTTGAGAGCATATGCCGGACGTTGTGGGCTCGGGGCTGTTATGGGTTCCAAGCGTCTGAAGGCAATAGCTGTCATGGGTTCCCAAAACGTAGAGGTGGATGACTGGGATAGAATGAGGGAGCTTAACCGATGGTTGGCGAAGGAACGGCTTCCAGGCATGAAGGGGATGCAAGAATACGGTACACCAGGCCTCCTTCCTATGATGAGCGACATAGGCTCATGTCCTACGCGAAATTTTCAAGAAGGTTCTTTTGACGGTGTAGCCACAATCACGGGGAAAGCAATGAATGAGACAATTCTGAAGAGTAACGAACGTTGCTTTGCCTGTCCGGTTGCATGTAAGAGGGTTGTGGAAGCAGACGGGCCTTATCCTGTAAGTAGTGAGTACGGTGGTCCTGAGTATGAAACATTAGGTGCTTTGGGATCGTGCTGCGGAGTGAGTGACCTTGTTGTGATTTCCAGGGCAAACCAGCTATGCGGAGATTACAGTCTCGATACAATTTCAACAGGAGTCACTATTGCCTTTGCAATGGAGTGTTTTGAGAGAGGGCTAATTACGAAAGAAGATACCGGTGGCCTGGAACT
>DIQZ01000089.1 GCA_002424305.1 Firmicutes bacterium UBA5449
GCTCGGGCGCATTTCCTGAGCATTTTTGCAATCGGGCTTATTCTTATTCCAGATAATCCTTAAGCTTCTTACTCCTGCTTGGATGCCTAAGTTTCCGTAACGCCTTTGCCTCTATCTGACGAATGCGCTCTCTTGTAACACCAAACTCCTGTCCGACTTCTTCAAGAGTTCTGGGGCGGCCGTCATCAAGGCCAAACCTTAGCCTGAGCACTCTCTCTTCACGGGGAGTAAGAGTGCCTAACACATCTTCAAGTTGTTCTTTTAGCAAATAAAATGACACAGCGTCTATAGGCGCAAGGACATCTTCATCCTCAATGAAATCCCCCAAATGACTGTCTTCTTCTTCGCCAATCGGAGTTTCGAGAGACACCGGCTCTTGAGCTATCTTTAGAATCTCCCGCACCTTATCTTCAGTTATATCCATGGCCTCAGCGATTTCCTCAATTGAAGGTTCCCTGCCATACTCCTGAAGGAGTTGCCGGGAAATTCTCATAAGCTTGTTAATGGTTTCCACCATATGGACGGGGATGCGGATAGTCCTTGCTTGATCTGCAATAGATCGAGTGATAGCTTGCCTAATCCACCAAGTTGCATAAGTGCTGAACTTGTATCCTTTACGATAATCAAATTTCTCAACAGCTTTGAGTAATCCGAGATTCCCTTCCTGGATAAGATCGAGAAAAAGCATACCTCGCCCTACGTAACGTTTAGCTATGCTGACTACAAGGCGTAAGTTAGCCTCAGCAAGATCGCGTCTTGCCTCTTCATCCCCTGCCTCAATACGCTTAGCCAGTTCAACCTCTTCCTCAGCAGTAAGAAGAGCAACCCGTCCAATCTCCTTCAGATACATCCTGACAGGATCGTCCACATTAACACCTTCAACGCCTTTAAGGAGGGAGAGTTCAGCCTCTGCTTCATTAGAAGCAGTCTCTCCGTTTGCAGTATCATCCACATCCTTGCCATCGACAGACTTATCGCAATCTACTCCCGCTTCACTATTCCCACCTGGCTCTTGAACAAGATCGATACCTCTCTGTTCGAGAGCATCGTAGAGTTCGTCAATCTGATCAGGCGTCAGCTCTATATCTTGCAAGGTATCCATAATCTCTTTGTGTGTTAAAGTTCCTGTTTTCTTACCATCTTCGATAAGCTTTTGCACCTTAGGTATCTCTAAATGCTTTGGCTCACTCATCCCTATCCCTCCTTTCAGGCACATAACACAGATTGCATTCCATTCCTGATAACATAAGTTTACATAAACTAATGAATCTCATATTCATAAGGTTCCACGAAACGGTTGAAGTTCTTCTTGAATCCTCTTCTTGAGGCGTCCCAATTCTGCTAGCAATTCTCTCGATTTTTGCATCTCTCCCGTGCAACTTAAGCTCTCAAGCTCTTTCTCAATTTCACGTATTCTCTCCCCGAGATTATGCTCGAGGATAACATTAATGCAGTCTTCAGCTGCCTTATTCAGGTTCTCCGGCAACTTGTCATCCTGTCCGATAAGTATTCCTGAAGCGTATTTAAGAATATCTTCATCATCTATAAGCTCAATAACTCGTGCAGGAACCAAACTGCTCTTTTCAATGCTCTCAGGCCGGGTCTCCAGACTTGCCTGGATTGCCAGGACCAGCTTTCTATGTCTTTCCTCACAAAAGTCAGCCCATTTGAGTCTCTTTGCAGCTATTTCAAAAACTTCCTTGCTCTCCCACATAAGCCTTATGAGCAACTTCTCAGCTTCCAGAACCTGAACAAGCCCGCCGGATCTGGCAATATCATCCTTAAAGCTAGTATACCTACTTCCTTTGAATCTATCCTGAGGCCTGGGACCTTGATTTCTCACCCTGCGTGAGCCCTGCCCCCTGACTAACCGATTTATGTCTCCACGCATTGCCTCTTCAGACACGCCCAGAGTCTTGGCAGCCTTCTCTGCATACTCTACTCGTTCTACAGCGCTTTCAACATTGGCAAGCACCTGTGCTACCTCTTTCGCAGCCTTTACCCTCTGATCAAGCTTAGTAGTATCAGTCTGAGAGGTAACAAGATATAATTTGTACGCTATCAAGGGTTTTGCATCTTCCAGTGTTTGAGCAAAAGCGTCCTTGCCGTTTTTCCTCAGCATCGAGTCGGGGTCTTCTCCTGTAGGTAAAATCGCTACTCTCACATCGGCCCTTACATCTGCCAAGACCTCCATACCACGAAGAGTAGCTGCTCCCCCTGCTGCATCAGCATCGTAGGCAATGATTACTTGCGGAGCATATCTCGACACAATCTCGGCCTGTTCTTTTGTGAGGGCAGTTCCAAGGGACGCTACTACATTCGTAAACCCAAACTGATAACACATGATAGTATCCATGTACCCTTCAACGATTATCGCTCTGGATTTGTTCCTAATAGAGTTCTTTGCAAGATCGAGTCCGTAAACACTTTTCCCCTTCTTAAACAGCGGTGTCTCAGGGGAATTCAGGTACTTTGGCTCTGAATCATCAAGAACCCTGCCACCAAACCCGATAATCCTACCGGAACTATCTGTAATGGGGAACATGAGTCTTCCTCTGAATCGGTCATAATGACCTTTCCCACTCTTGGAAGGTATGATAAGACCTGCAGAGACAAGTTCCTCACGCAAGAATCCACCGGCTGTAAGAGTCTTCAACACGCTGTCCCATGCCTCAGGAGCATATCCTATTCTAAAACGCCTGACAGTATCATCAGAAAGACCACGTCGCTTCACATAGTCTCTGGCTTCCGCGGCATCCCGACTTCCGGCAAAAACAGTCTCATAATAGCTACAAACTGCGTCCATGCAGTCATAAAGCCTGCGACGCTTCTCCCTGGCTGCCTTTGCTTGCGGAGATTCATCTTGAAACAGCGCAACTCCGACTCTCTCAGCGAGCACCCTTACTGCATCCCCGAAATTCATATTTTCAATTTTCATGACGAAGCTGAAAACGTCTCCGCCTGCACCACATCCAAAGCAATGAAAAAGTTGCTTATCTGCGGATATCGTAAAAGACGGTGTCTTCTCCCTATGAAACGGACATAATCCCTTATAGGTGTTCCCGGCTTTTTTTAACGGGACATAATCTGATATTACTTCTACGATATCAGTTCGTGCGCGGACTTCACTCAGCGCTTCTTCATTGTAAATGCGCCCTTGACCTTGACCGCGCATAATTCTAAATACCCCTTCTTTCTCTGGAACCAACTATTCCTAGTTCTTGTTGAATTTCGCCATATCAAGCGTTTTTCCTCTTTTAGTATCCTACGCTGCCACGTAAATCAAAATGATTCTAAGGCAGTCTTATATATTAAGATAAGATATCCCCCGGCGCTGAATCGCACAGGGGCTGATTTATCGAATTCGACGAATTAATTGAAAATCCTCCCTGATATGCGCTATTTAAGTTAATTGACCGACTTATCCCCATTTGCCGTAAGCTTACATAAGTGTATTATTACTCACTCGCATCAATATATGCCAGAAAATTCACGCAAGTGTTCCGTGCAGGTCTATCTTGTAGGATATTACAGTAAGATGCCCCCATGATTCTAAAGGAGTCATGGGGGACATCTCTTACTCAGAAGGTATACCTATAGAGTTCAATTACAGTATCCTGGAAATACCCTCCTGAACTCACATTCCGGCTAAGAAGACTTATGCTCTTGGTTTCTTCAGTTCAGCCTGAGCTGCGGACAGCCGGGCAATAGGCACACGATAAGGAGAACAGCTTACATAATCCATTCCCACGTTATGGCAGAATACTACGGATTCGGGATCTCCTCCATGTTCCCCACATATGCCTATCTCGAGGTCAGGATTTGCGGTTCTGCCTTTTTCTACGCCAATCCTGATAAGTTCTCCAACTCCCTTGAGGTCGATAGTCTCAAAGGGATTGCTGGGCAGAACTCTCTCATCAAGATAGTATGGTAGGAACTTGGATTCTGCATCATCCCTGGAGAAACCGAAAGTCGTCTGAGTCAGGTCATTAGTGCCGAAAGAGAAGAAATCCGTCTTTAGGGCAATTTCATCGGCAGTAAGAGCAGCTCTGGGAAGTTCAATCATAGTCCCAATCATATAGTCGAGTTTTACGCCGTGCTTTTCAATTACCTCTGCTGCAACTCTCTCTATAATTTCCCGGGCTATTGCTATCTCATTCACGTGTCCCGCAAGGGGTATCATAACCTCAGGAATGACTTTGCGTCCTTCTTTTGTAAGTTCGCATGCAGCCTCGAAAATAGCACGTGCCTGCATTTCAGTTATCTCAGGATAGGTTATGCCGATACGGCATCCCCTATGGCCAAGCATGGGATTAAGCTCTCGTAGTCTGTCGATACGAGTGAGGAGCTCCTCTTTCTCTTTAAGCTCTTGTGCCTTTGCGCCTCTTGCTTTCATGGTTGTAATCTCCACAAGCAGTTCTTCATAACTGGGTAAGAACTCATGAAGCGGTGGGTCCAAGAGTCGAATAATTACAGGATAACCTTCCATTGCCTGCAGGATACCCTTGAAATCATCCTTCTGGAAAGGCAACAATTTGCCAAGCGCAGCACGTCTCGCATCTACAGTCTCAGCAAGTATCATGTCCTGAACGGCACGGATCCGATCTTCGCCAAAGAACATGTGCTCTGTCCTGCAAAGCCCTATGCCTTTTGCGCCAAACTCCAGAGCTGTCTTAGCATCATGAGGTGTATCAGCATTAGCCCGAACCCCCAAAGTCCTGACTTCGTCAGCCCAATTCATCATGGTAGCGAAATCACCGCCGATAGAAGGCTCCTGAAGCTCTATTTCACCAAGGAAGACCTTACCATGGGAACCGTCAATGGTAATGACGTCCCCTTCCTTGATAACAACATCACCTACATGAACCTCCTTGCGGGCTTCGTCAACAATAGCAGATTCGCACCCTGTGACTGCCGGTTTACCCATACCACGGGCAACTACTGCAGCATGGCTCGTCTTCCCGCCGCGACTCGTCAGGAACCCCTTCGCTGCAGCCATACCGTGTATGTCATCAGGAGAAGTCTCCCTTCTTACAAGGATTACATCCACACCTGTCTGTGCCATCTCAACAGCGTTATCAGCGGTAAATACCACTTTTCCTACAGCAGCCCCGGGAGAAGCAGCGACTCCGGTTACAATTGACTCTTCCTTCGTTTTCGGATCAACGGTCTTGTGAAGCAAGGTGTCAAGTTGCTGAGGATCCACACGCAATATGGCTTCCTCTTTAGTGATAAGGCCTTCGTTCACCATATCTATGGCAATTTTCACTGCTGCTGCTGCAGTACGCTTGCCTGAACGAGTTTGCAGCATGTAAAGCTTGTTCCTCTGAATGGTGAACTCCACATCCTGCATGTCACGATAGTGCTTATCAAGATTCTCGAAGATATCTGTAAGCTCTTTGTAAATCTCAGGCATTTCTTTTTCCAGGTTGTCAAGGGGTAGAGGAGTCCTGATACCGGCGACTACGTCTTCGCCCTGAGCGTTCGCTAGGTACTCGCCATAGTACTTACGCTCACCGGTACTGGGATCTCTTGTGAATGCTACGCCGGAGCCTGAGTCATCTCCCATATTGCCGTATACCATTGCTTGAACGTTAACCGCAGTACCCCACTCACCGGGTATATTATGTAGCTTACGATAGGTAATAGCTCTTGGATTCATCCACGACCCAAACACCGCATCTCGAGACATATCAAGTTGCTGTCTCGGGTCTTCCGGAAAGTCACGCCCTGTCTTCTCTTTGACGAGAGCCTTGTACTTATTGACCATATCTTTTAAAGCACTTGCGTCCAGCTCTGTATCAAGACTTACGCCCATTTCCTCTTTTTTCGCCTCAAGAATAGTCTCGAACTCCTCATGAGGAACTTCCATTACTACATCGCCAAACATCTGAATAAACCGTCGGTACGCATCGTATGCAAACCGTTCATTACCCGTCATCTTGATTAATCCCTGAACAGTACTATCGTTTAATCCCAGATTAAGCACTGTATCCATCATGCCGGGCATTGACACTCGTGCGCCGGATCTTACAGATACGAGAAGCGGCCGTTCAGCATCACCTAACTTGAGTCCCATAGCATCCTCGAGCTTCTTTAAATTCTCGTCAATTTGAATATCGAGCTCAGGAGGATAGTTTCGATCACCTTCATAGTAGACTTTGCAGACTTCCGTAGTGATGGTAAAGCCTGGAGGAACAGGAATACCAATACTTGTCATCTCTGCTAGGTTTGCGCCTTTACCCCCTAGTAGGTTCCTCATCTCTTTACTGCCTTCGGCTTTACCTGTGCCGAAAAAATATACATACTTTTTTGCCATTTCTTATTCTGACCTCCTTTACTTCTTAGCAGACCTCTGTATCCAGCATGAGCGCAAAGTGTATCCCAGCAAAGCTCCTCTTCATGAACCTATTTGGGCGCTATCACCCTGGCTATACTGCTTTTTCAACGACCTTACCAAGGTCAGCCATTTCTCGTGTCAGTGAAGTGATATGAGTCAGAAGAGCGAGTCTGTTCCGACGCACATCCTCATCCTCAGCCATTACAAGGACCTCAGTGAAAAATGTGTCTATAGGCTCAGCCAACTGTGACAACATACTCAGGATACCCGAGTAATTTTTTTCTCGGAGCATCGTCTGAATGGAATCTTCAGCACTCTCAAGGGCATCAAAAAGCGTTCTCTCTGCAGGTTCATCAAGAAGAGCCTGATTGACATTACCATAATCAGCATCCCCTGCGAGACGCGATGCTCTTGTATAGCCGGTGCATGCTAAGGCGAACTCCTTAGTGCAACTGGCATCAGACAACGCCTGTGCTCTCTTATAAGTATCAGGCACATCATCAAACCCAACAGCCATAGCAGCATCTACCAAGTCATACCGTATCCCTCTGTCAATCAGGGATGACCTAAGACGTTGACCTATCACGTCAAGGATATCTTCTGCAGTCTCTTCAGAAGAACGTTCAAGCATCCCTCCGGCTTCAAGTAATGCAACAGCTTTTTGGGCAAGCCATGACACAGGCAGATGAACTTCACGTTCAAGCAGGATGGACACTATTCCCGAGATACTACGCCTTAGAGCATAGGGATCCTCAGAACCGGAAGGAATGATCCCAATTCCGAAAAAGCCTGCAACAGTATCAATCCTATCTGCAAGAGCAATGATAACCCCGGCAGTACTCTCAGGCAGCACGTCTCCGGCAAACCTTGGTAGGTAGTGCTCAAATACGGCCTTGGAGGAATCTTCATCCTCACCGGAGAGATAAGCGTACTCTCGACCCATCACGCCTTGAAGCTCGGGGAACTCCCTTACCATATTAGTAACAAGGTCAGCTTTGCATAGTTTCGCCGCTCTTTTTGCTATAGCTTTTGTATCCTCATGACATCCTAATCTATCAGAGATAGCCTCAACCAAAGCGATAATGCGGCAAGTTTTCTCCAGAACAGTCCCCAGACCCTCATGAAATACAATTCCTTCAAGTCTGGAAACATAGGTTTCAAAGTGCGTCTTTGTATCTTCCTCATAGAAAAACTTGGCGTCATGAAGTCTGGCGGAGAGAACCCTCTCATAACCCTTGCGAACAGCATCAATATGTGTGGGGAGTCCGTCACGGACCGCGATAAAGACCGGAAGAAGAGACCCTTGTTCATTTTGGACGGGGAAGTACCTCTGATGACCCTTCATTGAGGTGATAATTACCTCTTTAGGGAGCTTCAAGAGGTCAGGATCAAACTCACCGGCCAACGGCACAGGATGTTCTGATAAATATGTAAGTTCTGTAAGGAGTTTCTCATCCTCAGCGATTTGTCCTCCTATGCCTTCTGCCACCTTCTGAATACCTTTTGCCACAATCGCTTTTCGCCTATCTTGGTTAACAATGCAGTAAGCTTCATCCAGAACATCAAAATAGTTCTCAACTTGTCGGATCTCAATCTTATCGGAACTCAAGAACCTGTGGCCCGATGTAAACCTATTCCCTTTTATGCCGTTTATCTCAATATCAATGATATCTCCACCCCAAAGCGCAAGTAACCATCGGATAGGCCTGACAAATCTAAAATCGCCGTCTCCCCATCTCATAGCACGCTCAAAATTCAACCCGGTAATAAGACAGGTGAAGACATCTCGTAAGGCATCTCTTGCATCACGTCCCGGCGTACGAGAGATTGCATACACAAATTTGCCTTTGGCTTCTTCTTTGACAACGAGGTCTGAAACACCCACTCCATGGGCATTGGCAAACCCTCTGGCAGCGCGGGTCGGCTCACCGGTTTCGTCAAAAGCAACGCGATAAGTAGGGCCACGAACCTCCTGTACATGGGAGCGACCCTCTGAGGCTACTTCTTTTATGTATAACACGAGCCTTCTGGGAGTCGCATAGGCTTTCAGAGATGAATACTCTACTCTCTCTTCCTTAAGAAGCCTAGTTGCACTTTGTTCCATTGTATCCAGGAGATCCGGAAATAATCTCGCAGGTAACTCTTCTGTACCTATTTCTAAGAATACGTCTCTCTTATCAAGAGACGTATTCTGACCATTACTCACAGCGGGTCCCTCCTTCATGAGGCCCGTCTTCCCGGACCTTCAAAAGCGGAAAACCCAAATGTTCCCTAACTCGGATGTATTGCTCCGCACATCCCCTTGCCAGTGCGCGAACACGTGCTATCAACGATGTACGCTCACTTACCCCCAACGTTCCACGGGAGTCAAGCAAGTTAAATACATGTGAACACTTAAGAACATAATCGTATGCCGGCAGAACAAGACCCTTGCTCAAGGTCCTTTTCACCTCTGTCTCGTACGTGTCAAAGAGCAGTGCCAATGCATCGCAGTTTGCCACCTCGAAACCATATGTAGAGTGCTCTATCTCAAATTGCCGCTGTATTTCACCATAAGAGACCTCAGGCGACCACTTCAAATCATATACATTATCAACGTCTTGCAGGTACATGCATAGACGCTCCAGGCCATATGTAAGCTCAGCAGAAACAGGCTTGGCATCTATTCCGCCGACTTGCTGAAAATATGTAAATTGAGTTATTTCCATGCCGTCAAGCCAAACTTCCCACCCAGTCCCCCATGCACCTAAAGTAGGAGACTCCCAGTTGTCTTCGACGAGTCGAATATCATGTTCCACAGGGTCAATACCCAAGGCTTCACTGAGACTGTTAAGGTATAATTCGACAACATCATCAGGAGACGGCTTCAAGATAACTTGATACTGGTGATGCATAAACAAGCGATTGGGATTTTCTCCATAGCGTCCGTCTGCAGGTCGCCGTGAAGGCTGCACATAAGCTACCTTCCAAGGCTCAGGACCCAGCGCACGCAAAAAGGTCTGAGGTGCCATGGTTCCTGCACCGACCTCTACATCATACGGTTGCTGCAGCACACAACCTTGTTCTGCCCAATAAGAGTTCAGTTTTTGTATTGTTTGCTGGAAAGTCAACTTTTCGCCCCCTGCCACTAAAAGCTCAGTGCCACCTGAGCGCGTCCCCCATAACCCATTCTACCAACTGTCGGGTTACCGATACTTCTACTAAAGAACCTACTGCAAGGAGAGGTATTAGCACCATAACCACAACCACAAACGTATCAACTAGGATTACTTTTAGACCTTGTCCATGTTGACGTCCACGTTCATATCCAAGGATGTTGAATCCAAGCCTTATTCCTAAGGTTCCCCCAATAATATAAGCCGGAATTTCAAATAGGCCATGAGGGAGGATCCCTACAAGGATAAATGGGAAAAGTCCAAATCCTTGGCGGACTACATCACCTGACACCATACCGACAAGGAGCCCGTTTACGAAAATCATGATCATAGGCAAGATTCCAAAAGCTACTCCGCCTGCAATTAAAAGCCCGGTAGCTTTTAGGTTATTCCAAAACACCAGGCCTGCCATGCCGGATATACTTAATTGAGCCATAGAACGCGTCATAGGGCCGAATTTGCTATCAAGCAAAAGAAATAGTTGAGATGCGTCTAAAGGATTATAGTAAAACACAGAAAAACCGGCTGCAATTCCCATTAGGAATAGGCCTGTGGCAAGAACTATGTACCTGCGGCTCGCCTTTAAGATTCTTGGAATTCGGCTGAGCAACTCAGATACACGCACATAATATCCCCCCACAAACAAAACCCCCCGCCCTCGACAGAGTATCCAGGGACGAGAGGTCTTTCTCTCGCAGCTTCACCCCGACTAGCGCGCAAATCAATACATCCGTTATTCTTTGCACTAAATCTACTTGGAAACCCAATCTCCCACACTATACCAAAGGCTTCCTGCCATGTCAATCCTAAGTCCGGACGACATACGGAACCAACTGTGGGATATGGTGTTATTCTGTTACTACAGGATGCCCTCTGAATCTTCCGGCTCGAACTCAGAAAACTCCCCGGGATGCCTAATTGAGATAGAGCAGCCTGTAGCAAGAGCGACAGCAGCTCCTGCAAGGGCCAAATACGGCGCGATAGCTGTCCCAACAACCCCAATGGTCACAGGAACTTCAATTAAAGGCTCGCCATGCCTATCTATCTTAATCTTCGTTTCGTTGCCTTTTCTAACCACCTCTTTAACTTTATCAAGAACTTCCTGGCTCTTTTCAGCCATAGCTTCTTTCTCCGTGTGCTTGTCCTCTTCAACGAAGACCAGGGCTTTCACAACATCACCCTTGGCCCGCTCCAAATACTCCACTGCATCACGGTATGAAAGTCCGGCTCGCTCCCGCAAAATATCTACCTTATCAAGTTCTATTTCCATTAAGACTCCCTCCATGTTAAGGTGTCTTCGTAATAACCTCCAGGAAATCAAGGGATCTCAATCTCCGATTTAACCTGAAGCCTAAATGAGCCCTAATAAGCCTTTCGATCTCACGCCTTGTGCCGGGATTTGCTTTTATGCGTTCAATCTTTGCAAACTCCATCATCAGTAAAGCCTTAAGCAATTCAATAGCACCGCGCGACACGCGTGATATGCCGAGATTTCCCGGGGAACACTCGCTGCAAATAAGGCCTCCGGCTTTCGGACTGAAAAAGACTTCCCGACTAAGGTCTTCTCTTCCGCATTCTGAACAAGATTCCAAACGTGGTCTATATCCAAGAACAGTGGCAAACTTGATCTCAAAAGCTACAGTGATCAGTTGCGGATCAGGCGTCTCTGACAACACTCGCATATATGTCAAGAGCATGTCAAAGAGCATCTTGTCGCCGTCGCCCTCTTCAATCATTTCACCTATAAGTTCTGCTACATAACTAGCATATGCCAGCTTGGTAAGATCATTATGCAATCTTGGGAATGCTTCCTTTAGCTGAACCTGGCTTATGCTGTCCAGAGATTTCCCTCGGAAAATTTGAAAATCCCCATACGCAAACATCTGGGTGCTACTGACAAATCTGCTTCTGGGCCGCCTTGCTCCTCTGGCTACAGCCCGAGCCTTGCCCTTACAGGGTGAGTATATCGTGCAAATCCTGTCAGCTTCACCTATGTTTTGAGTTTTGAGGACGATTCCCTCTGTAGTGTAAAGCGCCATTTAGCCGCCTCCAGGAATCACTCCTCATCGCAGTTAGGGTTCCCTTGCCGGTTATGAGATATGCCGCTGACTCTGACAACTTAATTTAGCCCAATTGTCGTATGTCCATCACTTACCTGCGTGAAAACAGCGCGAAGAGGAGGGATAGAATTACGCTCAGGATAATACATGTAGTAACAGGGAAGTAGAAGGTGAAGTTACCTCGTTTTACCAAAATGTCTCCGGGCAATCTTCCTACACCGGGAAGCCTGCCAATAAGAGTAAGAACAGCTCCTATCACAAGCAAAACAACGCCTACTAACATAAGCAGCTTCCCGATAGAACTTGCACCGCTCACTTAAATTCACCTCCGTGATCTCTCGAATATTATATCACATCCAAGGACTCTCACCTACACCTAGGGCCGCCTATAATCCGGGTCTATAACGGAATACATGAATTATACTCCGGCTAAATTAGGGAAGACTTATTGCATGACTGACTCGAAAGGAGACAATCTTGCAGAACGCAACCCCGGGTCTAATTCCCTTACTAATAGTATCATTCATCCCCGGCATCCTCTGGGTCTGGTTCTTCTATAGGAAGGACAAGAAGCAACCTGAACCGGTATCCCTGGTTATGAAGGCATTTATCTACGGCGCGATTTCAGTATTTCCCGCTGCCTTGATAGAAGCCCCGTTTCGCCCTTTCATTGTCGGAGAATTCACCGACATCCGAAGGCTCTTCATTGTTACAGTGTTAGTTATCGGCCTTGTAGAAGAAATGGCCAAGTTTATCGCAGTTAAGCTGGCAGTTTATGATCATCCGGAGTTTAATGAAGTCTTGGACGGCGTGATTTACGCAGTAGCTGCAGGCCTTGGATTTGCTGCGGTGGAAAACCTCTTTTACTCTGTCAGGTTTGGAATTACAGTCGGATTGTTTCGAGCATTTATCACAGACTTGGCTCATGCTTCTTTTTCAGGCATAGTCGGATACCACATGGGGCTTGCCAGGTTCTTAAAAGGAAGCACTACACTCCTACTAGGGAAGGGACTGGCGATTGCCATCAGCCTTCACGGCCTATATGACTTTCTCATTATTGCAGGTTTTGTCCCTCCTGCTTTCGGCATAGTTATGGTCTTTGCTACATATTTCTATCTGGACAGTAAAATCGCAAAAGCCCGGAGGATACCTCCTAAGCAGAATCCTGCTGAAATCATAATCCAAGTAGCCTCTGACGAAGATTCTCCCAACCTTTCAGATGCAGACTATCCTGAATGAGTAGAAGATATTCATAGACTGTGCTAAAATTGCCTTGGTAGGGGGGGGAGAAAAGTGGCTGGTCACTCTAAGTGGGCAAATATCAAGCGTAAGAAAGCCAGAGTTGACGCCGAGCGAGGAAAGGCGTTCACAAAGATCTCCAGAGAGCTCCTGATAGCAGCACGCGAAGGAGGCTCTGATCCTGAGGAAAACTTCAGACTCAGGCTTGCCATGGACAAGGCCAGAGCCGCAAACATGCCAAATGACAGTATTCTCAGGTCAATCAAGCGTGGCGCCGGTGAATTAGGCACCGAATCTCTTGAAGACATTACGTATGAAGGCTATGGTCCCGGTGGGGTGGCTATCATGGTATCTGCGTTGACAGATAACAGAAACCGCTCTGCTTCAGATGTGCGTTATGTCTTTTCCAAGAATGGAGGTAACCTCGGGGAAACCGGCTGTGTGGCATGGATGTTCCAGAAAAAAGGCCTCCTTGTTCTGAACCTTGAAGAGATCAACATGGGTGAAGATGAGGTTGTAGATCTTGCCATAGAATCAGGCGCTGAAGACTATGAGTCTGACGGCTCCGATCTTGAAATCTATACCGAACCTGAAGATTTTGAAGAAGTCAAGAAATTCTTTGAGGCTAAAGGAGTCAGTTTTACCAATTCTGAAGTGACTATGCTCCCGCAAAACATGGTAAAGGTCACAGGGAAAGCAGCCCAACAGGTTATAAACCTTGTAGAGTCCTTAGAAGATCTCGATGACGTACAACAAGTATATGCCAACTTCGACATCCCTGACGAAGAACTGGAAGCTGTCGCACGATAGAATAGGCATATTCATCTCCTTGAGACCACATGAGAAGAACATGGCATGTTAGCCATGTTCTTCTCATTTCTACGAATACTATCCGCAACCCGGGGCATTATACCAAAGGGATTTAGAAATTGAGACGTCCGGCTACTATTATGAACACCTTATGCATGCAGGGCTATACCTCCTACGGGGTCAGGGGAAGCATTTATTTGAGGACCCAAGAGGAGTGGTATTATGAATCGTAGAAGCAGACTGCTCACTGCCTGCTTAGCTCTTATGCTGCTATCTGCCGGTCTAAGTTATGCTTATCTTAGTCTTAAGACCCCCGGAGACTTGGATAGGGCAGATCAAAAACTACCCGACTTACCTAAGCGTGAATACGAAGGCAATCCATCTTCCCATGAATTTCAGCAAGCAGCAATAGAGCTGGGAACCCCGGCCAAAGTTCGCTCCTTTACAGAGCTCCTCTACAGAGCTGTTTACGAATGTGGTCATGAAGAGACAGATAGAATACCGGCTCCGGCAGAAATGATAGGCCTCACTGAGGGTGAACTCAGCAAGCAAATAGAAGCATGGAACATCGCTGAATTCTCTGAAAACCAAATAATCATGTTCCAAAAGCGACAAGGAATATCACCTTCGTGTCTTCAAACCATGCATATTGGAGAAAGAGATGGCTGGGTTACAATATTTTATGGAACCCCGGATAAGCGTTGCAAGCCCAAAAGCGTCACAAGGATCAAAGCGTCTGACCTTCCCCCCGGTGAGCTGGATGACTTAAAAGTGGGAATACCTATTTCCAGTGAGGAAGAATTACTACGTGTCTTGGAGACCTTGGCAAGCTGGAGAGACGGCTAAGGAAAAAATCTGTGGTTCTTGAAGAATTTGTGAGGTGACCTATTGACAACTCCAAACAAGGTTTAGTAATATTAAATCAGACTGTTAGCACTCTCCCTGGGCGAGTGCTAAATTTCGACCTAAAGGAGGTATAGCCAGTGGTAAAGCCGTTGGAAGATCGAGTAGTGGTCAAACCCAGTACTGAAGAAGAACGTACTAAGGGTGGAATCGTATTGCCTGACACCGCAAAGGAGCGGCCTCAAGAGGGCGACGTCATCGCAATTGGCCCCGGCAAGCTGCTAGAAAACGGGCAACGAGCGCCAATGGACGTTAAACCCGGAGATAAGGTGATTTTTGCTAAGTATGGCGGAACCGAGATAAAAATTGACGGGGAAGAACACATGATCCTCCGCCAAAGCGACATCCTTGCAATTAAGTAATCTATCAATTGTTCAAGAGGGGGTATACATATAATGGGCGCTAAACAGCTTGCTTTCAGTGAGGAAGCTAGACGAGCCCTCGAGAGAGGTGTAGACAAAGTAGCTTCTGCTGTAAAGGTAACTCTGGGCCCGCGAGGACGACATGTTGTTCTCGAGCGAAAATTCGGGTCTCCTACTATTACTAAAGACGGCGTAACCGTCGCTAAGGAAATTGAACTTGAGGATCCATATGAGAATATGGGAGCTCAGCTCTGTAAGGAAGTTGCCTCTAAGACCAATGACGTGACAGGCGATGGCACTACCACTGCGACTGTACTTGCTCAAGCAATAGTCTCAGAAGGTCTCAAGAACGTTGCAGCAGGCGCAAACCCAATGTTCATAAAGAAGGGTATAGACAAAGCAGTAGCTGCAACAGTCGAAGAACTCCGCAAGGTTGCCATACCTGTTGAAGGTAAGGAAGACATAGCAAACGTCGCAGCCATATCCGGTAACGACCATGATGTGGGCCAGATGATTGCTGAGGCCATGGAACTTGTCGGCAAAGACGGCGTAATTACAGTTGAAGAATCCAAGGGCATTGAGGTAACCGTTGAAAAAGTCGAAGGAATGGAATTCGATAAGGGCTATATCTCGGCTTACTTCGTAACCAATGCTGAAGCCATGGAAACCGTCCTTGACGATCCTTTTCTTCTCCTATATGAGAAGAAGATTACTGCAGTAGCTGACCTTCTACCGCTTCTCGAGAAGGTAGCTCGGGTAGGCAAGCCTCTCCTTATTATTGCTGAAGATGTTGAAGGCGAAGCCCTGGCAACTCTTGTAGTCAACAAGATAAGAGGAACACTCCAAGTAGCAGCAGTCAAGGCACCCGGGTTCGGTGACAGAAGGAAAGCTATGATGGAGGATATCGCTGTCCTCACAGGCGGCACATTTATTTCTGAAGACCTTGGCGTAAAGCTGGATAACTTAGAGCTAGATATGCTAGGCCAAGCGAAGACTGTGAAGATTGACCGCGACAGCACGACCATCGTAGAGGGACAGGGTGATTCTGATAAGATCATGGGGCGAATCTCCCAGATCAAAAAGCAGATTGAAGACTCTGACTCTGACTATGACCGTGAAAAGCTTCAGGAACGCCTCGCCAAGCTAGCAGGCGGTGTGGCAATAATCAAAGTCGGGGCCTCAACTGAGACTGAGCTCAAAGAGAAGAAGCACCGTGTAGAAGACGCCTTGTCAGCAACCCGCGCTGCAGTCGAGGAAGGAATAATCCCCGGAGGCGGCACAACTTACGTCAATATCATCCCCGCTCTCGATAATATTGAGGCTGAAGGCGATGAGAAGGTCGGCGTACAGATTGTGAAGAGAGCACTTGAAGAGCCCCTCCGCCAGATCGCAAATAATGCAGGCCTGGAAGGATCGGTAGTCCTCGAGCGCGTTAAGAATCAAGAGAAGCACGGCATTGGCTTCGACGCTATAACTGAAACCTATGTAGAGTTACTGAAGTCAGGTATAGCTGACCCGGTGAAGGTAGCCAGGTTTGCATTGCAGAACGCGGCAAGTATCGCGTCAATGCTCCTGACAACTGAGGTTCTGATAGCTGATGTACCCAAAGAAGAGCCGGCTATGCCACCATATCCTCCAGGAGGAATGGACTACTAGGCCAGGCCGTTATGATATGCAGTCCCGGATTTGATCCGGGACTGTTTTCTTATTCAGTTGGTAGCAAACCTTTGAGATCTTTCCCTTCCACCTTGATGTAGGTCTCCGGGACATCACCCAATATCAAAACTTCCGTTATCGGAACCTGGGCGATTATGTCGTCTGTAGCTACTACCATAGGAACTATGATTTGCATATGGGCAATGACTTCAAGGTAAATCTTATGACGGATCTGGTTTATACCTGCCTGTTCGAAGTCACTGAGTATCTTTGTAGTGACGGTGCCGATAGGTGTTATTGAAATGGCAATGCGTGGCCCTACATTGGCAAGCATGTGGGTTCCTAGAATTTGACCCAGAGGGATTCTGATTTTGGTATCACTGATTTTGTTTAGGTATTCTTGTACTCTCAGTGTTACTTTTGAAGTCAGCCTGTCAATCTCCCCTGTGTTCGGTTGGACGAGCACAACTTTCCCGGCGCTGTCAGGGCGAAGTGCATAGAGATCTTCCCACCTTATGCCTTGTGCAATTTCCAAGGCAACAGCAGAAGTTACTGCCTCTGTCGCAAGCACTCTGGCTTTGGCTGTAGCCAACTGGTGAAGGGTTGGTCTCAAGCGCCAGTCTATAATAGTAAAAATCATTATTCCAAAAAGCGATAGCAAGAAGATTCGACCGAAGATTATGCCACATCCACGCGATTTTGGAGCTGTTCCGGACCATTTGGTTTGTGGGGAATCAGATCGGCGTCCGGTAAAACCTGAGCGTCTTGTGGTGAACATCGCGTTTCTTCTCTGTTTCCTATAGTACTTCGGCTGTCTGCGGCTGCCAAAAACTCGGGGGCCTGGCATCCACCTCGTTCTACGGAACATCCTGGTAAGCCCACGACCAAAATCTACCCACCAAGGGCGTGGAAAGAGGCCTCCGGACCACCGATAGTACCTAGCCATTTCCTCCCAGCCCCCTGCCCCTGCATTCAGCATCTAAGAATAGCGCCATTACGCTTTTCCTGATTGTATTAGGGTGACACACCCGGTCGGTGTTGCGTTCGGGGGACGGCGCTGCTTGCGGCGCACCTCGTTCGAATTTGGCGTCCGTATACTTGCCAAATTCAGGGCGCCCCCTCACACAAGCACCGACCGGCTGTGCTATTTACAACAAGGACTTATATGCCTATAAGCAGTAAAATTCATGGCACCTACATTAGATCATATTCATTGAAAGTTGGAAAAAGAAAGGTCCTGTCAATTTACTTGAATCCTGGCAAACCTGCGCTTACCGACTCTTACTATCATACCGGAGCGAACAGTGAGATCCTCATCTGATGCGAGTACTTTCTCTCCGTCAATAGTCACTGCCCCTTGCTCAATTAGTCTACGTGCTTCACTGTTACTGCTTGCAAGGTCGGCCATTACCAGAAGTCTGGGACCCCATATCCTGCCTGACACAAGGTGCTCGGTGGAAATTGTGACATCGCGAATGTTCTCCGGAAGGCCTCCTTCAAGGAAAACAGTATCAAATTCCTCCTCTGCTTCCAGGGCGGCCTCATGGCTGTGGTAGAGGGATACGATTTCTCTTGCAAGCCTCCTTTTCGCATCTCGAGGGTGCAATTCACCGGAGACGAGTTTTTTGCCGATAGCCTCAATATCATCTTCAGGAAGTCTAGTTGCAAGTTCATAGTAAGTCATCATCACTTCGTCCGGTATAGACATAATCTTACCGTAGCTTTCTTGGGGATCTTCTGTTATCCCTACGTAATTGCCCAGACTTTTGCTCATCTTCTTTACGCCGTCAAGTCCTACAAGTATAGGCATGAGGATTGCCACCTGAGGCGCCTGGTCAAATTCACGCTGTAACGTTCTGCCAAACAATATGTTAAATTTCTGATCAGTGCCTCCAAGCTCTACATCTATGTCAAGGGCAATTGAATCATATGCCTGCATGAATGGGTAGAAGAACTCGTGAATATAGATTGGTCTTTCTTCATGAAATCTATCGCGGAATTCTTCCCGCTCTAACATCCTTGCTACTGTATACTTAGAAGCTAGGTTGATTACATCTTCGAAAGTGAGTTTAGAAAGCCATTCTCCGTTAAACACAGTGTGAGTATGGGCAGGATCTAATATCTTGAGTGCTTGTTCCTGGTAGGTCCTGGCGTTTTCCATGATTTTTTCCATTGAAAGCTGAGGCCGTGTCACAGATTTGCCGGAGGGGTCTCCGATACGTCCCGTAAAATCCCCTACAACCAGAAATACCTCATGGCCAAGCTCCTGGAACTCACGCATTTTTCTAAGGACTACTGCATGTCCCAAGTGGATATCGGGAGCCGAAGGATCCAGACCTAACTTGACCCGAAGAGGCCTTCCAGTCTTTATCGACTGCGCAAGCTTACTTTCCAGGTCCTCCTCAGAGATGATTTCTGCGCATCCTTTTCTGAGAATGTCCATTTGCTCTTTAACCGTCAATTCCTCCGCCTCCTATTATTACATATCGTTTATCGCTGCTAGCGATTTTACGCAGCCAGGCCTAACAACTTGTCTGCTCAGATAGTTCAGTCTAGCATACGCTAACTCGCAACGTCAACGAGTCTGCAGGTTCAGTTGACGTAGACCTGAACTACTATGGTATAATTGACTCTAATAGTTGGGTTGACAGCTCAAAAGAAAATGCTCGTCTTGAAAGAGAGGCATCGCAGATGTCAAGAGGTGTTGGACGTATTCTGTCCATCCTGGCCATCGGGCTTATCTTCGTGCTTTGTATCGGATCCGGGGTCCTTATCGGCGCGTTTTCAGTAGCACTGAAGAACATGCCTGCGCTGGAGGACTTCGAGTATAGGCCCATTGAAGCTACTAGGATATATGACGTAAACAACAAGCTTATTGCCAGGCTATACATTGAGAATCGAGTATGGGTACCCCTGTCAGAAATCCCTACGGAGTTACAGGATGCAGTTATCGCTGTTGAAGACTCCAAATTCCGTGAACACCACGGCGTAGATTTTCTGGGGATACTACGGGCTTTCCTCGTAGATATCCGTGAAGGGCGAATTGTGCAAGGCGGAAGCACCATCACTCAGCAACTTGCAAAAAATGCCTTCCTTACCCATGAAAGAACGTGGGCAAGAAAACTCCAAGAACTGCTTTACGCTATCCAATTAGAGCGTACGTATACAAAGGATCAAATCCTCGAACTGTATCTGAACGAGGTCTATTTCTTTCCGGGTCAAGCAGTCTACGGAGTGGAAGCAGCAGCTCAAGGATATTTCGGCAAAAGCGTTCGCGACCTGAACTTGCCTGAATCAGCACTTCTGGGTGGTGTTATCAGAAATGCATACCTCTACTCGCCGACACAACATCCGGAGGCAGCCAAGACACGCCGCGCTGTTGTGCTAAAACGCATGGCACTTGTGGGATACATATCAGAAGAAGAGGCCGCATCTGCAATGGAGACACCCCTGGGTGTAATTGAACCCAGACCCTCTAAGCAAGTAGCTCCGTATTTTGTTAATTATGTCCGTGACAAGCTTATATCAAAGTATGGACATGAGACAGTTTACAAAGGCGGTCTAAAGATTTACACAACCCTGGATCTCAGGCTTCAGAATCTTGCGAACCAAACTCTGCTTTCCAACCTGCCTGAGGGAAATAAGGATTCAAAAGGACTTACCCAGCCCCAAGCAGCTATGATAGTGCTGGATACACGTGAAGGCTACATCAGGGCAATGGTAGGGGGTAGGGGTGAAGATGAGTTTAACAGGTCTGTCATGTCTTTTAGACAGCCGGGTTCTGCCTTTAAACCGTTTGTTTATACAGCCGCGTTGCAGGCAGGCTATACTCCCGCGACTATTTTGGATGATTCACCCATAGAGTACGTTATCCCCGGACAAGCTGAACCATGGGCACCGGTAAACAATGATAAGACATTCCGTGGCCCTGTGCCTCTGCGTAAAGCCCTTGAAGACTCTATTAACGTCCCTTCAGTAAAACTCCTGGATCAAGTGGGGATTTCTAATGCTATTAAGGTAGCGAAATCCATGGGGATAACAAGCCTGGTGGAATCAGGACGTCTCAATGACATGAACCTCTCCCTTGTGCTGGGCGGCCTGACTCGTGGAGTCGCTCCGCTGGAGATGGCAACAGCCTATGCTATTTTCGCTAACCAAGGGATCAAAGCAGAGCCCATAGCAATACTTAGAGTCGAAGATGCCAACGGCAATGTGCTGGAACGAAATACCCCCAAAAGACAAGTGGTGTTAGACGAACAGACTGCTTATATAATGACTGATATGCTCCGAGGAGTTATTGCTCGTGGAACAGGCAGGTCAGCTAATATAGGTAGGCCAGCAGCAGGCAAGACAGGAACAACGACAGAATACACCAACGCCTGGTTTGTAGGGTTCACGCCTGAACTTGTGACCTGTGTGTGGATAGGTAATGATGAACAGCAAAAACCCATGGTCTATGGAGGAACCAGAATCGGAAGCGGTAAGGCAGCAAGAATCTGGGGAGCATATATGAAAGAGGCACTCAAAAGCATGCCTGTATCCGAATTCCCTGTCCCAAGCGGTGTTGTTTTTACCAAGATCTGCACGGAATCGGGTATTCTAGCCAGTGAATCGTGTCCTAACGTAACAACAGATGTCTTTATTGAAGGGACAGAACCCAGGCAGCTTTGCTACTTACACACAAGAATAGCAGAAGTGGATGTCTGTGTTGAATCAGGACAGCTTGCGGGAAAAAACTGTCCGCCTGACAAAATTGAGAAGCGCAGCTACTTGGTATCAAGCGGCCTTAGGCTCCTTCCTGACGGAACAATAACAACAGGAGAGTCAATTCCAAGGGTAACATGTAAGGTACATACGTGGTGGACAACAGATTCCCATAGCGACAGATCTCAAGAGGCTCCGGAGCCTGCTGAGAAACCTGTGGAATCACGGGATCTACATGAAGATAGCCCAAACTAGATCCGCCTATCTTCCACGCATTGAAACTATGGTTACCCCGTCACCGCCTTCAGATAATGCTCCGGGTAAAGCTGTATCTACATGAGGATGAGCCCGCAAAAACTCGCGCACTGCTTGTCTTAAGGCGCCTGTCCCTTTGCCGTGGATAATCGTTACTCTGGATAATCCTGCAAGACAAACATCATCAAGGTACTTGTCTACTTCAGATATGGCTTCTTCTACAGTAAGCCCCCGCACATGAAGTTCCATAGAAACAACACGCGCTTTCTCCCGAGTAACAGGTGAAAGATAAACCTGACCCTCATGTGACGGTTTCTCGCGAGAGTCATTGGCTTCCCACACAAACAAGTCGTCAACCGGTAGAAGGACTTTCAATCTACCTACCTGAACCTCAACATCATCACCTTCACCTGATACCCAATTCACATGTCCAATTTGGCCTAATTTGCGCACGAAGACCTGAGTCCCCACTTCCGCCTCTTCCCGACTCAAGACCTTAAGGCCCTTAAGGCTGTCTGTCTCTTCCCCTATTGAGTCTATACCAGACCATGTTTCATCAACCGGAAGCGCCCTTTCCGCCACTTCCTTCAGCGCTTCTCTGGCTTTCCGCGCTTCGTCGTCAATGACACTCCTTTGTTGATGAGCGCTTGCACGTAACCCTTTAGTAATTGAGACAATATCATCTCTTGCTCTGGCTAACATTCTGTCAGCTTCGTCCTTCGCCTTTCTTAGAATGTCAAATTTGGTCTCTCTTATCTTCTTGACCTCAAGTTCTCGCTCGTTTCGCAGTCTCTGCTGTTCCTCTCTTGCCCTCCGTGCTTCCTCCCTTTCTGCTTCCAGATCCCGCATGGTCTGCTCCATTTCGGCGATGATGGCGTCAACCTGAATTCTGTCTTCTCCAAGGTGGTTCCGGGCAGTTATGACTATCTCTTCAGGCAGCCCAAGTCTGGAAACTACAGCAAGTGCGCATGAGCCCCCGGGCAATCCCATGATCAGCCGATACGTAGGTTCTAAGGTTTCGACATCAAACTCACATGATGCATTTTCCGCTCCCTCGTACTCGTAGGCGAATGTTTTCAGTTCACTAAGGTGGGTTGTGACCACAGTGGAGGCACCACGTTCATGTAAATGCTTTAAGATTGCCACTGCAAGAGCTGCTCCTTCTATAGGATCAGTACCTGCACCGAGTTCATCCAGGAGGATCAGGGAATTTGAGTCCATATTCTCTATAATCTTTACTATGTGAGTCATGTGAGAAGAAAACGTAGAAAGGCTTTGTTCAATACTTTGTTCATCACCGATATCAGCAAAGATTTGAGAAAATACCGGGACTTTTGTCCCGGGCAAAGCCGGAAGGTGAAGGCCTGCCAGAGTCATAAGAGCAAGAAGCCCTATTGTTTTTAGGGTGACCGTCTTACCCCCTGTATTCGGGCCGGTCACAACCAAGGTTCTGAAATCTTTCCCAAGCTCCACGTCAATAGGCACAACATTACCGGTAAGAAGGGGGTGTCTCCCTTCGCGAATTCTAAAATGTCTTGTATTGCCTATATCCGGTTCCACAGCCTTCATGTCAAGACTTAATCTACCTTTGGCTAAAGCAAAATCTATGAAACCAAGCATGCTCACAGTGTCTAAGATTTCAAGTTTGGCATCATTGACTTTGGAAGACAGCTCGCTCAGAATTTTCTCGATTTCCTCTTTTTCTTTCCCGGCAAGTGAAGTTAGATCATTATTGAGCTCCACTATTGGCATGGGTTCGATAAAGAGGGTCAAACCGCTTGCAGATCGATCATGAACTATCCCTGGCACAGCAGCTCGCGACTCCTGCTTTACAGGAATCACGAACCTCCCCGAACGTAAGGTAATAATGGGTTCCTGGAGATGCCGAACAGACTGCTGTGACTTGATAATGGAATCAAGCTTCTCACGAATCCTGTTGTTTACTATGCGTATTTGCGATCTTACCCTGGCCAGTTCAGGACTGGCATTATCCACCACGTTGCCGTACTCGTCAATACATCGTTCAACCTCTCTGACAATGTGAGGTTGTGGGATAATTTTTTCGGCATACCCTTTCAGGACTGTAAAATCAGAATCAAATTCCACGATGAATCTCGCAAGTCTCATGGCTGTACCAAGGGTAGATGCTACATCAAGCAACTCCTGCGGCAAAAGCGTGCCACCGATAGCAGCCCGATCCACCACAGTGCGGATATCACGGACACCTCCCAGTGACACCTCTCTACCTGCAGACAGAATTGCTCTGCCTTCAGTAGTCTCCCGCTGTCTCCTCCTGACCTCGTCAGGGTAATTAACAGGCTGAAGACTCTCTGCAACTTCCTTTCCGAGATTGGTCGCTGTGAGAGTCTTGAGACGCTCTTTTATCTTATGAAACTCCAGTACACGGATTGATCTCTCGTCCAAATTGACAAACCCCCTGACATGCGCTGAACTTCCCTGCGCTGTCGGGGATCATTATATCATTCTAAGCACTGAGAAAACAGGTTCTAATGGGCGGGCGGTCTCTCAATGCTCACTTCAGGGAAATCCCCTGACACAACTGCAACTTGCTGCTGCAAGACACTCTGAGCGGCCCGCTTTACCGCTTCCTCCCTGGCATTTTCCGCCAACCAAGCAACATATCCAGGATCTTGTTGTGCTACCTGCCCAAGAGGTTTTCGGACATACTTGCCAAAAGTGAGCACTAGATCCTCGGGATTGTCAGGCATAGGCTCTTCATCTGAAAGAAGCGTATCCCCAAGTTCCTCCAGTGCCACCATGTCTACACCTACAGCGTCTCTCATGGCTCGGGCCTTTGCTCTTGTCGCAGCCATTCTCAGGAGATGAGGTTGTATCGCCCGGTTTACACTCTCAGGTGACGCGTCCCCCACTTCTTTGAATATCCCGTCTTCTGTTTCGACTTCCGCCTCCACAACACCATACATTCCATTATCCATAGAAGGAATCTGAATAACCTTAGTGCTAATGCGTTTTAAACCGCGCTGTTTCACAAGCTCCAGAAGACCTCCGTATAGAACGTAGTCTCTACCCTGAAGAGTCTTAATGAATCGATCGCGAAATTCCTTTGATAGCTCCATGTGAAGGTTCCACCCTATTCCTTAGTTTTCAAATCTTGAAGCTCGGCGCTTTCTTTCTTTACAACATATAGTTCCCCTGATGTGTCCAGGCTAGCAAGCAATACATCAGCGGGATCCCTTATACCCTTCTTCTTTAATTCTTCTTTCAGCCAGGCGATAGTAAGCCCAAGTTGGCTCAAATACTTGTATTTTACCTCTCCGTCTGTTACAAGCGGATAAGGTAAACCCTCATATGAAGTTGTGATACCGAGATCCCTGGGAGTCACAGGTCTTGCTTGGGATTTCGTAATCACGCTTAATCTGCCTGAACCTTCCAAGATTGCAAACTCCACATCCTGTATATTTGATACATTTTTCTCGCGCAAGCCTGCCAACAGGTCATCTATGTTATAGCGAAGCTCTCTTAGCGCACCTTCCATGATTTTTCCATCTCTTACAACAATAGACGACTGGCCGCCAATTAAAGATCTGGCCTTTTCGTTTCTTAGTGTAATGAATGCAAAGACCATTTCGGTAATTGCCAGTATAACAATGGGAAGAACTGCATCATGTATATGAATTGTCTTCTCTTCCAACGGCATAGCTGCAAGATCTGCAATCATGATAGCCACAACAAGATCAAAGGGTGATAGCTGGCCGATTTCCCTTTTCCCCATCACCCTGGTAACAAAGAGCACAAATACATACATGAATACCGTCTTCAAAATCGTAGAAAGCATTGACAGACACCCTTTCGCCCTTCCTTTTTGGGCGTTGGCGCTCTGTATTGTAGTATGAGTGCAATTTGCTTCATGTATTCTGTCGGTACAATCTCAGAAAAAATGTAGGCTCGTGAACTGTCAGGCTCTCTCGCGGCGCTGCCCGAGCCAGGCCTGAAGCTTTGATAAGGACCAAGTATTGATTACATGAGGTTGTTCAAGCCACGCACGCCTGGCAACATCCAGGCCATACCACATAAAATGTAGTTCCTTTGAATTATGAGCATCTGTGTTAATGGCAATGTAGGCACCTCTCTCCATTGCCTTCCGCGCCCATGTGGAATCCAGATCCATTCTTTCAGGGTAAGCGTTAATTTCTAAGGCTACATCGTGCCGGGCTGCTTCTTCTATGACCGCATCCATATCTACGTCATAACCAAAGCGTCTGCCAAGCACCCGCCCTGTAGGATGGGCAATTATATCCACACTGCCGCTTCGAATTGCCCGAATTATGCGACCTGTCATAATATCTTCCGGCTGTCTGAAAGCAGAATGCACAGATGCTACAACTATGTCGAAGCGTGAAAGAATCGAATCAGGGTAATCCAGACTGCCGTCTTTTAGAATTTCAAGTTCAATCCCGGACAACACGTGGATTCCGGTGAATCTGTCTTGAAGTTGTCTCAACATTTCTAACTGCTCAAAAAGCCTCGTCTCAGAAAGTCCTCTCGCAATCTTCAGTGATCTCGAATGATCAGTGACTGCAACATACCGGTATCCTAAAGCCTTGGTTGCCTCTACCATAGACTCTATGGATTCTCTGCCGTCACTCCAATTTGTGTGCATGTGAAGATCTCCACGAATATCTTCTGATACCAAGAGCTTAGGGAGACGGTGTTCCAATGCAGCTTCAATTTCACCTGTCATCTCACGCAACTCAGGCGGAATATACTCCATCCCAAGAGCTTCGTATATACCCGCCTCACTTGTCGGCCGAATGATTTCGCCATTCTTATGAAAGAGACCGGATTTCCCAAATTCCAGGCCCAGCCTGCGCCCATGGGATTTGAGGCTTGCATAATGTTGCTTTGAACCGGTTGTCGCAAGAAGCGCAAATGGGAAATCTTCCGGCTTCACAATTGAGATATCTACTTCTACGTCATCTGCAGCAGTAAACGTAACCCTATCTTCCTCACAAGAAATCATGCCCCTGAAGTTGCCCCATGACATTACAAGATCCGGGATACGTGATGAGTCGTCCATTCCAACTAAAATATCCAGGTCTCTACAGGCTTCTTTACGTCTTCTTACGCTTCCCACAACAGATATCCTATAAACCTCGGTGTGAGAAGTAATAAAGTCAATCAGACTTTCGCCCAGTTCATCCATGATTACAAGAGGGATGCGAGTCATATCTTCTTCTTTCAACTTCTCTATCGCCTTGAGTATGTTTTCCTCTGACTTCTTTCCCATACCCGGAAGCGTCTTCAGCTTCCCGTCATGGGCAGCCTTTTCCAGCTCATCAATGCTTGCCACCCCAAGCTCTCGAAATATCAAAGATGCAGTTCGAGAACCTACTCCCGGTACCTTTGTCATATCCATGACTCCCGGAGGATACTCCGATTTCAGGTCCTCCAACGCTTTAAGAGTCCCGGATCTCGCAATCTCCTGGGTTTTCTCTTCTATAGTTTTACCTATCCCTTTGATATTCTTAAGCTGCCCTTCTCCGGCAAGTTGAGCCACATCTTCGTCAAGGCTCTCAAGGATATCCGCAGCCCGTGTATACGCTCTAATCTTGAACGGATTTTCCCCCTTGAGCTCCAAAAAGCCTGCCAATTCACGAAAAATCGCCGCAAAGCCGGCGTTATTCACAAAGACAACCCCCCTGTTTGTTAGACTCACTTGACTCAAACAGTCTCCCCTTTCCTTATATTACTACCCGGTCTTGTTTGAAAGGAAGGGTATGGAATCCCTTCTGGGAAGGCATCCTCAAGGCTCTTAAAAACTATGGGAGATAGATCCATGAATTCCATTGCAATAGAAGAATTATCGATAGCTTCACGTGCACCCTCAAACGGGAGCGAATAAATCAAAAACAGCAAAACTACAACAAATAGAGCGCCTTTGGCAAATCCAAACAACGCCCCTCCTAAAGAGTCCAGTACAGATACGGGTGAATACTTCACCAGTCTCCCCCAGATCCACCCTAGAATTGAAATTAGTGCTGCCACACCCAAGCACACTGATGCAAACCCAAGGATGGTGGCAATTCCTTCAGGGACAGCAAAATAATCAAGAATATAGTCTGCGGCCAAATCATAGTATTCTAAAGCTAACATTACTGCAGCGATCAGTCCTACCAGACCCAGGATTTGCCTCACAAGGCCTTTTCTAAGCCCCGCAACACCCATCAGCCCTACAAAAACCAAAATCACGAGGCTAAGCCAATCCATTCCAGCTCCCCCTCTTCTACCTTACATCTTCTACGAGGCGCATAAGTTCCTCATAACGACGCCTGGCCTTCCTAAGATCGTCAGCTAAAGAGAGGCATACAAGAATCGCAGCCTGGCTCCGAGAGAGCCGCGGATTCATAGCAAGGGCAGCCTTCATCCGCTCATCCACTGCTTCTGCAAGCTCTCTTACATGATCAGTGTCAGCATCAGAGCGAATAATATACTCTTCTCCTACGATATTAACTGTAACCCGATTCCTTCTTTCAATGGGCTCAATTTCCCCATGGGCCTCTTGGGCTGGCAAACCCATCACCTCCATGTTTGCCTGTGGTTACAGCTAGTAATTCTACTTCCTACTACCTATTACCTTCTGCATACCCACGTCAGTGTTAATCCTGACTCCGAATGGATGCCCCCACCCTGGAAATAAGATTCTCAACTATCTTGGCATGGGCTGCTTCTACCTCTTCATCAGTAAGCGTACGATCGAAACTACGATACGTTATTGAATATGCTAAGCTCTTATAGCCTGCAGGAACCTGGGGACCGACATATATGTCAAACAGGCTTACTTTCTCAACAAGTGTGGCCCCTGCTTCCCATATTCCCTCTTCAACTCTTCCATTCTCTGTATTCTGTGGCACAACAACAGCTATGTCCCTGGTAACAGCAGGAAACCTCGGAAGTTGGCGAACTTCCCAATCCGTCCGCATTCCAAGGAGAAGTGTTTCAAGGTCGAGCTCAGCTAAGTATGCCCTTTTCTTGAAGCCCAAAGCTCCATTGATTGCCGGATGAAGCTCCCCAAAATAACCAATATCACTATCGCCGGCGATGACCCTGGCAGTCCTGCCAACATGCAGTGATGGATGAATTGCCTTCTCAAATCTATATTGATCATATCCAAGGCTTTCAAGAAGCGCTTCAATTATACCTTTCATGTGGAAGAAATCAGCGTCCGGCACCTGGTTTCCCAAAGTAGGTTCATGCAATTTTCCCATAAGCGCAAGACCGATTTTCTTCCGCTCGCATGGCAGATGAGCCTCTCTGTCCGATTCCTTGTTGCATTTCTGTGAGTGCCGTCTTTGGAAGACCTTGCCTAATTCATAGATAGCTACATCATCTCGCTGCCTGGAAGCGTTCCTCTTCAGGACATCAACAAGGCTTACCAGGAGCGTTGTCCGCAGCATAGTGTGTTCACTGGAGATAGGATTGCGAAGTTCTACCTTCAGCCTGCTTATGTCTTCTTCAGGAAGTCTCAATTCTGAACAGGCGGCATCTGACGTGAAAGTCATAGTATCTATCTCTGTCAGGCCACAGCCCCGTAAAACTTCCCCAACCTTAGATGCCATATGCCTCGCAGGGTTCACCTGTATCTCAGGCGGTGCACCTGCAGGAATCGTAGAAGGAATCTTGTCGTATCCAAAAACACGCGCAACCTCTTCTACAAGATCTTCTTCTTCTGTTACATCCATTCTATGGTCGGGAACAAGCACGCGACATGAATCCCCGTCCCATTCGTCCAAGACAAATCCGAGCCTCATCAGGATCAATTTCATCTCTTCTTCATCCATGGAGATCCCCAACAACCGGTTGACTCTGTCGGGACGGAGTCGGATGTGAACAGGCGCTTCAAGCCCGGGATACTCATCGATCCTGCCGGAAGCAACTTTCCCCACTTTCAGCCCGACCATGAGACCTGCGGCCCGATCTATACCCAATCTGGCGTTCTCAGGCCACATACCCCCGGAAAATCGCACGGAAGCCTCTGTCCTCATCTTGAAAGCACGCGATGTTCGCCACACACTGACAGAATCAAAGGTAGCAGCCTCGAGAAGCACCTGAGTAGTGGATTCTGTAACCTCAGTACCCACATCTCCCATTATTCCTGCAATTGCCACCGGAGACCTGTTATTGGATATGACTAATATATCCTCGCTCAATTCACGGAGCTCTCCGTCAATAGTCGTGATAGACTCTCCATCGCGTGCCCGTCTCACAACTATTGCGCCATCTTTGATAAGATCCAAGTCGAAGGCATGGAGGGGCTGTCCCAGTTCAAGCATGACGTAGTTAGTAATATCCACTACATTATTGACGGGACGAATTCCGCATGAAATAAGCCTTTTTTGCATCCACTCAGGCGACGGACCAATATTCACCTCTGTTACCACACGTGCATTATAACGCTTACAAAGATCCGGAGAAATAATCTTTACTGTCGCAAGTCCGTCTATTGTCGGCCCTTCCTCACTCGCTCCAAGATCAGGATGTTTCAACTCGAGGCCTAGAACAGCAGCCGCCTCTCGAGCTATTCCAAAAATACTAAGACAATCAGGACGGTCGTGCGTAATTTCAAAATCAAATACAGCATCCTCCCCTTCTCCTGTCAAAGACTCGCAAGCGGTTCCGCTTAACGTGAGCGCCCGAGCCAAATCCTCCGGAGGAGGAAGTCCTGGAACATATTCTGCTAACCAGCTATATGGGACAAGCATCAAAGGAACCTCCCTTTACTAAACATGCATAAATTGTCGATTGAATGCCAAATCGTTTTCAGCAAGAAGACGAATATCATCTATCCCGTATTTCAACATTGTCACCCTGTCAATTCCCATCCCGAACGCAAGTCCGGAAAGCTCCTCCGGATCATAGCCTACTTCTTTAAGCACCATGGGGTGCAGCAATCCTGCTCCGAGGATTTCAAGCCAGCCGGTATGCTTGCATAGACGGCAGCCGGCACCGTGGCATATGACGCAAGACACGTCCATCTCAGCACTGGGCTCAGTAAACGGAAAGTAACTCGGCCTGAACCTGACGTCAGTATCAGCGCCGAAAAACTCATGAGCAAATCTTGCCAAAACTCCCTTAACGTCTCCAAATGTTATTCGCTCATCAACAACAAGCCCATCTAACTGGTGAAATACAGGTAGATGTGAGGGGTCAGACGCATCAGATCTGTATACCTTGCCTGGAATAATAGCGCGAATCGGTGGTTTGCGGCATTTCAGAATTCTAATGTCCACGCAAGTCGTATGAGTCCTGAGGACAAAATCGTCGGTAATGTAGAAAGTGTCCTGTATGTCGCGGGATGGATGGTTCTTCGGCACATTCAGGGCTTCGAAGTTATTATAGTCAAGCTCCACATCAGGCCCTTCCACTACCTCGAATCCAAGGTGCGCAAAAGTACGTTCCAGCTCCTCATAGACTACATTTACAGGATGCCTTGCACCGACAGACGGCTTCCTCCCCGGAAGCGTTACATCAAGGTCTTCCGACTTGAGTTTGTTCTCTAATTCAACAGAGACTATTTCACCTCGTCGTGACTCTATCATCTCTGTCACGGCCTCCCTGGCTTTGTTGAAAAACCTACCGATCACAGGCTTCTCTTCTTGGGAGTACTGACCCAAACTACGAAGGGCTTGAGTTATCTCGCCCTTTTTCCCCAGATACTTCACGCGGATTTCTTCTAATTCGGGCAGATTCATTACAGACTCAATACTCTTTCCGGCTTCAGCTATAAGCTTCTTTGCTTTCTCATCCATACGTATTCCTCCTAGCTATGGAGAGGGGCCACAGTCTTCAAGGGACGAAGACTGTGGCCCCGCGTTACCACCCTTATTGTCAGGGAAATCGCACACAGCAACTCCTGACCTCTTAAAGCACACACAAGCTTCCTTGAGAAAGAAAGCTTATGTCCCCCTTTATAACGGTAGGGTTCCGACATTGCCTACTCGCAGATCTTAGGATTTCCAAGAGCTTTCAGCATGTAGCTCCGGAGCGAACTTCGGCAAGATTAGCTCAAGTATGCTCACAGTCTCCGGCATACTCTTCCTTAGGGCCTCATCGTGCTTACTCTTCTCTTTCATCGCTCTTTCAGCAAAACATTCAGTTTTTGAGCATTCCTGTCAAAGAAGACGCGCAATTACTGAGTCATAAGCATCCTATATATCAAATACGCAGTAACGGACCCAGTCAGTTCGAAAAGCCACCAGAAGAAGTCAGCGCCTAACATCCAGGAACCACGCCCTTTCAAGAGTCCTTCTATTGACTCTTGTTGAATCATTATATCATAGCGTCAGACCTGTCTGCAACATGCGGCGTTCTCTTAAATATCTTACCTGTTTATCCTGTCATACCCTCTTGCGCTATCTGCCTCGACTCTGCCTATAGGCCTCATACATTAGGATAGAACCTGCGACCCCCACATTAAAAGATTCTGTATCCCCTACCATGGGAATTCTCACGATTGCTGAACAAAGCTGAAGAACCTCATCAGGTAGGCCGTGAGCCTCGCTTCCTACAAGAATTCCACACTTTCCTTCAAAATCATGATCGTAGCATATCTTCTTGGCCTTTATATCTGCTGCGATTATCGTAAACCCATGTGGTTTCAGAAATTCAATTGAATCCGTAACTCTCCCAAATCTCTTAATAGGAACTCTGAGTACGCTGCCCATAGTTGCCCTGACACACTTGGGATTAAACGGATCCACAGTGTCTCCGCTAAGAATCAAGCCTGCCAACCCAAAAGCGTCAGCGCTCCTGATAAGTGTGCCCAAGTTGCCGGGATCTCTCACCCCGTCAACTGCCAGAACAAGAGGAGATTTATCAAGACGGAGTTTAGAATCGGGGATCCCAACTATTGCCACCACGCCTTGAGGAGTATCCGTGTCTGCCACATATTCCAAGACTTCCTCTGTAACGCCATGAAGCTCTGCTCCGGCAGCAACTAATCTTTCATATAAAGCGCATCCCCTGGCATTCCTAAATAAATACGGGCTTACCAGGACTTCATGAATCCCGACGCCCGTATCCAGTGCATCTTCAATTCCTCTGATGCCTTCCAGCAAAAACTGACCCTTTTCTTCTCGGCATACCCGCCGCTTAAGTCTCCTTGCTTCCAGTACCCTTGCATTGCGGCGACTGGTAATCTCGATCTCTATTCTCACCTGACATCACTGGACATTGTCTACACTGTTGCGAGCTATTTTCACCAGTTCACTGAAAGCCTCCTGGTCATTAACGGCAAGCTCAGCAAGGACTTTTCTGTTTATGTCAACTCCAGCCTTCTGCAGACCGTTCATAAACCGACTGTATGACATGCCATTCATGCGTGCAGCAGCATTTATCCTTGTAATCCATAATCTACGAAAGTCTCTTTTCTTGTTACGTCTATCTCGATAAGAGTATTGAAGGGACCTGATAACGGCTTCATTGGCACGACGATATACCTTACTTTTCGCACCGGTGAATCCCTTCGCCCTCTTGAAAACCTTCTTATGTCGGCGTCTCGAAGTCGGCCCGCCTTTAGCTCTAGGCATATTAATTCCCCCTCAGATTTGGCACTTACAGCGTCAACAAGTGGTGTCAGTTGCCAAGAAGCTTCTTCACCCTAGTCTCGTTTCCCCCTGAAAGCACAGCCGGTTTGTTTAGGCGTCTCTTCACCCTTGATGATTTCTTGCCTGTTTTGTGGCTCATGCACGCCTTACGTCTAACGATCTTGCCTGTACCGGTAACCCTAAAACGTTTGGCGGCACCTCTATGCGTCTTTTTCTTAGGCACAGTATGTCTCTCCTTTATTTAGACCTGGACGGAAAATCCATCCAATCCATGATCACCTGGAAACAGTGAATCTATTTAGAAGCCAAAGGCGCCAAAATCATGACCATATGTCTTCCTTCGACCCGAGGCTCCCGTTCAACTGTTCCATAATCCTTGACTTCCTCAGCTAGGTCCCGAAGCAGCGCTCGCCCGATATCAGCGTGAACGATTTCGCGGCCCCGAAACCTCACAGTAGCTTTAACCTTATCCCCGTCTTGAAGGAACCTAATTGCATTTCTAGCTTTTACCTGGAAGTCATGGCCTTCGATCTTCGGAGTCATCCTGACTTCCTTAATATCCACAATCTTTTGATTCTTTCTAGTTTCCCTCTCACGCTTTGCCTGCTCATATTTATACTTGCCATAATCGATCAAGCGGCAAACCGGCGGCCTCGCATTCGGCGCAACCTCAACTAAGTCAAGGTCCCTCTCGGCTGCAATCCGAAGTCCCTCCTTGAGAACCATAACCCCAAGCTGTTCTCCGGCCTCATCTATCAGCCTAATCTCACGCGCACGAATACCATCGTTCACTCTCAAGTCTCTTGCGATTGTGCCTCACCCCCGAAATATTCTTAATCATAATATGAAAAGCGGGCATACCGCCCGCTTTCACAATCAATCAAAGTAAGATGCGTTTCCAATAAGCCTGACTATTAGCAAAATGTAGGCTACGCTCTTACATAACCTTGCCAGCAACCCGGTAGCCGAGGTAAGCAAATTATGATCCTGAACACACAGTAGGCACCGCAAGGTGAGAAGCAGACGGCTTCTTCTTAAGTTTATTCATATTTTCATGTTCCATATATCGAGATTATCACAATAGGATATTCGATGTATTGTAATTTTCAATATAGCATAACCGTCATCCATAG
>DIQZ01000075.1:0-5962 GCA_002424305.1 Firmicutes bacterium UBA5449
GGATTTTCCGAAACCTGTGCAAAGGACATCTTATCTGGATGGAGTCAAGTTCTATTTTGGGGACGGGTCATGGTGTTGCTTGAGGCTTTCCGGCACTGAACCCGTGCTCAGAGTCTTTATGGAGATGAAGTCCAAGGAAGAGGCGATTGCTTTCGCGAACGCCCTAAATTCATATGAAGTGCTAAATCTTATATGATCTGTTATTGGCGGAGAAAACGGGATAGGCACCTTATCTCAATCACCGTCTAGTAAGAAAAATATGAATACCGTTTTTGTCGTCTGCGGTTTACAGCCCATAAGCTCATCAATTAGGCTCTGTCAAAGTACTGTAGGGTAAACTCGCCTTCTCCCTTTANNACGTAATACGCGTCAAGTAGTAAAGCACAAAGGCCAAAATCCTTCGCTTGGTGTTTTGGTTCTCATGTGGAGATAGCTCACTGTGTTGTGTATAGTCTAGGCTAGGAGGTTAGATATGAAAAGAAATGACACGCAGGGTAACATGTCTGAGATGTCCCACCGACTTAAGGATCTGAGCGATGAGAATGCAAGGCTTAAGAAGGTATTAGCGGAGCAGGAAATTGAGAGGGCCATACTTCAAGAGTTGCTTGATTTGGCAAAGCTCAAGTAGTCAAAGTGGGGTAAACTCGCCTTCTCCCTTTAGATAACAGTCGAAAAATTCAAGGCAGACCTTGTTTATTATCCTGAGGCAGTATCGAGGGTCTGTTGTCGATTTCTGTCCGTTGAATATGCGGGTCAGAAGCGGGCTTGCAAGCGCCAGATCAGTCAGAGAAAAATGCCCTAAGCCGCTGATGTGGACATTAAAGGCAGTTGCATCGGTGTCAGAAAGTAAGGCATGATTTTCAGCATACTGAGGCCATTCTGCCAGATGGCTCCATGAGCTGTCGGAGTATACATTAAGCACCGGTACGGGATAAATTTCATCTACGAAGGCGAACTCACCGTCCTCAACACCTGTGATGTCGCACATGAATGGAGATTCAAGCGCAATAACCGCGCTGACATCGTCCCTCATTCTACCTATGCCAAGCGCTGCTGAGCCACCGGCAGAATGCCCCATAACACCGATTCTTGCTGTGTTTATGAGCCTGTATGCCGTATCCGCTTCATCGTTTTCGGCTTCTTGAAGGATATGATCTATCACGAAACTTATGTCGCCCGTGCGTATCTTCATCCACTTTTGATAATATTCATAGCTTTGCTGTCTGTCGGATTTTGCGTCCTCGACGAAGAGTTCATGCATGTAATCATTATCTATCCACGTGGTATGTCCGTCCTCGTCAGTAGTGGATAAACAATGGTATGTATGGTCGATTGAGCATACAACATAACCGTTGCTTGCAAGCTCATGGTAGAGAGATTCATTACTTGATTTACTGCTTATACCACCATGTGAAAAAACGATCAGGGGATACACGCCCTGTGCGTTTCCAGGATACCACATCTTGACATTCAGCTTTCTGTATTCACCCGTATCCGTATAGATTTCAATTCGATTCATATCTGTGTATGCATAGGCTGTGGTTGCAACCTGATATTCTCCTGATGTCTCCACCATATTGTACTGGGGAAAGATGATTGCCGGTAGGGTGGCTGCAAACATTAGCACCGTCATTCCTATTGCTTTTAGAACAACACGTGCTACTTTGTATGGTCTCTTTTCCTCCTTTCTGCGAATCAAGTCAACTGCTCCGATTACGGCCAATATAAGTAGCAAGACAGCCAGAGAGTAGTAACGAATGCTCCATTCGATTATTTGCACAGCAACTAACAGAAGAAAAATCGTAAACGCCGCGATTCTGATAATGCTTCTTACTTTTGCTGATTAGATTTGGTAATAACGCAGAAAACTGCAAATGCGGTTTCAACAACAACCGCTGTTAGGAATATGAAAATGCCCACTCTCCCGTAGCCCTTCTTTCCTTTGGAACCTTCTCGGTCAAGCACCAATACTATAATACATAAATCTCAAGGCGGTGATAGACATGGAGGGATATCCACAAGGAAAATTTCTCTACACCGTTCAGCCAGATGATACACTGCTGTCTTTGGTCCGGAAATTCCATACTACGGTTTATGCTGTCGAGGTCATGAATCCGGGGGCAGACCTTAATCGGCTTGAGGCAGGGCAAGTCATCTATATTTGTCCTGGATATGTTGATTATCCTACGGATTGTCATCCTGTTCATGGGGGGATCAGCAGACGAGAATTGGAATTATCTAATCACCTGCGCATGCTATGGGAACAACACATTGCCTGGACTAGGATGTTCATCATAAGTGCAATTGATGATCTGCGAGATCTAGAGCTCGTTACCAATAGACTTCTTCGAAATCCCAAAGACTTTGAGATGGCATTAAGACCTTTCTATGGAGAAAAAATCGCTTCCAGGTTCAGTGACTTATTGACAGAACATCTTACCATCGCTGCTGAACTCGTATTTGCAGCCAAAGCCGGTGATGCAGAAGCAGCAGCAGATGCTGAAAGAAGATGGTATGCTAATGCAGATAAAATCGCTTTCTTCCTTGGTAGCATCAATCCTTTTTGGTCAGAAGAGGAATGGAGGACAATGCTATATGAGCATTTGGCGCTGACCAAAACCGAAGCTGTTTCCAGGCTCGCTGTGGACTACGAGACTAATATCGCGGTGTATGATGAAATTGAGGTCCAAGCCTTAGGCATGGCTGATGTGATGACTGAAGGTATTGTTAGACAATTCCCCCGCAAGTTTGCTCAGTGATATTGGGTATTCCTACAGGCAACTGTGGAGTTCGTGGCACACATTGAGGCTAGGCACTAACATGCTAACTTGTTCCCCGGCAATCACTACCGTTCTAAGTTATGAGCTCTGTGTACCCTGATGGTGTCAAGCATATCCAAGATCATGCGGGCTGTCTGCTTGAGCGTCTTGGCCGGTTATTCAGGATATTCAAGGAGGGAATATTGGGATGGAGCCTTCGACTCTCACGGCTCAATCTTTTTGATTGCGCCGATCCGGTCAAAATGCCTATCAAATGAGTATATCTCCATAATCCCGTGATTTATCATTTGACTGGCAACAAACGCATCCGACCAGTCAATTCCCTTATCGACATAGATATCGAGAGCATCCAAAGCAACATTCTTATCGGAGAACCTTAAGCCTCGCATACTCAGTATTGTAGTAATCCACTCTCGGATTTGTTCCCTGGATTGTTTATAATAACCTTCGAGAACCCAAATGATATCTGCCAAGATAATATCGGGGAGAATGACTTCTTCACTTCCCGCTTCTACCTTTGCCAGCAATTCCCCGGCCTGTTCCGCCTGGTCTTGAACGTCATTGGTGAGGTATCTCAGGATAACATTTGCATCAATGATCCGCACGGTAACGGGCCTCCATCACCTGACTGCGAATAGCTTTAAAGTCCTGTTCACCATCGACCTTGACAACGCCCTTTAGGGAAGCTATTCCCCCTTGACCAACAGGGACCAGTTTAATGCCGTCTTCAAGTTGAATAATGCGAACATAGCTCGCGTTGCTAATATTGTATTTCCGCCTGATCTCAATAGGTAAGGTAAGCTGCCCCTTTTTGGATATCTTGGAAAGAGACATCGTTATTACCTCCTACTAATAGTTGTTTTCCTACTTCTTAGATTATGTCATACATGGACAGAAAGTAAAGCCGAAACAAAACATAAATGGAAGCTTCCACTAGATACGGGTGCGGGACTAGGTAAGAATAACCTCCTTCTTTGTAAGGGGGTTTTTAAGTCTTTGCGGATGTTTCTTCTCAACTCTTAGGAATAGTTGAACAATGAACAATTAGCAGCCAAGGGGACATACAAAATGGGGATAATTCCTTCCCTAAACTATATTTGGAAATAGATACATAACTATACAGGATTTATGAAAAATACAGCGAAACGTATTGCTTTAGGTTATATCCTCATAGGGCAACAGGTGTCTGTTTTCGGTAATATCAGGAAGCCAAGCACTGTGTAAGGCTGTAAATGAATCTGATAGGTTCAGGTAACGAATGGGGGTTGCATGATGAAGTTTAAAGAGGTTTTCTCAATTGTTTTGCTGCTCTTACTATTAATAATTCCAGTTTGCCAGGGACAAGGGCTTGGTTTTCTTGATGGTATCGAAGCGAGGTCGTATTGTGAAGCAATCATTAACCATGTAGCGAAAGGCCAGATTGAAGAGGCTTTCGTTCTTGTTGGCTCCCAATGGCCCTTTCCTGTTGCGGAACTAGAGCAAGCCCAGGAACAAGCTGAAAAGAACCAGGTGTTTGTTGAGGAAAGATTCGGGCAACCCTGTGGCTACAGGTTGGTCAAAGAAGAGGTAGTGCCTGAGGTCTGCCTGAGGTATACTTACGTGATCAAATACGAAAAGCACTTGGTTCGCTGGCAATTCGTCTTTTACAAGGCGAAGGATCGCTGGCAGCTAAACTCTTTTAAATGGGATGACTCCATTGAAGCATTGTTTGGACAATAAACAGGATTGAATATCAAACCTTTAAATTGCCAAAGGTTAAAATTGCTAAACCTCAATCCGGCAAGTCTATATTTAAATGATTCTTAGATAAGGTTACTTGCCGGATGCAGGTTAAAGGAGATAGTCCGAATGTTAATGAAGGTACTATCGCGAAAGACTTTGGTCCTGTTGATCATTTTTGCTTTACAGTTGACAGTGACAAGTGCTGCTTGGGCTGATGGTTTCGCGGCTGGGGGCGGTACTGCATCTGGAGAAAACAGTATTGCAATTGGAGAGAAGACTAGTGCATCTGGACCGAACAGTATTGCTATTGGAAAGGATACTAGTGCAGCTAACAAGGACAATATTGCAATTGGACAATATACTAGAACTTCAAATTGGTACACTGTAGGGATAGGTTGGAGCGTCGAGGCCAGTGGGGATTATGGAGCTGCTGTTGGCTATGCTTCCAAGGCTACCGGGTTTCGCGGGGCAGCATTCGGCGCGTTTGCTCGTGCTTACGGTATTTGGAGCGCTGCTATGGGCTCAAATGCTATAGCGCGAGGCGAGCATAGTGTTGCAGTCGGGTCAAATGCTAATGCGGAAGGCGATTATGGTATTGCGGTTGGTTGTTATGCCCAAGTCATCGGTGAAAACGGTACGGCCGTCGGTAGAGATGCAAAAGCAACCGGGTCAAAAGGCGCTGCCTATGGCAATGCAGCGAACGCCGTAGGCGATGATAGCTCGGCATTTGGTGCCGGAGCGTATGCCACTGGCGCGAACAGTACGGCGTCTGGCGCCTATTCTACCGCTAGGGGTGTTGGCAGCGCGGCTTATGGCGACGGGTCCATCGCTTATAATGACGGCAGCATTGCCGTCGGCCAGGGTGCTGTCTCCGGCTGTGAAAGTGGTTTTGCCGACTACCCGAATCCGCCGGGTGGTGAATTGATCACTTTTGACGTAGAGGTCAGTAACACCACTGCCATCGGTGCGGGCGCACAAGCTACGCATTCCTTCGGTACGGCGCTTGGCGCCAGTGCCAATGCGTCCGGCTATTTCGGGACGGCATTGGGTAAATCAGCGGTTGCGAGCGGACCTTACGGCACGGCGACAGGTGCCGAGTCCCGCGCGAGCGGTTTCAAAAGTACAGCGACGGGGCAAGGTTCGACCGCGAGCGGTCATTATAGCACAGCTAGTGGAGTCGGCGCCAAGGCTAGTGGTATCTACAGCTCGGCTTATGGACTGGGAGCGGATGCCAGCGGCCAGAATAGTACGGCGATCGGCGCCAACTCTACCGCCGGCAACGATTTTAGTACAGCCATAGGTGAACACTCTGAGGCGAACGGGATCTTAAGTACGTCGATTGGTCATAAATCTTCCGCCACTGCCCAAAATAGCGTAGCGCTTGGGGCGAACTCCGTAGCAGATGAGGCAAACACTGTCTCGGTTGGTTCGGCAGGCAATGAACGAAGAATAACCAATGT
>DIQZ01000075.1:6166-6315 GCA_002424305.1 Firmicutes bacterium UBA5449
GAATAACCAATGTTGCTTATGGTACCAAAGCAACCGACGCCGCAGCCTATGGACAATTGTTTGAAACCAATGAAAGAGTGGACATTCTGGAATCCGTTGTTACCTCTGTGAGCGGAGCCACTGCCAGCGGTACTGATAGCGCCGCCTAT
>DIQZ01000084.1 GCA_002424305.1 Firmicutes bacterium UBA5449
GGCACTTCCAGCCTATATGACTTCAACATTTGGGTAAGATTAGCCACATCAATATCCAGAGGATCCGCTATCGCAAGCTCAACCCCGTCGAATCCTATGTCTGAGGCAAGAGCGATAGCATCTTGAAGAGGCATGTCAGCAGCAAGAGGTGTTGCCTTTGGGGTTGCGTTAACGACAATCGCAAGTTTCATGTTGTAACCCTCCTGATTCAATTTGTCAGCGTTATCTCCTGAACCTCTAAAACTGTGGATAATGCGCTTGTATAAGTTGTTACTTCCCTGTCCCATTGTGAATTCCTTCCTTTTAGAACAGGCCTCTGCTCTACTTGCCTTTATATCTGAGATTAATTAATTCCTTAACCTCATTAATGTTTCGCCGAAACGGTCCTTCGGCTTCCATCTTCAAACTGGCAACCGCTGCTGCCCAAATTGTGGCTTCCTCAGGAGAAGCGTTAAGACGAGCAGCCATATATGAAGATACACAAGTGTCTCCTCGACCGCTTCGTCCAATTAGCTCTTTGGGATAAAAGGAGGCTTCAAAAAAGCTACCGTCCGCATAAACCAGCAGCCCATCTCTATGGGTAAGCACGATTTCTTTCGGTCCCATGTCTGCTAACATCTTGGCCGCAGTATGTATGTCCTTTTGGCCGGTGAGAGATTCAGCCTCAACAGCATCTGTTTTTAGCACATCCACCTTAGCCAGGATACACTTTTTTTCAGGCCAGTCAGCATTAACCAGCTTACCATCTTGCTGTACCCGGATAAACCCCTGAACATCGAGGGAGATCCGGGGATTATTAGCCTTGAGTGTGTCAATAACCTCCTCCGGAACCTCACCGCGAATGGAAGGCGAGATTACGATCGCTTTTGCAGATATGTTTTCGACTTCTGCAGGTGTGAAAGGCTCTGCTGTGCTGTGAACATATATCACGCGTTCATCAGGATTCGAAGAGGGATACTCTAAGGTTACGCAAGTTGACTTTGGTGTATACGTGACATATGTGTCAACACCTATTTCTTCCAATTCATCAACAACGACACGGTCTTCACCTGCCAGTTTGGTGATTGCTGCAACTTTGAGGCCCATGGCAGCTACGGCATGGGAGCCATAATTGAAACCGCCTCCGTTTACATACCTGGTTCCGGAAGAAGAAATGATGGTGTCTTTTGTGTAGTGTCCTAGGCAAACAATATCATATTGTGTCTTCATTTTTACCCCCGACCTTCCTAATTAGTGAGCATGCGTGACATGCTATCAATACTGGCTTCTATATGAGATCTGCATTCTTTAGATGATACTCCCCATCGAAGAGGATTAATGCTTATGGCGCTATTGAGAAATTCACCAGGCTACTCCCTTCAGACATGCGTTCACCGGTCTTGCTGTCAAAAAGCAAAACTCGTTCCGGTCTGAAACTTGCGTTAATTTCTGAACCTGTTGGTATTATGTCAGCCTCAGACAGTTTCGCTGTTAATGAGATATCTTCGTGACGCAGGCGAACAAAGGTATCAGATCCGGTAGGCAGGTTGGAGTATACCAGCATGCCAATGGCCGGTGGCTCAGGATTGCTGATTAGAATGTCTTCACAACGAACCCCCACTACTACCTCGTGCCCATTCTTGATAGCAGTGTCACCATACGGCGCCTTTTTGAGAGACAGCAGCCAATCACCGCATTGTACGGTCCATACATCGCGCAGCTCGACAATCTTGCCCTTCAATAGGTTAATTGAAGGACTTCCTACGAAATCTGCGACAAATAGGTTATTGGGATACTTATAGAGTCTTAGCGGTTCATCACACTGTTCCAGCTTTCCGTCTTTCATTACCACAACAGTTGTGGCCATGGATATGGCTTCCAACTGATCATGGGTTACGTACACAATTGTCATGTTGGTTTCTGCGTGAATCCGCTTAAGCTCGGTACGCATATCCATTCGCAGTTTTGCGTCTAGGTTGCTCAACGGCTCATCCATTAGCAAACAATTGGGACGCGGAGCCAGGCTTCGTGCCAGAGCGACTCTTTGCTGTTGCCCTCCGCTGAGTTCCGACGGATAGCGCTGGAGATATTCATCAATTTGCATCCAGCCGGCCGCTTCTTTCACGCGCTCTTCAACCTGCGAACGGCTCATTTTCTTCATTTCTAACCCAAAAGCAATGTTTTGAAAAACAGTCATATGAGGCCATAGCGCGTAGTTTTGGAAAATGAGACCTACATCTCTTTTGTCCGGACTTAAAGACAATCCCCGCTCGGAACAGAAGACTAGTTTATCACCATTACTAATCTTGCCTCGTGTCGGTTCTTCGAGTCCTGCAATCATGCGCAAAGTAGTTGTCTTGCCACAACCGGACGGACCTAACAAACAAGTGAAACTCCTGTCCGGGATGGTCAAATTGAGATTGTCGACTGCAACAACATCTCCCCATCGTTTCGTCAGGTTTTCTAACCTAATATCCGGCATATCAGTTTCCTCCCAGACCTTCAGATAATTCGCTTCCTGTAATTCGTTGCATGATGTAAGTCATTACAACTATCACAATGACAAGCAATAACACAACAGCGTTGGACATGTGATAGAATCCGTAGTCTGAGTATCTGAAAGTCAAAGTTGTTAGCAGCTGCGTCCCTGGAGTAATGAGAATTACTACCATACTTAGCTCGCGCATGGCCGAGATAAACGGTAGTATTAATGCATTCAGCAAGCCACTTCGTTGAAGTGGAAGCACTAAGCGGCGCATCCGTGTCAACCAACTTGCCCCGGCAATAATACCTGCTTCCTCAATCTCATGTCCTAGTTGTATCATTGCCGAAATCCCTGACTTAGCAGCGAAGGGGAAATTCTTAGCAGTTGTCGCCAGAATAATCAACATAAATGTGCCATATAAGCTTGGAATTGGACCACGCTGTTGAGCAAATAGAGATAGATATATTGCGCCGAAAGCAATGCTTGGAATTAGGTAGGGCAGAAATGATATCTGATCCAGCGCACTTGAAAGCCAGGTCCCTCTTAGGTTGACCACCGTATATCCAATTAATATTCCAAAAATAGCACTGAGAACAGAAGTGGACAAGCCCAGTTTTACACTGTTAAGAAATGCTTTCCATGTGTCCGGGTCTCTCAGAATGCCGGGGCGTCCATCTAGGATTCCAGGGGTCGACTTGCCAATCCAATAGTGGAGAGTAAAGTTGGATGGGCTATATACACCCGGTACCCGCATGAATGTATCTGCAGCCAAGACAAACAATGGCACCACAATTACCGCAAACAGGAACAGCAGTATACCTGCAGATGCAACGAATCTCCATTTCCCAAGACTGATAAGCTTGGCTCTGGGGGCTTGGCCGCTGATAGTCACAAAGCTCTTTCGCTTGCCTATTATCCTGTTGCTAATGAAAATAAAGGTAGCAGCCAGCAGAATCATGACTAGGGAGATTACATAAGCGTCCCCGGGACTCCCTGCCTGCAAGCTTGCAAACAGTCTGGTGGAAAGTACTCGATAATTAATGGGGTTCCCCAAAAAAACCGGGGTGCTGAAAGAGCCAATGCCTCGTGAAATCGTCAAGATAAAAGAAGATGCTATGGCCGGAGATACCATTGGCAGAACAACTCGACGCAGAATCGTTCGTTGATTTCCTCCTAACACAAAGGCCGCTTCTTCCAACCGTGTATCGAAGCCTTTAAATGCGCTTCCCACAAGCATGAAAGTGAAAGGATAATAGTGCAAAGCCATAGTGATAATAATGGGTAACGGACCATAACTGATCCAATCAGGTAACTGGACTCCAAAGTACTCCAAAATTCCGGTGGTTCCACCAATGGTTCTATTCTTAAAAATAGTCAGCCAGGCCAATGATAAAGTCCAAGACGGAAGAATAAAGGGGACAACAGCCATATTGGATATGAATCGCTTAAACGGCAAATCTGTTCTAACCACAAACCAAGCAAGGATTGTCCCAATACAGATTGCCAGAACTGACATGAGGAAAGACACAATCAGCGTGTTCATGAGCGGCTCGTAAAATAGCACATCGCTTATGTCACTGGCAAAGACACGCTTGAGATAGTAAGTCGTGAATTCGCCGACTTTCTTGCCGAAGACGCGAAGGGTATCGCGACTATGCAGTGTTACAGAGGAAATCAGTACGCTAATTAAGGGTACAATAACAAGATAGATGGAAATGACTAAAAGCGCTATGCTTAGCACCAAAGGAGGGTTTGACAGTATTCGTTTACTGCGGTTCCAGCCACGCTCACAAAGCACGGCCAATCTATTGCCCGCTGCAGGTTGCGCAGAGTGTAATCCCATTTTGCAGCACCTCCTATCTCAAGGTTACATGACTGCCGGGAGATATACGCCCGGCAGTCATAACCTATTCTACCTGTTCCTCTCGAACATCATTTTCTATTCCCTATTAGAAATGGACCTACTTAGTTCCGGTAATGCTTACTTTGCATGCTTCATCCAAAAGTCAAAGAGCTCTCCATAGTGCTTCACTGTAGTTTGAGCGTTCAAAGGCATGGTGACTTTTGCCCATGCTTCAGTGCCACCCAACGGATCATCCGGATGAGTCGGTATTCTCGGGTCTGTGGCAAAATTACCTAAGTCTTTCGTCCAAGCCTTTACACCCTCTTCCAGCAAATACCTTACGAACAACTTTGCAGCATTAGGGCTGGCAGCATTCGCTGTTATGGCTACATAGGCAGGATAGAGATAACCCATATAAGGTTCCAGACCGTAACAGGCTTCCAGGGCCAAATTTTTTGCAGGAATATCCCTGTGCTTGCTTAGCACATATAAGCCAACCGGAGGATCTGCCTGACCTCGGGCTCCTACAGCTTCTGCTACATCCGTATCACTCTTAAACATAATTGGCTTATTATTCGCCAAGCGCTTGATAAACTCCCAACCTGCATTAGGGGTTGTTAGGGTAATTGGTTCGCCAAAACGTTTCTCATAGGCAGCTTCCATTTCATCTGTAGCTTCGACTATTTCCGCAAACCATGCCAAATTCGTAGATGTAAACTGTGGATCCCTCATTAGGACCTTACCACGCCATTCCGGTGTTGTAAGATCCCAAAGGCTTTCAATTGGAGATTCGTCATATGCTTCCGTGTTATAACCGATAATACGAGGCTGGAATTGATAAATCAGTGGATCTTGGTATTCTACAGGTATGATGGCCTTGTGAGTGGAAGGAATATAGTTCACTACATATCCTTGGGGAAGCAATTGAGCCATTAGAATTGCTGCGTCTTCCGTAACAATTACGTCAGCTCCTCTTGCTTTTGCTTCATGTTCACGCACTACGCGGTCGCTTACTTCAACGTCATTCATCTTAGCCCATTGTACTGCGATACCGTACTTGGCCGTAAAGCCTTCTGCCGCTTCTCCCATTCTACTGGATGGGTTGTACACAATTAGCAAACCCTCGTTTTTTGCGGCGTCAGTAATTGCATTCCAATCCTCATCAGCTGCTAAAACAGGAAATGACACTCCGCCTAACATCAATATGAGAGACAACACAAGTAGTAACGTAGCAAATCGTTTCACTACCAAGCCCTCCTTAATTGCCGGGTCAGTATGATTTACCTACAGAACTTCTCTCAGTCTATTAGGTGCCACCCGCTAACGCTGAACTGACGTGCCCTCTCTTCAGAGCAAACTCACTGTACGCCGCGTTTACTCTGCTACTGTAGAGCGCACGTATTCCTATTCAATGAGCATGTGTAACATACTATTAATACTCGTCTCTATACGGGATCTGCACTCTTTGGGTGATAATCTCCATCGGAGAGGAAACAGTTCCAGATTGTATATCCCGCAATAACCTGAATCCTTAAGAATATCTACACAGTCTCTCACATAACCTTGATCTGCCACAATAGGCCCATGTGTTCTTCCGTCCGGTCCGATATCGTGAATATGAGTATGAATCACCTTTCTCGCAAACTCCTCACTAGGCAACCGAAAGTCCTGTTGATTGCGATAATTTGCTTGACTATGACCTACATCCCAACAGAGTCCCAGATTCTCTAGGCCAATCTGTTCAGACATAGAAAAGACATCATTAAAGGTAACGCCCACTGAACGGCGCTCTTTATAACGGCATAGTTCTAAGGCTACTGCGAATACTGATTTAGGTACGAGAGTTCTCGAAAGCAAGTTCAGATCATGTAAAGTCTGCTTAGCAGCTTCATCGTCAGGTATCTTTACGCTACTTTCATAACTATGACTATGCACGGTAAAAGGAATCAATCCTTGAAGTGGATACGCCATCAAAGCCTTTTCCAGCTTTTGAATCGCCGGAGGAAGACAGGGGTCAACCTTCATTTCCGGAAGCCACCCATGGATAGTGATTCCTAAGCCTATGTCCCCTATTACCTCTACAGCGTGTTTCAACTGTGAAGGCGAAGTTTCCTCAGAGAGCTTGTTAATTTCCACAGAGGTTATTCCCAAACCTCTTAAGCTTCTTAAGCATTGATCAACTGAGCCATAGATCTGCGTCCATAGTTTATCTGCTTCACACGAGACTTTTCCCGTAAGGTAGTCAACAGGTAGGCTCACTCCTATTCTCAAACCTTCACCCCTCTTCAAATACCAGTTGAAGCTCACCTCCTCCATATGTTAGTTAAGTCTATTCTATCTTTCATATCACTTGCTAGCTTCCATTTTTCCGCCTGTTTGTATTCTCACCAAACTCCTGTAAATACTATTTGCTTTCGGAGAGATGCTCAAGGGAGCGCACTTCAATATTGAGTGGAAAATTCCAACCAGATTCTACATAGGCTTCTTGACCCATGGTCTATCTCTATACCCCGACGTTCTTTGATATTTAGACCATGTCCACCGATATGTACCCGAATTAGCACCTCACTTCCTGCAGGAAGAACGGAATCTACCATACCCTTCACAGTAGTCTTAGATGGTTCCTTCGCGATACGCAAGTCTTCCGGGAGATTTCCGATAACGCCACATTTGCGTAGGCGCATGCATAAATAGGTCGGCGCAGTGATGCTTCCACTCCCCCTTTAGCTCAACGACGCTTACGATACTTCGCTCTAAGCTGGTGAAGCTTATCGAGCATTTCGAGACAACTCTCATCTTCTGCTGCTATGCTAAGCACCAAAGCTTCTATAATTACAAGGGGAACTGCGTAAGATCTGGATGTACCGACTTCACCTCTTTTCACAAACAGTATGATGTCATCTTCATGCGCTAACTCCGCTTCCACGTAGTCCGTTATAACAACGGCTTTGGCTTTGATAGATCTTGCATGATTCAGAACAATTGCGGTTTCTTCGTCAGGTTGGGAAAATGTGATCACAACAAGGACATCATCGGATGTCATAACATGGAGGTTTTCAAATAGAGCTCTTCCTCCCTGTGAAAGAGTGTACGTATAGTATCCATATCTCCGTAAACGGAAGTCCAACATATCCAGGGAGAGCGCTGACATACCACCTTGACCGAAGAGGAAGACGTTCTTTGTGCTACACAAGGCTTCAACCGCTTGCCAGAAGGCCTTTCGGGACAGCAAGTTACGGGTTTCCTCCAGAGCTGCCACTTGACTATCGACGACTTTGTCGATAATACTATGGCGATCCGGGGTAAGTTTGAGAAAGCTTCGCACTTTGTCTCCCGGTCCGAGATAAGCCTTAATAAATTTCTGGGCCTCTTTTCGTAGATCCTGATAACCTGTGTATCCCAAGCCTCGTGCAAAACGAATGACAGTCGGTTCACTTACATCGGCACGATCAGCCAATTGTGCTGCAGAAAGGAAAGGAATTTCAGTTATGTGGTCTAAGACATACCGACCTAATTGCGCCTGACGCTGTGACATTTTAGGAAGATTCGATTCAAGGGTATCTCTGATGGAAGTGAAATATCCTGCTTCACTTACGGTTTCACTCTGTTTGTCTCGCTTATTCTCGTCTTTCATGTTATCCCCTCATGCTCCTAAAAATCCGCTAGTATAAAGGATTGTATTGCTCCTAGCCAAATCAACAAGAGACCGATTTCCCGCTGCCAAGGTCACGTTGCCAGGCCATTGCTTGCCAACACCGAGAAAGATGGTCTATGCTCTCAATGAGGTAGTCCATCCTCTTAACCTCGACAACTAGGGGAAACTGCCAATTCTCTTCATAGTAGGTCTTAAGAAAAGCTTCATAATCTATGAGACCGCATGGAGTAGCTCTATGGCTGTCATGAATTCCATCGTTGTTATGTATGTGGGTCAATGCGACATTTTCCGGGCCGAGTTTTCGTATATAAGAAGAAGGATCTTCTCCCAGGAAAGTCAGATGGCCAACGTCAACTGTGTACTTGATATCGCAACCGAGCTCACGCCGTAAAGCACTTATTTCTTCAACAGCTCGGGCATACTTATATACGCCCTGTCCTTCTCGTCCTCGGTTTTCCAGACTGATGTTCACCTTAAGACTCCTGGCATACTCCACTACTTCCTTGAAAACTGTAATGGTATTGTGTCTAACCTCGTGGTATTTCGAAGGAGGCGCCTCACCGTTATCTCCCGGGTGTAGGGTCACAATGGTGCCAGGACCGATCTTGGATGCAAAATCCACAGAACGCCTGAGACCTTTCAAAGAGGCTTGGCGAACATCTGGATTCATTGAACCCGCGTTGAGTTCCAGATGGAAAGCATGGATTGATACAGGAACTGTCTGAGCAAGCCCACTGAGGTATTCTGCTACATCATTCTCATCTACGTCTGAGTAGTAAAATACCGGTTCCAGTTTGACTTCAATCCACTCGATGCCATGGTTGATAACATACCTGCAAAAATCTATGCATGGCAGCTCAGGGTCATAGAAGACAGAGGCTCCTAGAGTTAGTCTGCGCCTATTTGTCATTTTCTCTCTCCTATCTAGGTTGCTATTGATAGATTTTATGAGTGTTACGACAGATGCTTCATTGAAAAGCGCATGAAGGATTTTGTGTCATATAGTGCATGTATTGATATATTGCATTACATATTCAACAGGCTCTCGAAAACTCCTTCCGTAAAAAGTAAAAAACATGGGGATCGTTTCTAGATCAACATCCCGTTGATGTTTTCGCCAAAATTGCAGGAGCAAATATACAGACGCAAGAAGGAATTGTGCATATCAAGTAGAAAGGATAAGATAACCATGAGTCATCAGACATCCCAATGTCTGCATCAAGCAAGAAAGGCGATGAGCGCATGGATGCGGGCAAAAACATGTCCCTGAACTTTAAACCTCTGTATATTCAAGTAAAAGATAAACTGCTGAGTATGATAGAGACAAAGCAATTGCGATTCGGCGAGAAACTCCCCTCCGAGCCGGACCTTGCAGAGATGTTCGGAGTAAGTAGGTCCACAGTGAGGGAAGCCATTCGGATAATGGCACAAGAGGGAGCGGTAATAGTCCGACACGGCCTTGGTACATTTGTTGCCGGAAGTCAGGTGTATGTAAGGAGCGATCTTGGTGCGCTCAAAAGTATTACCTGGGCAATAAAGCAACGCGGGTGGACTCCGGGTACAACATGCACAGAAATGCACGAGGATGTGGCTGACAACGAGCTTGCCGAGAAATTACAGATTGCTGAATCTGCGCCAATAATCTGTATAAAGCGGGTCAGAACTGCAGATTCGACTCCGGTGTTCTACTCTATTCACAAGGTAGTTAAAGAGACCGCCGGCGAGAAAATTCTCAATTGGAATATGGATGGCTCTTTCTTAGAATTTCTTAAAACTCAGTGTGGCATAGATATTCTATATGCAGTATCTACCGTTCTGCCGGTTAAGAAGCCGAAAACAATCACAAACAAACTTGAAATTAATCCCGCCACGCCTATCCTTCTTCTGGATCAGATTCATTACGATGTAAGCAATCGACCAATCTTTAGATCGTACGATTACTACCGTACTGATATCTTCGAGTTCAATATAGTGAGACGTATGAGATAAAACCGCATAAAACAAACATGTGAATAGCCTCCTATTTTCCCAAGGACTTATCAGGGTATGCTTGCACAAGCCTGAATACCTGTACTTTGGCTGAGCGACAAGCTTAGCGCGGATATCATTAAACTGAAGGTTCATTCAATAAGCGAAGGTGGAAAAGAGAAGGAGGAGATACCCTCACAGGTGTTCTTGGACGAGCTTAGGAATTACTGAACTACGCGTGTTGCTTGTTGAGACGAGGAAAGGACAAGTTTTGTCCGGATAATCTACAAGGGGGTTTTGAACAGTTATGACTAGGAAGATTGTGCGTGCGTTTCTAATTTGTGCACTCCTCACGTGTACCATGACTAGTGTCTTTGCTGCTCCCTCCAAGACCCTGCATCTACTAACAGCACTTGATCCTAATGAAGCAAAAATCTATATCGATGAGTTTGAAAAGGCCTCAGGAATCAAAGTAGTTTCGGTTAGGATGTCAGCAGGCGAGTGTCTGGCAAGATTGAAAGCCGAGGCGAGGAATCCACAATTTTCTGTATGGTTGGGTGGCCCAAGTCCGGAGTATATTGATGCAACTAAGAACGGACTCCTAGAGTCGTATGTTCCGAAAGGATCTGAGTTCCTGCAGCCTGAACACAGAGATAAAGACTGGAATTGGGTAGGCTTCTACTTTGGAGCTATCGGATTCGGGTGCAACACAGAATGGTTTGAGAAAAACAATCTCGAATATCCCACTTCCTGGCAAGATCTCTTGAAGCCTGAATTCAGAGAACAGATTTCCTTCGCATATCCGTACACTTCCGGTACAGCATACACTATTTTGGCAACAGTAATACAGTTGATGGGTGAAGAAGAAGGTTTCAAATACATGCTCGAGCTTGACAAGAACGTACACCACTATAATACGTCGGGCTCAGCCTGTGTTACCCAAGCCGGGCTTGGAGAGGTTGCTATAGGAATAGCATTCTCACACGATGTGATGGCTAAGGGGATTTCTAAAGGATATCCGGTAGCGATGAGTATGCCGTCAGAGGGTACCGGTTTCGAAATTGGCGCCATGGCATTGGTTAAGAGCGGTCCTGAACAGGAAGCAGGCAAGGCCTTTATTGATTGGTGTATGACCACAGAGTGCCAGGATCTAATGCAGCAGTGGTTCCGTATACCTTTGAATCCAGAGGCTAAGGTTGCTGAGGGCGCGGTTACCCGAGAGCAGGTCAAGCTGATTCCATATGACGATGTCTGGGCCGGAGAGAATCAAGGCCTCCTGAATGAGAAGTGGAGAGAACTAACTAATAAGTAGAATGCATAGGAAGTAAAGACAGTCACTACCCTTGTTCGGGGGAATCCCAGGCAGCAAGTACGCCTTCCTCGGACTCCTCCGGCAAGGGATTCGGGATGGTGAGTCGTTTGACACGTTTTGAAACCAAGCTCGAACGTCCTTTACAGAGACGATCTGGGTCAATGGTTGCACAAGAGCCTTTCGTAGTGGTAACCATCGTCGCCATTGCAATATGCCTTATCTTGTTCGTTATTTACCCATTGTATTCCGTACTTAAGACAAGCCTCGTACAAAGTGACGGGAGTATCGGTCTTGGGGTTTATCGCGGGCTACTCGCAAAAAGCTACAACCGTCGTCCTCTTGTAAACAGTATTCGTTTAGGACTCATCGTTGCTCTCCTTGGTACGGTTATCGGATTTATATTCGCCTATTGCACTACAAGAGTGGACATACCTCTAAAGGGTTTTTTTAAAGTAGTGGCTATGTTCCCCATGATATCGCCGCCTTTTATCATGTCGCTTGCAACGATCATGCTATTCGGCAACAACGGTCTTATCACAAAACAGCTCTTGGGTGGGCTGGTAAACTTCAGAATATACGGTCTGAGAGGTCTTGTACTGGTCGAGACTCTCGCTTACTTTCCCACAGGATACCTTGTTTTATCCGGAGTGTTGCAGGCAATTGATCCTTCAATCGAGGATGCGGCCCGCGATCTTGGAGCATCTTGGTGGCACGTGTTTCGAACGATTACACTACCTCTTGCCATCCCAGGAATTGCCTCTGCATTGCTTCTGATTTTTATTGAATCCCTTGCGGATTTCGGAAATCCCATAATTCTATCTGGTAACTACGAAGTCTTGGCAGTCCAAGCATACTTACGTATTACCGGCTTATATGATCTTTCAGGGGGAGCAGG
>DIQZ01000049.1:0-12497 GCA_002424305.1 Firmicutes bacterium UBA5449
AGCGCCCTCCTTGCCATAAGAGAGGTAGACCCAAAAGGTGAGATAGTAATTGTATCACCTGAGGTTGAGAGGTACTACTCGAAAATCCTCCTGACTTATTGGATAGCGGGAAAAAGTAAGTTTAGAGACATATTCCTCGTAGATGAAGGGTTCTATGAAAGAAACAGAGTTAAGTGCATGTTTGGTGTAAGCGCTACACGTGTAGACACTATCAGTCGCGAGGTTGAGCTTTCAAACGGGGAAAGATTGACATACGATTCACTGTTGCTTGCAATGGGTAGTAGCCCACAGGCTCCGGATATCCCAGGTACAGAGCTTCCAGGTGTGTACTACTTGAGGACTCTTGCTGACGCAAAGAAGATTTCGCAAGCGGCATCTGATTCCAGGCGAGGAGTAGTGATAGGCGGAGGACTTGTCAGTATCAAGACGATAGAGGCATTGCTTGCCCGTGGAGTAGAAGTATTGCTGGTGGTATCTTCGAAAAGACTGCTCTCTCAAATCACTGCACCTGAGGATTCCAAGATCACACTAAACATGTTCCGAACACCCGGCCTGCATATCAGGCTGAACTGCGATGTTGAGGAAATTGAAGGATATGAGCGAGTTGAGGGCGTGCGTCTTTCTACAGGTGAGGTTTTTGACTGCGACATGGTGGTCGTAGGGAAAGGCGTGACTCCCAATGTGTCATGTATCCGGGATACCGAGATTCAGCAAGGGACAGGAATTCTTGTGAGCGATATGATGGAGACCAGTGTCCGTAGTATTTACGCTGCAGGGGATATTGCAGAAGGTTATGACATAGCCAGGGGGAGGCCGTGGGTAAACGCGCTTTGGTCCAGTGCAGTGTGGCAAGGACGGATCGCAGGTTATAATATGGCGGGACGCAGGATTGCTTACTTAGGTGATGTAGCGTTGAACTCAGTTTCCTTCGGTGAGAAGTGCTTGATAACCCTGGGAAAAACCCGGCCTGAAAATGGGGACGAGGTTGTGACTTTTTCAGATGAGTGCAGACAAGAATACAGACGCCTCGTGTTTAGTGACGGACGTCTTGTAGGTGCGGTTATCTCAGGTCCTTCTGCGGAGGCTTCAGGCGTTCTCAGGAGCCTTATGGCGCGTAAGGAAAACACCGACACTATAAGAGATACCTTGCTTGGTGCTAAGGTGAGTTACGGAAACATTGTGCAAGCCGGAACCAGGCTTCCTCACTCAGACGGGCTGTTGTGAGTACGCTTATTTTCTTGATAAGATAAGGTGCCGGTTGACAGGAGCGCATTGCGAAAAGCCTTGGGAATGGTTTGCCTATTGAGCATCATAATAAAGTTGCATGCCGCCCAATGCTCGGGCGGCTGCGCTTTTTCGTATTTGCTACAGCCCTACTTCAGGCTTACTCGGCTTCGACCCTCTCTATTTCAGGGATCTCCTCTTTAAGTATTCTTTCTACGCCGTTTTTCAGAGTCATCGTCGAAAAAGGACACCCAACACAGGAACCGGTAAGTCTCACTTTGACTACATTACCTTCTATCCCCACAAGTTCCACGTCGCCGCCATGCGCCTGTAAAGCCATTCTAATTTTCTCAAGAGTTTTCTCTACTCGCTCGCGCAAAATATGTGCCTCCTTTTGACCCTATGTCCGGGTGCATGTCAGTCACGATTATACACCGTAAGGATGTAGTAAGTCGAGGGCAATTATGCGCTTATCTAATCTCAATTTGAAGGCTGAGCCTCACTCCTGTTCCTGTATTGACTGCTGTAACAGTATAAACTCCGGGAGATACAGGGATTCCCGCATTTGTCGTTTGATTCCAAATTTGCACATGGATGAGACGTTCTCTTGCGCCTAGCGTGATTCTTTCCAGAGCAAAGGTGAAGAACCGTCCTTGTGACCAACGCCAAATTTCCCTTCCCGCCCGCGTTACAATGAAGTCATACCTCTGACTGGACCTATAAGTAATCGATACAGGAGTACCGGTGACGTTAGTCTTGCTGAGGCTGAGGCGTATTGGCTCACCCCGTGTGAATGTTGTCCTATTTACCATGAAAGTATGCCTCAGTCCAGCCTGGATTACGGACACTTGATTTACTCCTGTGACTGGGACAGGCGGCCCCGGTGGCACCGGAGGTCCCGGAGGCACCGGAGGGCCGGGCGGTGTCGGTGGCGTAGGCGGTGGTGTAGGTATGACTGTAATCGGTGCTATAGGAACAAACAGAACCTGTCCTACGGATATGAAGTTAGGATCGAAAATACGGTTCACTGTCACCAGCACTTGGATTGTTGTTGCAAAGCGAGTTGCAAGGCGTGCTAAAGTGTCTGTTGGCTGCACAATATAGAGCCTGAAGCCTGTTGGTACTGTAATAGACGGTGTAGGCGTAGGCGTCGGAGTGGGTGGCGGCGCCGGAGCAGGTGGCGGTGCAGGCGTCGGCGGGGCACCTGCCACCGGTATTTGAAGCACCTGTCCCACAAAAATAAGATTCGGATTCGTAATGTTGTTTGTGCCAACTATTGCTGCCACTGTAGAGCCGAACCGCTGGGCAATCAAGGTAAGAGTATCACCGGGTTGCACTATGTATGTGACCATAATGATTCCCCCTTGGTTTTAGTTGCCTATTCCGGGTTTCCCGGCATATGGCAACGAGACTTCCTCATAACATGTTATTCCATGGTCTGATGGACGTTACCGCCACTTGTCACTTGGTAGTTTCCACTAGATTGCTGCAAACCTTCGCCACCTTCCGGCGTGAGTGTCTTCTTCAGGGGTTGCGTAGCATCTTAAGGATGTGCCTTTGAGGGTAGGGAGTGACCTCACCTTGATGCGTTAGGAAAAGAGGAGGGGACTATCATGCCATACTTAGGGTGATTGATCCAATATTTTAACGATTTGTATTTGTGAATTTTAAAGGAATCGCATATCAAGAACTAGAACTCAAGGGCAGAGACCCATGTTTAATTTAGAAGAGAGGCCTTTGATTCTGTGGCTATAATACGCGACGTAAAGTGTAGCCTGCGGAACCCGGTTATTATCGGCGTACTTATTGCGTTCATTGTCATGGGCATCATTGCTGTAAAGGTTGCGAGCAAGCCTGCCGGTCTTCAAGGTCAACTCAAAACAGAGTCAACTATGTCGTCAGAAGAACCCCGGCTTCAAGATTCCAGAGAGATTGAGGATCCGTTCCTTCCCGGCAATGATGTGCTTGATAAGTTGCGGTCCTTACGTTCTCCTGCTTTGGAACGGGATGTCTTAGAGATCGCAAGGACTTCTGTGACTCGGGTTGTGGAAAATCGAGAAGCGAAGTCAAGAGAGGCCGATTCGCCTCAGCCTGTGTCAGATCGACTTCTTCATATGCAAGCCGGTGTATTCGTTACTCTGATAATTGATGATAGGGTCAGGGGATGTATGGGAAGGATTTACCCAGCTGAACCCAATCTACGGGATGAGATTGCCAAGGCTGCTGAGATGGCTGCTACCATGGACATACGTCACTCGCCTATTAGTCTCGAGGACTTGCCGAAAATTGACTATTGCGTATCTGTGGTAGGAAGGGTTAGAAGAGAACGTCCGGATGCAGAAGTAAATCCCCGACTTGAAGGCGTCCTGGTAAAGACAGGAGAACGCTCCGGGGTAATCCTGCCGGGCGAGGCCAAGACCGCAGATTATCAAAGAAAGTGGGCTAAACGGGAGGCCGGGATAGAACCGGGCGTTCCCTTTGAGTTATATGTTTTTGAAACGGAAAGGTTTGGAAAGACCTTGCCCGTGAGGGGGTAAGCGTAAGATGAAAACAGACTCTTCTCGAAAGGTTCTTACGACAGGTGTTGCAGTTGCCTTATTCATAGGACTTATCCTTGTCCTACGATCGTTTCCGGTTGACAGTAGGGCAGCTAAAGGGTACTTATACATGTATTCGGATGATCGGGTTCTTTCACCTTCTGAAACGCCTGTTATCAGCGTAAGGGGTATGGGCTCAACCAGGATTGACTTTACAGTGTGGAAGTTTGATCCTGCTGTGCATTATGAAAAGCACGGCTCATTATCGTCGTGTACAGAGATCCTACCGCAAGACGCAACCTTGGTGCGAAAGTTTTCGAAGTATCCTCGTGCGAAAAAGGCCGGAGGAGAATTTTCCATAAATCTCAATGTCCGGTCCGAAGGTAAGGGAGGCTACCTGATTAAGGCCTGCGATAGTGAAGGGCGTGAATCAAGTGAGTGGTTTCTCGTCACTGATCTGGGGCTTCTGACCAAAATGGGTCAGAGTGAGCTCTTTGTATACGCCCATACTTTCAGTGAAGACGCTCCATGTGAAAATGCCGGTATTGTCGTCTATGGTGAGAATAGGAAAGTCATCGGAGAAGGAATCACAGACCATGACGGAGTGTACACACTGAATGTGGAAGGGGCTTCAAAGGGAGGCATCTCCGTAGTCGGTACACGAGAAGATGCCTCTGGTGCAAGTTTCGCTCAGGTGAGTTCCTGGCGATATTGGGAAGATTCCCGCTACAAGGTGTATATATATACTGACAGGCCAATATACAGGCCGGGTCAAAAGGTATCTTTCAAAGGTATTCTTCGGGAAGATGTCGGCGGAACGTTCGAGGTCTTGGATGAAGAAGAAGTTACTATTGAGGTTAGAGACGCGAAAGATGCATGCATTTATAAAACAGAGACTAAGACCAATGATTACGGATCCTTTACGGGAGAGGTTATTCTAGGGGATGAACCTTCCCTTGGTACTTACAGGGTTCTTGCGAATGTAAGGGGAAGCGTGCATTACGGTTGGTTCAAGGTGGCTGAATATAGGAAGCCTGAGTACGAAATTCAAGTTTCCACTGACAAGAAAACGTATGTAGCGGGGGATGACATATCTGCCAAAATAGAAGCTACTTACTATTTTGGCAAGCCCGTCCCTAAGGCGAAGGTAAGATATGCAGTCTATTCCCAACCGTACTACCGTCCGTATTATTCCACAGAAGATCTGGGTTATTTCTCTGTTACTGATGAGTATTACGGGTACTATGGCGAGCTTATAGATTCCGGGGAAGGAACAACTTCTGAGAGCGGTGCTATGGAGTTTGCCATAAAGACTGAGAAAATCCCAAGGTCTAAGAGGTTGTTCATTGAAGCTACTGTGACTGATGAAAGCTTGCGAGAGGTCACAGGTAGGACTTCAGTGATCCTGGCCAGAGGTCTTTTCGATTTAGTGGCCCAGCCTGCTGAGTATGTGGTATCTCCCGGAGCGCCTGTGAAGGTTCATGTGAAGGCAGAAACCCTTGAGGGTAAGCCTTTCGCCACGGATCTGAAATGGCAATCCATGAAAGTGAAATGGGACGAGAAGAAATCTACACGATGGAAGGAAGAGTCCGGGAGTTTTGCTACACAAGCAGACGGTAAGGCTGATTTTGAGTTCACTCCGAGAGAAGAAGGATCCTACGTGGTAGAAATCTCAGGATCTGATTCGAGAGGGAATCACATAGTAGAGGAAGTGTACGTTTGGGTAGCCGGTGACGCAGGCAGGTGGCCGAGTTACGGCGGCACGGAAATAGAGATCATTACTGACAAAGACGTCTATGAGATAGGGGACACGGCGAAGGTCCTTGTGAACACAACTTTTGACCATGTTTGGGCTGTTGTGGCCATAGAAGGACGAGACCTGACTTCTTATGAGGTGGTTGAACTTACCGGGCATACACGCCTGTTTGAAGTTGCGATAACTGAAGAACTCAGTCCTAACGCGTTCTTTACAGTAACATTGATCCGTGGGAAGAGGCTTTATTCTCAAGAGAAGGTCATGTATGTTTCGGTGAAGGATAAGTTCCTTGATGTGTCTATCATACCCGATAAAGACACATATGGCCCGGGGGAGAAGGCTTCTTATACGATTAAGACATGTGACCATGAAGGTCGCCCTGTTCGGGCAGAAGTGTCCGTAGGTATTGTGGATGCGTCAATATATGCTATCCAAACGGAGCTTGCACCTGATATCAGGAAAGCATTCTACGGATCAATCTGGAACAGGACTATCACAAACTACTCTTTCCCAAGATGGTACTATGGCGGGGCAGACAAGGAGGCAGGCGACTCAGATGTCCGTAAGGATTTCCCTGATACGGCCTTTTGGGAGCCTACGATTGTGACTGACAGGAAAGGCACGGCAAGGGTGAGTTTCCCAATGCCTGATTCCTTAACTACATGGAGAGCTACTGTGAGGGCTCATACCCCTGAGACCCTGGTAGGGTTTGCCACGCGCGATGTGATAACCACGAAAGATCTCATTGTCAGGTTGTCTACGCCAAGATTCTTTACACTGGATGATACGACCTATGTATCCACCATAGTTCACAACTACACCGATAGGCAAGTAGATGCGAAGGTAAATCTCAAAGCTGACGGGGTCACATTGGACGATGGAAACGAGCGCAAGGTGACTCTGGAACCCGGCGGACAAGTCTTATTGGACTGGAAGGTCACATGTGACAAGGTAGGCGTAGCCAAGTTCACCGCTTCTGCAAAGGCGGGAAGAGCACAAGATGCCCTGGAGATTAGTGTGCCTGTGCTACCCTTTGGCAAGCAGGCTCAGGTCTTTCAAGGCGGTGAGGTAGGGGACGATCCAAGTCATAACGGCAAAGCGCAAATAGAATTTAATATTCCTCAAAATGCGCTGGATGACACAGTGAGCGTTGAAGTGAGACTCGCTCCGTCAGTTGCTGCTACCGCCTTGGGGGCTCTTGAGTACCTTACGTCTTACCCTTACGGATGTGTAGAGCAGACTATGAATTCATTTCTTCCGAATATTATCGTCTCAAAGACCCTAAGTGAGCTGGGCATTAAAATGCCGGAAATCTCCAAAGACCTTCCGAAAATGGTGGAAGCAGGTCTTGCTCGAATATACAGATACCAGCATGATGAAGGCGGCTGGGGTTGGTGGGAGTATGACAAGCCGAATGCCAGGATGACAGCGTACGCAGTATATGGTCTTAATCTCGCCAAAAAGGCCGGTTTTCAGGTAGACGACGGAGTGCTTATGCGCGGTAAGAAAGCCCTTGGCGGCTTCCTTAACAAGCCACGAAATGTTGATGATCTCACATACAACTTGTTCGTCATGTCTGAGGTGGGAGAGAATGTCTTGCCTCGTCTCGATGAGATGATAACTAGACGTAATGAGCTTTCCAACTACTCTTTGGCGCTTCTTGCCCTGACCCTTGAGAATGTGGAGAGGCCGGATGATGCCGAGATAGTGCTGGGTGATCTCGTGGATCGGTCGCGAGGTGATGATACCAGGACTTACTGGGATGCATCTTCCAATGAGTGGTACTGGGCTGATAACCGTGTAGAGACCACAGCATATGGGCTATTAGCCATGCTGGCTGTGGATCCTCATAATTCTCCGGCTCCTCAAGTTGTGAGATGGCTGTCAGAGGCACGCTTGGGTAATGCCTGGAATTCCACTAAGGATACAGCCATCGCTATTATGGCCTTGACTGAATACATGAACCTCCGTGATGAGATCTCACCGAATCTTACCGCTACCGCTGTGCTCAACGGGAAACGTGTTGAGAAGGTGAGGTTTACCGGCAAGAACTTGTGGGATAAGGAAACTAAGATAGAGATAGATCCCAAGCAGTTGGTCGCAGGCAAGAATGAGCTGACAATTGAGAAGGCAGGCAAGGGGAGGCTCTATTACTCTGTCGCATGTGAGTACTATACTCCTTCCCAAACCCTGGCACCGGAGGAAAACGGCCTTAGCGTAAGGCGTGGATACTATCGCAAAGTCGAAGGGACAGATACTTATGAGCCTATTACGGGACCTGTGACGCCGGGTGATGAGATAACAGTCAGGATTACCATAAATACGGATAGCCCTCGCACGTATATTATGGTTGAAGATCCGCTTCCGTCAGGGTTCGAAGCTGTAGATACGCCTTATGACATCTATAGTTGGGACTTTTGGTACGGGCGCAAGGAAGTACGTGATGAGAAAGTAGCCATCTTCAGTGCATACCTCAAAGAAGGCGAAAACGAAATAGTTTACTCTATCAGAGCTGAACGGCCAGGAGAATACAAGGTAATGCCTACAAGGGTATGGGGTATGTACGCACCTGACGTATACGGCACCTCAGAAAGCTCAGAGATAGTGTGTGAACTGCCGAATATAGCCAGTTTCTCGACCACTGTGAAAGATCCTGAACAGAACCGAAACCATAATATCGCCCTTGCTGCATCCATGATTGACGGATTCGTGATTCAACCGGGAGAAATATTTTCCTTCGACAAGGTGTTAGGGCCGAGATTGAGTTCCACAGGTTATAAAGACGCTCGGGTAATCTCAGGAGGTAAGAGTATGCCTGGGGTTGCAGGGGGAATCTGCCAGGTGTCGACAACCTTATACAACGCTGCTCTCAGGGCAGGCCTGGAAATAATCGAGCGTCACCCACACTCGCAGCCTGTAGATTACGTGCCTCCCGGGCTTGACGCTACAGTCAGTGAGGACGCAGGACTTGATTTGCGCATTAAAAACCAGCTGGACGTGCCTGTGACTATAGGAGCACGCATGGAAGGAGCCAGGCTTATTGTGGACGTACGAGCGGATCTCCTGATGCCTCAAAACATACATGTGGCAACAGAGGTCTTGGATGTGGAGAGACCTCGCCTTTTGGGGAGCGGTTCCAATAATGCCAGGGTTTCCAGCGGAAAAAACGGAGTCCGGGTCGCGGTGTGGCGGAGTATTGATATTGACGGCACAGTCCACCGGGAACTCATATCAGAAGACTATTACAAACCTATTCATGCTTTGGCATACGATACTTGAATATGACGCCGAAGTTGTGCTTCCAGCTTCAATTTGCATACGAATAGCCTCGCTATAACAGATATTCGTTGGTTTTTAGACAGCCTCTGACATGGTACATGCTGATTCTCTTGCCGGCTACAAATTAGTAGGAGGAGAATTCTCTGTAATAGGGAAATCTAATCCTAACGTACCTAATCTTGGTATCAATATTCTACACCAAAATCTTCTTTATGCTTATCAAACTATCGAAGGTCTTGTTTATAGGAGGAGTCCTTGTGAAATCAGGTTTACAATTACCGGAACCGAAGTTGTCTGATAATGCTTTGACTGTGCTCGAGAGTCGTTACTTAAGTAAGGATGAGTCAGGAAACATTATGGAGACTCCCGGAGAAATGTTGTGGAGAGTCGCAAAGAATGTCGCATTAATGGATGTGCTATATGATCCTAAGCATAAGTCGACTTCAGTAGAAGAAGTTTCACCGAAGTTGCTGAATTCAGATGAACAAGCTTCTTTGCAGGCGTTAGAATTCTCAGATTGGGATTGGACTGCACTAAAGAATGGGTTTAGCGATCTTGCGTCGAGAGGTCAAACAAAGGGAACATGGGATGACATTGAAGCAATGGTGACCGAGGCAATGCCGTCACTTGCCCGAACAGCTCTGAGTTTCTATGCTCTAATGGCGGAGGGTAAGTTTCTCCCTAATTCACCTGCTTTGAGTAATGCCGGACGCGAAATCCAGCAACTTTCCGCATGTTTCGTTTTGCCTATTGAGGATTCAATGCTGAGTATTTTTGACACGCTGAAGAATGCGGCCCTGATCCATAAATCCGGCGGAGGAACAGGCTTTTCATTTAGCCGGCTGCGTCCCAAGAATGATGTGGTAAGAACTACAGGCGGAGTTGCATCAGGCCCGATATCCTTTATGAAAGTATTCAACGCGGCCACAGAAGCGATAAAACAAGGTGGGGTCAGACGTGGAGCAAATATGGGGATACTCCGAGTAGACCACCCGGATATTTTGGAATTCATAACTGTCAAGAATGACATGACTCAACTGACGAATTTTAACGTTTCTGTAGCTATAACCGACAAATTCATGGAAGCCTTAGAAGAAGACGGCGAATATGAGCTTATCAACCCTCGCAGCAAAGAGGTTGCCGGGACGCTGCGGGCTAGGGATGTTTTTGATCTCATAGTAGAGTCCGCCTGGAGAACAGGAGAGCCGGGTATCATCTTCATTGACCGGCTCAATGAGTTTAATCCAACTCCCAACATAGGTGAATATGAAGCTACCAATCCATGTGGTGAACAGATGTTATTGCCTTATGAAGCGTGTAATCTGGGGTCGCTCAATGTAGGCAAGTTTGTCAGAGAGACAAGTGGAGCACACGAGGTTGATTGGGAGGCTCTTCGAGAGTCAATCCACGAATCTATCCATTTCTTAGATAATATGATTGATGCCAGCAGATACCCGTTGCCTGAAATCGAGGCTATGCATAAGGGAAATCGCAAGGTAGGGCTGGGCCTGATGGGATGGGCAGATCTTCTGATGCAGCTTGGTATGGCATACGATTCAGAGGAGGCTGTGGAGCTTGCCGAGAATCTGATGGGATTTATCCAGGAGGAGAGCAGGGCAGCATCAAAGGAGTTAGCTAAGGTCAGAGGAGTCTTTCCAAACTGGGAGGGAAGCAGGCGAGAGGAAGAAGGCCTCGAGGTGAGGAATGCTACCACAACAACGATTGCTCCTACAGGGACTATAAGTATTATTGCAGGTGCATCCTCCGGAATAGAACCGGTCTTCAGCCTTGCGTTCACCAGACACGTTCTGGATCGGACTGCGCTTTGTGAAGTCAATCCCGTATTTGAGTCCCGTATGAGGGGAATGGGGTTCTACTCGGAGGAGTTCATGGAAGAGGTCGCCAAAAGTGGCGCTCTGACAGGCATGGAAGAAGTGCCGGAAGAAGTCAAGAGAGTATTTGTCACAGCCCATGAAATAGAACCCGAATGGCATATCCGTATGCAAGCTGCGTTTCAGAATTACACTGATAACGCAGTATCCAAGACGGTTAATTTCCCAAACGACGCAACCTCAGACGACGTAGAGTGCGTATTCAGACTTGCTCATGATCTGGGTTGCAAGGGTGTTACCGTATACCGAGACGGCAGTCGCGGTGAACAAGTGCTGACCGTAGGCACGAGTACTTCTTTGGCAACAGATGAGAGGGTTGAGGACAGCGCCCATGCTCAATTAGCGATAAGTAGTGTGCATCATCGCATAAACGGTGTATGGGGAAAGATTCGTCCCATAGATAGGCCGTCAAGGCTGGAAGGGTTTACTGATGTGCGAGCTACTCCCCTGGGCAAGCTGTTTATCACCCTAAACACCGTTGACCACCATCCTCTGGAGTTGTTTGCGCAGATAGGTAAGGCAGGCAGTGATGTATCCGCATTTACTGAAGCTATAGCAAGATTAGTATCGATCTCATTACGTTCAGGCGTTGATCCGGAGGAGATCGCAACTCAACTAACGGGAATCGGCGGTTCAAGAAGTATTGGGTTTGGACCAGGTAGAGTCAGGTCTGTTCCTGACGCTATCGGCCAATTTCTTTCAGGATATCTCAGTGAGCTTCGAGGGGAAGCAGAAGCCGGGGATGAGCTCGAAGACACGAGATTGCTGGAGCATAATAGCGCATCAGCTAAGTTGTTCAGTTTGTGTCCATCCTGCGGTACCTGGAACTTGATTCACGTAGAGGGCTGTCTCAAATGTATGGCATGCGGATATACCGAGTGCTAGCTTAGGGCTCTTAGCCGGCTTAGGATTCTAAGTTGTCTACGTTGAGATTTGAATTGTGGTTTACATTGTCATGGTATTTATCTGGGTTTCATGAAGTTCCTCATAAAGGATTAGATGCGTTGTTCGCACATAGAAGAAAGTCTATGCGTTGCGATCATGGTGGCGAATGAAAAGCATTGATCTGTAATGGGAATATATGTATAATATACATATATTCCCATTAGGAAGAGGGGCTGTTCTCGGTATGATGTCGTCTACTGGCGGCCGGGTGCGTACTATCTACTTGATACTACTATTAGCGAGTGTATGTCTCACATTCCAATCTGTTTTTGCGAAACGCGGCACAGGAGATCCCCTATGGCAGGAATCTGTTACTATAGCTGCAGCGAACAAACATTGGGTTCCCGAGTCTGCTATTTTACGAATCGAGATTCTGGACAGACACAGCAAGGTGGAACAGGCTGAAGAAATGCTACTTGACTTTACACAAGAGGACAATGGACAAATCCCTGCCAATTCACATATTGATCTTCCTGATCCTATCTCTCTGAATATTGTGGGTAACAGCCCTTTCGAGCCGGAATTCCAAGACGAAATATCAGCTCATCCCACAGGAGAAAATCGGAACATTCTGGGCAAACAGTGCGTTAAATACGAGTATATCTGGGACAGACAGGATGAAGTCTTGACAGGTGCTGCTTGGTTGGAACAAGAAAGAGGCATACCGGTAGAGATAGAGTTCTCGTCCGGTGCTTGCACTCAGTTTTCTCGCAGACAACATGTCACAGTCATTTTTCAGGGTGGATCTTGTGATGCTTGGTTTCCGTTGAGGATGACCATGGAAATCAGGGGAGGATTGCTTACTTTAGGCCGCAGTTTCAGAATAACGGTGGACTATAAAGCCTATCGAAAAACTGAATAATG
>DIQZ01000049.1:12713-66220 GCA_002424305.1 Firmicutes bacterium UBA5449
TCGAGGAAGGGCCCCGGCCACCTGGGTTTGCCCTATCGCACAATTAACCGGATAGGGAGTGACGAAGGATGCGCGAGGTCGTAATCTTAAGTGGAGTGAGGACAGCAATAGGTACTTTTGGGGGGACGCTTCAAGGTGTGCCTGCTTTTGATCTGGGCGCAGTGGTTATCAGAGAAGCCCTGAAGAGGGCAGGGATAAGTCAAGATGCTGTTGATGAAGTGATTATGGGGAATGTGCTCCAAGCAGGTCAAGGTCAGAACCCGGCTAGACAGGCATCGATAAAAGCAAGACTATCTACGACAGTCCCTGCAATGACTGTGAACAAGGTATGCGGTTCCGGTCTCAAAGCGGTAGTTCTTGCTGCTCAAGCCATCATGTCGGGTGATGCGGATGTGGTGGTGGCAGGTGGTATGGAAAACATGAACTTAGCCCCTTATGTCCTTGAGAAAGCGAGATGCGGATATCGTATGGGTCATGGAGAGCTTAAAGATACTATGATAACAGACGGTCTATGGTGCGTATTGGGTGACACGCACATGGGGATTACCGCTGAGAACCTCGGGGAGGTATACGATATCAGTAGGGATGAGCAAGACGAATTTGCTGCTTGGAGCCAGCAAAAGGCTGAGAAAGCCATAGTAGGCGGAAGGTTTAGGGATGAAATTGTCAACGTAGAAATTCCGCAGCGAAAAGGCGACCCCGTAGTGTTCTGCCAGGATGAACATGCTAGGCCCGGTATTACCAAGGAAAAACTGGCTTTGCTGCGACCTGCCTTCAAGAAAGACGGGACTGTCACGGCAGGTAACGCCTCCGGCATCAATGACGGCGCAGCCGCGCTTGTGGTAACATCCAAAGATAAGGCAGCTACACTTGGGTTGAAACCCATGGCGACCCTCAAGGCTTACGCAGCCGCAGGTGTAGATCCGTCAGTGATGGGTATAGGGCCTGTCCCTGCTACGAGGAAAGCTCTAATCAGAGCAGACCTGCGTCTTGAGGACATTGATCTCATAGAGGCAAACGAGGCATTTGCAGTGCAGTCTCTTGCAGTAGGCCGAGAGCTCGGCTGGGATCCTGACAAGGTCAACGTCAACGGTGGCGCGATTGCGTTAGGCCACCCTATTGGAGCAAGCGGCGCAAGAATTCTCGTTTCACTGTTATATGAGATGATAAAGCGTGATGTAAGCCTTGGTCTTGCTACTTTGTGTATCGGCGGAGGTATGGGGCTGTCAGTTATAGTTGAAAGGTAGTCCTCCAGAGAGTATTGTGTTATCAGTTAGGATTTGCTTGCCCTGTTTGGACGCATTGCTCGTGCGTAGGCAGGCTTAGCTCGGAGCGTTGAAGGAGTGTACGTACGAGAGCAAGTGGCAATATGGTGTTAATTCAAGCTAATGGAATAACGAAGTCATATGGAATAAGGCGTGTGCTGCATGATGCGTCTTTCACAATAAGGGATGGAGAAAAGGCGGGTGTTGTTGGGCAAAACGGCTCCGGGAAAACTACTCTCCTTAGACTCATTGCCGGAATTGAGTCTTTAGATAATGGGGCAGTAGTGGTTCCCCGTAGTACCCGCTTAGGATATCTTGAACAGGATGTTTTGATTGAACAAGATAAATCCCTTATTGAAGTCGTGTATGAAGGCTTTAGTCACCTGCTCCGGTTGAAGGACGAGATTACAAGGCTTTCTCATGAAATGGGTAAGCCTGAAGTAGTCTCATGCCATACTTCCTTGGAGCGGGTGATGAGACAGTACGCTGTTCTTACCGACGAATTTGAAAGGGCCGATGGCTACGCCATCAATAGCCGTGTTACAGGCGTTCTTTCAGGTCTTGGTTTCGAAGACAAAGATAGGACGAGACGCATAGGGACATTCAGTGGAGGTGAAAGAACTAGGATTGCCCTGGCTAGGACGTTAATTTCCCCATTGGATCTCTTGCTGTTGGACGAGCCTACGTGTCATCTGGATATTTCTTCTGTTACATGGCTGGAGGGGTTCCTGCAAGCGTACCCGGGCACGGTTATTGTGGTATCCCACGACAGACACTTTTTGGACACTGTTGTAACACGTATACTGGAAGTTGATCACGGCAGTATCAGAGAATATGACGGGAATTATTTGAGATATGCGGAGCAAAGAGAGAACATCCTCGCTCAGCAAGAGACCCGGTATAAACTGGAGCAAAAGGAGCTTGCCAGGCTTGAAGGGATGCTTCGGAGCTACACGGCTCGCAGCGCACAAAACGAGAAGTTCGCCAGGCGAGCTAAGGATGTTCAAAAGAAGCTGGCTCGAATGGAAAGGCTGGAGAAGCCTATATCGGAACACAAAGCAATTGGCCTGTCGCTTAATACGTCTACCAGGAGCGGGAATCAGGTAATCAATCTCCAAGACGTATCTCTTGAATTTGGCGGACGGACGTTTTTCTCCAACGTAAACTTGACAGTAAATCGAGGTCAGCGCATAGGGATAGTTGGACGCAACGGAGCAGGAAAATCCACCTTCCTCAAAGTTATCTCAGGAAAGGTAGAGCCTTCATGCGGAACTGTCAAGATCGGGGCAGGAGTCGTTATCGGCTACTATGATCAGCAACATGATGATCTGAATTCTGAAAGAACGGTTGTTGAAGAAGTCCTTGCGTCAACGGGACTTGCGCCTCAACACGCCCGTGACCTCCTGGGGAAATTTCTATTTTTCGGTGATGATGTGTTCAAAAGGATCCGTGACCTATCCGGCGGGGAACGAAATAGAGTGCTTCTCGCGAAACTCATGGCTTCAGAGTGTAATCTCCTGATTATGGATGAGCCAACGAATTATCTGGACATTGATTCCATAGAAGTTCTCGAGAGGGCCTTAGGGACTTATGACGGGACACTTCTTGTTGTATCCCATGATCGATATTTCCTGGAGAGGGTCGCTGACAGAATACTGGAAATAGAAGACGGTAATCTCGTGGATTACCTTGGTGGATATACGTATTACATCCGGAAGAAAGCAGCCCTCCAAGCTAAACGAGATCCGGTTCAGGTCAGAGCAGATAAGCAGACGAAAGACAAAAAGCTACGTCAAGCTTGTGCCGGAGACAGACGCCGGGTCAAAAGTGGGATGAGCTCTGACCGTGATTCTAATGGCCAAGACACTGAGGAAGCTGTCTCGGCCATTGAAAAGGAAATCCTACGACTCGAACAGATGATAGAGCAGATCAATGCGGAACTTGCCGACCTTGAGATATATCGATTCCCGGAGCGCATGGCAGAGAAAGCCAGGTCTCTTTCAGAGGCTCAGAAGACGCTTGATGAATCCTACAAGAAATGGGAGGAACTTATGGCTAACTGAGAACTCTTGCATGCGCTGTAGGTCGTGTCAGTTGCCGCCGGTCAGGATAAACCGGACATATGGTCCGTATGCTTCTTCAGACAGTTCGTGGCCTGAAGACCATATGCTAATTGGACAAGAGATGCCGAGAACGAGTCTTGCTATGGAGTTTACGTCATGTATAGCCCGGAAGTCAGCATTTGTCCATACTGCGCCTTTGGGTCCTTGTGATATTCTGATTATCCCAATGCCCATAGATGTATTTGATGTTACACGGTGGTCCAAGTGTAACGATGCTTTTCTTGTAACTAAACTTGACTTAGTATAAGACTCATTTAGTTCCACCAGATCCACCGCTTCCGCCAAGTAGCTAATTGACACATCTTGCAGTTCCCCCAGACGGAAGGATCCCGCCAGATCCGTTGTGCTACTTAGAATCGAGTCTGTAGAATTCTCTGTTTCGCTGATTTCATGGTTGACCGTGATAATACCGTCTCCGAATCGCGGTGTGAGCGCTGTCAGCCCTAAGGATGTCGCCTTCGATCTTGGCTCCGTTGACGTTTTTACACTGATGTGATATAGGTCTCGCACATTTGCATCTGCTGACAATGAGAGACTACTGCTCTTGGAACCATGAGCAAAACTATAGTCAACACCTAGAGCCAGATTCCTATATTGGCTGTAATATGTTAGCCCTAAATCTGACACAGGGAGACGTGCATTATTCTCACAAAATCCTTGTTTCGGTGTCCATCTATGTACTGCTTTCATTTTAAGGCCTTGCATGATGGGGATGGAGCATCCGACTTCAGCCCCTGTTGATTTTCCCCCTGTATAGGAGAGATTCCATACGAAACCCGGTGATCCATGGTAGGTAACTGTCATCTTGGGTGTCAGGCCTTCATGTGCAAGACGCAGGTGAGTATTGAGACTTATAGTGTCCGTTATTCTGCGATCATAGTTGCCAAACAGCCATGGTTCTTGGTCTCTGCCGTCATGACCTATTCCCAAAGACAGGCCTGCTGAGGGCGTACCTCTGAGTGTCATACTGAGTTTCGTACTGTTCTCATCATGTGGCTTGGGATCCAGTGTGCTTCCAATTACCAACTGAGTTTTTTGCCCCAATTGTATTGCTAATTTGCCATAGGCGGTGCCGGTGATTGCAGTAGAGTCACCTTTAGACCTGAGGCCCAGCGACAAGCTGACTGAATCTGTAATTAAGTCAGTGAAGTCAGACTTAGCACTCCAGGAGAACTGATAGGGATTGGCCTCCATCTTGATTGACCCTCGAGCATTGGGGGAGCTACCGGGTTTCTCAAGGGAAGGTGATTCCTTGTCTTCTTTCACCACGGGAATATCTATGCGGGCCACTTGACCCGGAGCTACACTCACGATTTTCTTGGAGAAGGACGGAACATAGCCTTGAGGCAGGTCGGCCCTGACGACTCTGAGTAAATAGTCTCCGGGAATGAGGCTTCTCACAAGAAAAGCTCCTGTGCTGTCACAATGTACGGTATGGGAGTCGTCCAGGGCTAACCGGATTCCTTTTAAAGGGCTCTCATCCGGATCCATTATTCCATTGTCATTGGTATCCAGGAAAACCTTGCCTGTAACCATTCCCTGTCTTAGTGGGCGTTGTGATGCAATATGAAAGTATGATGTTGCCTCATTCCATGGAGCTGACTTTCCTTCTATAGTTGATGTGATATTGGCGTCTATTCTATGTTTGCCGGGTCTTGCATTCCGGTTGACTGCAATTTGGAACGATAATTCGATTTCTTCTCCTGCGGCGAGTTGGTCTAAAGAAATTGATACTGTACTATCATCGTCTGTTCCGGCTTTGTGTTCCAACCCGTCTACAGTTATTGTTTCTGCCAAGATCTCGGCGCAGTCGGGCAGAGTAAGAACTAATCTTACGTTTTCCATATCACTTTTGCCGGGATTGCTGAGGTGAACTTGACAGCGAAGGAAATCTCCCGGATATATCAGCAGGGGATCGATATCAACAGAGATTTCAGGGGCGTAGAGCGATTGCCTAAAACAGGAAGACAGAATAGTCTTCATGGCCCCGGTTTCCACTGAGATATACCCCATGACAGGCCATGGATATGTATTGCCCAATTGGAAGTAATATAGACCGCGCGGAACATATTCACCGTCATCAGTCTTTCCGTCCCAACTGATTGATTGCCATCCCGCAGTCAGATATGGAATGACCCTACTGTGAACCAAGTTATTTGCCGAGTCGTATATATCAAACCGCGAGTTAGATTTAGCTTCCCTGAGATAGAAGTGTATATCCACCATGTCATGGACTTCCGGATCAAAAGGTGCCGGTTCTGAATATGTTGTGTTAAGATATCCTGAAGTCACAGAGTATATAAGCTCAGTTTCGTAAAGGATTCCTCCTGGCGATGCAGGTGTATCATGGCCGACAGTAAGTCTATAGTCTATTATCGCGGGGAGCATATCCCTTCCTTCTTCTATTAGAAGTACAGGTGAGGTGCTGCATTTCTTAAATTGACCAGACTCTTCAGGTAAGTGTGCAGCGACTTCAAGACGTTCTATGGGAAAGGTTTGCCCTATGCTACTGCGAAAATCATCGTTTGCGGTCACGTAGAGACTCCATCCCTGTCTTCTGTCACTTAAGGTAACAGTGACAGACATCGCGTTAGGAAGAGTGTACGGTGAGCCATGAGGGTCAACATTTCCCCAGTCAAGGCGGTACCCTGTGAAATTGGCTTCCAGTGCATCGAGATTCCGTGCTTCTGCCGTAGATGGATGAAAGGTGAATATCCCTAATACAATGAAGAGCCCTATTTTCAGTAGTAGGCTTTTTGAAAGAAGATCCAGCACCATCAACACCCTCTCAACCTTCATGCCCCACTTCGCTGCCTGCTACAACAAACGCTGCTTGCGCGTGCCTACGTTTATTGCCCATCTGTAATGTGACTTGGGCTGTGTAGTAACCCGGCAGAAGAGGTTCAATAAATGCGATTCTAACTATCTTGGTTCCTCCGGGGGGCATTGTTCCTCCGTCAAACGCCATCAGCCCCACCCTCTTGTGTCGATAGTCTAATATTTCAACATACCCAATGCTTCTCACACTGGTTTCATATGGGTTCTGAAGACATACTTCTATCGGGAGCCTTTCTTCTATGCTTTTGTTGGCAACGGTAAATGCAGATATTTTTGGTACTATGTAGTCTGCCTGAGTTTGCGGCTGTGAGTCTTGCGGGTGTGTAAGATCCATGTGAACTGTGCTGACCATGCCGGTGTCAGCCACCTCAAGAGCTACCGGTATAGAGGGAAGAATCTTACCTTTTGCTGTTACAAGGACTTCCGCAATGTAGATTCCTTTGCTGATTTTTGAAGGTTTGAAGCGCCCGGTTACAATACGTTTGCATCCCGGCAAGCATACCACAGGCGCCAACTGAATCTGAGAGCCAAGTTGCCCATCACAATATTTCATTGTAGCTGTGCCGGAGAAGTCTGTGTGGATATCTCCTTGGTTTTCGCAGATTGCCGACACCACTATGGAGTCATCTGACGGATCTTGTGAGACTGCAATAGCTGTAACACTTGAGGCAGTCTCTAGTTGCTCTTCTTTTCGATCTGATTCAACTGTAATGAGAGTAAGCACTCCTACCTGGGAACTTGCATGTAGTCCTGTTTCGTTCTTTCTTTCAGTCAGTCTCCCCCGAAACAAGATGACGGGGTATGCTCCCCCTGAAAAGCCGGGAGCCACGTGAGCTCTTACCTTAATAGACTTTGATTCTCCCTGCATGAGTCTAAACTCAGCAGGTTCCAAGGTCAAGAATATCCCTTTAGAAAATGTCTGACTTCCCGATCCTGAGAATATCGGTATTCCGTTTTCATCGTGACCGCCTTCCTTTATAAAACCCTGAATATCCAAGGGAAGAGTTCCTGTATTTGATACTGTTATCGGTCCTATGAAATCCCCGTCACGAACTTCAGTTGTGATGTAGGTAGGGCTTATGCGCATTGATATATCGTTATGCCGGGCCGTATCAGGCACGGCTCGAGCAGGACAGGATAAAGCCAAAAGGCTTGTAAGAAGGGCTATCGCAGTGATCAGGATACGTGGGCGTCTTCCGGACACGTAAATCACCCCTTAATGTCAAAACTTCTCTCTAATAAGTAGGTAAGGTGGTATAAGTGACCATGATTCTGTAGGAATAAGTTTCCTGTAATGGTGCGTCATCATAGCTGATCTGTTGCCTGAAAAGAATACTGACGTCTGTTCCTTCTTTGCCGGTGGGGGGCATATCTGCTACTACTGCTGTATCCGTTTGGGTTATCGGTTGAAATCCGGCTGAATGTTGTAATTTCCATTCCAGGGGAGAAGAGAGGGCTTTGGAGGTGTATTCTGTTCCCGTCCATTCCTTCAAATGTCCGTCTTCTGCATCAGCACGGATGTTCAACGTCCACCGGATATTCGATAATATGTTTACAGTTTTTGGCTCAGATATTTGAGATGTTTTAGGGCCTATTTCACCCAGATCAAGCGACATGGGGAATGAGCCTTCTATGGCTGACAGTACATTACAGGTTACAGGCATAGTGCCTGTGCTTACAGTAGCTGCCCAAACACTTTGACTTAGTAAGAGAGTAAATACGATGAGTAGGATTCCTAGCCCCATTGCATCTTTGGCCAACGTTGCAAGTGGTAGTTTCATTGACATCTCATCTCCTTGAGTCAACCGAGTTAGGGTTGAATTTTGATTTTGACACTACCTGTAAATTATAGGAAAAAGGGAGATTTTCCTTCCTGCTTTTGGATGATATTGGCAGGCATCCCTCTACCCGGAAGGCTAAACCTAATGAGACCGTCAACGCGAGGTATAGGACGCGAAGTGACAGCATAGGGTAGTTCTGAGCGGTCCAATACCGAAAACAGTGTGACTGTTTTCGCACGAAATGGTATTCTGCAAAGTCCTATCGTCAACGAGAAGGTGGGGCTAGTTGATTATCTCAGGAAGAACTCTGATTTTTGTCATTGCTTGCATATGTATTATCCCTTTGGCTCTGGCAACCTCAGGCAGGGCTTTGTTTTTGCCTGCCACAGCGAGACTGTACACAAGGACAGGTCAATATCCTGAAGTAGTGTATGTCCCGCACTATACTGAAGGGCCAAATTTGACAGCAAGGTCTGCGGTATTGATTGAGGCTACAACCGGCACAGTGGTTTATGGGAAGAAGGAACATATGCGCATGCATCCTGCAAGCACTACTAAGATAATGACTGCTCTTCTCGCTATAGAACTGGGTGATACAGAATCCATTGTCGTAGTCAGCGGAAAGGCGGCAGGTACGCCGGGCTCTTCACTTTGGCTTAAAAAGGGTCAGCGAATAAGGTTAGAAGACCTCATTTACGGAACTATGCTAAGGTCGGGCAATGACGGTTCTGTGGCAATCGCGGAACATATCGCAGGCTCAGTGTCAAACTTTGTGCGAATGATGAACCTAAAGGCGAGGAAGCTGGGTGCAGTCAATACAAGGTTTACTAACCCCCATGGCCTTACTGAGCCAAATCACTATTCTACCGCTTTTGACCTGGCTCTTATGGCACGATACGGGTTGAAATATCCTTTATTTGCAGATATAGTAAGCACACGGGAAGCGGATGTAGTCTTAACCAAAGATGAATCTCGGGAAAAACGAAGACTTGCCAATACTAACTGGTTACTTTGGTCATTTGAAGGCGCAGACGGTGTAAAGACAGGGACTACGGCGGCTGCCGGCTATTGCCTGGTAGCATCAGCTACCCGTTGTGGGGTTCAGTTTGTATCGGTTGTCCTGGATTCAAATGCCAGATGGTCGGATTCTGCAAGGCTTCTCAGCTACGCTTTTGACAGGTTCCAAGTAATGACTTTTGCGAAGAAAGGCCGACCTCTCACGAAGATTCGGATTGAAGGAGGCATGGAATCTGAGGTCACAGTGGTACCTCTGGATGATATGAGGCTTATAGTCCCTCGAGATCTCGCCCACCTTGTTGAGGAGAGAATAGTGTTGGATGAGCCTCTGGTTGCACCCGTTTCCTCCGGTCAGACTATAGGTAGATTGGTGATTGTATTTGATAAGGACGAATTGGCCGGAGTAGACCTGGTGGCACAGACAGGTGTCGCCAGGTCGACACTGCCTCGTTTGATAATAAGGAAACTTAAGGATACTGTAAGAAAGTGAAGGCACAAGTATATTGCCTATAATTACGGAGGTGAACAGCTTTGCGACTTCATGAAGGCAAGGATCTTGATGTGGCAATCATAGGTGCAGGCCCTGCAGGACTTTCGGCTGCTCTTTACGCAGGACGCGCTAAGCTCTCCACTGTCGTGGTTGAACAAGGCGCATCAGGTGGACAAGCAGCAACCACCCATTGGATCGAAAACTACCCCGGCTTTCCTCAAGGGATTTCCGGGCCTGAGTTGATGCAACGAATGGAACAGCAGGCACGTGAGTTTGACGCGGAGTTCACCTATGCTACTGTAAACAGCATCTCCAGGGATGAACATGGACAATTCTCTGTGATTTCCAGTGAAGGAGAATTCATAGCCCGAACTGTAATTGTGGCGACAGGGACAATCCCCGCGGGCCTTGGCGTCCCCGGCGAGGACAAGTTTAGAGGGCTCGGGGTATCTTACTGTGCTACTTGCGACGGACCGTTTTTTCGAGGAAAGGAAGTACTGGTGGTCGGAGGGGGAGACTCAGCGATAGTCGAAGCCTTGTTCCTTACGAAATTTGCGACAAGTGTTACTGTTGTTCACAGGCGAGGGGAACTCAGAGCGACAAAAGTACTCCAAGATGATGCTTTTAATAACCCCAAGATTAAGTTTGCGTGGCATTCAGTAGTCAGCGAGATCCTTGGGGAAAGTAAAGTTGACAAGGTCGTGCTGAGGGATGTAAGGACAAATGATACCAGGGCTCTACAAGCTGACGGTGTATTTGTGGCAATCGGCAGTCGTCCTAACACTGAGTTTATGCAAAGTATGGTGGATACTGATACGAGAGGTTATATTATCACTGATGACAGAATGAGAACGCGTACCCCCGGATTGATGGCAGCAGGAGATGTTCGGGCAAAGTCACTGAGGCAAGTGGTGACGGCTACGAGTGACGGGGCAATAGCTGCTGTAGAGGCCGAAAAATACATGTCCGAAAGTGGACGGATACCTCCAACAAACATTGCTTCCTCATAATCAGCGACTGTTAAGAGAATTAGCACAAAGAAAGCAAGAGCCGCCTAGCTGGCATTTTGGGGAATACTGCGCCAGAAGCGGCTCTTGCCGGGTTTAGGGTGGTCTTTTGGCGTGGATATGTTGGAGGTAGACAAAATCATTTACACATAAAGGGCGCGCGCCTCGGATTTAAGCTTTTGGGAGCCCCTCGGCCATTGTAAAGCAAGCTTTTCTCCTTATATGGAGGAGCCGGCTCTTCGCCTGCTTTCATTAATCTATAACGAAGTTTATGAGTTCAGGTTCCAACAATTACATAGATTTTCTTCGGAACAAGAACCCTGTAACACATGCCACCTATAGTAGTAGAACTTGCAATAGAACTTGTGCGCCGATAAACGCGGGAGATTTGTGGCAATCTACTTAAGAAGATTAGATTGGAGGATTTGGCATTTTGCTCGCGAATACATAAAAGGTTATAATCTCCATAGTGTCCAAAGCCCTTGCTCGTCTGGAATGAAGTGCTGTTCGGGCTTGACTAGGAGAATTTGCTTGCTCTTTTGATGTTGTCATAATTTATCCGTTACTATACAATAGACTATGATTTAAGTCATGAGCTGGGGGGTGAGAGTCTTGGCATATGAAGTCCTCAGGAAGCTTCAGGAAACTGAATCACATGCCGATGAAGTAGTGGTAAAAGCCGAGGAGCGGGCGAGAGCGCTAGTACGGGACGCTCGGGCTACTGCGCGGGCTTTGATAGAGGATGCGAAAGCTGAGGCAGCTACTGAGGGAGAATCTATTGTAGAAGCCGAAGAAGCCAAAGCACGGGCTGAAGCCACTGAGGTTTTGAAGAAGAGTTCTGCCCAATGCAACAAATTACGTGATACGGCGCGAGCCAGCATTCCTCGTGCTGCCGATCTAGTAGTGGAGAGGATAGTGACGTCAAGTGGCAATCGCTAAGATGAAGAAGGTGTCGCTTGTTGCGCCTGTGTCTGACGCCGACGGAATCATAGAAGTGTTACAAGACGTGGGTGTTGTTGAAATAGAAAAGACCGAGCTTGAATCCAAGGAGTACTCACTGTGTGATTTGTCAGAAGTTCTCGTGGATCTCGGTAAGAGACAGGAAGAGCTATCAAGGGCACTTACTGAATTGAAGTTCTGTATCGACTTTTTTGATAGGTTTGAGAGAATCAAGAAAAACATGATTGAGGCGTTCGCCGGAGGAAAGTTGTATTTGGAGAACGCAACCTTCGATGATCTGGGGAGTAAGGTCGAAGAGGGACGTAAGGTTTACGAAGAGTGCCGAAGGCTTGACGAGGAACTCTCAAAGAGAAGTAACGAGGAATCGCGTCTCTTGGATATCTATAGCCAGCTTGTTAAGTGGGAATGGCTGGATATACCGGTTCCCGAACTAGCCGGCACCGCACGCATATCCGTTGATCTCTATGAAATCCCATCTCGTTTTTACGAAGGTATTATGGCAGAACTCAGTGAATCATGTCCTCTTGCGTATGCTGCGCCGGGTCCCTCAACTGGTACCCGCTACATCCCTGCTATCATCATTTGCCTTAATGAGGACAAGGATCAGGTGCGCCAAATCCTTTCAGCTCATAGTATACTCCCGCAGCTTCTCCCTGAAGTACAAGGTACACCCACGGATGCTATTGGAATAATTGAAGACAGGCTGTCTGTGATCGACCAAGAAGTGGCCGGGCTTGAGGAGCAAGCAAAGGGACTGCTTAAGGAACGTGTCAAGATTTACTCCATCCATGATTACTTGTCCCTTGCCTTAGATAGAAAAGCCTTGGCATCTGAGTGTGCTGCAACACGGACTGCGTTTCAAGTAGAAGGATGGGTGCGTGAAGATACCCTACCTGAACTGGACAAGGCGGTGCGGTCAAGATATGACTTAGTTCATATAGAGAGTCGTGACCCGTTTGACGATGAAAATCCCCCTGTTACTTTGGACAACCCGGGGTTCGTTACGCCCTTTGAGGCAGTAACCGAAGTGTATGGAATGCCAAAGCCGGGTACGATCGATCCTTCGTTTGCATCTATGCCGTTCTTTTTTCTATATTTCGGAATGGCCTTAGGAGATGCCGGATACGGGGTTATCCTGAGCATAGTCTGTTTGCTTCTGCTTAAGAAGGTCAAGATGGCAGGGACAGCCAAGAAGCTTTTCAACATGATGGCAATATGCGGAGCTGCATGTGTGTTTGTGGGGGCTCTAACCGGTTCATGGCTTGGAGACCTTTTCGGTATTGCTCCTCTTTGGTTCAGTCCTTTGGACGATCCCTTGCTCATGCTTGGTGTGTCTTTCGCGCTGGGGCTCGTTCAGATCTATATTGGTCTTGGGATAAGACTCTACTATAATGTCAAACAGGGCAATTTAGCAGAGGCCATATTCGATCAAGGCCTGTGGTATCCGTTCTTAACAGGTTTTCTCCTGTTATTGGGTGGCTCTGCCCTTGGTAATCCTGTCATGAGCGAGGTTGGTAAATGGCTTGCCATAGTTGGCGCAGGCGGGCTTATTCTTACACAGGGAAGGGCACACAGGAACGTCATTAAACGGTTAGGGACAGGGCTTGTGAGCCTTTATGACCTAACCGGATATGTCAGCGACATATTGTCATATTCGAGACTACTGGCTCTGGGGCTTGCCTCATCTGTAATTGCCATGGTAGTCAACGATATGGCAAAGCGATTTCTTTCCGTTGGGTTTGTCGGATGGATTCCTATGCTCGTGATTCTCATCATCGGGCATGTATTCAATCTTGCCATTAACGTAATTGGCTCGTACGTACACTCCAGCAGATTGCAGTACGTAGAGTTTTATGGCAAGTTTTTCGAAGGTGGGGGTCGAAGATTCAGGCCTTTCACCAAGAGGACTAAGTACATTGAAATTGTGGAGGAAGGGGAGGCATAGAAAAACATGTCAATCACAGTAGGAATGGTCTTGGGGTTTTTTGCAGTTGCTGTAGCATTTATCCTTCCAGGAATCGGATCGTCCATTGGAGTCGCCTTGGTAGGCTCTGCAGGCGCAGGGGTGGTAACAGAAGATCCTGATAAGTTCGGACAGGTTCTTCTCTTACAGGTTATCCCGGGTACGCAGGGTATATATGGTGCTCTTACAGGATTCCTGCTAATGATGAAGATGGGGGTTTTCAGCGGACAGATTATTCGATTAACAACTTCTGAGGGTTGGCTTGCAATAGCCGCGGCTATGCCTATTGCCGTAGTTGGGCTTCTTTCAGCTATCTACCAGGGTAAAGTAGCAGCTTCAGGTCTCGGGGTGGTCGCAAAGCGTCCCGAGGAGCTTGGAAAACCTTTGGTCTTTGCAGCTATGGTTGAGACTTACGCAGTGCTGGCATTCCTCGCAACGCTGCTTCTGGTTCTCTTTGGCATTGAATTCGGAGGAGTGGCATAAATGGACGCGCTGGAGAAGATGAAGGAGACTATCCTTCAAGAAGCGCAATTAAAGGCTGATGAGATTGTGAAGGCTGCTACACAGGACGCAGAAAGGATTCTCCAAGAAGCGCGGGCAGAAGCTGCGAGGAAACGTGATGAGGAGCTGGCTCGAGCCAGAGAGAAGGCTCAAGAGAATGCCAGACGTACTGCTACCTTAGCTGATCTGGATGCCAGAAAACAGTTGCTTGCGGTGAAGGAGGAGCTGATTGGCGAAGCGTTCTCAGAAGCCAAGAGTCGACTTGCGTCCCTTGAACCGGAAGTGTATAACGGATATCTAAAGAAGGCTTTGTTTAGCGCGGCAAGCGATAGATGCGGAGACGTTATCATGTGTGAACAGGAACGGTTGGCAATCGGCGAAAAAATCGTGGCGGAAGTCAATGCTGAACTTGCCAAGTCAGGCAATAACGGCAAAGTTCGCTTAGACGATATTTCCGGAGACTTCATCGGAGGCTTTGTCCTGAGTTCAGGAAAAGTGGAAGTGAACTGTACTTTCGACGCTATCCTTGCCAGGGAATATGAAGCCTTATTAGTTGAGGTAGCCGGAATCCTCTTTGATTGAAAACACTTTTGCGTCGGGAGGTGACGAATTGCTAGGACTTGAAGAAAAGTATGCATATGCTGTAGGTCGAGTGCGGGCTGTTGAGGCTCGACTTTTGGACCGCGCCACAATAGAGCGAATGATTGACGCTCCCGATGTGCATAGCGCTTTTAAGGTATTAGAGGAAGCCGGTTATGCTCACGTTGACAGTCAGGTGAAGGAGCGCTTACCTATAGATGAAATTCTGGATGAAGAGGAATTGAAACTGTTTCGTTTCATCCAAGAGACAAGCCCTGATGAGAGATTGGTGGATCTTGTTACCTTACAGCACGATTACCATAATCTGAAGGTCATGCTGAAGGCGAAGATTTATGATGTCTCGCCTGTTGGTGCCATATCCCGTCTTGGGTCTCTTAGCACCGAAGCTATCAGCGAGGCACTGGACGGAGATGTGCGGGCACTACCCCGTGAGTTTACTCTGGCGTTAGAAAAGGCAGAAACCGTTCATTCTCTGCGTCCATCTCCTGAAGTCATTGATATCGTAATTGACAGAGAGATGCATGAGGCCTTGTTGAAGAAGGCGCAAGCTATTGGAATCCCATTCTTGACGGAGCAAGTCCGGAGGGAGATAGATTTCCTTAATCTCTCGATATTTTTGCGAGCCAGAAAGATGAAAAGGGACAAATGGCTTGTAGATCATGCCTTCGTGTCAGGGGGCAAGGTAGATCCTGTCAAGCTTAGCTATGCTTATGAAGATGAGTCTCCTGACGCGTTAATGGACGTCTTATCCGGTACAGGATATGAGTTCATTGCCAGGCGTGGGTTGAAGCTGGTTGAAGAAGGAGAATCTCTTTCCGATATAGAGCGTTTCTTTGCGGGAGCTGTAAGTCAATCAATTCGACAAGCCAGGTTTGTTCCGCTAGGTCCCGAGCCGCTCATCGGTTATATTCTTGCAAAACAACAGGAGCTCAAAACAGCTCGACTGGTGATTGCCGGAAAGGCAGCCGGGGTGTCCAGGGATAGCATGAGGGAAAGGCTACGTGATGCCTATGTATAAGATGGCGGTAGTTGGTGAGGAAGAAGCTGTCTTGGGATTTCGCTCCCTTGGAGCGGATATATTCACCCTGAGTGAGCCCCAAGAAGGCGCAGAGATAATAGCTGCGCTACGCAGGAGCAAGTACGGGGTGGTTTTCCTTACTGAGTGGGTAGCAAAGACAGTACCCGAACTTGTAGAGGCATTTGAGGATCAGCCCCTTCCTGCAGTGGCAATAATTCCGGGAATTGAAGGCTCGATAGGGCTTGCTCGGACGCGGATGAAGAAGATCGTGGAAAAGGCTGTCGGCGCCGACATCTTATTCCAGGAGAGAGGGTAGGAGCTAGTATGGATGAAGGAAGGATTATTAAGGTCTCAGGACCTTTAGTAATAGCAGAAGGAATGGGCAACGCAAAGATGTATGACGTGGTGCGGGTGAGCGATGAGAGGCTCATCGGCGAGGTTATAGAAATGCGCGGCGACAGGGCTTCAATCCAGGTCTACGAGGAGACAGCCGGCCTCGGACCCGGTGAACCGGTTTATACTACAGGCGAGGCTCTTTCCGTAGAGCTGGCACCCGGTCTTATAGAGGCAATATACGACGGAATCCAAAGGCCTCTTGATAAGATCAAAGACCATGTCGGTGACAGAATTGAACGTGGAATTGAGTTGCCCGGCATAGACCACGAGCGTAAGTGGCATTTTGAGCCTAGAGTGAAGCCGGGAGATTCCGTAGAACCCGGGGATATACTAGGTGTTGTCCAAGAGACTGTAGTTGTTGAGCACAGGATAATGGTTCCATATGGTGTCAGAGGCACGATTAAGGATATCAAAAAAGGCGAATTCACCGTTGTGGACGTAATCGCGACTGTTGATACTGCAGATGGTGCAAGAGATGTTACCATGCTGACTCGCTGGCCGGTTCGAAGGGGACGGCCTTATGCTGAGAAACTTCCTCCCTATGCGCCGCTTGTCACAGGACAGCGCATCATAGACATGTTTTTCCCGGTAGCAAAAGGAGGAGCTGCCTGCGTGCCGGGCCCGTTCGGTAGCGGTAAAACAGTTGTCCAGCACCAGCTGGCAAGATGGGCTGACTCAGACATCATCGTTTATGTCGGCTGCGGGGAGCGCGGTAACGAGATGACAGAGGTGCTCATGGATTTTCCGGAGCTCATTGACCCACGTACCGGCGAGCCTCTTATGAAGCGAACGACGCTTGTTGCAAATACCTCAGATATGCCTGTGGCAGCACGTGAGGCTTCAGTGTACACCGGTATTACTATAGCTGAGTACTTCCGTGATATGGGCTATAACGTAGCTCTTATGGCAGACTCAACTTCCAGGTGGGCTGAAGCGCTTCGCGAGATGTCCGGACGACTTGAAGAGATGCCCGGTGAAGAAGGTTACCCTGCCTACCTTGGTTCCAGGATAGCAGGATTCTATGAGCGCGCCGGACGCGTCAAGTGTCTCGGGACTGATGAGCGAGAAGGCTCATTGACTGTCATTGGAGCTGTTTCTCCTCCCGGTGGAGACTTGTCAGAGCCTGTTTCTCAGGCGACCCTAAGAGTAGCCAAGGTATTCTGGGGTCTGGATGCAACTTTGGCTGCGAGACGTCACTTTCCGGCAATCAACTGGTTAATCAGTTACTCGCTCTATCTCGAGCGTCTTGAGGACCAGATATCTAAGGCAATTGCAGCTGACTTCGGGGATTTACGCAAGGAAGCCATGCAACTCTTGCAGGAAGAGGCGGAGCTGGAGGAAATCGTAAGACTTGTGGGTGTAGATGCGCTATCTGTCAAAGACAGGTTAACGCTGGAGACTGCAAAGTCCATTCGCGAAGACTTCCTGCACCAGAACGCGTATCACGAGGTAGACACATATACGTCTCTCACCAAGCAAAGGCTTATGCTCAAGGCTATTCTTGATTTTCACCATTCTGCTCTCAACGCAGTCGAAGCAGGTGTTAGTTTTGATGCTACAATGGAGCTCAAAGTCCGTGACAGTATAGCCAGGATGAAGTACATTCCTGAAAATGAGCCGGAGAGACTAAACAGTGTGTTTGACGAGATGAAGGCGGCATTTGCCGGTCTGACCCAGGCAGTCGGGGGTGAGGAAGTTGCTTAAAGAATATCGTACAGTCTCCGAAGTTGCCGGCCCACTCATGGTGGTGGAGCAGGTCGAAGGTGTTAAGTACGGTGAACTTGTAGAGATAGAGGTTTCCAAAGACGAAGTCAGACGAGGCAGAGTGCTGGAAGCAGACGGTTCCAAGGCTCTGGTTCAGCTATTCGAAGGATCAGCCGGCCTGAATCTTGCCTCAGCCAAAGTGAGATTCCTCGGACGAGGTATAGAGCTTGGCGTGTCTATGGATATGTTAGGCCGGGTCTTTGACGGATTCGGCAGGCCAAGGGACGGGGGCCCGCAGATTATCCCTGAGAAGAAGGTGGATATCAACGGAAACCCCATAAATCCGTATGCCAGGGACTATCCTTCAGAATTCATTCAGACGGGAATCTCTGCGATAGACGGGTTGAATACCCTAGTAAGGGGACAGAAACTTCCTATTTTCTCAGGCTCCGGACTTCCCCATGCTGCTCTTGCTGCTCAAATAGCAAGGCAAGCAAGAGTTCTTGGCACAGATGAGAAGTTCAGCGTTGTATTTGGTGCGATGGGTATTACGTTTGAAGAAGCTGATTATTTTATCTCAGACTTCAGACGAACCGGAGCTATTGAGCGTGCGGTGCTTTTTGTCAATCTTGCTGATGACCCGGCTATTGAAAGGATATCCACCCCGAGAATGGCTCTTACTGCTGCAGAATACTTGGCATTTGAAAAAGACATGCACGTGCTTGTTATCCTTACTGACATAACTAACTATGCAGAGGCTTTAAGAGAAGTTTCCGCAGCACGAATGGAAGTGCCGGGGCGGCGTGGATATCCCGGATACATGTATACAGACCTTGCCAGTATTTATGAGAGGGCAGGACGTATTAAGGGACGGAAAGGGTCTATCACTCAGATTCCCATTCTCACTATGCCTGAGGATGACAAGACCCATCCTATTGTAGACCTGACAGGCTATATTACTGAAGGTCAGATAATCCTTGCCAGAGAGCTACATCGTAAAGGCATATACCCGCCTATTGATGTTTTGCCGTCCTTATCCAGGTTGAAAGACAAAGGGATCGGTGAGGGAAAGACGAGAGAGGATCATGCTGATACCATGAACCAGCTTTACGCTGCTTATGCCAGAGGGAAAGATGCAAAAGAACTTGCAGCTATCCTCGGTGAGGCTGCGCTCTCTGAAGATGACAAGAACTTCTCTAAGTTTGCCGATGAGTTTGAGACAATATATGTAAATCAAGACATTGAAGAGAACAGGACTATTGAGGAGACACTTGATCTGGGCTGGGAACTCTTGACGCTTCTACCTGTTAGAGAGCTAAAGAGGATCCGGGAGGAGTACATCGAGAAATACCTGCCGAAGACGCGTCCGGCGTAACAAAGGATGCATTAAGGGTGGGTATTGCCCGGTACAGGAGGGAGGCTTAGCTCCGGAGCAGCTATGGAAATTAGAGTAAGCGCCACACGGATGCAGCTTCTTGCTACAAGAAAGCGTCTGGTGATGGCAGAACGTGGACATAAATTGCTGAAAGATAAGCTGGATGAGCTTATGAAGCACTTTCTCGAATTGATAAGGGCAGAAGGTGAACTCCGCGAGGAGGTAGAGGCGGCCCTTGTTCGAGCGCTACCTGCGTTCCTCGAAGCAAGAGCTACGATGAGCAGAGAAGCGATGGAAGGAGCTCTCCTGGTTTCCAGGGCTCAATCCAAGATAGATGCGACCTCGAGAAACATCATGAACGTGAAGGTGCCTGAGCTTACATGGGTAATCGGTGAAGCACAGGACGTGTATCCTTATGGATTCTATGGGACTTCTGCGGCTTTGGACGATGCTGTGGAAGGCCTTACAAAGATTGTGCCAAAGCTGGTGGAACTGGCAGAAGTTGAGAAAACCATTGAACTCCTTGCTGATGAATTGGAGAAGACCAGGCGCAGGGTTAATGCCTTGGAGTATGTGGTTATCCCTAATCTCGAGGAGACAGCCAGATATATTGTGATGAAGCTTGACGAGGTTGAGAGGGGAAACCTGACACGTCTCATGAAGGTCAAGGAAATAGTCAGGGAGAAGAGAGCCTAATCAACACGTGAGTTAATTGTGGAGCTGTCAGGCTTCTTGTGAGGCACCAAATTCGCCCCCTATGCTTGAGATTGGGCGCTAAATGATAGGGGGCGTTTTGTCTTTGGAAAATCGGAGAAGCTAATCCCGAGGTGATTGTATATGCTTTCCATAAAGTCAATGGAAAATGGCCTTCGTGTTGTGACCTATGAGATGCCACAGATGCGTTCAGCGTCTTGCTCTATCTGGATTGGTGCAGGTGCCAGGTATGAAACGCCGGAGATAGGCGGAATTTCCCACTTTATCGAGCACATCCTCTTTAAAGGGACAAAGCGACGTAAGGATAACTTAGAGATATCCCAGGCAATAGAAGGCGTAGGAGGATCCATTAACGGTTTTACGGATAAGGAAGTTACATGCTACTTGGTAAAAGTGCCGTCTGACGAATTCTTGTTAGGTATTGACGTCCTCGCAGATATTGTCTTAGATTCTCTTTTTCAGGAGGAATCTGTAGAAAGAGAGCGAGGAGTCATTATTGAAGAGATCAAGATGGTAAGAGACAGGCCTGACTCATGGGTTCACGTGATTTTGGAAGATTTGGTATGGCCTGATCATCCCATGGGAAGAAGCACGGCAGGTACTGAGGATTCAGTTGCTGCCATGTCCAGGCAGACAATTCTTGATTACTTCAACTCATTTTATCATCCCGGGAATATTGTCGTGTCAGTTGCCGGAAACGTGTCTCAAGAAGAGGTAACCCGTGCTGTAGTCGGGTTCTTTCAAGGAAGGGAAGGCCGTGACAAGAAGACATTTCTGCAGACTGATACTAAGATCCAAGGCCCGTCAGTCCGAGTGGAGAATCGCGATACCAAGCAAGCTAACGTAGCGTTAGGGTTTCCTGCATATGACAGGCTTCACCCTCAGCGTTATGCACTGGAGCTCCTCAATGTGGTCTTAGGTTGGGGCATGAGTTCCAGACTGTTCCAGGAGGTTCGAGTGAAGAGAGGACTTGCCTATTCAGTGGGTTCCCAGTACTCATCATACCTTGACACAGGTATATTGCGGGTTTATGCAGGGGTTGACCCCGAAAAGGGCAGGGATGCAGTGACCGTCATTCTTGAGCAGTTGGCGAGAATTCGGGAAGAGTCCATAGCTGACAATGAGCTTCGCATGGCAAAGGATTTCTACAAGGGCAGCCTTTCATTGCGATTGGAGGATACCCTAAGTCTGGCTCTCAGAAATGGTGAGCACATGGTGTTATCAGGCAAGATAATCTCTGTCGAGGAAGTGCTTGAACGAATTGAGGCTGTCACTTGCGAAGATATCCGGAATGTTGCAGGGGATTTGCTTAAGAAAGAGAAGCTAAGTTTAGCTGCAGTCGGCCCTTTTGAGGGATATGACGAGGTCATGGGAGTAATAGACTCATCTGTGCTATAATAAAAAGGTGTATCAGAATTAACATCCGGTGAACCGACTCGCAGGAGGGTAGCAGGTTGTACAATGTAGTTGACGATGTAAGATGTGAAATCAGAAGCGCAATTATCGTCGGCCTCAAGAGAGGTGGCATTCTCCCGATACCGGGGGATTTGCCGGGTATCGATATCCCCGTGGAGTATACGCGTGAGAGGGCCCATGGCGATTTTGCCACACCCATCGCCCTTATGCTGGCAGGAAAGGTAAAGAGGAAGCCTCGGGATATTGCGGAAGCAATAGCTGACAATATGGAAATAGCAAAAGGCAAGACCCGTTATATTCAGCGCGTGGAAGTGGCAGGTCCCGGATTCATCAATTTCTTCCTTGATCGAAAGTGGCTGGAAGACGTGTTGAGAGTCGTTATCTCAGCCGGTCCCCAATACGGCAGATCAGGTGTAGGATGTGGCAAGCGGATTCAATTGGAGTTTGTCAGCGCAAATCCTACCGGGCCTATGAACATAGTAAATGCCAGAGCTGCTGCAGTAGGCGCAAGTTTAGCAAATATCTTGAAGGCATCAGGACATGATGTGTCCACCGAATATTACGTAAATGATGCCGGAAATCAGATTAACGTGCTCGGCACTTCTGTGGAGCTGAGATATCTCGAACTTAAAGGGGAAGACGTCACGTTTCCTGAGTGGGGGTATCAGGGTTCGTACATAGTTGACATAGCTCGTCTGGCTATGGATAAGTATGACAAGAAGCTTAAAGCTATGGCTGCAGAAGAGAGAACCCGGTTCTTCTGTGATTTTGCTCTCACCCAAATGCTTGCTGATCAAAAGGCTTCTCTTTCCCGTTTTGGGGTTGAGTTTGACGTATGGTTCAGTGAGAGAAAGCTTGTAGAAGGAGGCGCTGTCTCCCGCGTTATTGAGCTCTTAAAGCAAAGAGGCATGGTATACGATGAAGACGGTGCCTCTTGGTTGCGTACCACTGAATTTGGAGATGAGAAAGACAGAGTCCTTGTAAAAAGTGACGGAGACTATACATATCTTGCCGGAGACATAGCTTATCACAAAAACAAGTTGGAACGTGGATTTGAGCTGCTAATTAACATATGGGGCCCTGATCACCATGGGCACGTGGTGCCAACTCGGGCAGGTCTGCAGGCTCTGGGATATCCAGGTGGCAGTCTGGAAGTACTACTCTTGCAATTCCTTTCCCTCATGTCTGAAGGAGAACGTGTCAAAATGTCGAAACGTGCCGGAGAGTTCATTACTATGGACGATCTCATAGATGAGGTCGGTAGTGACGCAGCTCGCTACTTTCTACTGATGAGGAATATCGAGAGTCACCTGGAGTTTGATCTCAGTCTTGCCAAAGAGCATTCGCAGGCTAACCCCGTCTACTATATCCAGTATGCCCATGCCAGGATTTCCAGTATCTTCAGGCAGGCTGAGGAGAGAAACATGAATCTTGATGATTTGGATGAACTTGACCTGTCGAATCTTACAGAAGATGCTGAACTTGATATCATGAGAAAGCTTGCATCCTATCCTGACGAGGTAGTCATCAGCGCATTTGAGCGTGCACCAAATCGATTGGCAGGTTACGCATTGGATCTTGCAGGGCTTTTCCATTCTCTTTACAATAGTCACAGAGTAATCGGTGAAGATTCAGATTTGACTATGGCGAGACTTGCGCTTTCCCGTGCGGTTCAGACAGTGCTTGCCAATGTCCTAGGCCTCCTTGGTATATCTGCTCCTCATGAGATGTAGAACCGGGAAAATACTGAAGCTGGAGATTAATCATGAAGGGATTTAGAGACGAGATTCGGAAAGCAGGGGCTGTCATCCTTGGCGCGCTCAAGGATACTTACGGATACCTAGGCACCGTGCTGTTGATAAGTGTTGCTTGGTTTGCCGCAGCATCCGGAGTAGTGTTTCTCATGAGTACGCTTGTGGAATCTCTCCTTGTCACTTTGCCGATAGTGATTGTCTTGACATCTCCGTTAATAGGTGCAGGCTTTTATGTAACAAGTCTCATCCTTAGGGAACAGTACGTTGTGCCAAGAGACTTTCTTGAAGGCCTTAAGAAGTTCTTCTGGAGAAGCTTGGCTATAACCGGTACTCAAATTGCCCTTGCAAGTGTCTTAGTACTTGATATAGTATGGTTCTTGGCAAAGCCTATGTGGCTATCAAAGATAATCGGCGGGGTGTTTGTTTACGTCTTGCTGTTTATTGCTATGATTTCTCTGTATTTGTTTCCTGTTGCAATCAATCAGGACGCCGGGTTCAGGCAAACCCTTAAGAACGCTGCATTGCTTACACTCGCTAACCCTTTTTATTCTTTGGTTATCACGATATCTCAGGTAGTAGTGGCTGTTCTGTGCCTAAGGTTTGTCCCGCCTGTATTTTCCATGTCATACTTGGGTTTTATTGGGCTTATGGGAAATAGGGCTACAATGGTTCTCTTTGAACGCTACGGTGTGATTCCTAATACAGAGGAGGAAGGGCAAAATGGCAGCGAAGCTTCAGATTAAGTGGTTTGGCCATGCATGTTTCCTAATATCTTCGCCGTCCGGCGTAAAGATCCTTACTGACCCATTTGATGAGACTGTAGGATATCGTCTTCCTGATACGTACGCGGATATTGTAACGTCCAGTCACGATCATTTTGACCATAACAATGTTTCTGTGGCAAGAGGGAATCCGCAAATTCTAAAAGCTCAGGGAGAATACAAGGATGACAAAGTTAGTATTTCTTCTGTTGAAACTTGGCATGACACTGAACAGGGCGCGAAGCGCGGCAAGAACCAGGTGTTCATAATTCAAGTGGACGGTGTCAGGATAGTCCATATGGGCGATATCGGACACGATCCAACCCCGTCCCAGCTTGAGGCTATCGGTGAAGCAGACGTACTTCTCGTGCCTTGCGGGGGGCGCTACACTATTGATGCAGCAGGCGCCATAAGACTTGTTTCAGCCATCAAGCCAAAAGTCGTAATACCTATGCATTATAAGACAGAGACGATTCGTGATTGGCCTATCGCGGAAGCGGATGAGTTCCTTCGAGGTTTTGATAACGTAGTAAGGTTAGATTGTGCTAAGCTTGAGTTAGCCCCGGATGCGCTACCTGAGGATACTACAGTATACGTGTTAAAGCTGTAATCAACTTCTAAGAATAGATATTGCTCCGGGGAATAATTTACGTAACTCAGTGGCTGTATTCGTGGCAGGAGGGAAAGGGAACTTTGGCAAAGTATGTATTTGTAACAGGCGGAGTTGTGTCAGGATTAGGTAAGGGCGTTACTGCCGCATCCATAGGGAGGCTCTTGAAAAGTCGAGGCCTCGAAGTGACTGCGTTGAAGCTGGATCCATACATTAATGTGGATCCCGGCACAATGAGTCCATATCAACACGGAGAGGTATTTGTCACAGAGGATGGTGCTGAGACTGACCTGGATCTTGGACACTATGAGCGCTTTATTGATGTAGATCTTGCCAGAGGTAATAACATTACTACAGGCATGATATATTGGTCCATAATCAACCAAGAGCGAAAAGGCGGTTTCTTAGGTGGGACTGTTCAGGTTATCCCACATGTAACAAACGAGATCAAGTCCAGGATTACTCAGGCAGGAGAAGAATCCGAGGCTGACGTTGTGTTAGTTGAAATCGGGGGCACAGTCGGCGATATTGAGAGTTTGCCTTTTCTCGAAGCTATCAGGCAGCTCCGTAGCGAGCTGGGACGTGAAAGCGTCATGTACATACATGTGACTTTGGTTCCTTATCTCAGGGTAGCCGGCGAGTTAAAAACAAAGCCTACGCAGCATAGTGTCAAGGAGCTTCGAAGTATCGGGATACAACCTGACGTGATAGTCGCCAGATCTGAATGTCCCCTGTCTGATGAGATAAAAGCAAAAATCGCTCTGTTTTGCGACATAGATGAACGTGCAGTAATACCCAATCTTGATGCAGAGACTATGTATGAGGTTCCCTTGGCTTTTGAGAAAGAAGGCCTTGATGATATTGTTATAGAACGACTTAGCCTTCAAGATCTGGCCGGTGAGAGAGATCTTTCAGAGTGGAGAAACATGGTCTTTGGGTTGCTTAACCCCAAGCGTGTCGTCAGCGTGGCTATTGTAGGGAAGTATGTAGCATTGCCTGATGCCTACTTGAGTGTTGTTGAGGCCTTGAGACATGCAGGAGTAACCTATGAGACTCAGGTAGACATTTCCTGGATTGATTCCGAGCTTTTGGAAACTGATGACCCGAAGAAGGTTATCGGTGATGTCCACGGTATTATCGTTCCGGGCGGATTCGGATGTAGAGGTGTAGAAGGCAAGATTATCGCTGCGCGTTACGCCAGAGAGAATAAAGTGCCTTTCTTCGGGCTTTGTTTGGGGCTTCAATGTGCTGTGGTGGAATATGCCAGATCAGTCTTAGGGCTGGAAAATGCAAATACCACTGAGTGCGACCCCGATACCCCTCATCCGATAGTCCAGTGTCTTCCGGGGCAGGAGGGAGTTGAAGAACTCGGTGGTACTATGAGACTTGGCTCCTTGCCATGTAAGATCATGCCGGGTTCTTTGGCAAACGCTGCTTACATGGAGGACATTATCTATGAGCGACACAGACATAGGTTCGAAATCAATACCTCTTACAAGGACATGTTGGAAGCAGCAGGTATGGTAACAACGGGAATGTCCCTTGACGGTGATCATGTGGAGATTGTTGAGTTGAAAGGACACCCGTGGTTCCTGGGAACTCAATTTCATCCCGAGTTTAGGTCGAGGCCGAACCGTCCTCATCCTCTTTTCTCTCAGTTTGTTCAGGCATGTCTAAAACACGCAGGGTTTAACCGGGAGGTCTAAGGGGTATAATACCGATAACTGTTAGAGAATAGTCTCAAAAACTTAGAAGGAATCTTGATTTGGGTGACGAAATGTAATGGCAAGTCAAACTGTCATCCCACATTATCTTGATATCTCAGTGTTGTTATTCTTCAGATAGCAATACTTATTTGTCCGCAGTCGTTATGGGTTTCAAGAGGTGCTTTTCAATCCCAATGAAGTCTCCCTGGTAGCTTTTGAAGAATACAGTGTAATAGGCGCTTAAATGCTTCTCTATTTCAGCGCTGAGACGGTTCTTGCTATTTTGCCGGTTTTGACATTTTCAATAGGTCTTGGGTAGGTTCACGCATGCATTTTCATCGTGTCCCAAGTCCTCGCTTGTCAATTTCAGAAGAATCCGGAGAGAAGTATGGTAGTCGCGCTAAAATTACAGGAAAGGAAATGATACGTGCATGGCACGAAATGGTCAAAACCACAATGAAGACCAAAAGATGAATCTTGGTGACCTTGAAGCAAAAACCATCCAAGAGTTATATGAGGTCGCACGGAATCTAGGTATTGCCAGTGTTTCAAAGCTTCGGAAAAAGGAGTTAGTTTTCGAGATACTGAAGGTGCGGGCAGAGAAGGAAGGTCTGATTTTTGCTGACGGCATATTAGAAATAATGAATGACGGGTTTGGTTTTCTCAGGGTGTCCGGTTTACATCCAAGCCCTGATGATATTTATGTCTCGCCTTCACAGATAAGAAGATTTGCTCTTCGTACAGGGGATGAGATATCCGGCCAGATAAGACCGCCTAAGGACAATGAGAAGTATTTTGCTCTTCTCAGAGTAGAGGCTGTAAATGAGGCTGATCCCGACAGTGCTACGAGAAGATTGTTTTTCGAGGATCTTACCCCCATATACCCCAACGATAGACTGCATCTGGAGACCTCAACAAAAGAAGTAACCACTCGTATGATAGATTTAGTGGCGCCTTTGGGAAAAGGGCAGCGTGGCCTCATAGTCTCGCCTCCGAAAGCAGGCAAGACCACTGTGCTTAAGAAACTGGCTAACTCAATAACCACTAATCATCCTGACGTGGTTCTTCTTGTCCTACTCATTGATGAACGCCCTGAGGAAGTAACAGATATGCAGCGGTCTGTAAGAGGTCTTGTAATGAGCTCTACATTCGATCTGCCTCCCGAGAACCACATAAGAGTGTCTGAGATGGTGTTGGAGAGGGCGAAGCGTCTTGTGGAACATTCAAAGGATGTAGTAATCTTGATGGACAGTATCACAAGGCTTGCCAGAGCCTATAACCTTGTTGAGCCCCCGAGTGGGAGAACTCTGTCAGGAGGACTTGACCCTAACGCTCTTCGGAGTCCTAAGAGGTTCTTCGGGGCAGCACGAAATATTGAAGAGGGTGGAAGCCTTACTATTATGGCTACAGCATTGGTTGAGACAGGTAGTCGTATGGATGATGTCATATATGAGGAATTCAAGGGTACAGGCAACATGGAACTGCATCTTGACCGTAAGCTTTCTGAAAAACGTATTTTCCCGGCAATTGACATCAACAAGTCAGGGACACGCAAGGAAGAACTCCTACTTACTGCAGAAGAATTGGATATGATGTATCTATTGCGGAGAGCTATGGGAAATCTGGGTTCACAGGAAATGACGGAACTGGTAATTGAACGTCTTCGTCATACAAAGAATAATGAAGAGTTTAGGCAACTCGTGGTAAAATCCTCTTTTGCAGATAATGTCAGAGCTCTGAGTTAGTGGAGTCAGGGCTTTTGGAAAACTGCCCGCCTAATACCTACTGGAATGCTTTCATTATTTATGCAAAGTGTTTCGGGAGAGCCACCGGTGCGTTCTGCTGCGATGCTTGCAGAGATGTCGCAGTGAAATGTATAATGACAACATACAGTCACTCGTAGCCGGTGAGGAAGTTAGAGATATGTTTTGCACACTATACTGCGATGAGCAGGGTAATATGTATGAAGAGCTGAGTCTCGCTGCTGTGGGTCGGTCATGGGATGAGATATGGGAGATTGAATCCGGTGACATGATTCCTATGCCTAAGGGGTCCACAATCTTGGTGTTACCCAGGCGTCATTCATTGGGCATATCGCCTGACACAGGTGAGGTGCTCTCTGTATGGACTTACGAAGAGACCATGGAAAAAGGCGTGGAGAGGCCGGGCTTGGCTGTAGGGGCCTTATTGCCAATAGGATTTACTCGTACATTAGCTCCGGCATATGTCTTAGAGGCGAATGCAAAACGCATCACCTTGCCCCTATACGGCTACACAGCTATGGCTATCCAAGAGGGGAAGCCCTACGTGGCTGCTCTGCAAACAGATGATCCGACAAAATGGGATTCTAAGTATTATGATACGCCTGACCTTGCTCAGAAGGTAGAGGAGAGGCTGGAAGAACATCCGAATAACAGGCTTCTTCAACAGCTTGCCAAGTGTTCAGTAACATACTCTTGCCCTACGGCGCAGAACGTGTTTTTCAGGCGATGGGAAGGCGGGATTCCTGTGTCTCCTACCTGTTCTGCTCGTTGCATCGGGTGTATTTCACTACAGCCTTCAGAGTGTTGTCCCTCTGCTCAAACAAGGATTGACTTTGTTCCTTCTGTCCAAGAAATAGTAGAGATAGCAGTGCCTCATCTCAGAGACGCAAGTTCTGCCATAATCAGTTTTGGCCAGGGCTGTGAAGGGGATCCACTCCTTCAAGGAGAAGTCCTCTCTCAGGCTATTGCTGTCATTCGAGCTGAGACTTGCCGGGGTATCCTGAACATGAATACAAACGCAGGCCTCACCACAGAACTGACGAAGGTCTGTAGAGCCGGGCTCGACAGTATCAGGGTGAGCTTGGTGAGTGCCAGAGAAGAAGTATATAACGCATACCATCGCCCTGAAGGTTATTGTTTCAGTGATGTCATTGCTTCAATAAGGCAAGCAAAGGATCTTGGGGTATATGTGTCATTGAATCTTCTCACATTCCCCGGACTTACGGATCGCAAGGAAGAGTATGAGGCTCTCTCCGATCTCGTAGACAAGTTGGGAATTGACATGATACAGTTCAGGAACCTTAACATTGACCCGGATATATTGGTGCAGGCCCTACCCGGCTCCGGGCAAGAGGCCATAGGGATCGGGGCATTAGTTCAGGGTCTGCGGACTAGGTTCCCCCATGTACGACTGGGGAATTTCAGTCCTTCCAATGAGGAGCTGGGGCGCGAACCATAAACAGCGTTCAAGTGATGAGAGGCGAGCAGTGTGAAAGAGCCGACTAACACGAGAAGGCTGATACGGGGAACTGCCGGGGCTGTTTTGCTGAGTGCCCTTGCTGCTTTCATAATATTGCAAGTTACATCCCAAGGTGAGGACTTGCGTACTCTATTCCAAGTAGATTTCTCGCAACTTGCAATTGCAGGTTGTCTCGTTGTGTTAGGTTGGGTCTTGGACGCAGTTCGCATAAAAGCTCTTGTAGCCGCTCTGGGAGGCAGACTCAGATTCTTGACTGCACTAAGGATTACTCTTGCCGGTGGATTCGCGGCTTGTGTTACTCCTTTTGATACCGGTGGTGAGCCTCTTCAAGTATACCTTCTTCATAAACAAGGCTTTGAACCCGGCGAATCCACAGCGATAATAACTCTAAAAAGCCTGATAAGCGCTGTTGCAAGGCTGTTTTTAGTGCTTTTGTTTCCTACCTGGTATCTAGTAAGGCGGCGAACTTGGGCGCTTCCGAAGAGCCTTGAGACTGCTCTTTTCATAGGTCTTCTAGTCTACACTTCCTTTTTCGGGCTTAGCGTGTTTTTTGCTGCCTATCCTGAGTACATTAGGGTTATCATGGATAGGAGCCTAAACAATAAATTTATGAACAGGTTTATCTCAAAATCCACTGCGGATACTGTAATGGAGCACGTAGAAAAAGGAGTATGTGACTTTCGTACAGCTTTGACCCTGTTTCTGCGAGAGAAGAGATCTACACTTATCATCATATCAATCTTGAGTCTCATTGCATGGGCTATCGCTTTCTTCATTCCTGTCCTGATTCTCCAGGGTCTGGGAATCGCTCCGCCGTTTGCTGAAACAATGGCTATTGCAGGCATCTTTTATTTGGCGGCGGCTTATGCGCCTACCCCCGGATCAAGTGGAGCGGCCGAGTTAAGTTTAGCAGCTCTATTTGGTTCGATAGTGCCGTTTCCGCTCTTAGGTGTATTTGTTCTTCTGTGGCGGAGTGTAACTTACTATCTCACGTTGATTGTCGGAGGAATTACCCTCTTATTGACTTATGATAATAAGAAACCTGACGATGAAAGGGAGACTGGAGGAAAGCGGGAGTAAATCATCCCGTGGTGGTTGAAGAAGCTTGCGAACTTACTGCAACCCTCCATGAATGGCGAGGTCAAGCATAATTTTATCTATAGCACTCTCGAGGGTATGGTAACTAACATGGCATTTAGCCTTGTTAACCCATTTCTTGGAGTGTATGCTATTGCTCTTGGCGCTTCCAGTCTCATGGTGGGTCTTCTTACTGCTATTCCGGCGCTTGTTAACACCCTTGTTTTCTTGCCTGCAGCAGGGTTTGTGGAGAAGAGAAAATCCAGGCTTCCTATAGTCCTATTTTGGGCGGGACTCCATAGATCGCTTTATATGATCTTGGCCTTCCTTCCCCTTATTCCTTGGGGAAGGCCTGCATTTCTTGTAGCTACTATTACACTGATGTCTGTTCCGGGAGCTATTTCCGGAGTAGCTTGGACAGCCATGGTGGGAGACATGTTTCCTGCGGAGGATCGAGGGGAAGTTTTCGGCATGAGAAATATGTTCTTAGGGGTAACAGGAATCCTAGGGACGTTGTTGGCAGGGCGTCTTTTGGACGGTGTGTCTTTTCCTAAAAACTTTACACTGCTGTTTCTTATCTCGGCAGGACTTGGCGGAATTGGCATCGTATTCATGTCTAAGATGCATGAGCCTCCACTGGTGGAACGCGTTCATTTCGAAGAGTCGAAGAGGCTGATGCCCCGGGTTAAGGAGCTCATAGATGATGAGGAATTAGGCTCTCAGTTCAAGATATTCTGTGCAAGTTCCTTTTTCCTATGGTCCGGATTTGGATTTGTCGCCGCAATGTGGAGTATTTATCACGTAGAAGTTCTGAGACTGTCACATACTGTAATTGCCGGGTTTTCAGTGCTTTCGGGAATTACCGCTGTAGTGGGGTCGCGCTATTTTGGCAAGGTGGCGTCACGCAGAGGTAACGTCATTGTGTTATTCGTTTGCATGATAGTTGTAGGCGTATTTCCGATTATATACACTCTGTCTCCGTCTGTCATGTTTCTTAACGTAATGCAACTGGTATCCGGGTTTGTTATGGGTGGTCTCAATCTTGCAGTATTCAATCTGGTATTTGCATATTCCAGACCTGAAAAAAGTCCGAGCGCAACAGCAGTCTTCAATATGCTTATCAACCTCGCATCATTTATTTCTCCGTTCTTGGGTGATATGTGTTACAAGAGGGTTGGGATTTACGTTACATTTTATGTAGGCGCAGGACTTCGCCTTTCAGCCCTGATTGTTCTGGCAAAACTTGTAGGGACTTCCGTTTTGGCAGAGAAACGAGGTATGGGGTATTCCGGTTTTTCCAGAGTCGTATCCCACAGGGAGGGAAGATCTTGAGGTTAGTCATTGTCATTGTGAGGGGTCATGATGCGCTCGGTCTTCTGGATGCGCTGGCACATAAGCACATCGGTGCTACCAGACTTGCTGCCACAGGAGGGTTTATGAGTGAAGGTAGGACTACCTTCTTGATAGGCATACCAAATGACCAAGAAGATGAGGTCATTGAAATTATTAGAAAGTGTTGCTCAAAGCGCCTCCGGGCGGCTCCGCAGTTCACACCCACCGGGGATCAAGTGCCACCTGCTGCAGTGCCTATGGAGTACGAGGCAGGAGGGGCTATCATTTTTGTCACCGACGTAGAGGAGCTCATAAGGCTCTGAGTATGGTGCAATTGATTTATGTCTTTACATTTTCCAAGTAAGGAGGATACGCGATCCATGCTTAAGTTGCGTGAGCCACAGGTAGTTTGGATCTCTCAGTTTGAATCCCCTATTGGGGATCTTTGGATGACATCAACCGAGTATGGACTTGTGAGGGTGGCATTTGGCGGGGAGGAAGATCATGGATTGGATTGGGTATTAAAGAGATTCCCCAATACTAAGCTTGTTCCGGGAGAGAAAAAGAATGCTGAGTTTCATATTGAGCTTCATGAATATTTCGAAGGGCGCCGCAGAGTGTTTACGTGCCAAGTAGACTTGATTGTGAGCAGATTCAGCAAGACTGTGCTTGATGAAGTATCTCGAATCCCTTTCGGGGCTACTGCAAGTTATAGGGATATAGCCGAAGCTATTGGTATGCCTACTGCTACCAGGGCTGTAGGCAGAGCCTTGGCCACAAATCCTGTCCCTGTGATTGTGCCGTGCCATCGTGTGGTAGGTAGTGACGGGGAACTGGTAGGATTTGGCGGAGGATTGGACATCAAGAAGTGGCTCTTGTCACACGAACGAGGATGTCTACATTAGATTAAGAAATGCGGTGATAAATTAAGCATATATTATGCCCAATCGAATGTAGGAGGCTTTTTGCCGATATTAGAGCAGTAGTGGCGGATGAAACTTCCGCCATTGTTTATGGTATAATACAATATAAAGGTCAAGAAAGGTCAAATTGCCATGGCTAATATATATTTTTGGGCTAACCCTATTACTGAGACAACCGGAAGGGGTAATCTTGAGCAGTCTATCTGATTTCATTGAACAGTATCTCAAAGAACTACTGGCAGACGCGGTCGAAGGGATTATTATGCTCCAGAGACGTGAGCTTGCTGAGATGTTTGAATGTGCGCCGTCTCAGATTAACTATGTGCTGGACACGCGGTTCACCTTAGACAGGGGCTATCTGGTGGAGACCAGAAGAGGCGGCGGTGGCTACATACGTATTGTTAGGTTGACCTTTCGAACAGGCCCTGACTTCTTATCTGTAGTTGAAGAGAAGATCGGCGATGAGATTACCCGCGGACGGGCTGAGGGTTTACTTTTCAGACTCCAAGAAGAAGGTTTTCTGGACGTCCACGAATGTATCTTCATAAGGACAGTATTGGATAGGGAGACTTCAAAGGCGCCCCAAAACTACCGAGGTGCAATCAGGGCCGGCATGTTAAAGGCTATGCTTGCCTTACTGCTTCGGGAATGAGGGGCAATCGGGGGTGAAAGAATGCTTTGTGATGAATGTAGGAAACGACCTGCTAATGTTCACATAACAAAAATGGTCAACGGTGTGAAGAGTGAATTTCATCTGTGTGAGGAATGTGCCAGGGACAAGGGGGAATTGAGCTTGATCTCAGAATCAAAGTTCTCGTTCCCCAGTCTTCTTACAGGTTTGCTCCAGACAGGGTCCGATATAGGGGTGTCTGTGTCAAGGCCCGGTCGCACAGTTGATCGTTGTAAGAACTGCGGACTCGCTTTCTCTACTTTTGCAAATATGGGTTTCTTGGGATGCAGCGAGTGCTATGAGCAGTTCGGGCCAAGACTCGAACCGCTTATCCGTAGAATACATGGGAATTGTCAGCACACCGGAAAAGTGCCCAAGAGGATGGGAGGGGCAGCAGGTGTGATGCGGGAGATAGAGAACCTCAGGAATGACCTGGCAAAGCTGGTGTCAGATGAAAAGTACGAAGACGCGGCTGTGGTTCGTGACAAAATTAAAGCTTTGGAAGAGCGTCTTTCCAATGAGGAGTAGGGGGTGAAAGCAAGATGCCGCTGGAGGACATAATAAACAGAACATACAGTGCTTGGATGAGTACAGACGCTCCCCATGCTGATGTAGCCTTAAGTTCTCGTGTAAGGCTCGCGCGAAATCTTGGTAATATCCCCTTTCCTAATCAGGCGTCTGAGACGGATCTTGCCGAGGTTGTAGAAAAAGTACAGAAGGCAATTAGCCGAGCTCCTGAACTTTCCAGGCTTGAAGTAATGCGTCTGTCAGAAGTTTCCGCGCTGGAGAGACAGATACTCGTGGAGAAGCATCTGATAAGCCCGCAACTCGCTCAGTGCACTCAAAATCGCCTTGCCATTGTGGCAGAAGACGAGAGTGTAAGCGTGATGGTGAATGAGGAAGATCACATTCGTATCCAAACCCTTCTGCCGGGCTTTCAGCTGAGTGAGGCTTATCAGATTGCAGATAAGATTGATGATTTACTCGAAAGTCAACTGGACTATGCTTTTGATGAGCAGATTGGCTATATCGCTGCTTGTCCTACTAATGTCGGGACAGGTCTTCGCGTCTCTATCATGGTTCATCTGCCGGCTTTGGTAGCTACCGGCCGGGTAAAGGCGGTGCTCTCTGCTGTATCTAACCTTGGAATAGCAGTTCGAGGCCTCTACGGCGAGGGAAGCGAGGCATCAGGGAATCTGTTTCAATTGTCAAATCAGGTGACTTTGGGTCGTTCTGAACCGGAACTTATAGAAAATCTTGCCGCAGTCACCGGGCAAGTGATAGAACAGGAGCGTGCTACCAGGAAGAAGTTAGTCCTTGAGATGAAGGATCAGTTAGAAGACAAAGTCCATAGGGCGTACGGAATACTGTCCCATTCAAGATTGATGACATCGCAAGAAGCCCTGAGATTGCTGTCTGATGCGAAGCTTGGTGTGGAATTGCGACTAATATCCGGAGTTGACGGCAAGACCCTCAATGAACTCATGGTGATTACACAGCCTGCCTACTTACAGAGCCTGGTGGGACAAGAGCTTGACCCGTTAGAGAGGGATATCAGGCGGGCAGCACTTATAAGGGAGAGAATCAGTAATGGAAGGGAAGGGAAGGAAAGATGATGATGTTTGGTGGACTAACCGAGAGGGCTCAACGGGTTTTGCAGCTCTCTCAGGGGGAGGCCAGGCGGCTCGGCCATGATGTCATCGGCACAGAACACTTGCTGCTAGGCCTTGTTGCTGAAGGCACAGGTATAGCAGCCCGAGCCCTTCAAAATATTGGCATAAACTTGGAAGATGTGCGAGGAGCCGTAGAGAAGATGGTAGGTACAGGGACCTCGGACAAGGTCAAAATGCTAACCCTTACCCCGAGGGCTAAGAAGGTTCTTGAATTGGCCATGATAGAGGCAAGGCGACTTGGACAAGGATATATCGGCACAGAGCACATTCTATTGGGATTGATACATGAGGGTGAAGGTGTAGCTGCACAAGTATTGACTAGTCTTGGGGCTGATACTGAGAAAATACGTGCTGAGGTCACCGGCCTTCTAGGTGATGTGACTGCCCCAGGCGCCAAAGGGAAGCGGGCAACGCAAAAAACACCGACTCTGGATCAGTTCGGGCGGGATCTTACAGCTATGTCAGAGGAAGGGAAGTTGGATCCGGTTATCGGGCGTAGCCAGGAGATTCAAAGGGTCATTCAAGTGCTCAGTCGCAGAACCAAGAATAACCCGGTCCTCATTGGAGACCCGGGAGTAGGTAAGACTGCTGTTGTTGAGGGATTAGCCCAGATGGTGGCGCGCGGGGATATTCCGGAAGTACTTTCGGATAAGCGTGTTATTGCCCTTGACATGGGGTCGATAGTTGCAGGGACGAAGTTCCGCGGGGAGTTCGAGGAAAGGTTAAAGCGCATCATTGATGAGGTAAGGGCCAGTGGTGACGTAATCCTGTTTATTGATGAGATGCACACAATTGTGGGAGCCGGAGCAGCAGAAGGGGCTATTGATGCTGCGAATATTCTAAAGCCTGCCCTTGCCCGCGGAGAACTTCAGTGCATCGGTGCGACGACAATTGATGAGTATCGCAAGTACGTAGAGAAGGACGCTGCCCTTGAAAGACGGTTCCAGCCAATAATGGTGGGCGAGCCCACTGTTGAAGAAACCATATCCATCCTGGACGGACTCAGGGACAGGTATGAAGCTCACCACAGGGTTAAGATAACTGATAAGGCGCTTGAAGCTGCTGCAAAACTTGCAGACAGATTCATCTCTGACAGATTCTTACCGGATAAGGCCATAGACCTGATAGACGAAGCCTCATCCAAGGTGAGGATTGGAACTACCATCGCGCCACCGGACATAAGGAAGCTTGAAGAGGAATTCACGAGGATCAGGACGGAGAAGGAAGCTGCCATCAAGAATGAGGAGTTTGAGCAAGCTGCCGATCTTCGTGACAAGGAGCAGAAAGTAAAGGAAGAAATCGACGCCAAAAAGAGCGAGTGGCAGAATCGACGTGGTATGGTAGAAGCCACTGTGACTGATGAAGATATAGCCCAAGTAGTGTCTGTATGGACAGGTGTGCCTGTAGCGCAGCTTACCGAAGAAGAAACACAAAGGCTTCTAAGACTCGAGGAGACCCTTCATAAGCGCGTAATCGGTCAGCAAGAGCCGGTGGCGTCTCTTGCAAGGGCTATAAGACGGGCACATGCAGGTCTTAAGGATCCAAAGAGGCCCATAGGGTCATTCATCTTTCTAGGGCCGACCGGAGTAGGCAAGACAGAGCTTGCGAGAGCGCTTGCAGAGGCATTGTTCGGAGATGAGAACTCCATGCTTGCCTTTGACATGTCCGAGTACATGGAAAGGCATACAGTCTCAAGATTGATAGGAGCGCCCCCGGGCTATGTGGGCTACGATGAAGCAGGTCAGCTTACGGAGAGAGTACGGAGACAGCCTTATTCTGTTGTGCTTTTTGATGAGATAGAAAAGGCACATCCTGATGTCTTCAATATTCTCTTACAAGTTCTTGAAGAAGGCAGGTTGACAGACGGTAAGGGGCGCACAGTGGACTTTAGAAACGCTGTGATTATCATGACATCAAACGTAGGCGCAAATCTTATCAGTCGTGATACGAAACTCGGTTTTGTTACAGGCGATACTGATGACTACGACTATGAACGCATGAAGGAACAAGTCCTGACTGCCATGAAGAAGACCTTCAGGCCTGAGTTCCTCAACAGGGTTGACGAAGTCATAGTATTTAGAGCCCTGAATGAACAGGAGATAAGACAAATAGTAGACTTACAGCTCACTAAGGTTGAAGAGAGGCTTAAGGATCGCAATATCCACCTGGATGTGAGTAGCGAGGTAAAAGACCTTATTGCTGAGGAAGGTTTCAGCAGGGAGTTTGGAGCCCGTCCTCTCAGGCGAGTAATTGAGCGGAAGCTCGAAACACTTTTGTCTGAGAAGATCCTCGAAGGCAAGATTGCAGACGGGGACTGGGTATCCGTGACTCTTGAGAATGACAAGATACACATTGAGAAGTCTGAGAAGAGATCTCCTGTCCTATCAGGTGAGCCTGCCAAATAGCAGACAAGATACCAAGCTCGGTTGCTGAATGATTGCCTAATGCCGGCGCCTTCGAAATGAGGCTATCAGAAGATAGCCGGGACAAGGCGCCGGTTGCGTTTGGCAATCCTCTTCATCCTTTTAGGTGAAAGGAATTACGCAACTCTTGGAGAATCAGGTGGATAGCAATTAATTGCGGACACTCCAAGAGGAAGATTCGACGGGTGTACCGGAAGAGCGACAGAGATTCATGGGCGCTCACTGAAACACTTTATACTATAAGGACGGTCTAGGATATGAACAAACATTCAACAGACTACGATGTCGACATCGCACAGAAGATGATTTGTGAAAACGGTCTGGGATTGGTGGCAATCAGGGAAGGGAAAGTCATCATGCAGTCGGAAGATCGAGGTGTCCGTCCATTTGTGCAGGCAATTACTGATCTTGGAGAGAAGCTGCATGGTGCTGTTATTGGTGATCGTGTGGTGGGGCGGGCTTCTGCTATGTTGTGCATCTACTCTGGGGCTGTCTCAGTTTACACGCCTTTAGTCTCTGATGCAGCAGCAGTTCAACTCCAATTAGCCGGCATAAAGCTAATTGCTGATAAGCAAACTCCGTATATCCTAAACAGACAAGGTACTGACATGTGTCCTTTTGAGAAGATGACAGAGGAGCTTAAGTCTCCCAATGAAGTGTTTCACGCTCTCGTTGATTTCTTAGAAATAGGAGTTAAGGGTTAAGGAGGGTAACCTCTGATGAGAGTGTATCGCTTAGGATGTTTAGAGGGGCAAATGTCAATGCTTGTTTTTCATGCATTAGCCAAGATGGGTCGTGAGGGCCTTATCTTGGTATCCCCGGTTCGCAAGATTGTCAGCATAGGATATTTTCAAGATACCGACAAAGTCGTGGATTTGGAGTATTGTCGCAAATGCGAAATATCCGTGATGCGTAGAGAGATTGGAGGAGGAGCCACGCTCCTCGATGGGAATCAGGTTTTCTTTCAACTTGTAGTCAGGCGGGATAATCCTGATTTTTCTCGGAAAATCTCATCCCTGTATGAGCTTATTGCCGGTCCATGTGTTGACACTTACCGTGAACTTGGGGTTCATGCTGACTTTAGGCCTGTAAATGACATTGTGACTCGGGAAGGCCGCAAGGTATCAGGATTAGGTGGGGCTGACATAGGTGAGTGTGTAGCGTTTGTAGGTAATGTCATTTTGGACTTTGATTCCAGGGAGATGGCTAACATACTTAGGGTGCCCAGTGAGAAGTTTCGTGACAAAGTCCATAAGTCTCTGGAAGACAATGTAAGCAGCGTGCTTAAAGAGACTGGAACGACTCCTTGCCGCAAACAAGTTGAGGACTTGCTTATTGAGAACTTTGCCAAAAGGCTGGGCTTGTTACAAGAGGTTTGCATTGATCCTGAACTGGACGAGAAAGTCTGTGAACTTGAGAAGAAAATGATGTCAGACGACTTTCTTTTTAGGAAACGAGGAAAGGCAGCGAGTGGCGGGGATTACATGAAGGTGAAGATTGCAGAGGGAACCCAAGTTTCTGAGAGAAGCTACAAAGCTCCCGGTGGACTGATCACTGTGACCTATATAGTCCGACGCGATACGATACAAGACATATCTATTTCCGGAGACTTTACCCTCTATCCTAAAGACCATCTGAGTGATATTGAAGACGCTCTACTTGGAGTACGGCGGGATGTCTCAAGTATCGAAAGTGTGATATCCGGAGCATATCGCGAGTTTTCTATTGAGTCACCCGGGGTTGCTCCCCTTGATTTTGCAGAGGCTATTTGCAAGTCTGACTAGGAATAAAATTCTTTGAAACGACATGGACAGGAATGAATCTAATGGCTAGACAGAAAACAAAGTATGTATGCAAGGATTGCGGGTACGAGACTCCGAGATGGCTTGGGAAATGCCCTTCATGTGGCGAGTGGGGCTCACTCATTGAGGAAGTGATTGCTTCCAAAACTGTTGGGCGGTCAAAGGACGTCTCAATAGGGAGTATCCCTCGTCCCATTACCGAACTTGAGAGCGCGGGTGAAAGCCGGACTCCCAGCGGTATTGCTGAATTAGACAGGGTTTTGGGCGGAGGGATAGTGCCCGGGTCTCTCGTCTTAATCGGAGGGGATCCCGGCATAGGTAAGTCCACACTCCTTCTCCAGGTATCCGGTGCAGTCAGTTGTGGTATGAATGTGCTATACGTCTCAGGGGAGGAGTCCCCTAATCAAGTCAAGCTTCGAGCAGACAGACTCGGGATTCACTCCGGTAATCTGCTGGTCCTGCCTGAGGTGGACATGGAAAGAATAGAACATTGCATTGAGAGCATTAATCCCGGCCTTGTCGTAGTGGACTCAATACAAACTGTCTTTACAAGAGACTTGACGTCTGCCCCGGGAAGCGTATCGCAGGTAAGCGAGTGCGCCGGCCGTCTCATGAGGCAGGCTAAGGAGCAGGAGATTCCCATTTTCATTGTGGGACATGTTACCAAACAAGGAGCAATTGCCGGTCCGAGGGTGCTCGAACACATAGTTGATACTGTGCTCTATTTTGAAGGAGAGCGCCACCATAGTTTCAGAATCTTAAGGTGCGTGAAAAACAGATTCGGATCTACAAACGAAATCGGAGTATTTCAAATGCAGGATACAGGTCTTTCTGAGGTCAGCAATCCTTCAGAAGTTTTTCTTTCCGGTAGATCACACATGGTCAGCGGCTCTTGTGTGACTGCAAGCGTTGAAGGAACAAGGCCTATTCTTGTTGAAGTTGAAGCCCTTGTGACTCGAACCCCTTTTGGGGTTCCCAGGCGAACTACAACAGGAGTAGACTCAAATAGGGTTGCGATAATCCTTGCTGTCCTCAAGAAACGTGCCGGGTTAGAGCTATCATCATCTGATGTCTACGTTAATGTTGCCGGTGGAGCCAGGCTAAATGAGCCATCAACAGATCTTGCGATTGCTTGCGCAATAGCCTCGAGTTTTCGAAATGCCTTATGTCGCCCGGATACTGTAATCATTGGAGAGGTAGGGCTTTCCGGGGAAGTGCGCGCTGTCAATCGCATAGAATCAAGAATGGCGGAATCTGCCAAGCTTGGTTTCAAGCGATGTATTATCCCTATTTCCAACACCGGACTCTTGACGAATCATGAGAACCTTGAAGTTATAGCGGTAAGAACCATAGTTGAAGCTCTTGAGCTTGCTATGACACGGTAACTGCCTAATTCTTATGTTTCCCGTATGGGCTCTTAGCGCTATATTCTATGTGAGATTGAAGATTCCCAGGGTTGATAATCTCCCTCGCTCTTGTTCCATGACCTCTTCCATGTTCAGATCAAGTAGGTCACATAGTGCTGCTAAGTAAAAGAGGGTTCGTCCGATCTCACTTTCTAACACGTCACGACACTCAGGGCAAATAGAGCCTTCAAGATGTGATGTGGTGTAATTGCGAAGCTCCGAGAACGACGCGCAAGAAGGGTAATCCTGCCGAGAGGCAGAGATTTTCAGGCAACCACAAGTAGTGACTGCCTTTGCAATAGCGCGGTTGACGCGAGCACTGGCTTCATCTAGTTTTGAGGTGCAATCCAGAATGCTTTTGTGTCTGACGAGGCAACGAGAGACCGCTTCCTGAAACGAATTACAATCTAGCTGCTCCATATATAAGTCACCCCGCCTGAAAAATTTTCGAGAGAGAATTCCAAGTGTTTCTCATGAATCAATTATACCGATAGGCTCAAGGAATTGTCAACGGCACGTCTTTTGCCAGATAAGTTACAGTATATGTTTGCAATGGAAGAGGTCGGGAGTTAATTGACACTTAGCTCTCATGAATGTTACAATTGGTTAGATATGAATGTAGAAGAAACAGTGAGTCATAAACTTCGCAAGCACCCAGGTAGTAGGCCGCTTTCCTCCCTTGACGGAGATCAGGGGTGCCAGGTGATTATACAAGATGATTGGGGGGAAATACGGCTATGTTTGATGTGGGTGATAAGGTAGTCTACCCGATGCACGGTGCAGGTGTCATCGAAGCAGTCGAGGAACGGGAGATTCTCGGCGAAAAACAGAAGTATTATATTCTCAGGATTCCAATGGGGGACATGAGAGTCATGGTTCCCCTTGAGAGCGCAGACGATGTTGGCTTGAGAGGTGTAATAGACAAGGACGATGTTAAGAAGGTCTATGAAGTCCTTGGCAGTGACATAACGAAAATGTCATCCAACTGGAATCGTAGGTACCGCGCTAATTTGGAGAAAATTCGGACCGGTGACGTTTTTGCCGTGGCAGAGGTAGTCAGAAATCTTGCTTCTCGCGACAGGGAGAAAGGGTTGTCCACAGGAGAACGTCGTATGCTGGACAATGCAAAGCAAATTCTCATAAGCGAGCTAGTGATAGCTGAAGGTATTGAAGAGGAACAAGTAGAGAAGGCTATAGCAGAAGTGCTGCAATAGGGTCTTACTAATCCCGGGAACCTGAAGAATAGGTTTTTTGCTTTTTCCCATCGTCCATGAATATGCGTACAAAGTTCACGATGTGGTCAGGATATGGATGAGGTCAGGTTCCCATAATAAGTCACGGAAGGCAATGTTGTCTCACCGCTTATGCCCCCGATCCCCCAGGGGGCTATCAAATGTTTTAAGAGAAAGAGAGGTGAGAAGCCTAATAATGAGTAAACTGGTAAGTTGTGTTTCTGTCGTTCTGGGGGCACTCATTGGATTCTTTGTTCACCGTCTTCTTGCAGGGGTTGTACCCATAGCTGTCGAAACCGCCGCAAATACTGCTATGCTAATCGTCTTGGTTTCAGCCGGCGGGCTTTTTGGTATTTCTGTTTTTCCCGTAATTTTTCGAGGTCTGCGCAAGCTTACATCCAGACTTGAGACAAATCTGCAGAAGGTACCTACACATGACCTTGTAGCAGGGGCATTTGGTGCTATCATTTTTCTTCTTATTGCCGTGTTACTTACACTTCCGTTTTCTCAGATTCCTTACATAGGTGTCTATCTACCAATTGGGTTGACTTTGTTCATGGGCTATCTGGGTATGCAAGTTGCTATCAAGAAGCGGGAGGATCTGTTTAACCTGTTTTCCGCTGTTCCCAGGTCTGTGGAAAGGGTAGTTGGCGCCCAGCGTGATCGGACTCAGAAACACCAGAGTCGTTGTGCACCTAAAATCCTTGATACCAGTGTAATAATTGACGGCAGAATCCTGGACATCTGTAATACCGGCTTCATAGACGGGACACTTATCGTCCCAACTTTTATTTTAGAAGAACTGCAACACATTGCGGACTCAGCGGATCCGCTGAAACGCAACAGAGGGAGAAGGGGGCTGGATGTCCTCGGTAAGATGCGCAAGGAAGTTGGGGCCCAGATTCAGATACTTGACTCAGAAATCGAGAATGGTATTGATGTGGATTCAAGACTTCTGAAGTTGGCTCAATCTACAGCCGGGAAGGTTGTTACAAACGATTTCAATCTTAACAAGGTAGCTCAGCTCAGAGGTGTGCCGGTGTTGAACATAAATGAGCTGGCTAATGCCCTTAAGCCTGTAGTGCTACCAGGTGAAGAGATGACAGTATATGTAATGAAGGATGGTAAGGAAGCAGGTCAGGGGGTAGCATACCTGGACGACGGTACCATGGTAGTTGTTGACGGTGGCAGGCGATTCATCGGTGCAGAGGTGGAGGTTGCAGTTACCAGCGTTCTTCAGACCGCTGCCGGGAGGATGATATTTGCGAAACCCAGAGGCATGTAACAGGTTTCAGCACATAAAGAGCATAATCAAAGAAGCCTCAGGAGGTGGATAAGTGGGAGTTTGTGCGCTTATAGCTGCAGCAGGATCCGGAACGAGAATGAAGATGGGTCAGAACAAGACTCACGTGGTACTCGGAGATAAACCCGTACTTATCCATACACTTCTTGCTTTTGAAGCCTGTGAAACCGTAGATGAAGTAATTGTTATTGTCGGTGCCAAAGAGGTCAAGTTTACACGGGAACTCATTAAGACATGGATTGGCGGCTCTTCCAAAGTGAAAGAAGTCATCGTCGGGGGGGCAACCCGCCAAGAGTCAGTCCTATGTGGACTAAGGCATCTTGGGACAGGATGTGAAATCGTTGTAATTCATGACGCTGCAAGACCTTTTGTTCGTACATCTACCATCCGAATGGCGATAGAGGCTGCGCGCAAGTATGGAGCTGCAATTGTATCTGTCCCAATGAGAGACACTATTAAGGTAGCCAAAGATGGATATGTTGCCGGGACGCTGGACCGGGACGCAATTCGGGCTGCAAGAACTCCTCAGGCTTTTTTGCGCGAGTTAATAGAGCCGGCATACATAAATGCAGCCGAAGACGGTTTTGTCGCTACTGACGATTCTATGGTTATAGAGAGGAAAGGTATTAAAGTCAAGGTGCTTGAGGACAAGTTAGACAATATTAAGATCACATATCGTGAAGATCTGGCTGTTGCCGATGCTTACCTGGAACGTCCCGGATTTCGGGTAGGGATTGGGTTCGATGTCCACAGGCTTGTCCCTGGAAGACATCTCATACTAGGTGGGGTGAATATCCCATGTGAGCTGGGTCTTGAAGGGCATTCCGATGCTGACGTTGTGCTTCATGCAATTGCAGACGCGATTCTTGGCGCTTGTGCTCTGGGGGATATTGGCATGTTGTTTCCTGACGATGACCCGTTGTACGAAGGAATATCCAGCGGGGTTATTCTGTCAAGAGTGCGAGAGCTTATCGAAAGTCAAGGTTACACTGTGGGTAATGTGGATATTGCAGTTCTTGCAGAGAGGCCTAAGATATCGGAATTTGCCAAAGAGATGAGAAGGAATATCAGTGGCATTCTAAGAATTACTGAAGACCATGTCGGCATTAAAGCAACCACAATGGAAGGGCTGGGGTTTATCGGCTCCGGTGATGGGATAGCATGCTTTGCCACATGCAGCCTTATTTCCGGATCCCCGGCATGTGACGCGGGAGGTAGTGCAGGTGATAGTTGGACGAGTCATGAATGAAGACCCTGTTATGGTCGCATCTGATACATCTATAGGAGAACTTCGGAGGGTTCTACTCAACAGCGGTAATACTGTAATACTAGTCATTGAGGAAGACCAGGTGGTCGGGGTCATAGGTGACAGAGACCTCCTGAAGCCCGATGATGAATACTTGACTGCTAAGGACATTATGAACAGGAAAGTCGTGGAAGTCTCAGCGGATTGTAATATAAGTGAGGCTTGCTCTCTGTTAGTAGACGCTGATTCATCTGGGCTACCTGTTGTAAGTGATGAAGGGCTTTTGATAGGAGTGGTCTCTGCCAGGGACATAGTAAGTGGGATGGTTGGAGATGAGGCTGTTGCAAGGATTTCAGTGGAAGCAGCATCCATTTACCTGGCAATGACTCGTAGCAGGGAGTATGAAAGGTATTGGCTGGACAAGATCCGAAGCTATGGATATAGAGGCGCTATTACACAGGTAGGTGCAAGCGCAGATCGACTTGCTGCGAAACTACGCGAAAGCATGATAGCAGCCGCTGCTGCTCTTGGTGTGATTTCTGAAGATCCTCGTGATAAGATTGCGGTTTCCAATGCAGTGAGGGATGCATATATTCAGCTTGCCATGAGCAACCCCGGGCTGGGCGGAGGCTTCAAGATGGCCGTAGTGCGCGGGGAAGGAAGGGTTTCAGTTGCGATTTTCGGGAGGTTTGGCCATGCGCTCGTGGATGGTCCTGAGCAATTGGCAGTCGGTTATAGTATTATTTAACCTGTAGAAGTGCGAGAGAGGCTATAGTTGAGGTGTGCACCCCTGCCGAATGATTCCGATTATGCTACCTTGATGTTGGTCCTGGGGGGATATGGATGGCAGTATTTGCTGTCACCGGTGGTCAGCGACTGCGCGGACGAGTCCGACTTGACGGCTCTAAGAATAGTGCCCTTGCCATTCTGGCAGGTTCTGCCCTGGGGCGTGGTAAGACAATTCTTCACAACGTTCCTGAGTATACTGATGCACATATCCTCTGTGATATCCTGTCTGAGATTGGGGTCTCCGTACGGTTTATAAGACCCGGGACGTATGAGATTGACGGGTCTTGCGTAGACCGTTGCCGTCCTTCTTATGAGAAGGTTAGACAACTTAGAGCCTCATTTTATACAGCCGGGTTGCTTCTCGCGCGCCTCGGAGTTGCTGAGGTGCCTTTCCCGGGAGGGGACGTTATCGGTGCACGGGGGATCAACTTTCATCTCGACGGGTTTAGGGCACTTGGTGCTGATGCAGTCGTGGAACACGGGTATGTGAAACTGAGGGCAGGAAGGTTACGGGGGGCCAGTTTTTACGTAGGCAAGGCAAGTCACGGAACTACGGTTAACATGATGCTGGCAGCCTCTCTTGCAGAGGGAACGACAATCTTGGAAAATGCAGCCAGAGATCCGGAAATAGTTGATTTGGCTATTCTCTTGAATTCAATGGGAGCGCGAATCCGCGGAGCAGGCACCGGCACAATAAAGATTGAAGGTGTAGACAAGCTATACGGAGCGACACATGAGATAATTCCTGATAGATTGGAAGCAGGGACGCTGGCTATTGCTGCAGCAATGACCGGAGGCGAAGTTATCATTGACAACGCTGTTCCGGAACACTTGCGAACTGTGCTTATAGATTTACGCGCTGCAGGGGCAGAAGTTGACGAATACGAATCTGTTCTCCGCGTGCGAGGGCTTGAGCGGTGCAGAGCAGCAGACATAGAGACCTTAGCATATCCGGGCTTCCCCACAGATCTTCAGCCTCAGTTTGTTGCAATGATGACTAGAGCAGACGGAGTATCCACCATCGTAGAAACAAGGTTTGAATCCAGATTCGGATATGCGGACGAGCTGAGAAGGATGGGTGCGGATCTTCAGGTGGATAGGGATACTATCATTGTCAGGGGAGTAGAAAGGCTTACCGGGGCTCCTGTAGAAGCGCCCAGGGACATTCGTGGCGGTGTAGCCCTTCTGCTCGCAGGCCTCGTTGCTGAGGGAGAGACGGAAATTCACTGCATAGAATATATTGACAGAGGATACCATCGTATTGAAACAAAGTTAGCTTCCCTTGGTGCTAAAGTCAGAAGAGTTGACTGATGAATAGGGGGAAGAACATGATGATACCTCTGCTTCGGCAAGTTGCGCGAGTCTGTGTTTGGCTTGTTCTGCTGATTCTAATTACAATTACTCGGACAAGCCCTGTGGAATCAGGTGGTGTACATAGTTACGACATTGTCTGCCGGAATAGACAGGATGCATGGGATGTTCTGCTGAATGGGCACGTAGTACTTAGAATGCGGTGCCCGAACGGAGGTATATCTCCTGCGGAAAGAGCAGACCTGGTAGTGGCGAGGCTGCGGGATGCGCTTGAGACAGTGTGCTATGAGGATATTAAGCCTGCCGTGGCCATGGGTTATTTTGCTGTGGTTGTCGGCGATAGACATATCGTAACTGCTGACGCCCGGCACGCGAAAGCCAACAATAGTTCATGTTATACATTAGCCTTGAGGTGGGCCAATAACATACGTCTTGCGTTAGGTGGGTCTCCCTTAAGTAATAGTAATGGTCACCTCATATCATTTGATGCGGTGCATCCTTATGGAGTATCTGTAGGCGCAGCATCATGGTATGGTGGACGCTGGCACGGACGACTTACCGCAAATGGTGAAATTTATGATGAAATGAGCCTGACAGCAGCACATCGTACTTTGCCTTTCGGGTCACTTGTCAGGATAACGAACCTGCTATGCGGGAAGCAGGTTGTGGTCAGAATCAACAATAGGGGTCCGTATATTGCCGGACGAGAGATAGATCTTTCTAAGGCAGCAGCAGAAGCCATAGACCTTATCGGCCCCGGAGTTATGGACGTGGCTGTTGAAGTCATAGGTAGTGGTGGATAGAGAGATCTCTAAGGTGTGTAGTTGCGTGTCGGCTTGCGGATGTAATCATGTGTTTGGCATGTACGTTCGGAATAGAGCCTAGCCAGGGGCTGGGCTTTACTGTTATAATAAGCAGGAGTATCGGCAGTGGGTTCGTTTTTGATGTTCATTTAAGATATTGACAGTGATCCGGAGATCAACAATTTACATGAAGGTGAAGGAATGACAGAAGAGGTACGGGTCAGGTTCGCGCCGGCTCCCACAGGGCATCTTCATATCGGTAATATTCGTACATGTTTGTTTAATTGGCTTTTCGCCAGACACTACCACGGGAAAGTGATTCTTCGAATAGAGGATACAGACCTTGCCAGGTCATCTGAGCAGGCATGTGAGACGATTGTTGATGACCTTCGTTGGATTGGCCTGGATTGGGATGAAGGATACGCTGTAGGTGGTCCATATGGCCCTTACCGGCAGAGCGAAAAGCTTGATGATTACCGAAGATATGCAAAAACCCTGGTTTCCCAGGGGGATGCCTATTTCTGTTACTGTACTCCCGAAGAGCTTGAGGAGGAACGCAGGGCTTATCTCGCCAAAGGTAAAATGCCCCGTTATAGCGGGAAGTGTCGAAACTTGAGTGATGACGAAATCGCAAGGTTGTCCATGGAGAGAAAGCCTGTGGTGAGGTTTCGGGTTCCTGTGGATACAGTAATTGTGGACGATATGATAAAAGGTGAGATCAATTTCGACAGCAGCACTATAGGAGATTTCGTCATCATGCGGTCAGACGGAGTCCCTACCTATAACTTTGCCGTAGTTGTGGATGACGCTGAAATGAGAGTGACTCACATAATTAGGGGCGATGAGCACATTTCGAATACCCCCCGTCAGATAATGATGTATGAGGCCTTAGGGCTCTCGGTTCCAAAGTTCGGTCATGTTGCCATGATTCTCGGTCCTGATAAAGCAAAGCTTAGTAAGAGGCATGGGGCAACGTCTCTATCCTACTACAGAGAGGCGGGATATTTGCCTGAGGCAATCATAAACTATCTGGCGCTCTTAGGATGGACGCCTGGGGATACTCGCGAGATAATGAGTTTGCAGGACGTGATATCTGAGTTTTCCCTTGATCGAGTCAGTAAGAGTCCATCAGTATTTGATCATAAGAAGCTCGACTGGTTCAATTCCCAGTACATTCGTGTTTGTAACCCTGATAAACTTCTAGATATGGCTCTGCCTTATTTAGACCGGTTTGGAGTTGGAGAGGACTCTCTAACCGAAGCCGGGGAGCGAGAGCGACTCATGAGAGTCATCTCTTCAGTTAAGGATTCCATCTCGAACCTTTCTGAGATTACTGAGGAAGTCGCATTTTTCTTCGGTGACAGTTTGGAGATATGTGATGAATCTGCCAAGAAGTGGCTTGAAGGCCCTACTGGGAAACCCGCGCTAACCGGGTTTGTTGAGGTGTTTTCCGGTACTGATACCACAGAGTTCAACCGGGAAGAGATACGGGTCGGCCTGAAAAAGGTTGTGCGCGACCTTGGGGTCGGCGCACGAAAAGTTCTAATGCCTATACGGGCTGCTCTCACAGGACGAACGAAAGGGCCTGAGCTTCATGTTGTCATGGAAATTCTAGGCAGGGAAACATCGATTAACAGGGCAAAGGCTGCGCTGTTAGATACGAGGGGGTATTTTGGTGACGCTACGAGTCTATAACACTCTGACAAGAACAAAGGAAGAATTCGTTCCACGAAAACCAGGGCGAATTGATATTTATCAGTGTGGCGTAACCCCTTATGATTACACACATATAGGTCATGCGCGCCAGTACGTATTCTGGGACACAGTAAGACGTTATCTGGAATACAGAGGGTGGGAAGTTTTCTGCGTCCAGAACGTAACTGACGTAGACGACAAGATTATTGCAAAAGCCGGTACGCAAGGAGTGGAGCCTGAGGAAATCACCGAAAAATACCATAGGGATTTCTTAGATGTCATGGATAAGCTTGGAGTAGAAAGACCTGATGAGATGCCCAAGGTGACTCAGCACATCCCGGAAATCATCAAGCTTATCAAAGGGCTTGTAGAAAAAGGCTATGCTTACGAATCTGAGGGTGATGTGTTCTTTGATGTGAAGAGTTTCCCCGGTTACGGTAAGCTTTCGGGCAGGTCTTTAGACGACATGATGTCCGGGGCCCGTATAGAAATAAACACCAAGAAACGCAGTGCAATGGATTTTGCGCTATGGAAATCTGCAAAGCCCGGGGAGCCGTCATGGGACAGTCCGTGGGGAGCAGGTAGGCCCGGATGGCATATAGAATGCTCAGCGCTGGCTTTGAAGTACTTGGGTAGCGGATTCGATATGCACGGAGGCGGAGACGAACTTGTGTTTCCGCACCATGAGAATGAAATCGCGCAATCAGAGGCTTACACCGGCGAAGGCCCATTTGCCAGGTATTTTGTACATCACGCGATGTTGAACATAGACGATGTGAAAATGTCTAAGTCCCTCGGGAATTTTTTCTCTGTGCGGGATGTCCTTGAGGAATTTGAGTCAGGTGTAATCAGGTATTTCTTTGCTTCACGTCACTATAGGAGTCCTGCAAATTATGGAGTAGATGAGCTGGAGGCTGCGAGCAAAGCCTACATGCGTCTCAGATCCACTCTAGATGCAGGGCGCAGGGCACTTGCTAAGGCGGATAAGGTTGAGCCCAGGGAAGTCATGGCCTCAGGCATCAATCTTGGGTCCGCTGCAGAGGAAGCCGAGAGGAAGTTCATTGAAGGGATGGACGACGATTTTAACACAGCAGTGGGAATCGCTTCTCTTCACGATTTGGTTCGCGTAATTAATGACTTTCTGCATGCAACAAGCGGAACAGCCGGACAGAACAAGGAAGACTTGGAAGACTTGCATCAAGCAGTGAGTGTCCTGGAAACACTTGGCGGGATTCTGGGCTTGTTTCAAGAGGACGATGAAGCAGTTGAAGATACCGGCTTTGTGGAAGGCCTCGTCAGCTTGCTCATTGAGGTGAGAGACGACTTGCGCATAAAGAAGGAATGGTCCTTGGCCGATAAGATTCGTGACTCGCTGAAGGATATTGGCATAATACTGGAAGATACTTCAACGGGCACCGTATGGAAGAGAATGTAATGAACCATCTGGATCGTGACAGTGTAGAGATAATTCCTCCCGGAGTACTTGCGTACATTGGAGATGCAGTGTATGAGCTTTATGTGCGTGAGAACTTGGTTAGGGAGGGGCTGGAAGGTGAACGTTTAGATCTGGACGAGCTCCATCAGGATGCTATCCTACGCGTTTGTGCTACGGCTCAAGCCCATGCTCTTGCTGATTTGGAGTCTTTATTGCTGTCTGACGAGGCAGATGTGGCAAGGCGTGCGCGCAATGCGAAGGTGGGACGAGGCCCAAGGAACATGCCTGTTCTTGACTATCGACATTCCACAGGCTTTGAAGCAGTTATCGGCTACCTTTATCTGCTTGGTAGAACTACAAGGCTCGAGGAGCTCATGTCAAAGGCTCTCAGTTTGATAGATGCAGAGTATCAGTAACATTTGCAGATGTCGGCGCAACTTCCGGTGATGCATGGAAGCATACCGATGCTATCAGGCCTACCCGGCATCATTTAGGATATTCATCAGATCATATCTGCTAACCGGTTCATATAGGCATGGAGCATTCTTGGTTTTGACGGCTTAGATGAGTATGGTAGGCCTATAGAGCTTCGCCGATACCAGGAGGAGGTACAGTATGAAAGTAAGACTGATAAGCTATACGCCGGATCCTGAGATGACTGTTGCAATCGCAGCCAGGCGGTGTTATTCAGCACTTGGATCCGAGGGGGTTGCTGAGGGGTTTTCCCGCGAGGATGCAAAGAAACTCATTAATACCATATTGAAGGCAGGGCACCTCTCTCCGACTGAGCATGCGTCTTTTACCTTTGCCATTGAGGGAGTGAGCAGGTCATTAAGCCATCAACTGGTGCGACACAGAATTGCTTCATATTCCCAGCAATCCCAAAGGTACGTACGGGAGAGCGGTTTTGAATACATAGTGCCTCCCACCATAGCCCGCAGCCGGGAAGCGTTAGAGCTTTTTGAGAAGCAAATTGAAGAAATCAGGGAAGCATATTCAAAGCTGGTAGAGATAGTGCCTAAGGAAGATGCACGGTATATCTTGCCTAATGCATGTGAGACCAAGCTAGTTATGACTATGAATTGTCGGAGTCTGTACAATTTCTTCGAAAGGCGTCTATGCAACCGGGCTCAATGGGAGATACGTGGACTTGCTGAAGAGATGCTTGAGTGTGTGCGACAGGCGGCACCGGGTCTTTTCTCATGGGTAGGTAGCACCTGTGAAATGCGTGGATACTGTCCTGAGGGGAAAATGTCCTGTGGCAAGATTAAGTCTATCACCCAATAGCGCATTACCCCATAGTGCACCCTGGTCTGAATTTTACATGCAGGCCGGCTAAAGCTCCGGCGCCCTCCTATGTAAACATCTGTAGATAGTCGCGGAGGCGATTTTGTTATGGATCCTGAAACCACAATTGAAGGACGTAATGCAATTATGGAGGCCTTGCGCGCTCAGCGTCCTCTGTCCAAGATTATGCTGGCGAAGGGGACAGAGCCTGCATTCTCGAAAGTTCTTAAAGGAGCTGCTCGTAGGGCAGGCGTTCCTGTGGTTGAGGTGGAGCGAGGCAAGCTCGATGCCATCAGTGTCACAAGAAACCATCAGGGGGTCATGGCTCTGGGGGCGGCAGTTCACTGTTACGGGAGTGTTAATGAGATTCTGGACGAGAGGTCCGATGAACATAGCCCGCCTTTGTTTGTCATCCTTGACGGGATTCAGGATCCTCACAACTTGGGCGCCATAATCAGGACATGCGATGCAGTTGGAGCTACAGGCGTTGTGATCCCGAAACGCAGAGCCTGTGGGCTTACAAGTGCAGTAGCGAAGGCGTCCGCAGGCGCTATTGAATATGTCCCATGTGCAAGAGTGCCTAATCTTGCCCGCGAGCTGGACAAGCTGAAAGACGGAGGGTTTTGGACGGTTGGTACGTCAGCTAAGGCTGATAAGACAATTTATGAAATAGACCTTACAGGTCCGATCGGTATTGTCATCGGTTCTGAGGGAAAAGGAATGTCCAGCCTATTAGAGAAGAAATGTGATTTTCTAGCGAGAATTCCCACAATGGGTCAGATCTCTTCACTTAATGCCTCAGTTGCAGCAGCAGTCGTATTATTCGAAGTGTTTCGTCAGAGGCAGTTAGCCTGCCGGTTTTCTTGACTTGTCCACGAATGCAAGTATATAATGAGGCAGTGGGTCGAGCTACATCAAATCAGGGAGGCGTTATTCGTGAGTGCTAAGCCTGAACGCGAGACGTCTTTTATTTGTGATTATGATGATATGCTCGACGAGGAGATTGTCGAGGCTGCGAGGAATGGGGAGGAAGAGGCAGAAGAATACCTTATCATAAAGTATAAGAACTTTGTCCGAGCGAAGGCACGTTCTTATTTTCTCATAGGAGCTGACCGCGAGGATATAGTTCAGGAAGGCATGATAGGCCTGTTTAAGGCCATTCGTGATTTTCGCAGTGATAAGTTGGCCTCTTTCCGAGCATTTGCCGAGCTTTGTATCACTCGGCAAATTATCACCGCAATTAAGACTGCGACTCGTCAGAAGCATATACCCCTAAACTCATATATCTCTCTTAACAAGCCCATATATGATGAAGAATCTGACCGTACACTTCTAGACGTAATTTCCGGCAACAAAATCACCGACCCTGAGGAGCTGGTAATTAGTAAAGAAGAGTTCAATGACATTGAGTCAAAAATGGAGGAATTTCTAAGCGATCTTGAATGGAAGGTGCTTGTTGCATATCTTGATGGTAAGTCATATCAGGAAATTGCAGCCGAGCTAAATAGGCATGTGAAATCCGTAGACAACGCCTTGCAAAGGGTGAAGCGGAAGCTGGAACGCTATATACAGAAACGCAATGAGTACATATAGCGGGTGAGATTTCAAGCGCTTAGACGGGGGTGTCCGGCGTTAGGTAGGAAGGGGCCCTAAAGGGCCCTATTTCGTTGATTGTTTTGCTGAGACTCATTGGGAAAGTGTCAATAGACAGTGAAAACATTATTACATGAGAAAGTGTCAGACTGAAAGTTGACAGAAGAACCTAGCGTGGCTAGAATAGTAAATAGCATAGTATACAAGATTAAGCCGACGTAGCTCAATTGGCAGAGCAGCTGATTTGTAATCAGCAGGTTACCGG